>NZ_JBEYIF010000016.1:0-156060 GCF_040635655.1 Streptomyces sp. NPDC006923
GACCTTGCCCCAGCCGAGCGGATTGCCCCGGCTGTCCTGCCACTCACCGCCGATCGCCGGGGCGGTCGGCTGACCGGCCCGGCCGCCGCGCGCTCGGCGGGGCCGGTGACGGTCCGTCAGCCGAAGGACTTCTTGGCGCTCCATCCTCCGCTGATGACCTCGGTGCCGGTTCCGGCCGAGGTCTTGGTACCGGCGTAGAACCTGACGGTGCCCGTGCCGGTCAGCGCCCAGATGTCGGGGATTCCGTCAGCGTTCACATCAGGTGTGCCGGTCAGCAGCGGGAAGTTGGCAGCGCTCCATCCCGTGCCGTACTCGGCGTCGGTGCCGTTCAGAGAGTTCGCGGCGCTGGCGAGCGATTCGAGGGTGGTGCCGCCGCCGGCGTCGGGCCTGCCGAGCCGGAGCAGCAGCCGGTCGCTGGCGAAGGTCCGATAGACAAGGTCCATTTCCCCGTCGCGGTTGACATCGCCGACGGTCACCAGATCACGCACGTCCCAGGAAGTGGAAGTGAGCTGTGTGGCGCTGGTGAAGGTGCCTCCCGTGTATCCCAGAAACGCCCACAGTGCGGTTCCCGAGGTCACGAACAAGTCGGGCCTCTTGTCGTTGTTCACGTCTCCTGCGGCAAGAATCTGGGTGAAACTCGACGGGTCCGGGGCGTTGTCCGGCAGAAGGAGTTCCGTGCGCTGGGAGATGTCCACGCTTCCGTAGCCGTCACCTCGGTAGGCATACAGTTTTCCGTCAGGCATCCGGGCGACGAGATCCTGGACCCCGTCGCCCGGCAGGAAGTCGCCGTTGTGGGTGATGAGGGCGGGATCGCCGTCGGCGTTCATCCAGTAGCCGGGATGGTCGGGCTGTTCGTCGCCGTCGGTGTCGGCCGTCAGGTTGATTCCCTTGTCATGCGCGGCCGGCAGGGACACGTGGATGTCGCCCGCGGCGCGATTGCCGGGATAGAGGCGCAGATTCCCGCCCTCGTCGACGACGAAGAGGTCCGCCTGGGCGTCTCCGGTGACATCGCCCGCGGTGTCGGCGGTGTCCCTGGGTGTCACGTAGAAGACGTACTTGGTCGCGGCGGACGGGTTGCCGCCGGCGTCGACGGACCGGGCGTACAGGACGTTGGGACCCGCGACGGGCGGCTGGAGTGAGCGAGTCACATCGGCCCCGGCGGTCACCGGGGCGCTGGCGCCGTAGGTACCTCCGTTGAAGGAGTATTCGATCTTGGTGACGTCCTTGGCGCCCTCGGGGCTGAAGGTGAAGGAACCCGCGGTGCCGAACTTGATGGCGGACCACTTGCCGCCGCTCCCGTCGTCCTCGGGGAAGCCGGCCGAGGTGACCACCGGAGAATTGGGCGCGGCGCTGTCGTAGACGAAGCGGCAGGCGGTGGCTCCGGGCGGGGCATAGGTGGAAGCGGCGCCGGTGGAGTCCAGTGAACGCACCTGCCAGACATAGGTCTTGCCGTTGGCGAACTTGGTGCTGTCCACCGTCACACTCGCGTGCCCGGAGGAGTCCACGGACCTGTTGGAGTCGAGGATCTTGGTGCTGGAGCCGTCCAGCCAGACCTCGAAGTCCAGGTATTTCAGGTCGCCGTCGGGATCGGAACCGGTGGCGGCGAAGGTGAGACTCGACTTGCCGACGGACTGGTAGGGAGACGCGGTGTCGCAGTCCGGTCCCGGTGTCATCGTGTACTTGACCGGCTCCTTCGGCTTGCGGTTGTACGTCGCCTTCAGATAAGGCGCACCCGAGCCGTCGGCCTGGAACTTCTTCCACGCCTTGGCGGACTCCTCGTCGGCCGCGCGCAGACCCACCGTGATGTTCGGCCAGGCGCCGTCGGCAGCCTGCTGGGCCACTGATGTCGCGGTGAACTTCACATAGTTGTCCGGACATCCACTGTTGTAGCCGTGGGCGACGTCCTGGGAGTCGATCGGCGTCCGCCAGGCCGGCTGATTGTTCCAGGTGGTCTTGGAAGTGACGCTGCCGGTGAGCCAGAGCTCCACCGTGCGGCCCTCGCACGACCAGGCGTAGGTCTCCTTGGCGTAGAAGGACGCGGAGGAGACGTGCGCGCCTTTGAGCGCCGGGTTCCAGTCGAGTTGGAAGAACGAACGTGACAGACCGCCGGTTGTGGACTCGTAACCGACGCGCGCGGTGTCGGTGCCGTCGTTGAAGTTGGTGCCGTTCCAGAAACTGGACGAAGGGAACGTCCTGTAGGCGGTGGTCCAGTTGTCCGTACCGGCGGTGAAGGACGGGTCGATGAAGACCGGGAAGACCGTCGACGAGGCTTTGAGGAGCCTGGTGTCAGGAACGATGGCGAGCGTGCCGTCCTTCAGGTCGGCCTCGGCGATGGCGTCGTGGGTGCCGGGCTGCGGCCCGGCGAGGCCGGGCCGCGAGAGGGTCGCCGGAGCGTCGCCACTGCCCTCCCGGGAGAACAGGACTCGGTGCGCGAGGGACGGGGCGCCGGTGTCCGGTGCGTCGGTCTCCGGTGTGGGGCCCGGTGTCGGTGCCGCGGTGTCGTCGGACTCGGAAGGACCGCTGCCGGTCGGCGCTTCACCAGGCTCCTCGGAGAAGTCCGGTGCCGGTTCCTCGGCGGGCGGCGCGGGCTCCGGGTCGTCGCCCTGCGTCACGGCGGGCTTGCCGGCGGAGTCCCACATGTATGGACTCGGCGAGACAGCCGCCTCGTTCCCCAGAGAGTCCTTGGCGGTGACGGCCTGGCTGACGGGATCGAGGAAGAATGTGAGGTCGGGTGAGGTCAGCCCATAGGAGAGCTGGGCCAGCGCCGGGTCGGCCGCCGCCTGTGCGTCCTTCACGACCAGCAGGTGGGAGAAGCCTGAATCCCGGGCCGTCAGCAGGAGATCGACGCCGGGCAACACCTCTTCGTAGAGCGCGCGCGGGCCCGCGATGACCGGCTCCGGCAGTGTGCCCGGCCATGTCACAGTGAGTTCATGGCCGCCGGTGGAGAGAGTGACCAGCGGAGTCGTCGGTGCGGAGGCATCGCCGAAGGCGGCGCGGCGAGTTGTACGCGAGGACCGGTGAGCGCTTCCCCCGGAGAAGACGGCCGGGTGGTTCACGGCGGCGGCTGCCCAGCCACCACCCTTCACCGGTTTGAGGGTGGTGTCTATGTCCTTCCAGACACCGTGGACCTTCGCGCGGACCGGCAGGCTGTGCGCGGTCAGTTCGAAGGAACCGTCGGGGCGAGCGAAGGTGGTGTCGGTCGCCGTACGCAGCGCGGTGACTTCGACAGGCTTCCCGCTGTGGCGCGCCTTCTCCTGGGCGCCGTCCTCGTCGAGGACCCTCGGCGACCGAGCTGTAGGCGGCTTGGCTGAGGCCGGTTTCTCGGAGGAACCGACAACGGTGGTCAGCGTGGCGCCCAGAGCCAGCGCCGCCACTGTGGCGGTCACCGCGGTGGCGGTACGTCCTGGCCTTCGGCGGCCTCGCCAACGTCCCACTTCTTACCCCTCCCCAATTCGCCGGCGTATGCCGGTGTCAAGTCCCACCTTGCAAAGAATTCGTAGAGATTTTTTTGCTGCTATGAGCGCGTGCGGCGTGAGATGTGGGCGCGGCCCAGATCATGGTCCATTGCGTTTCCCGAGCCAAGCGCCATACGGGCGCGAGGTGCCGGCCCGGTTTTTCTGAGCAGGGCTCGTCGACGTGCTGAACGGTGCCATCTTCCCTGGTCAGCCGTGTGATCAAAAAGGGCGTAACGCGCCAAAGGGTGCCGTTGGCGGTGCCTCTCGGGGGCTCTTGATCCGCTTTTCCGTTCTGTGTCACCAATGGGTTCCAGTATCCGCTTGGGGAGATCATTTTCATGTGTGTGATGGTCGCTGCCCATTGCGCACCTTTTCATTTCCTTTACGTCGTGATCAAGATCTCATCACGGAATCTTCATTTGACGTTCAGGTCCTTCACGTTCAAGGATTCGCTCGATCTTGCTGTCTGTGGAGCGTGGGCGCATCGTGCGTTGCCGCTGGTGGGCTGGGGGGCTTTGGCGTGATTTCTTCGCTGTCGTGGTGTGGCAGGGGCTCATTGCTCCGGACGTCTGCCGCGCGCCTACGTGCCCGGCGGACGCGACTCGCTCTGGGCACGGCCACCGCTGCCGCACTGCTGGTCGGCCTGCTGCCCGCGCAGGCTGTCGCCGCTCCACCACCGGCTCCCAGGGCCGATGTCGGCCTGATCGACCTCCAGACAGAGAAGATCGCGGAGGACGCGGACGCGGGTGACCTCTCCGAACTGACCGGGGAAGCGTCCGTACCGGTGACGGAGTACGAGCCCGCCAACACGGCCGCTCCCGAAGGTGGCCCGGGAGCCGCGGCCCTGAGCGATCCGGCGGCCGGAGTCCTGGTTCGTGCCGGCGATCTGCCTGTGCTGATCGGACCGCCGGAGGACGCCACGGCCGCTGAGGCCGATGCCCTCCAGGGCGACTGGCAGGTGGAACTGGCCTCCCCGGAGCAGACGTCCGAGGCGGAGGTCGACGGCATGCTGCTCAGTGTCGTCCCACCTGCCGGTGCGTCCGGTGATGTGGAAGTGGCCCTGGACTATTCCGAGTTCAAGCAGCTCTACAGCGCGGACTGGGCCGACCGGCTGCGGTTCGAGCAGTTTCCCGAGTGTTTCCTGACCGCGCCGGATGACGAGGCGTGCAACGGCTCCGTACCGCTGTCGACCGACAATGACGACCCGAGCGGCCGGCTGACGGCCACCTTCGACGTCTCGGGCCTGGCCGCGGTGAACGCCGCGGCCCGTAAGGCTTCCGCCTCGTCGGGAGGCTCATTCCGCGACGCGGTCTACCGTCCCTCGGGTGGCGCGGGCCCGCTGCGGGCTTTGCTTCCCGCGGCCGCCGGAGGCGCCGTCGGCGTCCTCGCGGCGGTCGACTCGGGTTCCGGCGCCAAGGGTGACTACTCCGCGACCCCGCTGGTCAGCGCCGGAAGCTGGACGGCGGGCAGCAGCGCGGGCGGCTTCAACTACACCTACAAGGTCACCGTTCCGCCGGTGCCCGCAGGACCCGTCCCCGATGTCACCTTCCGCTACAACTCGCAGATCGTGGACGGCCGCACGTCGGCCACCAACAACCAGGCCTCCTGGCTCGGTGACGGCTGGGAGTACAACCCCGGTTCCATCGAACGCACCTATCGTGGCTGCGCCGACGACACGGACGGCGGAGCGAACAACGCCTCACACAAGACTTCCGACATGTGCTGGGGCAGCTACAACGCCGTTCTCAGTCTCGGCGGCTCCACGACGGAACTGGTCAAGGACGACAAGACCGGCCAGTGGGACACCGCCTCGGGGGACGGTTCGAAGGTCGAGCTGATCAAGGACACTGTCCGGGCCAACGGCGACGAGGACGGGGAGTACTGGGTCGTCACCACTCGGGAGGGCACCCGTTATTACTTCGGCCTCAACAGGCTGCCCGGCTGGAGCAGTGGCGATCCCACCACGGGCTCGGTACTCACCGTGCCCGTCGCCGGGAACCAGACGGACGAGCCGTGCCACGCCGCGACCTTCGCGGCCTCTTTCTGCGACCAGGCGTGGCGCTGGAGCCTGGACTACGTCGAGGACGTTCACGGCAACGCGATGTCACTGTGGTGGAAGCAGGAGTCCAACCACTACGCCAAGAACGCGAAGTACACCAGTCCCGCCGACTACCAGCGCGGCGGGTACCTCACACGCATTGACTACGGCCAGCGCGCCGGCACCCTCTTCGACGCCGCTCCGGTGGCCCGGGTCAACTTCACCACAGCGGAGCGGTGCTTCGCCGAGGGCGATCTGAAGTGCACCGACGAGGCGTTCGCCTCACGGGACTACGGCCAGTACCGCATCTGGTACGACACTCCGGCACATCTGTACTGCTCCGGCGAGAGTGGCAAGCGCTGTCCCGTGGGGTCTCCCACCTTCTGGACCCGGAAGCTGCTCTCCTCCGTCACCACCGAGTCGCAGCGCACCAAGGGATCGACCGCTCTGTCCAAGGTCGACAGCTGGAATCTGGAACAGTCACTGCCGAGGACCCTCACCGACGGCTCGCCGCCGCTGTGGCTGGAGTCGATCACCAAGACCGGCTACGGGCCCGACGAGGACGCGCCGGACGGGGACTCGCTGCACCTCAACGCCGTTGAGTTCTCCCACAACAACGAGGCCATGCCCAACCGCGTGGTCGAGGGCGCGTCCGACCCCCGGCCGGCCTTCGACCGGCTGCGCATCCGCCGTGTCGTCAGCGAGTACGGAGGCGAGACCGACGTCACCTACTCGACGCCGACCGGAGCCTGCGCCACCGGCAGCGGGCATCCCGCTCCCGAGAGCAACACCAGCCTCTGCTATCCGGTCTACTGGAGCCCGGACCCGGACGAGGAGACGACTGACTGGTTCAACAAATACGTCGTCGACAAGATCGAGGAGAAGCCGCGCATCGACGGCGTTCCCGACGTCCTGACCCAGTACCAGTACGTGGGCGGCGCCGCCTGGGCCAAGAACGACACGGAGTTCTCCAAGAAGAAGACCCGCGGCTACGACCAGTGGCGTGGTTACGGAGAGGTGGACGTCCTCACCGGCACGACGGACCCGGTCGCGGGAACGGTCCAGGGCAAGTCGGCCACCCGCTACTTCCGCGGCATGGACGGCGACCCGTTGCCCGGCGGAAGCCGGTCCGTCGAGGTCAAGGACTCCACCGGAGCGAAGATCGCCGATGACCATCCCGCGCTCCAGGGGACGGCCGCGGAGACCATCACCTACACCCGGGCCACGGACGGCCAGGTCGCGTCCCGAACGGTCAGCTATCCGTCCGCACACCTGCTCGCCACCAGGGCACGTGAGGGAGATCTGCCGCCGCTGAAGGCGTACAGGACGCAGGTCGACAGGACCAGCACGACCACCCCGGTCAGCGGCACGGGTGACGACAACCGCGCTTTCCGGACGGTGGACGTCCGCACTGAGTACGACTCCGACGGTCTGCCCACACAGATCGAGTCCCTCGGTGACACCGGCGCAGCCGGTGACGAGTCCTGCACCCGTAACGAGTACGCGAACAACACCTCCGCTTACCTCATCGGCGTCGTCAAGCAGGTCCGCACCACGGCCGGCACGTGCGACGCGGCGGCGACGGCCGACGTGGTGACGGCCACGCGCAGCTATTACGACGGCGGCGGCTACGGGGCGACGCCCACCAAGGGACTGGCGACCGAGGAGTACGCGGTCGACGACACGGGCAAGAACTGGATCCGCACGGCGAAAACCGGCTACGACACCTACGGTCGTGTCAGATCGGTCGAGGACGCGGCCGGCAACACGGCCTCCACCGACTTCTCGCCGTCCACTGGCCAGGTCTTCTCAACCACCGCGACCAACGCTCTCGGCAGCTCTTCGACCACGGCTGTCGAACCGGGGCGAGGTACCGCGCTGACCGTCACCGACGTCAACGGCAGGGTCACGACGTACGCGTACGACGCCCTCGGACGCAACACGGCGATGTGGACCCCGCCACAAGATCCGTCGCACGACGATCCGATGACGAAGATCGCCTACCGCACCACCTTCGGCAAGCCCACCGCGGTGACCACTTCCGGCCTCCGTGACAACGGCACCTACGCGGACAGTGTGGCTCTCTATGACGGGCTCGGCCGCGAACGGCAGTCCCAGACCGAGGCCGTCGGCGCCGGCCGGCTGATCACCGACACCCTCTACAACGCCAACGGCACGGTCTCCCGGACCAACAACGGCTACCTCGCCGACGGGGAGCCGCAGACGGAGATCTTCGAGAAGAAGAGCGACTTCGCGGTTCCCAACGCCACAGTCACCGTGTATGACGGACTGTCACGCCCGCTGGCCATCACGCCCTACTACGCCGGTGCCCCGCAGGCCGACAAAACCACGACCTACACCTATGGGTGGGACTACACCACAACCGTCCCGCCGCGCGGGGCCGCCGCAGTGCGCAGCTTCACCGACGCCCTGGGCAGATCGGTCCGCCTCGATTACTTCACTGATCCCGGACGTACGGCGTTCACCTCCACGAAGTACCGCTACGACACCCGGGGCAACCGGATCGGCGCAGACGACACCAAGGGCAACTCCTGGGCCTGGACCTATGACGCGCGCGGCCGGCTGACCAGTACGACGGACCCGGACACCGGTACCTCATCCATCACCTACAACAATCTCGACCAGCAGGTCACCACAACCGACGCCCGGGGCGTCACCGTCTGGACCGGATACGACAAACTCGGCCGCACCACCGGCCAGCGTCTGAACAACGCAACCGGCACCGTGCTGACATCGTTCGCGTACGACAACGTCATCGGCGCGGTGGGGCAACCGTCCTCGTCCACCCGCTACACCGACGGAGTGGCCTATACCACCACCGTCACTGGTTACGACGCCGAATACCGGCCCACCGGCAAAAAGATCACCATCCCGGATCTGGCCGCGACCAAGGGCATCTCCGGCACGTACGACTACTCCTACGCGTACACGCCCACGGGCAAACCGAAGTCGGTCACCGTACCCGCGGCGGGTGGTCTGCCGGCTGAGAAAGTCGTCACCCGTTACAACGCGGACGGGCTGCCCACCTCCAACTCAGGTCTTGACTGGTACACCGCCGAGACCACGTACAGCCCTTACGGCGAGGTCCTGCGGGCGGTCACCGGTGAACAGCCTTACCGCGTGTGGACAACCAATGTCTTCGACGAGAGCAGCGGCCGTCTGGCCCGCTCGCTGACCGACCGTGAGACGGCCAGTGCGCACCGGGTCAACGACCGCTCCTATGCCTACGACTCCGCCGGAAACATCACCGGCATGGCTGACGCCGTCCCGGCCTCGGACGCCACAGGCGCCCCGATCAGCACGGACCGGCAGTGCTTCACCTACGACACGCTCGGCCAACTGACTCAGGCATGGACATCGGCGTCCACTACCTGTGCGACGAAGACCGACGGCACACCGGACGCGGTGACGGCAGGCGACGCGGCCGACGGTTACCGCCAGACCTACCGGTACGACTCGATCGGCAACCGCACCGAGTTGGTCGAGCACTCCGTGGTACTCCAGGGCGGTACCACCGTCCAGGACCCGTCCAAGGACGTGACCACCACCTACACCTACGGCATCGATCCAACCGGCTCAGGCCGGACCGTGCAGCCGCACACGCTCACCGGCATAGCGAGCGACAGCCAGGCGATCGACACCGACGCCGACCTGCGCTACGACTCGGCGGGCAACACCACCACCAGGACCTACGGCGGCGACACCCAGACGCTGTCGTGGACCTGGGACGGCAAGGTCGAGAAGGTCTCCGGCTTCGGCCAGGACGGCGCGGGCCAGGTGACAGGCCCCGCAGGCAAGTGTCTCGACCTCGCTGGAGCCTCCACGACGGCAGGCAATCCGGTGCAGCTCTACGCGTGCAACGGCACCAAGGCGCAGAGGTTCCAGTTGGACCCCGCCACCACGACCGATCAGACGACCGGGGCTCTGAAAATCCTCGGTAGCTGTGTGATGCCGTCGGCCGGCGCGTCCGCGGATGGCACGGCTATCACGGTCGGGGCGTGCACGGGCGTGGCCAACCAGAAGTGGACCGAGACACCGACGGGCACTTTGAAGCACGTCGCCTCCGGTAAGTGTCTGACGCTTCCAGGTGGCAACACCGCCGACTCGACGGATCTCCAGCTCGCTGTGTGCACCACGGGCGGCTCCGACCAGAAGTGGGCGTTCGCCGACGAGACGTCATATGTGTACGACGCGGCAGGCAACCGTCTGATCGCTTCTACGGCGGGCTCCCGCACGCTCTACCTGGACGAGACCGAGCTGAGCGCCGACGCCAACGGGGCCGTCGCGTACTGCCAGCGCTACTACGGCCTCGCCGGCGCTCCCGCCGTGCTGCGTCATTCCAGCCGGGGTTCGGCGGCCACCACTCTGGTCGCGATGGTCACGGACCAGCACGGCACCGCTGTCGCCAGTGTCAATCTCGCCGCAGGACAGACTGTCCAGCGGCAGAAGACCGACCCGTTCGGCGTCGAACGCGGCAGTGGCTCCGGAACGTGGCTCTCGCACCGTGGCTAT
Organism: Streptomyces sp. NPDC006923; assembly: GCF_040635655.1. Lineage (NCBI taxonomy): Bacteria > Bacillati > Actinomycetota > Actinomycetes > Kitasatosporales > Streptomycetaceae > Streptomyces > Streptomyces sp. NPDC006923. The sequence continues at coordinate 10,027 of NZ_JBEYIF010000016.1, forward strand.
GTCGGAGGCGGGGACGACAACGGGAGCGATCTGACCCATCTTGGTGCCCGCGAATACGACGCCTCCACGGGCCGGTTCATTTCGGCCGACCCGGTACTCGACATCGGTGATCCGCTGAGCCTCAACGGCTACGCGTATGCCAAAAACAATCCGGTCACACTGAGTGACCCGACCGGCCGCACCATCTGCGACGTCAATCCCGAGCTCTGCAATCATCCGACATCGTCCGGATCTTCCAGTGGGGACAGTGGGGAAAGTGATGGCGATGCGGGCAACGGCAGCAGCAGCGCCGCGCAGACAATTACCATCACCGTCACAAAGACGATCACGGTCACCAAGCCTCCGCCGGACTGCAACTGGTTGTGCAAGGCAAAGGGCTTTCTGGTAAAACACCGGGAAGTTGTCAGCTTCACCACCGAGATCATTGTCGGCGCCACCTGCGTCGGCGCCGCCACTGCCACCGGCGTGGCCACGGGTGGAGCGGGTTTCGCCCTTGCGGCGGGCTGCGGCGCAGTCGCCGGAGCGGCGGGCGCGGCCGTCAATAACGGACTGGACCCCAACGCCGATCACAGTGCGCTCGGCACCTTGCAGGCCTCGGCCGAGGGAGCTGTTGTCGGCGCGGCGGAAGGCGTCATCGGCGTGGGCGTCGGTCACCTCGCGGCCAAGGGTGCCGAAAAGGTCGCCGGCAAACTCCTCGGCAACAAGGCCGCGAAGACGATGCGTTCCGAAGGCGATGGCGGTGGCGGCGGTGGTGGCGGCGGTTCCTGTCCCATCAAGCACAGTTTCCTGCCCGGCACCGGAGTTCTTCTGGCCGATGGGACGCACAAGGCCATCGAAGACGTGACCACTGGCGACACTGTCCTCGCCACGGATCCGGACACCGGAAAGACGACCAAGAAGAAGGTCGTCGCCACCATTACGACAGAGGACGACAAGGACTTCACCGAGCTCACCATTGCCGTTGGGGACAGCAATGCCTCAATCGTGGCGACGGACACCCATCCTTTCTGGGTTCCGGAACTGAAGGACTGGATCGACGCCGGCGACCTTCACCCGGGCCAGTGGCTTCGTACCGGCACCGGTACACATGTCCAGATCACCGCGGTCGAGCACTTCACCAAGCTCCAGCGGACGCACGACCTGACCGTCGAAGGCATCCACACGTACTATGTGCTGGCGGGGCAGACGCCGGTCCTGGTTCATAACTCTGGCGGATGCCCGACGGTGGGCCTCGGGAGCCCGTCGCACCAGGCCATCGGTGATCCCAATGCTAGGGGCGGCGTCTATGCGTTGGTATCGGAGAACGGAACGGTGATGCGCACGGGTATGGCCACGAACCTGCAGTCTCGTCTCGCCACGCACCGACGGGACTATCCCGGTCTGACGGGCGTGGTCCTCTATAGGACGGATAATCGGGCTGCAAGGCGAGGCTTGGAGGAGATGGCTGAGAATTGGTACACGCCAATCTTGGCCAATCAACGGGCAATACGTCTCGACAATCCGCGACGCCAAGAATACTTGCAATCTGCGCGTGACTTTCTGGATCAATGGAGGTGAGTGGGCGACATGAGCGCTTCCGGTGTAGGCCCCTTCGAGAACGACTCTGCGATGGATCTCCTCGATGAGCTGCGAGAACTTCATGAGGGCGAGGTGATCGATGCGCTGCGTGAGGCGCTATCGGCCACGACTGACGTGGAGCCCGGGGGGTATCTGGATCGCGATCTGGGTGAGCCGGCGGTAGCTGCTTCGGCAGTTGCTTTGGCGAAGATCAAGGGAAGAATTGACGTCCTCGAAAAGGTAGAACTGGCGGATGTCATTCCCGAGATTCCATCGCCCTTCTTCTCGCTGGTTGTTTCAGCTCTTTCCAGGGTGCTGCAAGAGGATTCCGAGGCGTATGGCCTGTGGATCGATGCAGGCCGCGGAGATGAGTGGAAGGCAGAAGTGGAACGTCTCCTGAACGAAGCTGGCGAGGTTACTCAAGGCGCATCAAGCTGATGGCGTTCTAGGTTCTCCTGCCGCCTCCTATTGGGATAGTCGCGCAGAATACAGAAGCCCCACCGAAGAATTTCGGTGGGGCTTCCTGCGCGTTTGACGGCAACGCTGACGGCAACGTCAGCGGACGACGGCTGCGGTGGGTGGGTCGTCGGGGACATCGTCGGCCTGGCCGAGGGCGTTGCCAAGAGTGTCGATGGCCTGACGCTGGAGGCGGAGGCGGAGTCGGACGTGGGCGTAGACGCCGGCGGTGACGCCGATGTGGGCGTGGCCGAGGAGTTCCTTGATGACGACGAGGTCGATGCCCTGTTCCAGGAGCAGGGTCGCGGTCGAGTGTCGAAGGTCGTGGAAGCGGATGGTCCGGAGCTGCGCGCGGTGGAGGAGACGGCGGAAGCGGCGGGTGAGGTTGGTGGGATCGAGCGGTCTACCGGTGGGGGTGGTGAAGACGAGCCCGTTGTCTGTCCAGCCTGTTCCCGCTGCCCCGCGTTCTTCCTGCTGTAGTTCCTGGTGGGTCTTGAGGGAGTTGATGCATTCAGAGGGGAGGGCGATGCGGCGTTCGGAGGCGCGGGTCTTCGTGTGAAGGATCGTCAGGCCACCGGTGGGAGTGCGCTGGAGGGAACGGTGGATGCTGGCGGTGCCACTGTCGAGGTCGAGGTCTTCCCAGTGCAGCCCGAGGAGTTCGCCCTTGCGGAGTCCGGTGCGCAGGGCGAGTTCGTACAGCGCGTGGAGCCGATCGCCGTTGGCAGTATGGAGGAACTGCCGGGCCTCGCTCGCGGTGAAGGGCCTAAAGCGCCGAGGGCGGGGTGCGGGGGTCTTGATGTTCCGGGCGACGTTGCGGGGCAGGTCGTCTTCGCGGACGGCGTGTTCCAAGGCGGACTTGAGGACCGAGTGGACGTAGGTCACGGTCAGCGGGGAGAGCCGCTTGTCACAGCACTGGCCGATGGCGCAGCACTGCCGCCGGGCCGTATCCCGTTTCTGGGCGCAGCACTGGCAGGTGGTGCGGAGTCCGTCGAGGAAGGTGCGGACGTCGCGGGCGGTGAGGCGGGCGAGCTTCTTGGCCCCGAGGCCGGGGTTGAGATGGAGGCGGACGCAGGCGGCGTATCGGGTGTGGGTGTTCTCCCGTACCTGGTGTGCGGCGACGCCGTTCAGCCAGTACGTCAGGTACGTGCTGACGGTGCTGTCGGCCGCTGCGACAGGCAGGCCGAGATTGCTGGCGGCGATCTTCTCGGTGAGCTTGGCGAGGGCCTCCTTGCGGGTGGCGCCGTAGACACGGATGCGCCTTCGGGTGTTGCCGGGGGCCAGCACGTATCCGGCGGCTTCCCAACGGCCGTCCTTGCGCTGGTAGATGGTTCCGTCGCCGTTGGCGCGTGAACGGGTGCGGCGGGATGAGGCGGGGCGCGGTGTGGTCATCAGGCGGCGGCTTCCTGTTCGAGGCGGGCGTGGATGAAGTCGGTGAGCGCATGGGTGGGGATGCGGCGGGCGCGGCCGAGGGTGATCGAGGCGAGCTGGCCGGTGCGGAGCAGGTCGTAGACGGCGGAGCGGCCGAGCTGGAGGCGGGCCATCACCTGGGGCACCGTGAGCAGATCCAGGACAGGGGTCGCCTCCTTGCGGAGGACGGTGGGCGGGGGCGAGATCATCAGCAGCCCCCTTCCGCGATGAACTGCCGTTTCAGTTCCTTGCGGTGCCATACGCCGGCCGCGAGGAGCGCGGCGCCGGGGCTGTAGCCCGAGCCGAGGTAGTCCCAGTGACCGACGACGAGCGTGGTCGTCGTGTCGGACTCGGGCAGGCCGGCGTGGGCGCGGGCCTGTTCGGTGAGCCAGGCTCGGCGGGCGTCGCGCAGCGCGCCCAGGGTGGTGGAGTAGCTGCGGGACTTGGTTGAGAAGTGGCCCGGAAGCCGAGCATGTGCGCCCACTTCCAGAGCTTGAGGTGGGCGAACTCCGGCAGCCTGCCTAGTTTCCAGCAGGTGTGGATCATCTGCCGGACGTGCCGGGCGACGGCGAGCCGGGTCGGCGGCCGGGCCTGTCCGGTGCCGTCGTAGGCGGTGCACGGGAGTGGGGTGCCGTGGGGTAGGAGGGTGGCGCCGCGTCCCTGGCAGCGGCGGCAGTACAGGGCGCGGTCGAGGGCGCCGAAGGCGTCGGCGGATTTGGTGGCGTACTTCGCCACGTAGGTGGCCACGGCCTGGTCGGTGAATTCGGCGTCGGTGCCGAAGGCGGCGATCTCGCGTACGTCGAGCTGTTCGCCCCAGGCGAGTTCGCGTTCCCCGACAGCGTCCGATGCCACGGAGATGCGGGCGCGGGGTGCGGCGGCGCGGATGGCGTCGGTGAGCGCGGTGGCGGTGGCGTACGCGGGTGGCGGCTGGGCGCTGCCGTCGGGGCCGTCGAGCCGGATGACGGCGTGGAAGTGGACCAGGCCCCGCTTCTGGTATTCGGCGACCTTGGCGAAGGACATGCGCAGGACCGAGCGGGCGGCTTTCTGGGGCATGCCGAGCCGGGCGGCGAGTTCCCGGCGCAGGTAGGTGGTGAAGCGGGCCCACAAGGCTCCGGCGTGGGCATTGAAGAGGACTTCCCCTGCGTAGTCGTACGTCGCGGGGTTCAGCGGCGTGCCGAGCAGCGGGTCCGTGGGGTCGTGGAGCTTGCGGCAGCGGCAGGGCCGGATGTCGCCGCTGGGGGTGGTGGGGCGGTTGTGGACGGGGCCGAAGGAGGGGGCGGTGAGGGTGGCGAAGACGCGGGGGTGGGCGCGGACGGTGTCGGGGACGGTCTTGCCGCCGGTCAGGCTGGCGCGGATGAGGTGGTAGGTGTCGGCGGCGTAGAGGCGGGAGCAGGCCGGGCAGCGGGAGGCGCGGCGGTTCCCGCACGTGGTGAGCAGGCTGCCCGTGGGTTCGGCGGAGGAGGTGTAGGAGCGCAGTACCTCGCCCGTTGTGGTGTCGACGGTCGTGCTCTGGCTGGTCAGGCGGACGGGTTCGGTTCAGCCGCCGAGGTGCTCGATCTGCTGCTGTGCGCGGTCGAAGTCGGGGTGATTGACGAGGTGGATCAGGTCCCGCACGGCGGGGCTTGCCACGTGGCGCAGGTCCAGGGTGACCATTCGGGGCGTGTCCCTTCTGTTCGGGTGGGCAGCCCCGAGCAGCAACCAGCGGGTCAGGGAGGCGTGTTGGTGCTGCTCGGGGCATGACGAACTAGGCCCAGGGGCGGGCGTGGTTTCAGCGAGGGGGATTCGGCCGGCGAGGGCCGGGGCTCAGAGCTGAGCGAGCGCGGCGGTGGCGATTGGCAGGGCGACGCCCATGCGGGTCCCCAGCTGGGCGGCGGTGATGGGCTGGCCGTGCTCGGCGTGGTGGGTGTCCGCGATGCGCCGGGCGGCGTTGAGCAGGGCGGCGGGCAGGGCCGGGCGGGAGGCGGTCACGTTTGTTTTGGCGATGGCGACCGGGGCGGTGGCCTGGGACGGAGCGGGGTTGGGCTCTGGTGCTTCGATGGTCGGGGTGACCGGAGCTGGATCAGGGGCCGGGATGGGGTCGGTGACCGGTGCAGGGGTTGGGGATGGTGCGGCAGGGGTGAAGGCCCCAGCGGGTCTCAGCGGCGGGGATGCGGCCCTTCTTGACCAGGTCTTCGACCAGGCGCGCGTTGTCCGCCGTCAGCGCCGCCAGGCGCTTGGTCTCCGGGTCGGTGCCCTTGTAGTCCCGGAAGTAGGTGTGGGCCTCGTCGATGATCAGCACGGTCAGCGGCCAGACCTCCGAGGGACCGACGTGCCACATCTTCTTCACACCGAGCACGTCACGGATCGCCGAGGACCGGGTACGCCGCAGCGCGACCAGGCGCTTGAACAGGGCGTTCGCCTCGTCCAGATCGTCACCGACGAACGCAAACAGACGGGTCCGCAGGTCGGCGTAGTCACCCTCATGGGCGGCCGACACCTTCCCGTCGGCCCCCGCGAACTGCACCGCGCGCGACGGCGCGAGGTCACAGACGAGCCAGTTGATCAGCGAGGTCTTGCCCGCGCCGGGGACACCAGCCACGGTCACGCCGGGCACGTTGGCCAGCGACACGCACACGGGGGCGGCGTACTCGTCCACGCCCAGTTCCCACCGAGAGAGGTCGGCCGGTGGGCGGCCGGTGGGACGGTGCTCGGTCTGCGTGACCAGCGGATCCAGGCGGACGCCCCGGATCACCACCCGGCCGGGGCCGTCCGGCAGCACGGACACCCGCGTGCACCGCCACGAGTCGGCCAGGAACCGGGCCGCCCGCTGGAACTCCTCCAACCCGACCTTCGGCAGGCACTTGGCCCGCACGACCACACCGAACTGATCAGCCGTCACCTTGATCCTCGGAGTCAGCACACGCGGCGGGGATGTCGTGCCTTTCGGCGCGGCCATCTGCCCCAGCAGGCCGGGGGTCTTGTCAGTGACAGTCAGGCGCGCCATCCGCGCCAGGCGCATCCAGCCACAGCGCACCCGCACGGCCTGACGCGGGCCGCCGCGCGCCGGCGGCCGGTGCCCGCCGCCCGCTCCTGTCTACCGCCCCGCTGGCGACGCCCACCGTCCACTCGCCGCGCACCCCCGGCACCCACGGACCTGACCGGCAGAGAAGCGAAACCCCGACTCGGCCGAACCACCGTTCCGTACGCCTGGGCCCGTCGCTGCCTCAGGCCGTGACGGCATGGACAGCGTGTCTGGTGCCGGTGGGGGCTGAGGGCTGAGCGAGACATACGTGACAGGTGACCGTCCGGCGCACCCGCCGCCGTGGCTGACGGTCGGCGGCTGAGGCCCGACCACCTGCCATTGGGCGGGCCGAGGAGCCGAGGGCTTGCTACGGGAGCAGGGTGAAGGCGGGCACGTGGATGGGTCGGACGATGTTGAAAGTGGCGGCGGTCCAGCGTCGCGATGTTGACCGCGCGGAACTTCTCCGCCACGGCCACGACGAAGGCGTCCGCCGTCCCGAGGGGGAGATCTGCGTACCGTTCCACCAGGTCGGCGGCCCGCGCGGCTTCGGAGGAGGTGACTGGGACCAGGTCGTACACGCCGTCGGCCACATCGCGGAGGAAGTCGGCTTCGGCCTTCACTCCTGCCCTGCTGGAGAGCATGTAGCCGATCTCTGCCACGAGCGGGGACGGCAACAGCAGCGGTCCTGGGTGGTTCTCCAGTAGGCGCACACAAGCGGCGTGCTGATCATCCTTGCGGTTGGCCGCCGCGACGACGGGGCCAGTGTCGATCACGATCACGCGCTGCGCCGCTCCTGATCATCCCACGCCTCACGCACGATGTCCTTGGCGCGCGCTCCGAGGTCAGGGTCACCGTCGAAGGAAGCGGTCGTGCGGAAGCGCCGACGCGGGCGCTCACTACGCTCCACCTCGGCCCACACGCGCAGCAACTCTATGGCGTCCATCAGCCGGTCCTCCGGCAGAGCATCCAGCAGGCGGTGCGCTTCGTCGCGAACGGTCATACCAGCCAGTGTACGGTCCGCGAAGCCGCCCAGCCCGGGTCTTTCAGGCGCTTCGGCAGCCTCGGGAGAGATGGAATCGGCTGACGGCAGTAGCTGACGGCAACAACCACGCACAACCACGGACACACACGCACCTCCCCGGACGGGAAAATGTGACCTGACCTGCGAAAACGCAGGTAGAGGGGTTCGCGTAGCACACGTACTACGTGCTGGCGGGGGCCACGCCGATCTTGGTGCATAACTGCGATGGTGGAACTGCTCCGAATGGAGCTGCCTGCTCCTGCAATGGCTCGACGAACCCTTCAAATGCGGAGCTGGCCCAAGCCATCGCCACTCGTGGCCATCGCCACTCGTGCTCAAGCTCGATTGGGTGGCAGCGGGGCGGTCTCGGGAACCGCTAAGCATGCGTATGCCGATACTCTCCTTACTCGCTACCAGGGCATCTACGGGAATCGTGGTTTGATTACCGAACAAAGCTACTTGAGAGGATTGCCCATCCCAAGAGGCACGGCGGGAAGCGCACGGCCAGATGTCTTCGATCCGGCTGGGGGTATGGTGTTATGACTATAAGTTCGTCAAGAACCCCGGCCTGGGGATTGGGAAGTGGCAGGCGGATAAAAACGCCCTAAACGTCCCAGGTGTGATTCTGACGGTCGAGGTGAACCCCGTGAGCAAGGTAGATGCAGCGACAGTCAAGCGGGTTACAAAGGACTGGGCAAGTGTGTACTCAGAGTTCGATGTATGGCGGCCTCTGAGACTGCTCAGGCGCATCGGCCCGGTGCTCCAAGGCGTCACGCTCGACCGATCTACCTCGGGTGATGCGTACTTCCCGACCGTGCACATCCATGCGCTGACCCGAGAGTTCCCCGTCATCTCCCTGGCTCTTGGTCAGCGTCTCGTCACGAGTTCTGGGGTGCAGGAGGCTGTCAAATTCTCTCGTCATGTGGAGGATTACCCCGACGCTTCTAGGCGTCTGGCCGAGCAGGCTGGCCTGAGCCTAGATGTAAGGCCGACGCTCAAGGACATTGTCCGGGAGCTTCGCGCCTTTTCTATCTCTCGGCAGGCCCAAGGTAACCCACCTGCAGTGAATGAAGTTGAGGACAGCGTCCTGATCCCTGCTGCAAATGGATCTGTTGGTATTGCCGAGGAGGGCTTGCAGCTAGCCCGGGACCTTCTGGATAGTTGGCCCAAAGTGCGACTTCCGCTGAATTGGACTTCGGGGGAGGAATGGTTTGATGGGCTAGTTGCAAAGGCGGGGAATGTTGATTCTCTTTGTGAGACCGTAGATAGCCAGATCGCCTTTCACAAGCTTGCAGAGGTTCGAGATGATTAGCCGGTAGGGATATGAAGTTGGTCCCACCGGATTTTATTCCGGTGGGACCTCTTGGGTGTCTGACGGCAGTAGTTGACGGCAACGTCAGCGGACGGGTGCGGCACAGAGGGGTGATTCGTCGCCGTCGTCGGGCCTGCCTGTGGTCTCGGGGGAGTTGCGGAGGGCGTTGCCAAGAAGGTCGGTGGGGTCGCGCTGGAGGCGGAGTTGCGAGCGGGTGTCGTCGGCCGTGGAGGTGGATGCGGCGGGCTCCGGCGCTCTCGATGAGGCGTCGGAGGCAGGTGATACAAAGAGTTCTTTTGCGTGTTCCATGCCTGTGAGAGAAGAAGGTCGAAGTGTCAGTCACCACCGGTGTGATTTCTGAAAGATCGAGTCGCTTCCTGGAGGAAGGCGAAACGGTCAGGCGCGTCTATCTGGCGCAGGGCGGTATCAAGCCCTGGGCCCAGGTCGGGTTCTTCGTCGCCGGGCTGGTGCTCGTACGCGTGGTGGCCATGGCCGCCGGAGCGGATGGCAATCTCGGGCTCTTCGGCGGCGTCCTCGGCGGTGTGCTGGGCGCGGCCGTGGCCGCCGCGCTGACGACCCGTCGCGTTGTCGCCGTCACCGACCGGGCCGTTCTGCTCCTGTCGTACGGCCGCTTCGGCGCCGTGAAGCCGAACTCGGTGGTCGCCAGGCTCCCCAAGGGGACGCGGATCGGGGAGCTTTCAGGCACATGGGCCAAGACCGAGATCGCCGGAGAGAAGCTGTGGATCCACAAGAAGTGGCACGGTGACGCCGCCGCCTTCGAGCCGCGCATCGGCTGAGCTTCCGACACGTGAGCGCCCGGCACCCGGGCCGGCCGACGCGTTCGCGCGGCTGCCCGGAGTGCGGTACGGGACAGCCCTGAGCCCGGGCCGGGCGGCGGCCGGGGCGGTCGCTGACGGTTCGTCAGTGGCCGCGCCCGCGCCGGGGCCCCTACAGCCGTTCCGCCACCCGGAACCTCTCCACGACGACCAACGTCCCGTCGTGGACCGTGAACTCCGGGTCGCCCAGCGCCTCGCGCATCTCCTCGCTGTGCCAGAACCTCTCGTGCGCCGCGCGCCAGTCCGCCACCGTGGTGTGGCCCTCGCCTTCGTCCAGCGCGTGCCGGAGGTCCACCTCGCCCAGCGGCAGCACCCGTACCTCCGTGAGTTCGATGACCGCGACCTCGCGCCCGGCCGAGTCGATCAGTGCCAACCGCTCACCGACCGGGGGCAGTTCCTCCCGCTCCGCCTCGTACTCCGCGAGCAGTCCGGTCGTCGAGACCTTCTTCCCGGCGAGGACGGCGGCGACCAGTCCGTCCCGGAGCGGGCCGGGAAAGGCGAGCAGGAACGGCGGCAGCGGTTCGCGGTTCTCCATGGGGCCACCTTACGAGTCACGGTGGCCGAAACGCGTCCGAGCTGGGGCGCGGCAGCCGCACGCGGTCCTCCAGCGGTACGGGACGGCTCAACCACGGCCGCTTGCCTGGACAGTTGACCGCATCGTGTAACAAGTCAGCTCTTGACGGGAAGCCTTGCCTACCGATTGGCTGTGCGCGATCATCGCTCATTCGTGCCCTGGAGGATTTCGCGGATGTCTCCGCCTCCGCCACCCCTGGGCCGCTCGCGAAGACGTGGTTCTCGTTCCGACCAGTTCTTCGATCCGGCCCTCGATGACGCCGAACTCGGCGCTGTAAGAGATCAGCTCGCTCAGGGCCGCTGGTCCGAGGCCCGCACGCTGCTCGCGGACACCGGCGACGACTGGGACCGGCGCGGCCACCGCGTTGTCGTCCTCGCGCAGGCCCCCGGCGCCCTCGCCTGGACCCGCGACTGGCTGCTCGTCGAACCGGAGAGCCCCGACGCGGCCACCCTGCTCGCCTGCGCCACCGTCTTCGGCGCCCTGCGCGGCAAGGAGCGCGAACAGCAGGCGCGGGACACCTGCCGCGACGCGATACGCCGGGCCCCCGCCGACCCCACGCCCTGGCTCGGACTGCTGCTTCTGGCCCGCACGCTCGGTACGGAGGAAGAGACCTCGCAGCTCTTCGACGAGGTCAGGACCCGGCACCCGCACTATCACCACGCACATCATCTGATGGCGGCGCGGCTCGCCGAACGGCACGCCGAAGCCGGACAGGACCCGCTCCACGAGGTCTACGACTTCGCGGCCTGGGCCGCCGAACAGGCGCCCGCCGACTCGCCGCTCGCCATCCTCCCCGTGGTCGCCCACGCCGAGCGGTACCGGGTACTGGCCGCCGCGGGCCACGAACCGGCGGACCCCGCGGCCTCCGCCCACTGGACCGGCCGCCGCGCCCGCCAGGTGCTGAAGGCCGCCTTCGACTGGTGGCTGGAATGGGAGAGCGAAGACCATCCGCGTAATCGCGTCGATCTCAACTTCCTCGCCCACGCCCAGTTCTACGACGGGCGGATCGCCGAAGCCGCCGCGCTGTTCCACCGGATTGGCCCTCACCTCACCCGCGCCCCCTGGTCATATCCCGACCGGGACCCCCACAAAGCCTTCCTCGCCGCCCGCGAAGCGGCGCTCGGCTCCGGCTGAGCGACTCGTCCGCCGATGCGCACCGCCCCCAGGACAGCACCATCGATGCGCCCCACCGATTCCCGAAAGGAAACCCCTGTCATGTCGACGGGCAGTTCGAGTACGAGCGAGATCAATACCTACAAGGGGCAGGAACGGGCACTGCGCGCGAACCGTCTCGGCACAGTGGGCCTCCTGCTGTCCGTGCTCGCCGCGAGCGCGCCGATGCTGGTCGTCGCCGGCGTCATGCCCACCGTCTTCGGGGTCATCGGAGTCGTCGGTCAGCCCCTGCTCTATGTGATCCTCGGCGTCGTCCTGGTGCTGTTCAGCTTCGGCTACGCGGAGATGAGCCGGCATGTGCACAACGCGGGTGCCTTCTACGCGTACATAGCGCGCGGGCTCGGTCCCACGGCGGGCGCCGGTGCCGCGCTGGTCGCCCTGGTCGCGTACAGCGCCATGCAGGTGGGCATCTACGGCATCCTCGGCTTCGAGATCTCCGGGCTCTTCGCCACGTACCTCGACCTCACCGTCGCCTGGTGGGTCCCGGCCCTGGTGGCCGCCCTGGCCGTCGGTCTTCTCGGCTGGCTCAAGATCGACCTCAATGCCAAGGTGCTCGGCGTCCTGCTGCTCATCGAGTGTCTGCTGGTCGTGATCTTCGACATCGCCGCTGTCGCCGATCCGGGCAAGGAAGGCGTGTCCCTGGCGGCGTTCAACCCCGACACCCTGGCGGGCGCCGGCCTCGGTACGGCCCTCTGCTTCTGCATCGCCGCCTTCGTCGGCTTCGAACAGGCCCCGGTCTACGCCGAGGAGACCAGCCGCCCCCATGTCGTCGTCTCCCGTGTGATGTTCCTGGCCGTCGGCTACGCCGCGCTGTTCCTGGCGTTCAGCGCCTGGGCGGTGACCGTCGCCACCGGTCCGGGCTCCGTGGTCGCCGAGGCCGGAAAGCAGGGCCCCGGGCTCCTCTTCGGACTCACGGAGAGCCGTCTCGGTACGACGTTCACGGACGTGCTGCATGTCCTCTTCGTGACCGGCATGTTCGCGGCGCTGCTCAGCTTCCACAATGTCGTCGCGCGCTACGCCTTCGCGATGGGACGGGAAGGTCTGCTGCCCGCCGCCTTCGGCCGGACCAGCAAGTCGAGCGGCGCGCCCGCCTCCGGCTCCGTCCTCCAGTCCGTGGTCTCCGTCGCCGTCATCCTCGCCTTCGCCCTCACCGACGACAAGCCGACCGGTGATCCCACGGCGCCGGTACTGCGGCTGTTCACCTGGATGGGCAACGTCGGCGCGCTCGGGGTCATCCTGCTGATGGCCGCGGCGGCGTTCGCCGTCATCGCCTTCTTCGTACGCCGCGGAGCCGGCGGCCCGCAGGCGCCGCGGCTGGTGGCGTCCGGCCTGTCCGGTGTCGCGCTCGTCGCGATCGCCGTCTACACGGTGAAGGACTTCGATGTGCTCGTCGGCGCCGGCCCCGGCTCCGCGCTGAACTGGGTGCTGCCCGGGATCATCGTCCTCGCCCTGGCCGGCGGTGTGGTCTACGGACTGGTGCTGCGTGCGGTCAAGCCGGAGGTGCACGCCCGCATCGGGCTCGGCAACGAGGCGTTCCAGCTCGAAAAGGCCGCCGAGTCGGAGACGGCCGCCGTCTGACGACAATGTGGCGAATCTGACGAAAGCCCGGCGAACACCCGCGGCCCCTGGCTTCTGGAGGCCGCGGGTGTTCGAATCAGTAGGTGAACCCTCAACAGAATGAGCCCGAGGGCACGCCGGTCGGGCGGCGTGTGGTGCTCTCCATGCTCGGCCTCGGCGCCGCCGGACTCGTCACGGCGCCCTATCTTCAGCGCGGCCTCGAAGCGTTCCTCGGTTCGGCCGCCGACCGGGACCCGACGGGCCTGACCGGACTGCTGCCCAACGGCGGCGGCTTCCGCTACTACTCGGTGACGGCGTCCGTACCGCGCAAAGGCCCGGACAACTACCGGCTGACGATTGACGGCCTGGTCGACTGCCCCGCCACCTACACCCTCGACGCGCTGCGGAGGCTTCCGCAGACCCGGATCGTCCACGACGTCCAGTGCGTCACCGGCTGGCGCGTCCCCGGTACGCCGTTCGAAGCGTACGGCTCTCGCAGCTCCTCGACGCCGCGGGGGTGCGCCCCGGCGCCAAGGCGATCCGCTTCACCTGCTTCGACGGCGCGTACAGCGAGAGCCTCACGCTCCAGCAGGCCCGCAGGGACGATGTCATGGTGGCGCTCAAGATGCAGGACGAGCCCATCGGGCACCCGCACGGCGGCCCGGTCAGGCTCTATGTGGCCCCGATGTACTTCTACAAGTCGGCGAAATGGCTCTCCGGGATCTCCGTCACCTCCGACGTCCAGCCCGGCTACTGGGAGGAGCGCGGTTATGACGTCGACGGCTGGGTCGGCCGGTCCAACGGACGCAGTGACACCCCCACCGTCTGACCCCACCGACCGGACACGGCGGCGCTTCAGCCGCGCCGAGCGCTGGGTGCACCGCACCACCGGCGTCCTGATGCTGGTGTGTGTGGTGAGCGCGGCCTGTCTGTACATACCGCAGCTCGCCGAACTCGTCGGCCGCCGCTATCTCGTCGTCACCGTGCACGAGTGGTCGGGGCTGCTGCTTCCGGCGCCCGTCCTGCTCGGTCTCGGCTCCCGCGCGTTCCGCGCGGATCTGCGCCGGCTGAACCGCTTCCTGCCGCACGACCGTGAGTGGCTGGGCGCCGTACGGCGGCGCGACGCCCGGCCCGGCTCCCGGCCGGCCGGGAAGTTCAACGCCGGGCAGAAGATCTACGCGGCCTGGATCGCGGGCGCCGTGCTGGTCATGCTCGGTACGGGTCTGCTGATGTGGTTCACCGGGTTCGGGCCGCTCCTGTGGCGTACGAGCGCCACCTTTGTGCACGACTGGCTGGCCCTCGCCATCGGCATCGTGCTCATCGGGCACATCGGGATGGCGTACGGCGATCCGCAGGCGCGGCGGGGGATGCGCACCGGGTCCGTGGAACGCGCGTGGGCGGAGCGGGAGCACTCCCTGTGGAAGGAGGAGGACTGACCCGCCCCGCCCGGCGCGCGTGCGGCGCCGTACCGCCCGCCCGCGCTACAGGATCAGCGAGAGCAGCAGGACAAAGCCGAGGCCGACCACGGAGATGATCGTCTCCATCACCGACCAGGTCTTGATCGTCTGACCGACGTTCATGCCGAAGTACTCCTTCACCAGCCAGAACCCGGCGTCGTTGACATGGCTGAAGAAGAGCGAGCCGGCGCCGATCGCCAGGACCAGCAGCGCGGCGTGCGTGGTGGACATGTCCGCGGCCAGCGGCGCCGCCAGACCCGCCGCGGAGATGGTCGCTACCGTCGCCGAGCCGGTGGCCAGCCGGATCGCGACGGCGATCAGCCAGGCCAGCAGCAGGGCCGGGATCGACCAGTCCTTGGAGATGTCGAGGATCATCTGGCCCACACCGGCGTCGATCAGCGTCTGCTTGAAACCGCCGCCCGCGGCGACGATCAGCAGCACACTGGCGATCGGAGCGAGGGACTTCTCGACGGTCGAGGAGATCCGCCCCTTGGTGAACCCGGCCGCGCGGCCCAGGGTGAAGATGCCGACGAGTACGGCGGCGAGCAGCGCGATCAGCGGCGATCCGACCACGTCGGTGACCCTCTGGAGGGTGTTCTCCGGATCGTCGACGACGATGTCCACGAGGGCCTTGACCAGCATCAGGACCACGGGCAGCAGGACGGTCGCGATGGTCGCGCCGAAGCTTGGACGCTTCTCCAGATCCTCCGAGGCGCGCTGCGGGATCATCCGGTCGGGGGCCGGGATGTCGACCCAGCGCGCGGCGTAGCGGGAGAACAGCGGCCCGGCGATGATCACGGTCGGAATGGCGACGACCACACCCAGCGCCAGCGTGATGCCCAGGTTCGCGCCGATGGCGTCGATCGCGACCAGCGGTCCGGGGTGCGGCGGGATCAGACCGTGCATCACGGAGAGCCCGGCCAGGGCGGGGACGCCGATCCGCATCAGGGAGTAGTTGCCGCGCTTGGCGACCAGCAGCACCACCGGGATCAGCAGCACGATGCCGACCTCGAAGAAGAGGGGCAGCCCGATGACCGAGGCGATCAGCACCATCGCCCAGGGCATGGCCCGTCCGCTCGCCTTCGCGAGAATCGTGTCCACGATCTGGTCCGCGCCGCCGGAATCGGCGAGCAGTTTGCCCAGGATCGCACCGAGCGCGATGAGCACGCCGACGCCCGCGACCGTGGAGCCCAGACCGGCGGAGAAGCTGGTGATGACCTTGTCCAGCGGGGCACCCGCGAAGGCACCGAGCGCCAGTGAGCCGATGGTCAGCGCCAGAAAGGCATGCAGTTTGAAGACGGTGATGAGGACGACGATGACGGCGATGCCGGCGAGGACCGCTATGCCCAGTTGCGCGTTGCCCGCCGAGGTGATCGGTTCGGCGGCGTCCGCTGCCAGCGTCTCGACGCTGAGACTGCTCACGGAGACTTCCTTCAGTTCTTGAGCCGGCGCAGCGCGGCGACGGCCCGTTCGGTGATTTCTTCCGGGGTGCCGGACACATCGACGGCGACGCCCGCCTCGTCGGCCCCGAGGTCCTCCAGCGCGGCGTACTGCGAGTCCAGCAGCGCGGTCGGCATGAAGTGCCCCTTGCGTTCCGACATCCGCCGCTCGATCAGCGCCCGGTCGCCGGTGAGGTGGAGAAAGACCGCGTCGGGCGCGGCGGCCCGCAGCCGGTCGCGGTAGACGCGCTTCAGCGCGGAGCAGCTCACCACCCCGCCGAGCGTGGCCCGGCCGTGTGCCCAGGCGCCGATGGCGTCCAGCCAGGGCCACCGGTCCTCGTCGCCGAGTGGTGTGCCGGCGGACATCTTGGCGATGTTCTCCGGCGGGTGGAAGTCGTCGCCCTCGGCGTACGGGACGCCCGTCGCGGCGGCGAGCAGGGGGCCGACGGTGGTCTTGCCGGTCCCTGCCACGCCCATCACCACAACGACGTGGTGGGTGCTCATTGCTGCCTCGCTGTCCTCGTCGACATCGGTCCGTCGCGCTACTGAAACGCATTAGGTACGACTTATTCAAGGGACTGTGATGAAAACGTCGTACTTTTTGGCGGTGATCCACGCACCGTAGGCTTGCCCCATGACCACAGAAGGCCGGGGCCTGCATACCCGTGTGCTGGACACCCTCGGTCTCGCCATCACGGCGGGCGAATACCCGCAGGGCAGTGTTGTACGGACCGACGAGGTGGCTCAGCGCTTCGACGTCTCGCGCACCGTGGTCCGCGAGGTGGTCCGCGTCCTCGAATCGATGCACCTCGTCGAGTCCCGGCGCCGGGTGGGCGTGACCGTACGGCCCACCGAGGAGTGGAACGTCTACGATCCGCGGGTCATCCGCTGGCGCCTCGCCGGCACCGACCGGCCCCGCCAGCTCCGCTCGCTGACCGTGCTGCGGTCCGCCGTCGAACCGGTCGCCGCGGGACTCGCCGCCCGCCACGCCACGCCCGAGCAGTGCGCCGCCCTCACCGAGCAGGCACTCGGGATGGTGGCCACCTCACGCGGCCGCAGGCTGGAGGAGTATCTGGTCCATGACATCGCCTTCCACCGGGTGGTGCTGAACGCGTCGGGCAACGAGATGTTCGCGCGGCTCGGCGATGTGGTCGCCGAGATCCTCACCGGCCGGACGCACCATCAGGTGATGTTCGACGATCCGGATCCGGCCGCCGTGACCCTGCACGTCGGGGTCGCCGAGGCCGTCCGGGAGGGCGACGCGGCCCGGGCCGAGGAACTCACCCGGGAGATCGCCGTCGGCGCCCTCCAGGAACTGGACGTACTGGCCCCCTGACGGGCCCCGCCGCACCCGCTCGGCTCTACCCCGCGCGTACGTTCCGTCACTCGGTGGTGCTCCGGCACGGGATAGTGGGGGTCGACGAACCGTATGACGAAAGGCAGGTCCTGGCATGGCGCAGCAGGTGCGAGGGGTCATCGCTCCCGGCAAGAACGAGCCGGTGCGGGTAGAGACGATCGTCGTGCCCGACCCCGGCCCCGGCGAGGCCGTGGTGAAGGTGCAGACGTGCGGCGTCTGTCACACCGATCTGCACTACAAGCAGGGCGGTATCAACGACGACTTCCCCTTCCTCCTCGGCCATGAGGCCGCGGGCGTGGTGGAGTCGGTCGGCGAGGGGGTCACCGAGGTCGCGCCGGGCGACTTCGTCATTCTCAACTGGCGTGCGGTGTGCGGTAGTTGCCGGGCCTGTCTGCGCGGCAGGCCCTGGTACTGCTTCAACACCCACAACGCGCGGCAGAAGATGACGCTGACCGACGGCACGGAGCTCTCCCCGGCGCTCGGTATCGGCGCCTTCGCCGAGAAGACCCTGGTCGCCGCGGGCCAGTGCACCAAGGTCGACCCGGATGTCTCGCCGGCCGTGGCGGGCCTGCTGGGCTGCGGTGTGATGGCCGGCATCGGCGCGGCCATCAACACGGGCCAGGTCGGGCGCGGCGACTCCGTCGCGGTCATCGGCTGCGGCGGCGTCGGTGACGCGGCCGTCGTCGGCGCACGCCTCGCGGGCGCGGCCCGGATCATCGCCGTCGACATCGACGACCGCAAGCTGGAGACTGCCAGGGCGATGGGCGCCACCCACACCGTCAACTCCCGCTCCACGGACCCGGTCGAGGCGATCCGCGAGCTGACCGGAGGGTTCGGCGCGGATGTCGTCATCGAGGCGGTCGGCCGCCCCGAGACGTACCAGCAGGCTTTCTACGCCCGCGATCTGGCCGGGACCGTCGTCCTGGTCGGCGTCCCCACCCCGGAGATGAAGCTCGAACTGCCGCTGCTCGACGTCTTCGGCCGCGGCGGCTCCCTCAAGTCCTCCTGGTACGGCGACTGTCTGCCGTCCCGCGACTTCCCGATGCTCGTCGACCTCCATCAGCAGGGCCGTATCGACCTGTCCGCCTTTGTCACCGAGACCATCGGCCTCGGCGATGTGGAGAAGGCCTTCGCCCGGATGCACGAGGGTGACGTCCTGCGTTCGGTCGTGGTGTTCTGATGACCGCTCGTATCGACCATCTCGTCACCTCCGGTACGTTCTCGCTCGACGGCGGCACCTGGGACGTCGACAACAACGTCTGGATCGTCGGCGACGACTCCGAGGCGATCGTCATCGACGCCGCCCATGACGCCGAGGCGATCGAGGCCGCCCTCGACGGCCGTACCCTGCGCGCCATCGTCTGCACCCACGCGCACAACGACCACATCGACGCCGCTCCGGCCCTCGCCGCCGCGACCGGCGCGCCCGTCCTGCTGCACCCCGCCGACATCCCGCTCTGGAAGCAGACCCATCCGGAGCGGCTCCCGGACGGTGAGCTGGCCGACGGCGCCACGCTCACGGTCGCCGGGATCACCCTGACGGTCCTCCACACACCGGGGCACGCGCCGGGCGCGGTCTGTCTCCACGCACCCCGGCTGACCACGGTCTTCACCGGCGACACGCTCTTCCAGGGCGGCCCCGGCGCCACCGGGCGGTCCTTCTCGGACTTCCCGACGATCATCGACTCGATCCGTGACCGGCTGCTTGTGCTGCCGCCGGAGACCGTGGTGCGTACCGGCCACGGCGACACGACCACCGTCGGCGCCGAGGCACCCCATCTGGCGGAGTGGATCACCCGGGGTCACTGAGGAACGGGCCGCTCCGGCCACCGGGCGAGCCGCAGCCGGCTCTCGAAGCGGAACGGCTCGCCCGTCACCGGATCGGTGAACTCCAGCACCTTAGCCAGCAGTTGAAGCGGCCGGGAGTAGTCCTCCGGCCCGGGCGGCAGGACGACCGGATAGACGGGGTCGTCGACAAGCGGCAGCCCCAGGCTGTTCATATGGACACGAAGCTGATGGGTGCGGCCGGTGGCGGGCAGCAGCCGGTACCGGCCGAGGCCGCCCCGCCGCTCGACCAGTTCGACACGGCTCTCGCTGTTCGGCTCGCCGGGCACCTCCCGGGCGGCCATCACCCCGGGCTCCTTCTCGATCCGGCTGCGCACTGTGACCGGCAGCGCCGCTCCCGGGTCGTACGCGGCCACCGCCTCGTACTCCTTGCGCACCCGCCGGTCCCGGAAGAGCGTCTGATACGCCCCCCGGTCACCGGCCCGTACGACAAAGAGCGCGAGCCCCGCCGTCAGCCGGTCCAGGCGGTGGGCCGGCTGGAGCTCCGGCAGGCCCAGATCGCGCCGTAGCCGGGCCAGCGCGGTCTCGGTGATGTGCGACCCGCGCGGTGTGGTGGCCAGGAAATGAGGCTTGTCGGCGACGACGATCCGCTCGTCCCGGTGGACGATCCCGATCTCGAACGGCACCCGCTGCTCGGCGGCGAAGTCCCGGTGAAACCAGAGATACCGCCCCGGGGTGTACGGCTCGTCCGCGGCGACCGGCCCGTCCGCCCCGACGAACCGCCCCTCCCGGAACATCGCCTCGACCCGCCCGGCCCCGATCGCCGAGCCGAACCGGGCCACCAGATGGTCCCGCACCGTCGGCCAGGCGCCACCGGGATCCGCCGGCAGCCGCAGGCGCACCGGATCGATCCCGTCCCGCTGGGGGAGGGGCGAGGCCGGCGGGGTTCGGTGTCTGCGTCCCACGGTCCCCGTATCCTTTCCGGCCCACCGGGCGTCGAGCCCGCCGAGTCTACCGGCCGGATCCCCACCGCCGGGGCGGGCCCGGAGCGGCGGGGTCCATTCGGCCGCCACTCGGCAGGGCGGACCAGGATGAGAGCGCCTCCAGTGCCGGGCGGTCGCATGATGGAACGGTGATCAGTGTCCTGTTCGCCGTGCTGACCGCGATCAGCAACGGCTCCGCCTCGGTGCTCCAGCGCCGGGCCGCCTCCACGGTCCCCGACACCGCGGCCATGCGTCTCTCGCTGATCGGCCATCTGCTGCGGCAGAAGGTGTGGCTGGCCGGGATCGGTCTGGTGCTGGTGGCGGCGGGCTGCCAGGCCGTGGCCCTCGCCACCGGACCGATCGCCGTGGTCCAGCCGATCTTCGTCATCGAGCTGCCCGCCACGCTGCTGATCGCCAGCACCGTCTTCCGGGTCCGGCTGCCCCGCTCCGCCTGGTACGGGGTCGCGGCGGTGACCTGCGGGCTGGCCCTGGGCATGGCCAGCGCCGCGCCCGGCGGTGGCCATGAGACCGTGCGCGGGACGGCCTGGATCCCGGCACTGATCGCCACCGGGATCTTCGAGGCGGTCCTGATCGCCTGGTCGCTGCGGCTGCGGGGCAATCCGCGGGCCGCGCTCCTCGGGCTCGCGGCGGCCTGCGGGTACGCGCTGACCGCCGCGCTGATGAAGGACGCCGTGGCACGTCTCGACGACGGTGGCGGCGCGGTGGCGCTGTTCACCTCGTGGCAGCTCTACGGCACCGCTGTCGCCGGGGTGGGAGCGCTGTTCCTGCTGCAGAACGCGCTCCAGGCGGGCTCGCTCGCGGCGTCGCAGCCGATGCTCACACTGGGCGACGCGCTGATCAGCATCACATACGGTGTGACGCTGTTCCACGAGACCCTGAACGTCGGCTGGTGGCTGCTGCCCGAGCTCGTCGCCATCGCCCTGATCGCGGTGGGCTGCATCGAACTGGCCCGCTCTCCGCTGGCTTCCGGCGCACCCATGCCCCAGCCCCGCGTCCGCTGAGGGCGCCGGATCAGCCGGTCTGCTTCAAGGGCGGCGCGCCCACGGCGGTTTCCGTTCCGGGAGTGCTGTCCGGGGCGGCGCCGGCGTTGTCCGGGTCCGTCGCGGCGGGTGCCCCGGGGACCCGTCCGGTGCGGCCCTGGGACAGGTCCAGCAGGCTGGTGGACGTCAGATGCAGCACATTCACCACCAGAATCGCCGGCGCGGCGACGGCGACGGCGTCGGGCAGCAGCGGCTGGAGCAACAGCGCGAGGATGATCGCGGTGATGCCGTTCTGCTGGCTGAGGCACAACGACACACGGTCGCGGCGGGAGAAGCCCCAGGACACGGCGGCACTCACCACCATCTGAGCCGCGAAGGTCGCGCATCCCAGCACGATCCCGACACGGAGGTCGATGCCCCGCGCCAGCAGCACCCCCACCAGGAACGTCGCCACGAACAGGGCCAGATTGGTCAGGCGCCCGATCCAGCGTCCCAGCGAGGGCCGGAAGAACAGCGCGGAAAGGGCCAGCCCCAGCATCAGGAACTGCCAGGTGGCGACGACGGCCAGCAGGGCCACCAGAGCGGCGATCTGCACGGCCCGGCGGGCTCCGCCGGCCGCCGCGCGCCGCCCGAGCAGCACCCAGACCACCGCCGCCGCGAGCAGGAACACCAGATTGCCCACCAGCGTCTGGGCGTAGGAGGCGGTGCCGGCGGCGGCGCCATCGGCACCGGTCAGCACCATCGAGCTGATGACGACCACCAGGACGGTGGTGACGGGGTCGTCGAAGGACGCCCAGGCGGCGAGGAGGGACTTCGCGCGCGGTGACATGTCGCGCCGCTGGTCGGCGGTGGGGCCCCGGAAGAACTGGCCCAGCGCCGGATGACGGAAGACATCGGCCGTGCAGGACGTGTTCGGATCGCCGTAATACGCGACGTAGTGCAATCCGCGCACATCGAGCGCGGCCTGCACTATGTCCGACGCGCCGGTAATTCCCTCGGGTTTCCGCGAGACATAGCCGGCGGTCTCCTCGGATTCCCCCGGACCCTCCTCCTCGGCCGCGGGAGAGGACCCGGGGCGCCCGGCCGGCGAAGCGGCCACGGGCCTGCTCGCCCTGCTGAAGAAAGCTCCGAAGTCCAGGGGGCTGTACCGCACCGCGGTCCTGAGCTCATTGACGCTATCCGCCAGCATCAGGTCCAGCTCGTCGAGCCGGTCCACGGCGGGTGTGGCTCCGTAGAGGTGAAATCCCTGTTCGATGAGGTAATAGAAGACCGCACCGGAGGGCACCCGCAGCACCGTACGAATAAGCGCTCCGGTGCGGAGTTCGGCGAAATCGGGTCCGAGCTCTTCGAGTATGTAGTAGAGCTGCCGGCCCGTCCGCTCGTGCGCCCTGGAGAGCGGCCGAAAACCGGGGCCGTCCCCGGCCGCCTCCGTGGCGGCGTCCAGGACGACCTTGGCCGTGTCACGGTCGTAGAGAACGAGATGAGCCAGCCCCCCCCGAGTCCAGCAACTGACGCAGTCTGGTGGCCAGATCAGTCATCTGTGGATTCTCCCCATCCGGATACCGCACAGCGGATCCCTCCGTGATCTCCGTGCGCTCAGACATCCAGCCCCTGACACTCAGACCGCGGGGTCGCCGCCGCCGACGCCCAGCATCAACTCCGGTTCCCGGACGCCCGCCAGCCGGGCGAAGCCGATCACATACTCCCGGGTGTGCGCCTGCGCGCGGCGCAGTTCCGACCGGCATTCCGCCGCGTACGGCCAGGCGGACTCGGGGAGTTCGGGATGGGCGTTCTCGAACTCCCGCAGCCGGGGGTGCCACTTGGACAGGATGGGCCTGAGCTCCCGATTGAGCAGGTTCACCGCCAGATACTCGACGGTGAGGCCGTCGCCGGGCGCGGAGGGACGCGCGGCCCTGAGGATGTCGCGGGTGGTGGTGAACAGTCCGTACAGCGAGGTGAGCGCTTCCCTGATGAGCCCCTCGTCGTCCTCCAGCCGCTGTATCGAGACGCGGGTCACCGACTCCACGAACAACTGCCAGGAGACCCGCTGCGCGTCGTCGTTCACCACGAAGGTGAGTTCGCTGAACTGCGGGATGCTGATCCGTACCTCGGTGAGACGGGCGGTCCGCCGGTAGAGGTCGATTCCCAGGGCGGTCAACGCGCCGAGGACGGCTCCGACGAGAACGAAGGCGTAGCCGCTGCCGGCTTCGTTGAGCGTGTAGAGGGCCGTCGCGCCGCCGGCGCCCAAGACCGCGGCGGCGGCGACGCGTAACGTACGCCATCTGGCGGTCCTGCTGATCATCCGGGGATTCTATCGGCGAACTCCCCTTTTAAAAAGAGGAGTTCACCCCGGTCGGAGTGGTTGCGAGGGCCCTGTCCCGGTGTGTCCGCACCGGGTGCCGGCGGAAGCGGTACCGGCGGGCGGGAGTGCGCACAGAGAAACGGGCCCCACCAGGGCTTCTCGCCACTGGATGAGACCCGTCTCACAGGCTGGTGTCCGAGGGGGGACTTGAACCCCCACGCCCGATAAAGGGCACTAGCACCTCAAGCTAGCGCGTCTGCCATTCCGCCACCCGGACAAGGTGTCTGCCGTCGGCCCTGGGCCGTTCCGACGTGGAAAACCATAGCAAACATTCGACGGTGCCCGATCACGCCCCGTCCCGGGTGACGGGCGCCCGAAGGCGGCCGGGGCCGCCCTTGGGGTACGGGGGCCGTCCGCGGGAGAATACAAGGACCACCAGCAACGACCGTGGGAGTGAGCAGCGTGAGCGAGCCGAGCGCGGGCAGGACCGTATCGGGCGAGGACGAGGTCGTGGACCTCTGCCGTGACCTGATCCGGATCGACACCAGCAACTACGGCGACCACTCGGGGCCGGGGGAGCGGGCCGCCGCCGAGTATGTGGCGGAGAAGCTCGCCGAGGTGGGTCTCGAACCGCAGATCTTCGAGTCCCACAAGGGCCGCGCGTCCACCGTGGCACGGATCGAGGGCGAGGACCCTTCCAGGCCCGCCCTGCTCATCCATGGCCACACCGATGTCGTCCCCGCCAACGCCGACGACTGGAAGCACCATCCGTTCTCGGGCGAGATCGCGGACGGCTGTGTGTGGGGCCGGGGGGCGGTCGACATGAAGGACATGGACGCCATGACCCTCGCGGTCGTGCGCGACCGGATGCGCAGCGGGCGCAAGCCCCCGCGCGACATCGTGCTGGCCTTCCTCGCCGACGAGGAGGCGGGCGGCACCTACGGGGCGCGGTATCTCGTCGACCATCACCCGGGCCTCTTCGAGGGCGTCACGGAGGCGATCAGCGAGGTCGGCGGCTTCTCCTTCACCGTCAACGAGAACCTCCGGCTGTATCTGATCGAGACGGCGCAGAAGGGCATGCACTGGATGCGGCTGACCGTGGAGGGCACCGCCGGGCACGGCTCGATGACCAACAACGACAACGCCATCACGGAGCTGTGCGAGGCCGTGGGGCGGCTGGGCCGCCATCAGTGGCCGGTGAGGGTGACCAAGACCGTACGGTCCTTCCTCGACGAACTGTCCGACGCCCTGGGCACCCCCCTGGACCCGGAGGACATGGAGGCGACGCTCGCCAAGCTCGGCGGCATCGCGAAGATGATCGGGGCGACCCTGCGCAACTCCGCCGCCCCGACGATGCTCGGCGCCGGCTACAAGGTGAACGTCATCCCCGGCCAGGCGACGGCCCATGTCGACGGCCGCTTCCTGCCGGGATACGAGGAGGAGTTCCTGGCCGACCTCGACCGGATCCTCGGCCCGCGGGTCAGGCGCGAGGACGTGCACGGCGACAAGGCCCTGGAGACCAGCTTCGACGGGAAGCTGGTGGAGGCCATGCAGACCGCGCTCTCGGCGGAGGATCCGATCGCCCGCGCCGTTCCCTACATGCTCTCCGGCGGCACGGACGCGAAGTCCTTCGACGACCTCGGTATCCGCGGCTTCGGATTCGCGCCGCTCAAGCTCCCGCCGGAGTTGGACTTCGCCGGGATGTTCCACGGCGTGGACGAGCGGGTACCTGTGGAGGGGCTGACCTTCGGTGTGCGCGTACTGGACCGGTTCATCGACCAGAGCTGAACGGGCGGCCACTGAACCGGCGGTGGTGGAAAACGGCCTGATGAATGGGCCAACACCGGTGCGGTGCAGGGCTATTCGCCAACGCGTGCGTATTTGACTGAAAAGAGTGAATGCGACCATAGGCTCGTAGCCTCATTACTCCCTCCTCGTTACAGATGTGCGGTCCGCGGCTGGGACCGTGTGTTTGCCAACAAGGAGGAATAATGATCAAGAAGGTCGTCGCTGCTGCGGCAGTCACTGGTGGGCTGGTGCTCGCGGGCGCGGGCATGGCCGTCGCCGACTCGGGTGCCCAGGGTGCCGCGGTGAACTCCCCCGGCGTGATTTCGGGCAATGCCATTCAGGCGCCCGTCAGCGTGCCGGTGAACGCGTGCAGCCTTACGGTCTCCGCGATCGGGCTGTTGAACCCCGCCTTCGGCAACACCTGCGTCAACGTGTGACGTTGTTTCAGCCCCTCAGGGGCTGAACTGGCCTGGTGGCCTCGGAGTGCGCCCCACGTACTCCAGGGTCGCCGGGCAGCCTGCCCCGGCACCGAAGCCCGGAGGCAGTCCGGAAGGCAGAAGGCAGGGATCGAAGTTATGAGGCAGGTCACGCGCAAAGGCCTGATCACCGTGGCGGCAGCGGGCGGCGTGCTCGCGCTCGGCGGCGGCTACGCGCACGCGGACTCCGAAGCCGGAGCCACCGCGGCGAATTCTCCGGGCGTGCTGTCCGGAAACAACATTCAAGTTCCGGTGCATGTCCCGGTCAATCTGTGCGGGAACACCGTCAATGCCGTCGGGCTGCTCAATCCGGCCCTCGGCGGTAACTGCGCCAATACGTCGGACAACACGTCCGACGACGGCGGATTCGCGGGAGACGGGGACGACGCGGGATACAACGGATCCCACGGCGGTGTTTCCCTCGGCGGCGGCTCGCAGGCCGGCGGGTCCCACACGGGCGGCGGCGCGGTGAATTCCCCGGGCATCGGCTCGGGCAATTCCATCGAGCTGCCGATCGACCTTCCCGTGAACGTCTGTGGGAACGGCATCAGCGTCGTCGGCCTCGGCACTTCGGCGTCGGGTGGCGACTGCGAGAACGAGTCGCCCGTGGTCACCCCGGAGCAGCCCGAAGAGCCGGTCACCCCGGAGGCGCCGCCGGCCGGCGAGGTCGTCCCGCCCGCCCCGGAACCGCAGACAGCGGCGCCCCAGGAGCTGGCCCACACCGGTGCCGGTTCGCTCGGCATCGCCATCCCGGCGGCCGCGGGGCTGCTGCTCGCGGGCAGCGTCATCTACCGTCGCAGCCGAGCCGCGGCGTAGGCGAGCGCGTACGGACAGGGGCGGGCCTCGCGACAGCGGGGCCCGTTCTGTCG
Source organism: Streptomyces sp. NPDC006923 (assembly GCF_040635655.1). Classification (NCBI taxonomy): domain Bacteria; kingdom Bacillati; phylum Actinomycetota; class Actinomycetes; order Kitasatosporales; family Streptomycetaceae; genus Streptomyces; species Streptomyces sp. NPDC006923. Next base: position 36,378 of record NZ_JBEYIF010000016.1, read on the forward strand.
CTCTCACCAGGTGGCGCGCACCTGACGGATGATGCGCCGGCGCAGCCGCACTCTGCGGCTGCCGTCCCGGTGGAGGCTCAGACGGTCCAGTTCCCAGTGTCCGTACTCGGCGTGGTCGGTCAGCAGACGCGCCGCTTCCTTGCGGGAGACCCCGCGCGGCACGTACACGTCGACAAATTCGTATTCCGGCATCGCATCTATTGTGCGGGCAGAGCCCCGGTACGGATAGCGTCTGCTCTATGTCTGATGCTGCCCAGCCCACCGCTGCCGAGGTACGCGCCGCCGCCGAGGCGGTCAAGGTCGCCCTGGACCGCCACCTCGCGGCGGTCGAACGCCGCTCGGGTGAGGACGACCCGGCTGTCTCCGAGGCGTTCAACGCCCTCGCCGTCGCGGCCGAGGTCTACGACGAGCGGCTCTACAACCGGTACGACGAAGTCACCCCCTTTGAGATCCCCGAGCCGGACGACTCGCTGCCGCCGTACAACGGCCCCGAGGAGCCCAACGCCCTCACCGTGCTGAGCAGGCGCGATTACGCGGTGGTGGAGCCGCAGCGGCTGCTCGCCCAGGCGCAGCGCATCGCCGCTGTGGAAGGGGACGCCGACACCGGAGCTGTGGTGGGCAGCAGTGTGCATGCCGCCCTCGGCGTGCTCTTCGGTGAGTACGAACCGGACGAGATCGCCTCCAGGCACAAGGAATTCGGACTCGAAGAGGGTGATTCCACCCTTTGGGTGGCGGCGGCCGAAGATCTCCCCGAACCGGGGGAGTGGCTGAGCGCCCCCTTCGACCAGGCCGACCCCCAGCAGGTGGTCTGCCGGTTCGATGTGAGTTCGGTCTTCGACGAGGACGACCTCGACGCGGATCTGGACGATCTGGAGGAGCAGGACGCCTGATCCGGGCCGCCTGTGGCCATGGCCCGCGCCGGCGGTGACCGGCGCGGGCCGTCACTCCGGCCGGGCCGCCGGGGCGAGCAGACCCTCGATCAGAGGCCGCAGCCGGGTCGTGCGCTCCTGGGAGGGGATGCCGGCCACCGCCTTCGGCAGCGCCTGGTCGACGCCGTGGACGACGGACAGATGGCGCTCTCCCCGGCTGAAGGCCGTATAGACCCAGGGGCGGCTCAGCCCCTGGGCGGCGTCGCCGGGGAGCACCACGACCGCCGCGGGCCAGCGCATGCCCGCGGCCTGATGCGCGGTGAGCGCCCAGCCGTGGCGTACCGCCGACTCGACCCGTTCCCTGGGCACGACGACCGCCAGGCCCTCGCAGTCGAGCCGGAGCCCCTCGGTGTCCGCGGAGACCACCGAGCCCTGCTGTGTCCTGCCGGGCGAGGGGACATACGCGATCCTGTCCCCGGGGTCGAAGCCCCCGAACCGGCCGGGTCCCGGATTGAGCCGCTGCTTGAGCGCCGCGTTGAGCGCGCGGGTGCCGGCGGAACCGCCATGGCCCACCGTGATCACCTGTGTCTGCCCGGCGGCGACCCCGAAGGCGCGCGGCACTGAGTCCGCGACGAGCTGCACCGTGCGGTGCACCGCCTCGCCCGCGTCCCGCACCGGGACGATCACGACCTCCTTGCCGGGCGCCTCCACCGGAATCAGCTCACCGGCGCCGACACCGGAGACCAGCTCGCCGATCGGTCCGGGGTCCGGCGTGCGAGAGGCGATCCGCGGGCACACCCGGGCACCCAGCAGATCGGCGAACACCCGGCCCGCGCCCGCGGACCACAGCACTCCGGGATCACCGCTGAGCACCAGCCGGCTGCCGTCCGGCAGCGACTCCACGATCATCGCCGCCGTCTCCACGTCGAGCTGCGGCGCGTCGAGCACCACCAGAAGATCGAGCGCGAAGGTGCCGTCCGTGTCCCGCCCCGGGCCTTCCGTGCCGGCGAGCAGCCCGGACACGGTAACCGCCGCCGCGCCCAGCCGGTCGCGGCCGTTCTCACTGTGGACCGCGACGACCGCGCGCAGCCCGAGCGCCCCGGCGGCCTCTGCCAGGGCGACCGGCTCGGCGCGGGCGCCCTCACCGCCTGTGTGCAGGACGAGCCCATGGCCGGCGGAGGCGCGGATCAGCTCGGCCGCCGACTGACCGGCGGACGCCGCGGCCTCCTCCCAGGAGTCCTCGGGACCGGTCTTGACCAGCCGCGCGAGTCCGTCGGCCAGGCTTTCCTCGGCGAGGGCGTACCGGTCGAGGCCCAGCAGCACCGGCACCGGTGCCCCGGCCGGCTCCGCGCCGCCTTCTGTGCCCTCTGTGTCCGCCGTGTCGTCCTCGCCGCCCTCCGCCTCCGCTTCGAGGCCGTCCTGGAACACCAGCACGGCGCCTTCGGCGACGGCGTGCTGCACCGCCTCGTCGGGATCGGGCACCGCGTGCCCGGCCAGCGCGCCGCGCACCGCCGACGCCTCCAGCGCGGTGTGGCCCTGGAGCGCGGCCCGCTCCAGCAGCCAGCCGACGAGCGCCGCCGCCCGCCGCTCGTCGCCCGGACCGGTCGCCGCTCCGAGCAGGGCCCGCGCGAAACCGTCCGCCTGCTCCGGCCGCACGCCGGGCACGGCGAGCAGCCGCCAGGGGTCTGCGCGCAGCGCGTCCGCGGCCTGCTCGCCGAGCGTCGCGGAGAGCGGCCCCGCGAGCGCCTCGGGCGCGCCGCCCTCGGAGAGCACCGCCCGCACCGCGGACACGGTCCCGGCCGGGGCGGTCCGGGGCGCCCCGGCGGCTTCCTGGGGGCGTGGCGAGCCCTGCGCCGGCCGGGACGGCGCGGGCCCCGGAGCGGACGCGCGCAGCAAGGACGTGTCCACCGGGGCGCCGCTCTCGACCGCGCGCACGGCGGCGAGCAGATCGGCGGCCTGACCGCTCAGCTTGGCGCCGGCGGAGATGGGCCCGGCCTTCTCGGCCTTCCGCTGTTCGATCCGCTCCCGCAGCTCCCGCTGCGCCGCCAGCTCGGCCTCGGCCTCGGAGGGCGCCGGGGCGGCGGCCTCGGCCGATTCGGCGCCGGCCTCGCCCGTGCCCGCCGGGTCGCCCTCCGCGCCTCCTCCTTCCGCGCCGCCCGAGTCGTCCCTTTCGGCGTCGGTGTCGGCGTCGGTGTCGTCGCCGGCCTCGCTGTCGGTCCCGCCGTTCCCGGGGGGCGCCGCCGCTGCGGCCGTCCCCGCGGGCTCCGAGCCCGGGTCCGGTGCCGGGGCCGCGGGAGTCCGGCCTGTGTCGTCGGCCATGGGTCCGGCCTCCTCCTCGGCGGCGGTGTCGCGGTCCGTACTCACAGCGTGCTCCAGTCCTGGTCGGGATAGCGGTGCACGGGCGCCGACACATCGTCGAGCGCCTGGCAGATCTCGTCAGGAAGACTAAGGCTCTCCACTGACAGCGCGGCCGTGAGCTGCTGTATGTTGCGCGCGCCGATGATCGGGGCCACGACCCCCGGACGGTCCCTGATCCAGGCCAGCGCCACCCCCAGGGGTGTGGTGGCGAGGCCGTCCGCCGCCGTCGCGACCGCGTCCACGATCCGGCTCGCGGACTCGTCGAGGTAGGGCTCGACGAAGGGCGCCATCTGTTCGGAAGCGCCGCGCGAGTCCGGCGGAGTGGTGTGCCGGTACTTGCCGGTGAGCACTCCGCGCCCGAGCGGTGACGACGGCAGCAGTCCGACCTCCAGATCGATCGCGGCCGGCAGCACCTCGCGCTCCACCCCGCGCTGCACCAGGGAGTACTCCATCTGAGTGCTGGCCAGCCGGGTCCGTATGCCGGGGGCGGCGAGCTGCCAGGTGGCGGCCTTGGCGAGCTGCCAGCCGCAGAAGTTGGACACCCCCGCGTACCGGGCGCGTCCGCTGGTGACGGCGATGTCCAGCGCGTGGAGCGTCTCCTCCAGCGGTGTCGCGCTGTCGAAGGCGTGAATCTGCCACAGGTCGACGTAGTCCGTGCCGAGCCGCTCCAGCGACGCGTCCAGCGCGGCGAGCAGATGCCCCCGGGAGCCGTTGAAGCGCCGGTACGGATCCGGCACACTGCCGGCCTTGGTCGCGATGATCAGATCGCGCCGCGGTATGAGCCGTTCGACGAGCTTGCCGAGCAGATATTCGGCCTCCCCGCCGCCGTATACGTCGGCCGTGTCGACCAGCGTTCCGCCCGCCTCCCAGAATGTCTTCAACTGGTCGGCGGCGTCGTGCTCGTCGGTGTCCCGACCCCAGGTCAGGGTGCCGAGCCCGATCCGGGACACGCGCAGGCCGGTACGGCCGAGTTGCCTCTGCTCCATGGCTGCTGAGATTACTGGCCAAGACCCCACGCGGAGAGAACCTGTGGACAACCCACACCTGACGAATGCCAGTTCCGCGCGCTAGAGTCCCCGGCACAGGGCGACGTTACTGATCAGTAAGGGAGTGGTTATGCGGCTCGGCATCAACCTCGGGTACTGGGGCGCGGGGATGGACGGCGACAATCTCGCGGTCGCGCAGGAGGCCGACCGGCTCGGTTACGACGTCTGCTGGGCCGCCGAGGCGTACGGCTCCGACGCCCCGACCGTACTGAGCTGGGTCGCCGCGCAGACCGAGAGCATCGACGTCGGCTCCGCCATTCTCCAGATCCCGGCACGCCAGCCGGCGATGACCGCCATGACGGCGGCCACGCTCGACTCCCTCTCCGGCGGCCGTTTCCGACTCGGTCTCGGGGTCTCCGGCCCGCAGGTCTCCGAGGGCTGGTACGGCGTGACGTTCGACAAGCCCCTGGCCCGCACCCGGGAGTATGTCGAGATCGTCCGCAGGGCGATGTCCCGCGAGCGGCTGTCGTACGAGGGCGAGCACTGGACCCTCCCGCTGCCCGGCGGCCCCGGCAAGCCGCTGAAGCTCACCGTGCATCCGGAGCGTGAGCACATCCCGCTCTACATCGCCGCGATCGGCCCCAAGAATTTGGAGCAGACCGGTGAGATCGCCGACGGCGCCCTGCTGATCTTCCCTGCGGCGGAACACCTGGAGGACACGGCGATCAGGTATCTGCGGGCGGGCCGGGAGAAGGCCGGACTGACCATGGACGGTTTCGACGTGTGCCCCACGGTGCCGCTCGCGGTCGGCGACGACATCAACGCCCTGGCCGACGGCTTCCGTCCGTACACCGCGCTGTACGTGGGCGGCATGGGCAGCCGCAGGCAGAACTTCTACAACCAGCTCGCCCAGCGCATGGGGTACGAGAAGGAGGCCGCCGAGATCCAGGACAAGTACCTCTCGGGCGACAAGGACGGCGCGGCGGCGGCCGTACCGCACCAGCTCATCGACTCGACCACACTGCTCGGTCCGGTGGAGCGGATCGCCGACCGGATGCAGGCGTACGCCGCCGCCGGTGTCACCACGCTCACCCTCGCCCCGGCCGGCCTCACCCTCGACGAGCGGCTCGCCGCGCTGCGGGTCGGCACCGGCGCGCTGGAGCGGGCGGGTCTGGTGTCCTGACCCGCCGAGGGCCGGGCGGGAAATGCCGGACAGGGCCTGGCCGCGGGAGCCCCGGCCGGAGGTTCTGGGCCGTGGTGGGGGCTCGGGGGCCTCCCCGCCACGGCCGTCAGGTACAACAACGCGACCGGGGCCGCCCGGTTACGCGCCGGACGCCCCCGTGCGCTCCTTCTTTCGGCTCAGTCGGGCGCCGTCCCTGTTGCCTGTTGCCCCGCACCCCATTTGACTCGGTTTCTGCGGATGTCTGTATGGAGGTGCCCGTGATGCTCTCGGCCCGAAGCCTGTTCCAGGAAATCCTGGACGACGATCGTTCCTTCCGGCTCTTCTGCTCCATCGCGGCCAGCGGCGAGGCCCAGGGAGGCTGGGAGAACGGCCGGATCGCCGCTCTGGTGCCCCCGAGCATGCGCGATCTCGCCCCGAAGATCACCCGGCACGGCGCCGACGAGGACAAGCACGGGCGGATCTTCCACGCCCTGCTGAGGAAACGCGGTCTGGATCCGGTGGAGGTCCCGCCGGAGACCGACTACACGATGCTGCTGGAGCGCCGGGGCATCGGCCTCGCCCACGAGAAGCTCCACCGCGACGAGCCGCTGACCGAACAGGACATCCTCATCTATCTCGCGCACAGCCGGATCACCGAACAGCGGGCCGCCGACCAGATGGTGATGCTGATCAAGTACTTCGGCGACAACGCCGAGGTCGGCCGGGCCATCAGGATGATCAGCAACGACGAGGACAACCATCTCGCCTACTGCCACGAGGAGTTGCTGAGGCTGGCCGGGGAAGGACACGGCCGGACCATCCAGCGCGTCCTGCGGGAGTGCGCCCTGGTCGAGATCCAGGTCTACCACCAGGTCGGGCTCGCGGTGATGGAGCGGATGGGCCGGCTGCTCGGCTGGCCCGCGCCCAAGGCCGCGCTGCTCGCCGCGGGGATCCACAGCGTGTACGCGTACGAACGGCTGGCCGGCTGGCGCAAGATGGTCACCCTCACGATGCCGGAGCGGCGCGACGCCCTGGGCGGACCGGCGACCGTGGCGCCGGTCATCTAGCGTCCGTGGGGGCGGAAGGGGTGCCGCGGCGTCAGAGCCAGCCGCGGCGTTTGAATGTGCGGTGCAGCCCGATGATCAGGGCGATCATCAGGCAGAGCACGGCGGGATACCCCCATACCGTTCCCAGCTCCGGCATGTGCCGGAAGTTCATGCCGTAGATTCCGGCGATCAGCGTGGGGACGGCGGCCATGGCCGCCCACGCGGAGATCTTCCGCATGTCGTCGTTCTGCCGCACGCCCATCTGCGCGAGATGCGCCGACAGGATGTCGGTGAGCAGCCGGTCGAGCCCCTCCACCTGTTCGTTGGCATGCAGCAGATGGTCGTTGACGTCCCGGAAGAACGGCTGCGAACGCTGGTGGACGAACGGCACGCCCGCGCTCGCCAGCCGGGCCATCGGCGCCGCCAGCGGTCCGCTGGCGCGGCGGAACTCCAGCACCTGCCGCTTGAAGCCGTAGATGCGCGCGGCGGTCGGTGTACCGGAGGCCGATGACGTCCCCCGGCCGCCGCTGTCGGGCGCGAAGACCTCCGCCTCCAGCTCCTCCAGGTCGACCTGGAGCTCCACGGCCACCTCGATGTAGTGGTCCACGATCGCGTCGCTGATCGCGTACAGGACCGAGGTGGGGCCGTGCTTGAGGACCTCCGGCTCCGCCTCCAGCCGCTGCCGTACGACGCTGAGCGCCGCTCCTTCGCCGTGTCTGACCGTCACGACGAAGGAGTCGCCTATGAAGACCATCAGCTCACCGGTGGTGACCGTGTCGGTCTCCGACTCGTACGCCACCGGCTTGAGGACCACGAAGAGCGAGTCGTCGTAGACCTCCAGCTTCGGCCGCTGATGGGCGGTGAGCGCGTCCTCCACGGCCAGCGGATGCAGCCCGAACTCGCTGCTCACCATGCCGAACTCCTTCTCCGTCGGCTCATGCAGCCCGAGCCAGAGAAACGCGTCCCCCTCGGCCCGCGCCTCGTCGAGGGCATCGGAGAAGTCGGCGGGTCCGTCGGTGCGGCGCCCGTCCCGGTAAATGGCACAATCCACGATCACGGCGCGCATTCTTCCCCCTCTTGGGCCCGGCCGCACCTCCGGACCGCCGGAGGCTTACGCTGGCGGGCATGGCCACGTTGATCCTCGTACGTCATGGACGGTCCACCGCCAACACCGCGGGTCTGCTCGCGGGCTGGACACCGGGGGTGGCCCTCGACGAGCGGGGCAACGCCCAGGCGGCCGCGCTGCCCGCACGACTGGCGGACGTGCCGATCGCCGCCGTCGTCACCAGCCCCCTCCAGCGCTGCCGGGAGACGATCCAGCCGCTGCTGGACGCCAGGCCCGGTCTGGAGGCACAGGCCGACGAGCGGATCGGCGAGTGCCACTACGGCGACTGGTCGGGCCGCAAGCTCGCCGAACTGACCGACGAGCCGCTGATGAAGGTCGTACAGCAGCACCCCTCGGCGGCGGCGTTCCCCGGCGGCGAGTCGATGCGCGCGATGCAGGCGCGTGCCGTGGAGGCGGTACGCGACTGGAACGCCCGCGTCGAGGAGGAGCACGGCGAGGACGCCGTCTTCCTGATGTGCTCGCACGGAGACATCATCAAGGCGATCGTGGCGGACGCCCTGGGCATGCATCTCGATCTCTTCCAGCGGATCCATGTCGACCCGTGTTCGGTGACGGCTGTCCGGTACACCCGCCTGCGTCCTTATCTGACACGGCTCGGGGACACGGGCGATCTGGCCGGACTGGCACCGCGTGAGGACGCGACCGGCGGGGCCGGGGCCGTAGGAGGCGGCGCGGGAGCACCGTGATCGCTCCGCGCAGTAGGGTGGACGCGCCGTCCGCGCGATCCAGGGTGACCTCCCGGGACACCCGGTCCGCCCCAGCCCGTTTCCGCCGATTCCCAAGGGAGACAGAACGTGTCCCGTCAGGTGTACCTCTACGACCCACCGGACCGTTTCGTGGCCGGTACGGTCGGGCTGCCTGGACGCCGTACGTTCTTCCTGCAGGCTTCCGCCGCAGGGCGCGTCACCAGCGTCGCCCTGGAGAAGACTCAGGTCGCCGCGCTCGCCGAGCGGATCGACGAACTGCTCGACGAGGTGGTACGCCGTACCGGTGGCAACGCCCCCGTACCGGCCATGGCGCCCTCCGACGTCGCTGACTCCGCTCCGCTCGACGCGCCCGTCGAGGAGGAGTTCCGGGTCGGCACGATGGCGCTGGCCTGGGACGGCGACGAGCAGCGCATGATCGTCGAGGCCCAGGCGCTCGTCGAGCTCGACGCCGACACCGACGAGGATCTCGCCGAGGCCGAGGAGCGACTGCTCCAGGACGAGGAGAACGGTCCGCCGATGCTCCGCGTGCGGCTGACCGGCTCCCAGGCCCGCGCGTTCGCCAAGCGCGCCCTGGACGTGGTCAACGCGGGCCGGCCGCCGTGCCCGCTGTGCAGCCTGCCGCTCGACCCGGAAGGACACGTATGCCCGCGCCAGAACGGATACCGCCGGGGAGCGTGACCGTGACCGATCTGCTCGCCAAGGGCGAACTGACCGTTCGCGGCCGGATCCGTGAGGCGTCCAACGCGGTGCTCTACTGCTCCGTCGCCTACGAGGGCGTGGAGGCGCACTGCGTCTACAAGCCCGTCGCCGGGGAGCGGCCCCTGTGGGACTTCCCCGACGGGACTCTCGCCCAGCGTGAGGTGGCGGCGTACGAGGTCTCCGAGGCGACCGGCTGGGCCCTCGTGCCGCCCACCGTGCTGCGGGACGGCCCGTACGGCCAGGGGATGTGCCAGCTCTGGATCGAGGCCGACACCGGCGAGGACGCCGCGCAGTTGCTCGCCCTCGTCGAGGAGGACGAGCCGGGCGAGGGCTGGAAGGCGATCGGCTTCGCCGAGGTCGAGGAGGGGCGGACGGCCCTCCTGGTGCACGCCGACGACGAGCGGCTGCGGCGCCTCGCCGTGCTCGACGCCGTCATCAACAACGGTGACCGCAAGGGCGGTCATCTGCTGGCCGCGCCCGAGGGCCGGCTCTACGGCATCGACCACGGCGTCACCTTCAACGTGGACGACAAGCTCCGCACCCTGCTGTGGGGCTGGGCCGGTGAACCTCTGACCGACGAGGTGCTGCGGGTGCTGGAGCGGCTGGAGGACGCGCTGGCGGACGGCTCGCCGCTGGCCACCCGGCTGGCCGAACTCATCACCGCGGCCGAGACCGAGGCCGTCCGGGCGCGGGTCCGTGAGCTGCGCCGGACCGGCCGTCACCCCGAGCCCTCCGGCCAGTGGCCGGCCATTCCCTGGCCTCCTGTCTGAGACCCGCGGGGGCCCCCTGTCCGAGACCCGTGAGTGAGGGCCGACCGGCCCACGGCGCGTCGCACGGAAGGGGCCCGACGGCCGGACACCCCATCCGGTTCGTATCCGGAACTTCCATCCGGTTACGCTCAGGACATGCATGCCTGGCCCGCTTCCGAGGTCCCCGCCCTGCCTGGCAAGGGCCGCGACCTCAGGATTCACGACACCTCGACCAATGGCCGAGTCACCCTCGAGCCTGGTCCCGTCGCCCGTATCTACGTCTGCGGCATCACACCGTACGACGCGACCCACATGGGTCACGCGGCGACCTACAACGCGTTCGACCTCGTTCAGCGCGTGTGGCTCGACACCAAGCGGCAGGTTCACTATGTCCAGAACGTGACCGATGTCGACGATCCTCTGCTGGAGCGGGCGCAGCGCGACGGAGAGGACTGGGTCGGGCTCGCCGAGCGTGAGACGGCGCTCTTCCGCGAGGACATGACGGCGCTGCGGATGCTGCCGCCCCAGCACTACATCGGCGCCGTCGAGGCGATACCGGGCATCGTGCCGCTGGTGGAGCGGCTGCGCGAGGCCGGGGCCGCGTACGACCTCGAAGGTGACGTCTACTTCTCGGTGGAGGCCGATCCGCACTTCGGTGAGGTCTCCCGTCTCGACACCGAAGCCATGCGGCTGCTCTCCGCCGAGCGCGGCGGCGATCCCGACCGCCCCGGCAAGAAGAACCCGCTGGACCCGATCCTCTGGATGGCCGCCCGTCCGGGCGAGCCGAGCTGGGACGGGGGCACCCTGGGCCGTGGCAGGCCCGGCTGGCACATCGAGTGCGTGGCCATCGCCCTCGACCATCTCGGCATGGGCTTCGACGTCCAGGGCGGCGGCAGCGATCTGGCCTTTCCGCACCACGAGATGGGCGCGTCCCACGCCCAGGCGCTGACCGGTGACCATCCGTTCGCGCGGACCTATGTGCACGCCGGCATGGTCGCCCTGGACGGCGAGAAGATGTCGAAGTCCAAGGGCAATCTGGTCTTCGTGTCGACGCTGCGCCGCGACGGGGTGGATCCGGCGGCGATCCGTCTCGCGCTGCTCGCGCACCACTACCGCTCCGACTGGGAGTGGACGGACCAGGTCCTCCAGGACGCCGTGGACCGGCTGGCCCGCTGGAGGGCGGCGGTGTCGCGGCCCGACGGCCCCTCGGCGGACGCGGTCGTGGAGGAGATCCGCGAGGCGCTGGCGGACGATCTGGACGCTCCTTCGGCGCTCGCCGCCGTCGACCGCTGGGCGGAGCTCCAGGGCTCCACGGGCGGTACGGACGAGGGAGCGCCGGGCGTGGTGTCGCGCTCGGTCGACGCCCTTCTCGGAGTGGCGCTGTAGGGTCTGTTGCGAAAAAACGGAGCGGGGCGGCGCCGGAAGGCACCGCCCCGCTCCGTCGTGAGGCTGTCCGTTGTGAGGCTGTCAGGGCTCCGTTGCCGGGCCGCTGTCCGGGCTCAGTCCTCCGATGAATCTTCCCCGTCGTCCGGCTCGGCACCGGATCCGGACTCGGGACCCGGCTCCGGGTCCGTACCCGCCTCCGGGCCGCCGCGCGAGGGCCGCTGGGGCCTGCCCCGGCCGCCCGACGCGTCGCGCAGATACGACGAGCCGTCACCGCTCTCCGTGGCGTGGCCGCCGGGCGCCTGGCCCGGACCGCCGTCCCGCCGCCGCAGATACCGCTCGAATTCCCGTGCGATCGCCTCGCCGGACGCCTCGGGCAGCTCGGCGGTGTCCCGCGCCTCCTCCAGCGTCTGGACGTACTCCGCCACCTCGCTGTCCTCGGCGGCCAGTTGGTCCACACCGAGCTGCCAGGCGCGTGCGTCCTCGGCCAGCTCACCCAGCGGGATACGGAGGCCGACCAGGTCCTCAAGGCGGTTCAGCAGCGCCAGCGTCGCCTTGGGGTTGGGCGGCTGCGACACATAGTGCGGCACCGCGGCCCACAGACTCACCGCCGGTACGCCCGCGTGCGTGCACGCCTCCTGGAGGATGCCGACGATGCCGGTCGGCCCCTCGTACCGGGTCTCCTCCAGGTCCATCGTCCTGGCCAGGTCCGCGTCCGAGGTGATCCCGCTGACCGGCACCGGCCGGGTGTGCGGGGTGTCGCCGAGCAGCGCGCCCAGGATGACCACCATCTCCACGCCCAGCTCATGGGCGAAGCCCAGCAGCTCGTTGCAGAACGACCGCCAGCGCATGGACGGCTCGATGCCGCGGACCAGCACCAGGTCACGGGGTTTCTCCCCGCCCACCCGCACCACGGAGAGCCGGGTGGTCGGCCAGGTGATCTTCCGTACGCCGCCGTCCAGGTAGACCGTGGGCCGGTTGACCTGGAAGTCGTAGTAGTCCTCGGCGTCCAGCGCCGCGAACACCTCGCCCTTCCACTCCCGGTCCAGATGCGCGACCGCTGTGGAGGCTGCGTCGCCCGCGTCGTTCCAGCCCTCGAACGCGGCCACCATGACCGGGTCGATCAGCTCGGGAACCCCCTCGAGCTCGATCACCCAGTGCCTCCTTCCGAAGTTCCCTTTCGTACGCACCAACCTTACGGCTTTCCCGCAGCTCGCCCGCAGCCCGTGTCCGCCGGGGTGAACTTCGCCGTACGGGGGCATAGGTCCGGGAGCCGGGGCTTCTCCACCCGCATTCATCCGAGCTGTGATCGTAAATTTACTCCCGCCCCTGGACTATCGGGTCTCAACGGCGCTATACATCGGATGACCAGAAGAGGTCCGATGTTCTTCTCAGGGGGGCGTGCATGAGTCAGACCGTCACGGGGTTCGAGGTTCACGACATCCGTTTTCCCACCTCGGAACAGCTCGACGGCTCCGACGCCATGAACCCGGATCCCGACTACTCCGCCGCCTATGTGGTCCTGCGTACCGAGGACGGCGCCGAGGGCCACGGTTTCTGCTTCACCATCGGGCGCGGCAACGAGGTGACGGCCGCCGCCATCGAGGCGCTGCGGCCCTATGTCGTCGGGCGCCGGGCCCCGCACACCGCGGCCGATCTCGCCGCGCTCTCCTTCGAGCTGACCCATGACTCGCAGCTCCGCTGGCTCGGCCCGGAGAAGGGCGTGATGCACATGGCGGCGGGCGCCGTCATCAACGCCGCCTGGGACCTGGCCGCCAAGAACGCGTCCAAGCCGGTCTGGGAGTTCCTCGCCGGGATGACGCCCGAGGAACTCGTCTCGCTCGTCGACTTCCGCTATCTCTCCGACGCGCTCACGCCGGACGAGGCGCTGGCCATCCTGCGCGCCGCCGAGCCGGGCCGCGAGGAGCGGGCCGCCCGGCTGAGAGCCGAGGGATACCCCGCGTACACGACGTCGCCGGGCTGGCTCGGCTACTCCGACACCAAGCTGGTCACGCTCGCCGAGCAGGCGGTCGCCGACGGCTTCGAACAGATCAAGCTCAAGGTGGGCGGCGACCTCGACGACGACGTGCGCCGGATGAAGCTCGCCCGCGCGGCGGTCGGCCCCGGGATCCGGATCGCCGTCGACGCCAACCAGCGCTGGGACGTGTCCGACGCGGTGCGCTGGATGTCCGCCCTCGCGCCCTACGAACCGCACTGGATCGAGGAGCCGACCAGCCCCGACGACATCCTCGGGCACGCCGCGATCAGGGCCGGTCAGCCCGTCAAGGTGGCCACCGGCGAGCATGTCGCCAACCGGGTCGTCTTCAAGCAGCTTCTCCAGGCCGGAGCCGTCGACTTCGTCCAGATCGACGCCGCGCGCGTCGCGGGCGTCAACGAGAACCTGGCGATCCTGCTGCTCGCGGCCAAGTACGGGGTGCCCGTCTGCCCGCACGCCGGCGGTGTCGGACTCTGCGAACTCGTCCAGCACCTCTCGATGTTCGACTACGTCGCCGTGTCGGGGAGCCGGGAGGACCGCGTCATCGAGTATGTCGACCACCTCCACGAGCACTTCGCCGACCCCGTCGTGATCGAGTCGGGGCACTACACCGCTCCGGTCGCACCGGGCTTCTCCGCAAGGATGCTGCCCGAGTCGATCGCCGAACACAGCTATCCGGACGGGCCTGTGTGGCAGGCTCGCCGCACCATCGAGGAGATCAGTTCATGACGGCGGTACAGGTACGCGATTTCGAGGGGCTCGCCGCCCTGGTCACCGGCGGTGCCTCGGGCATCGGCGCGGCCATCGCGACGCTGCTGCTGGAGCGGGGCGCGCGGGTCGCCGTCCTCGACCGCGAGACCGCGGGCGCCCCCGCCGGGACGCTGGCACTCAAGGCCGACGTCACCGACGACGCCGCCGTGCGCGCGGCGGTGGACGCGGCGGCCGAGGAGTTCGGCGCGCTGCACACGGTCGTCTCCAACGCGGGCATCGGCGCCATCGGCACGGTCGTGGACAACTCCGACGACGAGTGGCGGCGGGTCCTCGACATCAATGTGCTCGGGATGGTCCGTACCGCCCGGCACGCCGTGCCCCATCTGCGCCGCGCCGCCGCCGGCCGGCCGGGCTGTGTCTCGATCACCCAGACCTGCTCCATCGCCGCCACCGCCGGTCTGCCCCAGCGCGCCCTGTACAGCGCCAGCAAGGGCGCGGTCCTGTCGCTGACCCTGGCCATGGCCGCCGACCATGTGCGCGAGGGCATCCGGGTCAACTGCGTCAACCCCGGTACCGCCGACACTCCCTGGATCGGCCGACTGCTCGACCAGGCCCAGGACCCGGCGGCCGAACGCGCCGCACTCGAAGCGCGCCAGCCCACGGGACGGCTGGTCGGCGCCGACGAGGTGGCCGCGGCCGTCGCCTATCTCGCCAGCCCCGCCGCAGCCGCCGTCACGGGCACGGCGCTCGCGGTCGACGGTGGAATGCAGGGCCTGCGCCTGCGTCCCGCCACCTGAGCCGACACTCACCTAAGGACGGACATCCATGCCGCGACAGACCGTGGGGCGCCTCCCACTCGGCAGATTGCGTACAACCAGTGCCTCGGCCTGCGCTTTGCTTGTGGCCGTCACGGCCCTGGCAGGCTGCAACCGTGACCAGGAGGCCGGCGCCGACGGCGGCGGCAAGGTCGGTATCGACCTGCCGCGCAATGACAGTGACTTCTGGAACTCGTACCAGCAGTACGTGGAGAAGGGCGTCACGGCCGGCGAGGTCGACGCCCTTCCGCTGACGAACTCGCAGAACGACATCGGCAAGCTCGTCTCCAATGTGCAGGTGTTCACCGATCAGGGTGCCAAGGCGGTGATCATGGCGCCGCAGGACACCGGCGCGATAGCCGAGACGCTCCAGACGCTGAGCGAGAAGAAGGTCCCGGTCATCAGCGTGGACACCCGGCCCGACAAGGGCGATGTCTACATGGTCGTACGCGCCGACAACCGCGCCTACGGCGAGAAGGCCTGCCAGTACCTGGGCGAGCAGCTCAAGGGCAAGGGCAAGGTCGTCGAATTCCAGGGCGACCTCGCCTCCATCAACGGCCGTGACCGGTCGGAGGCGTTCAAGTCCTGCATGGACCAGAAGTTCCCGGGCATCGAGGTCTTCGAGCTGGCCACGGACTGGAAGGGCGACGTGGCGTCGGCCAAGCTCCAGTCCACGCTCGCCGCGCACCCGGACATCAACGGCATCTACATGCAGGCGGGCGGTGTCTTCCTGCAGCCGACGCTGGCGCTGCTGGAGCAGAAGAAGCTCCTCAAGGCCCCCGGGGCCCCGGGACACATCACGATCATCTCCAACGACGGCATCCCCGAGGAACTGGACGCCATCCGCGAGGGGAAGATCGACGCCACCGTCTCCCAGCCGGCCGACCTGTACGCCAAGTACGCGCTGTACTGGGCCAAGGAGGCGCTCGCGGGCACGGCTCCCAAGGAGGGTGCGACCGACCACGAGTCCACGGTCATCAAGATCCCCAACGGCTTCGAGGACCAGCTCCCCGCGCCCCTGGTGACCAAGGAGAACGTGGACGACCCGAAGCTGTGGGCCAACCAGCTGGAGAAGAAGAGCTAACCATGGAGCCCAATGAGCCCATGGAGCCCGCGCGGCGCGAGGCGCCGGCCGCGGTACACGCGGAAGGCATCGTCAAGCGCTTCGGCCCCACCGTGGCGCTCGACGGTGTCCGGCTCACCGTGCGCCCCGGCGAGTCACACGCACTCGTCGGGCGCAACGGAGCGGGCAAGTCCACTCTGGTCAGTGTCCTCACCGGGCTGCACAGGCCCGACGCGGGACAGGTCAGCTTCGGGGGCGAGCCCGCGCCCGCCTTCGGTGACACCACGGCCTGGCAGTCGAAGATCGCCTGTGTCTACCAGAAGTCGATGGTCGTCCCCGATCTGACCGTCGCCGAGAACCTCTTCCTCAACAACTACGGCCTGGACCGCTCGGGCAGCGGTGGCCGTTTCATCGGCTGGCGCGGGCTGCGGCAGCGCGCGCGGGACCTGCTCGCCGGCTACGGGGTGGATGTCGACCCCAATGTCCGGGCGAAGGATCTCCCGGTCGAGCAGCGGCAGTTCGTCGAGATCGCGCGGGCGCTGTCCTTCGGCGCCCGGCTGATCATCCTGGACGAGCCGACCGCGCAGCTCGACGCGCGCGGTATCCAGCGGCTCTTCGACAAGCTGCGCGAACTGCAGAGCCAGGGGGTGGCGTTCCTCTTCATCTCCCACCATCTGCAGGAGGTGTACGAACTGTGCACCGCCGTCACCGTCTACCGCGACGCCCGCCATGTGCTGACCGCCCCGGTCGCCGAACTGTCCAAGGCGGACCTGGTCTCGGCGATGACCGGCGAGTCGGCGGGCGCGGCGGCCGCCTGGCACGCCGCGGGCGCGGTCGCGCCCGGCCCGGAGACCGAGCCCGTCCTGCGTACCGAGGGGCTGGCCCTCGACGGCGAGTTCGAGGCGCTCGACCTCGCGGTGCGGCCGGGTGAGGTGCTCGGGGTGGCCGGGGCGGCGGCCAGTGGTGCCACCGCTCTCGGGGAGGTCCTGGTCGGTATGCGCAGAGCGACCTCGGGACAGGTCGCGGTGCGCGGCCGTACGGTGAAGCCCGGCAGCGTGCCGCACGCGCTGGACGCCGGTATCGGCTACATCCCCGAGGACCGCCATCTCCAGGGCCTCGTCGCGGACCGCAGCGTCGCGGAGAACGCCACGCTCACGGTCACCGACCAGCTCGGCCCCTGGGGGACCGTACTGCCGTCACGGACCAGGGAGTTCGCCCGGTCCATGATCGAAAAGCTGGACATCAAGACACAGGGCCCCGAGCAGCCGGTCTCCGGTCTGTCCGGCGGCAATCAGCAGAAGGTCGTCGTCGCCCGCGCCCTGGCGCGCGGGCCCAGCGCGCTGGTGGCCCTGCGGCCCACCGCGGGCGTCGACGTCAAATCGAAGGACTCGCTGCTCGGCGTGGTGCGCAGAGTGGCGGACGAGGGCAGCGCGGCCGTGATCATCTCGGACGAGCTGGACGATCTGCGGGTCTGCGACCGGGTGCTCGCCCTGTTCCACGGGCGTGTGGTCGCTTCGTTCGGGAGCGGGTGGACCGACCGGGAGCTGGTCGCCGCCATGGAAGGTGTGGGGGAGCGGGAATGACCGAGACCATACGGCCGCCGGTGGCCGACGCGACCGCGAGCGCGAGTCCGCCCAGCCGGCTGCGGCTGATCAGGTGGA
Organism: Streptomyces sp. NPDC006923; assembly: GCF_040635655.1. NCBI lineage: Bacteria > Bacillati > Actinomycetota > Actinomycetes > Kitasatosporales > Streptomycetaceae > Streptomyces > Streptomyces sp. NPDC006923. Next base: position 53,709 of record NZ_JBEYIF010000016.1, read on the forward strand.
GCGACTTCTCGCTCGTACCGGTGATCCTGGTGCTGATGGTGATCGGCTTCATCGTCTCGCCGGTCTTCCTCACCTCCAACAACCTGATCAGCGTGGTCCAGCAGTCCTCCGAACTGAGCCTGCTGGTGCTGGGCCAGGCGCTGATCCTGATCTGCGGCCGGATGGACCTGTCGCTGGAGTCGACGATCGGCATCGCGCCGGTCGTCGCCATGTGGCTGGTGCTGCCCACCGAGGGCGGCCGGTTCGCCGGGCTCGAACTGCTGCCGACCTGGACGGCGATTCCGCTCTGTCTGCTGGTCGGTGTGGCCGTCGGAGCGGTCAACGGCTTCCTGATGCTCAAGCTGCGGGTGAACGGCTTCATCGCCACCCTCGGCATGCTCACCATGCTGCGCGGGCTCCACATCGGTATCACCGAGGGCAAGTCGATCACCGATGTCCCGGAGTCCTTCCGGTACTTGGGCAAGACGGACTGGCTGGGCGTCCCGGCCGCGGTGTGGATCTGCCTGGCGCTGTTCGCCATCGGCGGCGCCGCCCTGGCCTGGCTGCGCCACGGACGCTCGCTGTACGCGATCGGCGGCAACCCGGAGGCGGCCCGCGCCGCCGGCATCCGGGTGGACCGGATCACCTGGATCGTCCTCGCCGTGGGCGGGCTGCTGGCGGCCTTCGCCGGTGTCCTCTACACCGGCCACTACGGCTCGGTCGCGGCCACCCAGGGCAATGGCTGGATCTTCCAGGTCTTCGCCGCGGCCGTCATCGGCGGTATCAGTCTCAAGGGCGGGCGCGGCACGCTCTTCGGGGCGCTGACGGGTGTGCTGACCCTGCAGCTCGTGGTGAATGTGATGACCCTCGGCGGTGTACCGGCCCTGTGGAACCAGTTCCTCAACGGCGCGATCATCATTGTGGCGCTGGTCATCTCGCGCTTCGCGAGCGGTGAGAAGCAGGACTGAGCGAGGCACCGGCGGAACGCGGGGAGCCCCTACGGACATTCCGTAGGGGCTCCCCGCGTTCCGTGACCCCGGCCGGCGGCGTGTGCCTACGGCCGGGGCTCCCGCGTCTCAGAGCGTCGACCGCAGCCACATCTCCACGCTCGCGATGTGCACCGTCGCCCAGGATCTCGCCGCCTCGGCGTCCCGGTCGCGCAGCGCCGCGAGGATCGCCCGGTGCTCGTGGAGCGTACGGCTGACCGCGTCCTCCTGGGTGAGCCCGCGCCAGACCCGGGCGCGGGTGGTGGGCCCGGAGAGCCCGTCGAGGAGCGAGCAGAGCACCGAGTTGCCCGAGGCCTGCACGATCCCCCGGTGGAACTCCAGATCGGAGGCGACAAGCTGCTCCACCGAGGGATCCGACCCGAGGGCGTCCAACTGGCCCGCGAGTGCCTCCAGTTGGGCCTCGGTGAGCCGGGAGCTGGCCATCGCCGTGGCGGCCGGCTCCAGGATGCGGCGTACGGCGAGGAACTCCAGCACCGTGTCGTCGCGGTGGAAGTCCACGACAAAGCTCATCGCCTCCAGCAGGAGCTGGGGATCGAGGCTGGTCACATACGTGCCGTCGCCCTGCCGTACGTCGAGGATCCGGATGAGCGAGAGCGCGCGCACCGCCTCGCGCAGCGAGTTCCGGGACAGGCCCAGTTCGGCGGCGAGTTCGCTCTCCTTGGGAAGACGGTCGCCGGGGCGCAGCGCGCCGGAGACGATCATCTCCTTGATCTTCTCGATGGCCTCGTCAGTGACAGCCACGGGCGACCTCCAGACATCCGATGTATCGGCCCCCATTATGCGTCCCGGGAGGCGCCGGTGGCACGCTTCCGTATGGTCCTGATCATCGCCCGGTGCGCTCCCGGACAGACGGAAAGGGCGGCCCCGCACCGGGGACCGCCCCTTGACCGCTCGGACACCCCGGTCGTCCGCCTCAGCCGCGCCGGCCCAGCACGTCCTCGACCCCGGAGCGGATCTCGTCCGTGGCCAGGCCGCGGATCGTCAGTGTCGTACGGCGGCGCAGCACGTCGTCCGCCGTCTCGGCCCATTCGTGGTCACGGGCGTAGACGACCTGCGCCCAGATCTCCGGGGCGTCCGGATGGATCCGCCGGCCCAGCTCCGGGTGTTCGTTGGCCAGCCGCACGATGTCGAAGGACAGCGAGCCGTAGTGGGTGGCGAGATGGCGCGCGGTGTCCGGAGCCATGGAGGGCCCCGTGCCGCCGGCGTCGATCAGCAGCCGGTGGGCGACCGCGTTCGGGTTGGAGATCCCGGGCAGCGGAAGCTTCTTCGGCAGCTCCGAGATCGGCTCGATGTTGTCGCCCAGCGGGTGTCCCGGCAGCGCCGCCAGCTTGTTCATCACCGTACGGCCGATATGACGGAACGTCGTCCACTTGCCGCCGGCGACCGAGAGCATCCCGCCCCTGCCCTCGGTCACGACGGTCTCGCGCCTGGCCTTGGAGGTGTCGCCGGGCCCGCCGGGCAGCACCCGCAGACCGGCGAAGGAGTAGGCGATCAGATCGCGGGAGAGCTGCTGGTCGCGGACGGACAGCGACGCCTCGTCCAGGATCTGGGTGATGTCCCGCTCGTTGACCGAGACATCGCCGGGGTCGCCCTCGTACTCCTCGTCGGTCGTACCGAGCAGCAGCATGTCCTCCCAGGGCAGGGCGAAGGTGATGCGGTACTTGTCTATCGGGGTCGCGAGCGCGGCCCGCCAGGGAGCGGTGCGCCGGAGGACCAGGTGCGCGCCCTTGGAGAGCCGGATGGAGGGCGCGGCGCCGGGGTCCTCCATCCGCCGCAGGTGGTCGACCCACGGCCCGGTGGCGTTGAGGACCAGCCGGGCGTCGACGCCGAACTCGGTGCCGTCCACGCGGTCGCGCAGATCGGCGCCCGTCACCCGGCCCTGGGTGAAGCGCAGCCCGGTGACCTCGGCGTGGTTGAGGACGGTGGCTCCCGACTCGACCGCCGCGCGGACCGTCATCAGCGCCATCCGGGCGTCGTTCATCTGGTCGTCGCCGTACACGGCCACGGCCTTCAGATGGTCCGTACGCAGCTCGGGCACGGCGCGCCGGGCCCTGGCCGGGCCGATGACATGCCCGACGCCGTCACCGAAGGCGGAGAGCGCCGAGTACGCCAGGACACCCGCGCCGAGCTTCGCCGCGCCGTGCGGGCCGCCCTTGTAGACCGGCAGATAGAAGGTGAGCGGATTGGCGAGATGCGGTGCCACCTGCTGGGACACCGCACGCCGCTCGAAGTGGTTCTCCGCCACCAGCCGGACCGCGCCGGTCTGCAGATAGCGCAGACCGCCGTGGAGCAGCTTGGAGGAGGCGGAGGAGGTGGCGCCCGCGAAATCGCCACCGTCCACCAGGGCCACCCGCAGTCCCGACTGGGAGGCATGCCAGGCGGTGGATATGCCCAGAATGCCGCCGCCTATCACCAGGAGGTCGTACGTCGCCTTGGACAGTTGCTCCCGGGTCTCGGCGCGGCTCGGCAGCGAACCGCCGGCCGGGTGCGTCCCCAGGGCGGGGACGCTCTGCAGGGTGCTCATTCCTACTCCTCTTCAGCTCTTGTCGGCTCTTCGGCCCGGTCAGCTGTCGTCGTCGTCCAGCCAGCCCATGGTCCGGTCGACGGCCTTGAGCCAGTTCTTGTACTCACGTGCGCGGGTCGCCTCGTCCATCCGGGGCGTCCACTCGGCGGCCCTGCGCCAGTTGGCGCGCAGCGCGTCGGTGTCCGGCCAGAAGCCCACGGCGAGACCGGCGGCGTAGGCGGCACCGAGGCAGGTGGTCTCGGCGACCATCGGGCGCACCACCGGTGCGTCGAGGACGTCGGAGAGCGTCTGCATCAGCAGATTGTTGGAGGTCATGCCGCCGTCGACCTTGAGCGCGGTCAGCTCGACGCCCGAGTCCTTGGTCATGGCGTCACTGATCTCGCGGGTCTGCCAGGCGGTCGCCTCCAGCACCGCGCGGGCGATGTGCGCCTTGGTGACATAGCCGGTCAGGCCGGCGATCACACCACGGGCGTCCGGGCGCCAGTGCGGTGCGAACAGACCGGAGAAGGCGGGCACGAAGTACGCGCCGCCGTTGTCCTCGACCGAGGACGCCAGCGTCTCGATCTCGGCCGCGGATTTGATCAGGCCCATCTGGTCGCGCATCCACTGCACCAGCGAACCGGTGACGGCGATGGAGCCCTCCAGGGCGTACACCGCCTTCTGGTCGCCGATGCGGTAGCCGACCGTCGTCAGCAGGCCGTTGTAGGAGTTGACGGGTTTGTGGCCGGTGTTCAGCAGCATGAAGGTGCCTGTGCCGTACGTGGACTTGGCCTCGCCCTCGGCGAAACACGTCTGCCCGAACAGCGCCGCCTGCTGGTCGCCCAGCGCCGAGGCGACCGGCACCCCGTCCAGCACGCCGCCCTTGGCGGTGCCGTAGACCTCCGAGGAGGAGCGGATCTCCGGCAGCATCGCCGCCGGTACGCCGATGGAGGCACAGATCTTCGGGTCCCACTGGAGCGTGTCCAGCCGCATCAGCAGCGTGCGGGAGGCATTGGTCACGTCCGTGACATGCACACCGCCCTCCGTGCCACCGGTCAGATTCCAGATGACCCAGGAATCCATCGTGCCGAAGAGGATGTCGCCGCTCTCGGCGCGCTCGCGCAGCCCCTCGACGTTGTCCAGCAGCCAGCGCGCCTTGGGCCCCGCGAAGTAGCTCGCCAGCGGCAGACCGGTCTCCCGGCGGAAGCGGTCCTGGCCGACATTGCGGCCGAGCTCCCGGCAGAGCGCGTCGGTACGGGTGTCCTGCCAGACGATGGCGTTGTGGACGGGCCGGCCGGTGTTCTTGTCCCAGAGCAGCGTCGTCTCGCGCTGGTTGGTGATGCCGATCGCCTTGACGTCGGCGGAGGTGATGCCCGCCTTCTCGATGGCGCGCGCCACCACCTCCTGGACATTGGCCCAGATCTCCAGGGCGTCGTGCTCCACCCAGCCCGGCTTCGGGAAGATCTGCTCGTGCTCCTTCTGGTCGACCGCGACAATGCGGCCGTCCCGGTCGAAGACGATGCAGCGGCTGGAGGTGGTGCCCTGGTCGATGGCCGCGATGAACGGCCCCGCCCCGTGGGAGGAGGTGCCTGCGGTGTTGTCGTCGCTCACGGTGTCTGCTCCTGCTCAGTGCGTAGGGGAGGGGGGCTTACGCGAAGACCCAGTTGTAGTAGCCGCCGGCCAGCGCGGCGCCGATCACGGGGGCGACCACCGGGATCCAGGCGTAGCTCCAGTCCGAGCCGCCCTTGTTGGGCAGCGGCAGGAGCGCGTGCACGATGCGCGGGCCCAGGTCCCGGGCCGGGTTGATGGCGTACCCGGTGGGACCACCGAGCGAGAGACCGATCGCCACCACGACGAACGACGTGATCAGGACGCCCAGGACGCCGAGGCCGTTGCCCTGGTCGTTGAGGCCCTGCGTGAGAATGGCGATGACCAGGACAAAGGTCCCGATGACCTCCGTCAGCACGTTCTGGAAGACATTGCGGATCTCGGGTCCCGTGGAGAAGATGCCGAGGACGGGACCCGCCTTGGGGGCGGACGTCTGGTCGACCAGGCCCTCGATCTGCGGCTGCGCCGCGAGGATCTCCGGATCGGTCAGATGGGCCTTGAACTGGCCCATGTATGTCACCCAGACCAGGAAGGCGCCGACCATCGCACCCAGGAGCTGGGACCCGATGTAGAGCGGTACGTCGCCCCACTTGACGCCGCCCTCGATCGCGAGACCGATGGTGAGAGCGGGGTTGAGCAGGGCGCCGGAGACGCCGGCCGAGAGATACGCGCCGACCATGACCGCGAAGCCCCAGCCGAAGCTGATGGCGAGCCAGCCGGCGTTCTGTGCCTTGGAGCGCTTGAGCACGACCCCGGCGACCACACCGCCGCCGAGCAGGATCAGCAGGGCGGTACCGGTGAACTCGCCGATGAAGATGTCGAAGTTGGACACCCGAGACTCCTTCGTCCAGGGGGAGGCGGACCTCCGGCTCGCGCCACAGGTCCGAGCCCTCAGGTGAGGGCGTGACCGGCCCTGGCGTTGTCACACACTAACTCGTATTGCCGGTAAGTGTTCGACAATGCCGAACCGGTAGACGGCAGTTTTGTCCTGTGGCCAACATGCCGTCAAGGGTTCAGCGCGCAAGACCTTCCAATAATTCGACCAATTCGGCTCATCTCGACCACTACAGATGATCCGCCATCCGGTTCAAAAGCGCCCGGCGCCGATGTCCCTGGAGACCGAACGGGCGCACTCGCGCACGGCGGCGACCAGCTCGGACCGCAGTTCCCCGGCCGCGCAGAGCCGCTCCACCGCCCCGGTGATGGCGATGGCGCCGACGGGCATCCGCCGGCGGTCGTGGATGGGCGCGGCCACCGCGGCCACGCCTTCCCAGGTCTCCTCGACGTCCGCCGCCCAGCCGCGTGCCCTGGTGAGATCCAGCACGGACTCGAACTCGGCCAGCTCGGTGATCGTCCGCGGGGTGAAGAGCGCGCGATCGCTCTCGACGGCCTCGGTGTGCGCCACCGGGTCGTACGCCGAGAGCACCTTGCCCAGCGCGGTGGAGTGCAGCGGCTGCATCGCCCCCACTTCCAGCACCTGCCGGCTGTCGTCCGGGCGGAAGACATGGTGGACGATCAGCACGCCCTGCTGGTGGACGACCCCCAGATGGACGCTCTCGCCGCTGGAGCGGGCCAGGTCGTCCGTCCAGACCAGGGCCCGTGCCCGCAGCTCGTGGACGTCCAGATAGCTGTTTCCGAGCCGCAGCAGCTCGGCCCCGAGCTGGTAGCGCCCCGACGTCGCGTCCTGCTCGACGAAACCCTCCGCCTGGAGGGTGCGCAGAATGCCGTGTGCCGTCCCCTTGGCCAGGCCGACGGACGAGGCGATGTCGGAGAGGCCGAGCCGCCGCTCGCCGCCCGCGAGCAGCCGCAGCATCGCCGCCGCCCGCTCCAGCGACTGGATGTTCTTCGCCATCGGCGGACCTCCACTATGTTCGACAATGCTGAACACTATCGGTCGATGCCGACCTTTTCTCGCAATGAGAAACATCTGTCAAGACCGCGTGCCCCGGATGTTCCCGCGGATCAGGATGCCGTCCGGTCGGCGGGATGCCGCACCGTAACCGGACGCGCCCGGCTACGCTGGCCGGGTGCGCCCGCCTCAGCGGACGCAAAGCCGACAGCCGTCGCAGCCCCGGGAGTACATTCATGGCCTCGTCGCCGACCCCCTCCACCGACAGCCGGACTCGAATCGAAGCCCTGCGCGAGGCTCTCGCCACCCGTGTGGTGGTGGCCGACGGCGCCATGGGCACGATGCTCCAGGCCCAGGACCCGACGCTCGAGGACTTCCAGGACCTGGAAGGCTGCAACGAGATCCTGAACGTGACACGCCCGGACATCGTCCGGTCCGTGCACGAGGAGTACTTCGCGGTCGGCGTCGACTGTGTGGAGACCAACACCTTCGGCGCGAACTTCGCGGCGCTGGGGGAGTACGACATCCCGGAGCGGGTCTTCGAGCTCTCCGAGTCGGGCGCCCGGATCGCCCGCGAGGTGGCGGACGAGTTCACGGCCTCCACCGGTCAGCAGCGCTGGGTGCTGGGCTCGATGGGCCCCGGCACCAAGCTGCCCACCCTGGGCCACGCCGCGTACGTCACACTGCGTGACGCCTACCAGCGGAACGCCGAGGGGATGATCGCCGGAGGTGCGGACGCGCTGCTGGTGGAGACCACCCAGGACCTGCTGCAGACCAAGGCCGCGGTGCTCGGGGCCCGCCGGGCGCTGGCGGCCACCGGCACCAATCTGCCGGTCATCTGCTCGGTCACGGTCGAGACGACCGGCACGATGCTGCTCGGCTCGGAGATCGGCGCGGCCCTGACGGCGCTGGAGCCGCTGGGCATCGACATGATCGGCCTCAACTGCGCCACCGGCCCCGCCGAGATGAGCGAGCATCTGCGCTATCTCGCCAGGCACTCCCGGATCCCGCTGTCCTGCATGCCCAACGCCGGCCTCCCGGTGCTCGGCAAGGACGGGGCGCACTACCCGCTGTCGGCCGCCGAGCTGGCCGACGCCCAGGAGACCTTCGTCCGCGAGTACGGCCTGTCGCTGGTCGGCGGCTGCTGCGGTACGACGCCGGAACACCTGCGCCAGGTCGTCGAGCGGGTCCGCGGCGCGGCCCGTACGGAGCGTGCGCCGCGCCCCGAGCCCGGCGCCGCCTCCCTCTACCAGACCGTGCCGTTCCGCCAGGACGCCGCGTTCCTCGCCATCGGCGAGCGGACCAACGCGAACGGGTCGAAGAAGTTCCGCGAGGCCATGCTGGACGGCCGCTGGGACGACTGTGTGGAAATGGCCCGCGACCAGATCCGCGAAGGCGCCCATCTGCTGGACCTCTGTGTCGACTACGTCGGCCGGGACGGCGTCGCGGACATGGCCGAGCTGGCGGGCCGCTTCGCCACCGCCTCCACCCTGCCGATCGTGCTGGACTCCACCGAGCTGAACGTCATCCAGGCCGGACTGGAGAAGCTCGGCGGCCGGGCCGTCATCAACTCGGTCAACTACGAGGACGGCGACGGCCCGGAGTCGCGCTTCGCCAAGGTCACCGCGCTGGCGGTCGAGCACGGCGCCGCGCTGATCGCCCTGACCATCGACGAGGAGGGCCAGGCCCGTACCGTCGAGCACAAGGTCGCCGTCGCGGAGCGGCTCATCGAGGACCTGACCGGCAACTGGGGCGTCCACGAGTCGGACATCCTCATCGACACCCTGACCTTCACCATCTGCACCGGTCAGGAGGAGTCCCGCAAGGACGGCATCGCCACCATCGAGGCGATCCGCGAACTCAAGCGCCGCCACCCGGACGTGCAGACCACCCTGGGCCTGTCGAACATCTCCTTCGGCCTCAACCCGGCCGCCCGGATCGTCCTCAACTCCGTCTTCCTCGACGAGTGCGTCAAGGCGGGCCTGGACTCCGCGATCGTGCACGCCTCGAAGATCCTGCCGATCGCCCGCCTGGAGGAGGAGCAGGTCAAGGTCGCTCTCGACCTGATCTACGACCGGCGGTCCGAGGGATACGACCCGCTGCAGAAGCTCATGGAGCTGTTCGAGGGCGTCAACACCAAGTCCATGAAGGACGGCCGGGCCGAGGAACTCCTCGCCCTGCCGCTGGACGAGCGGCTCCAGCGCCGCATCATCGACGGTGAGAAGAACGGCCTGGAGGCCGACCTCGACGAGGCCCTCACCAGCCGTCCCGCACTGGAGATCGTCAACGACACCCTGCTCAAGGGCATGAAGGTCGTCGGCGAGCTCTTCGGCTCCGGCCAGATGCAGCTTCCGTTCGTGCTCCAGTCCGCCGAGGTCATGAAGACCGCCGTCGCCTACCTCGAACCGCACATGGAGAAAGTCGCCGACGGCGAGGATGCCGTCGGCAAGGGCACCATCGTGCTCGCCACCGTCCGCGGCGACGTCCATGACATCGGCAAGAACCTGGTCGACATCATCCTCTCCAACAACGGCTACAACGTGGTGAACCTGGGCATCAAGCAGCCCGTCTCCGCGATCCTGGACGCCGCGGAGGAGCACCGGGCGGATGTCATCGGCATGTCCGGTCTGCTGGTGAAGTCGACCGTGATCATGAAGGAGAACCTCCAGGAGCTGAACCAGCGGCGCATGGCGGCCGACTACCCGGTGATCCTCGGCGGCGCCGCGCTGACCCGGGCCTATGTCGAGCAGGACCTGCACGAGATCTACGAGGGCGAAGTCCGCTACGCCCGCGACGCGTTCGAGGGCCTGCGCCTGATGGACGCCCTGATCGCCGTCAAACGCGGTGTGCCGGGCGCCACGCTCCCCGAGCTGAAGCAGCGCCGGGTCAAGGCCACGGCCGGCACGGTGGTGGAGGAGCGCCCCGAGGAGGGCGCCGTCCGTTCTGACGTCTCCGTGGACAACCCCGTCCCGGAGCCGCCGTTCTGGGGCACCCGGGTCGTCAAGGGCATCCAGCTCAAGGAGTACGCCTCGTGGCTGGACGAGGGCGCGCTCTTCAAGGGCCAGTGGGGCCTCAAGGAGTCCCGCAAGGGCGGGCCCAGCTACGAGGAACTGGTGGAGAGCGAGGGCCGGCCCCATCTGCGCGGCTGGCTGGAGCGGATGCACACGGAGAACATGCTGGAAGCCGCCGTCGTCTACGGCTACTTCCCGTGTGTCTCCAAGGGCGACGACCTCATCCTGCTCAATGACGACGGCTCCGAGCGCACCCGCTTCACCTTCCCGCGCCAGCGCCGGGGCCGCCGGCTGTGCCTCGCCGACTTCTTCCGCCCGGAGGAGTCCGGCGAGCGGGACGTCGTCGGACTGCAGGTCGTCACCGTCGGCTCCAAGATCGGCGAGACCACCGCGGAGCTCTTCGAGCGGAACGCCTACCGCGACTACCTCGAACTGCACGGGCTGTCCGTCCAGCTCGCCGAGGCCCTCGCCGAGTACTGGCACGCCAGGGTCCGCTCCGAGCTGGGCTTCTCCGGCGAGGACCCGGCCGATGTCGAGGACATGTTCGCCCTGAAGTACCGGGGCGCGCGCTTCTCGCTCGGCTACGGCGCCTGCCCGGACCTGGAGGACCGCGCCAAGATCGCCGAGCTGCTGGAGCCCGAGCGGATCGGCGTACAGCTCTCCGAGGAGTTCCAGCTCCACCCCGAGCAGTCCACGGACGCCATCGTCATCCACCATCCCGAGGCGAAGTACTTCAACGCGCGCTGACCCGGGAGGGGTGCCGACCCGGTCGGCCGCGGACGAGTCGGCGCGGCGGGCGGACGAGTCGTACACTCGTTGGTCCAGCGCAGGCCGGTCGCCTGTCCCCGAGGGGAAACCCGAAGGGACAGGTGACCGGCCTTCTCGTCCCTCACGGAGGTGTGCCGATGACCAGTACGGTCCCCGCGTCCCTGACCCGAACGGCCGAGGGCTCCGCCCTGCAGGCCGTCCTGCTCGACATGGACGGAACCCTGGTCGACACCGAGGGCTTCTGGTGGGACGCGGAGGTGGAGGTCTTCAAGGACCTCGGCCACGTCCTCGACGAGGCATGGCGCGATGTGGTGGTCGGCGGGCCCATGACCCGGAGTGCCGGCTTCCTCATCGAGGCCACCGGCGCCGTCGTCACCCTCGCGGAGCTGACCGTACGGCTCAACGACAAGTTCGAGGAGCGCATCGGACGCGGAGTGCCGCTGATGCCGGGCGCCACCAGGCTGCTCACCGAGCTGGCGGCGCACGGCGTGCCCACCGCTCTGGTCTCCGCCTCGCACCGGCGCATCATCGACCGGGTCCTGGCCTCGCTGGGCCCCGAGTACTTCGCGCTCACCGTCGCGGGCGACGAGGTGCCCCGCACCAAGCCCCACCCCGATCCCTATCTGCTCGCCGCGCGCGGACTCGGCGCCGACCCCGCGCGGTGCGCCGTCGTCGAGGACACCGCCACGGGCGTGGCCGCCGCCGAGGCCGCCGGCTGCCGGGTCGTCGCCGTCCCCTCCGTCGCTCCGATCGCGCCCGCCGACGGACGGATGATCGTCGGATCTCTGGAAGAGATCGACCTGGTATTTCTGCGCGGTCTGATGACGCACGGGTACTGATACGGGCACCGAGCGTGGCGATGGGAAAGCGCCGGAGACTCTCGGCATTGGTACGGACATTTTCCGTGACGTCCGCACGGAGGATCCCGGCGCCGTAAAACGGCTCCAGGAGTGACCTTTATCACCCGTCCTTTCATCGACAGGGCCGGGCGAGGCTGATCCATGCCCGGCCGCGAAGTGTCTTCCCGTGCCCTTGTGTCCTGATTGGTGGAGGCGTGTACGAAACATGCACGGAGGCGGATATCCACACGCCGCTATTGGTGATCACTGTGTGATTACGTTTCAGTTCGGGCCCGTTCCGGCATTCCCGGTGCCTCCGACTAATCTCGTCGCGAGTACTTCGCCGCATCAACGACGTGTCCCGACGGCCATCAAGTCGCCATGCACACAGGACCGATCGCCCTGTATCCCGGCCCGATCGCACTGCCCCGAACGGGTGGACGCGGCGGAGTCTCCCGCTTACACCGCTGTATCTCAGTGCCGGATGAGGGAGTACGTCCAGGATGAACCGCAAGACTTTGGTGCTGTCGGCCGTGATCGGCCTGCTCGCGCCCGTGCTCGCCGGTTGCGGTGGGTCGGAGGGCGGCTCCGACGGCGCTGACGCCATTGTCGTGGGCACCACGGACCAGGTCATCGCCACGAAGGACGCCCAGGCCCCCCTGGACCCCGCCTTCACCTATGACACAGCCACCTGGAACCTCATCCGCAACACCATCCAGTCGCTGATGCATGTGCCGCGCGGTGGCGGGGCCCCGGTGCCCGACGCCGCCTCCAAGTGCGAGTTCACGGACCGGCAGAACGAGAGCTACCGCTGCACCCTGCGCAGCGGGCTGAAGTTCAGCAACGGCGACCCGGTGACCGCGGCGGACGCGAAGTTCTCCATCGAGCGCCTGGTGAACATCAAGGACCCCAACGGCGCGTCCGGTCTGATGACCAACATCGACACGATCGACACCAACGGCGACTCCGAGATCGTCTTCCATCTCAAGACGCCCGACGCGACGTTCCCGTACAAGCTCTCCACCCCGGTGGCCGGCCTGCTCAACCCGAAGACATACTCGGCGAACAAGCTCCGCAAGGGCTTCGCGGTGGACGGCTCGGGTCCGTACACCTTCAAGGCCGAGGTCAGCGGCGACGTCATGACCAAGGCGGTCTTCACCAGGAACCCGAACTACAAGGGCGACCTGAAGCTCCAGAACGACAAGGTGGAGGTCAGGACCTTCACGGACGCCAACGTCATGGGCAAGGCGCTGGACTCCGGCGACATCGACATGATGACCCGTGCCATGACGCCGGAGCAGATCAAGTCCCTGGTCGAGAACCCCAAGGAGGGCATCGCCCTCACCGAGATCCCCGGCCTGGAGATCCGCTATCTCGGATTCGACACCTCCGCCCCGTCCGTCAAGGAGAAGTCGGTCCGCCAGGCCATGGCGTACGTCATCGACCGCGGCGACCTGGTCACCAAGGTGTACGGCGCGATAGCCGAGCCCCTCTACTCGCTCATCCCGGCGACCATCGCCACCCACACGAACTCGTTCTTCAACAAGTACGGCGAGCCGAACCGGGCGAAGGCGGCCCAGCTCCTGGAGGACGCCGGCATCAGCACGCCGGTGAAGCTCACCCTGAACTACACGACGGACCACTACGGCGCCGCCACCGCCAAGGAGTTCGAGACCCTCAAGGCTCAGCTCAACGCCAGCGGGCTCTTCGACATCACCGTCAAGGGCGCGGAGTGGAAGAGCTTCCGGCCGAACCAGACAAAGGGTGACTACGCGGTCTACGGAATGGGATGGTTCCCGGACTTCCCGGACCCGGACAACTACATCGCGCCGTTCCTCGACAAGGACAACTTCCTCAACACGCCCTACGCCAACCCCACTCTGCGCAACAAGCTGATCCCGGACTCGCGCCGCGAGGCCGACCGCAGCGCCGCCACGAACACCTTCTCGGAGATCCAGGACATCGTCGCCGAGGACGTCCCCGTGCTGCCGCTCTGGCAGGGCAAGCAGTACGTCGCCTCCCGCGACGACATCGCGGGTGTGGAGTGGGCGGTCAACTCGTCGGCGGAGCTGCTCCTGTGGGAGCTGCACCGCGGCACCAGCAAGGCCTCCTGAACCGGCGGCCGTGCGCGGCATTACCCGCACGGCCGGAACACGAGCACCGCCCTCCGGGGCGGTGCTCGCCGCGTTCGCGCCGGCCGCTCCCCGGGGCCGTCACTGGGCGCCGGGGCGCACCAGGCCGCTCTCGTACGCGTAGACGGCGGCCTGCACCCGGTCGCGCAGGCTCAGCTTCGTCAGCACATGACCCACATGCGTCTTGACCGTCGTCTCGCTGACGAAGAGGTCCGCGGCGATCTCCGCGTTGGACAGCCCGCGGGCCACCAGCTTGAGCACCTCGACCTCACGCTCGGTCAGTGTGTGCAGCGCGTCGGGCACCGGCTCCTCGCCGGACGGAAGATGATCCGCGTACTTGTCGAGCAGCCGGCGCGTGATGCTCGGCGCCAGCATCGCCTCGCCCGCCGCCACCACCCGGATGGCCTGCACCAGCTCATTGGCGGGCGCGTCCTTCAGCAGAAAGCCGCTGGCCCCCGCGCGCAGCGCCTCCACCACGTACTCGTCGAGGTCGAAGGTCGTCAGGACCAGCACCTTCGCCGGGCCGTCCCGGCCGGGACCGGTGATCTGCCGGGTCGCCTCGACCCCGTCCATCCTGGGCATCCGGATGTCCATCAGCACCACATCGGGCTGGAGCGCCCGGACCTGGTCGATGGCCTGAAGGCCGTCCCCGGCCTCGCCCACGACCGCGATGTCCTGCTCCGCCTCCAGAATCATCCGGAATCCGGTGCGCAGCAGCGGCTGGTCGTCGACCAGTAGGACGCGGATAGCCACAGGGAGCTCCTTCACTAGACCGGCCCCAATTCTGCCCTGAGCGTCCCGCGCCGGTCCCGGCGGGCGCCGGCGGCGCTACTCGGCCGCCCGCGCGGTCTCCAGCCCGCTCGCCACGCTCTCCGTGCTCTCTGCGGCCGGCGGCACCCCCGGCGCCGGCACGGCCAGGGGCGGAACGCTCAGCGGATACACGGGAGGTGTGCCGCCGAATTCCGGGCAGACCGCCTGGTGGTCGCACCAGCCGCAGAGCTTGGTGGGCCGCGGCCGCCAGTCACCCGTCTCGGTGGCGAGCCTGATCGCCTCCCACAGCGCCAGCAGCTTGCGCTCCACCCGCTCCAGGTCGGCCTCCACCGGGTCGTACGTCACGACCTCGCCGCTGCCCAGATAGACGAGCTGGAGCCGGCGCGGCACCAGGCGCCTGAGCCGCCAGATCACCAGGGCGTAGAACTTCATCTGGAACAGCGCCCCTTCGGCGTACTCGGGGCGGGGGGCCTTGCCCGTCTTGTAGTCGACGATCCGCACCTCGCCGGTGGGCGCCACATCGACGCGGTCGATCACCCCGCGCAGCCGCAGCCCCGACTCCAGCTCCGTCTCGACGAACAGCTCCCGCTCCGCCGGCTCCAGCCGCGTCGGATCCTCCAGCGAGAACCAGCGCTCCACCAGCCGCTCCGCCTCCGCCAGCCAGCGCGTCAGCCGCTCCCCCTCCTCGTCCCCCGCGAACAGCTCGCCCAGCTCCGGCCTGGACTCCAGCAGCCGGTCCCACTGACCGGGGATCAGCGCCTTGGCCCGCGGCGCGGTGCGCTCGACGGCCGGGGCGTCGAAGAGCCGCTCCAGCACGGCGTGCACCAGCGTGCCCCGGGTCGCCGCCTCGCTCGGCTTCTCCGGAAGCTTGTCGATCACCCGGAACCGGTACAGCAGAGGGCACTGCATGAAGTCGCTCGCACGCGACGGCGACAGCGAGGAGGGGGGCACGCTCGTACTCATGACGCAGACCCTACGGCCCTCGACTGACAGTGAGCCGAATACCATCGACTACAGAGCCTCTCGCACTGCATGATCGACTGAGCGACACCGCCGCCGACGAAGGGAACCCGTGAAAGAGGACGACGAGAGCGGCGGGACCAGGCGGTCCGGGCCCGGGGACACGGGCACCGGCGGGAAGCCGCCGAAGCGCGAGAGCCCCGGTGGCGGCATCCTGATGGGCCGCCCCTTCGGTGTGCCGGTGTATGTCGCCCCGAGCTGGTTCCTGGTGGCCGCTCTCATCACCTGGATCTTCGGCGGCCAGCTCGAACGGGTGCTGCCCGAGCTCGGCGGCCTGCGGTATCTGGTCTCGCTGTTCTTCGCGGTGGCCTTCTACGCCTCCGTCCTCGTCCACGAACTGGCCCACACGGTCGCCGCGCTGCGCTTCAAACTGCCGGTGCGCCGGATCCAGCTCCAGTTCTTCGGGGGGGTCTCCGAGATCGAGAAGGAATCCGAGACCCCCGGCCGCGAATTCGTCCTCGCCTTCGTCGGGCCGCTGCTCTCGCTGGTGCTCTCCGGTGTCTTCTACCTCGGCCTGCTGGCCGTCGAGCCCGGCACGGTGCCCGGCGTCCTGCTCGCCGGTCTGATGGTCTCGAACCTGATCGTCGCCGCGTTCAACCTGCTGCCCGGCCTTCCGCTGGACGGCGGCCGGATGCTGCGCGCGGTCGTCTGGAAGATCACCGGCAAACCGATGAGCGGCACCGTCGCCGCCGCCTGGGTCGGCCGGGCGCTGGCCGTCGCCGTCCTCTTCGGCCTCCCGGTGCTCACCCAGACCGGCGCCCTCGGCCGGTCGGCCGAGTCCGTCAGCGGCACCGAGACCGTCACCGACGCGCTGCTCGCCGCCATCCTCGCCGCGATCATCTGGACCGGCGCGGGCAACAGCCTGCGGATGGCCAGGCTCCGCGAGCACCTTCCCGAGCTCCAGGCCCGCGCGCTCACCCGGCGCGCGGTGCCGGTCGAGTCCAGCACCCCGCTCTCCGAGGCGCTGCGCCGGGCCAACGAGGCGGGAGCCCGCGCGCTGGTCGTCGTCGACGGCCACGGCGACCCGACGGGGATCGTCCGGGAGGCCGCGATCGTCGGCGTCCCGCAGCACCGGCGGCCCTGGGTCGCGGTGAGCGGACTGGCCCAGGACCTCACGGACGCCATGAAGGTCCCCGCGGAGCTGGCGGGAGAGGCGCTCCTGGACCGTCTCCGGGCCAGCCCCGCCACCGAGTACCTGGTGCTCGAGGAGACCGGTGAGATCTACGGCGTGCTGTCCACCGCCGACGTCGAGCGTGCTTTCGTGGCCGCGATGGCACGGCCGCACGCGGACTGATCGCCGGGCCCGGAGTACGGGGCGCCCGAGGCGACAGAGGCCCCCGAAAAAGCGGCTAGGCTGGTCACATGTCCGAACCGACCGGTGCCGCCCGCCGACGCGGGCCCTTCAAGGTCGGGGACCAGGTCCAGCTCACCGATCCCAAGGGACGCCACTACACCTTCACGCTCGAAGCCGGGAAGAATTTCCACACCCACAAAGGGTCCTTCCCGCACGACGAGCTGATCGGTGCTCCCGAGGGCAGTGTTGTCCGTACCACGGGAAACGTCGCCTACCTCGCGCTGCGCCCCCTGCTCCCCGACTATGTCCTGTCCATGCCCCGCGGCGCCGCCGTGGTCTACCCGAAGGACGCCGGCCAGATCCTGGCCTTCGCCGACATCTTCCCCGGCGCGCGCGTCGTCGAGGCGGGGGTGGGCTCCGGCTCGCTCAGCAGTTTCCTGCTGCGCGTCATCGGCGACCAGGGCATGCTGCACTCGTACGAGCGCCGCCAGGACTTCGCCGAGATCGCCCAGCAGAACGTGGAGCGCTACTTCGGCGAGCCCCACCCCGCCTGGCAGCTCACGGTCGGTGACCTCCAGGACAATCTGTCGGACACGGACGTCGACCGCGTGATTCTGGACATGCTCGCCCCCTGGGAGTGCATCGAGGCCGTCTCCAAGGCGCTTGTCCCCGGCGGCATCCTCTGCGCCTATGTCGCGACGACCACTCAGCTCGCCCGCACGGTGGAGACGATCCGGGAGTTCGGCACGTTCAACGAGCCCGCCGCCTGGGAGTCGATGATCCGCAACTGGCACGTCGAGGGCCTGGCCGTACGGCCGGACCACCGGATGATCGGCCACACCGGCTTCCTGGTCACCGCCCGCCGGCTCGCGGACGGTGTCGAACCCCCGCTGCGCCGCCGCCGTCCCGCCAAGGGCGCCTACGGCGACGACTACGACGGCCCCGGGAGCGGCAGCGGCTCGCGGGGCTGATCAGCCCCGCCGGCCACCGCCCGCCGCCCGCCAACCTCACGACGCCGCCACCGAGTTCTCCCCTCCGGCCGGGGAACTCGGCGGCGGCATTGTCATGTTGTGTTGACGGACCCCGCTGTTCCGCCCGACTGTGACGTGTGGCACGATGCTGTCTCCCTCCCACCCCAGGTCACTCGCCGGCACCCCTCACAGGAGACACTCCGCGTGCAGCTCTCCGATGTCCCGGACCTCGCGCACACCCGGCCCCGCCCCGTGCACTGGCTCGCGACGGCCGCCGCGATGGCCGCTGTCGTGGCGCTGGCGGGGCTGCTGCAGCCCGACGCCGCCAAGGCGTCCCAGTCGGGCACCGGCGCCCACGGCGCCGCCGCCGGGGACCGTGCCCCGCTTCCCGCTCCCGATCCGTCCGGTGTGGACTTCCCCCTGGAGTGCGGGGGAGCGGCCCAGGTGGTCACCGCCCGGGCCGCCGGCGACCTCGACGGGGACGGCAGCCCCGAGACCGCTGCGGTCGTGCGCTGCGCCGCCGGTTCCGGCACCCCGCCGAGCGGCGTGTACGTGCTGAGCGCGACGGCGAAGTCCGGGCCCCGTGTAGTGGCCACGCTGGTCGATCCCCAGGACAAGAAGAGCGTCGGGGACGACTTCGCGATCCGGGACGGGGCGGTGCTGGCGACGCTGCTCGGCTACTCGGGCCCCGAGGTGCCGAGCTGCTGCCCCGACGAGGAGCAGAGGCTCTCCTGGCGGTGGGAGAACGGCGCGTTCGTACGGAGTGAGCGGCCCGCCGCGCAGAGCGTCTGACCGCTCACCCCGGGTGACTTCGGGCCTACTCCGCGTCGGGGCCGTACACCTCGATCCGGTCCGAGACCCGGCGCACATGGATGCAGTCGCCCGGGCACTCCCTGGCCGAATCGACCACGTCGCGCAACAGCGGCAGCGGTACCGGTGTTGTCGCGCCGGGTGACTGGAGCAGCTCGTCGTCGGAGCTCTTCACATAGGCCAGGCCGTCAATGTCCAGTTCGAAGACCTCCGGGGCATACTGGGCACAGATCCCGTCCCCGGTGCAGAGGTCCTGGTCGATCCAGACCTCCAGCGCTTCACCGGACCCGGTGATGCCTTCGGTGGGAGCCTCCTGCTGCACGGTCATCTCTCCTGCCGTTTCCTGCGCCGGGTGACGCGATCTGAAGTAAGTCGCGCAAGCCCTGACGGGTGTTGAACACTTCGACGATACAACCGGCCGCTTTCCGATGTTGATCGGTGGGTATTCCCCTGGCGTGAGGGAGAGCGCAAGGGTGAAGATCGGACACACTCCGACAGTCTTTGTGATCTAGGGGTTTCAATCATCACCCACCCAGGTAGGGTCAGGAAGCGTCCAGCTCCCCATGGAGGAGGTGAGGACCGTGGCAGCCCACGACGACGACATCAACCGCGGCATCCGGCCGGGGCGGGGGTCTGAAGACCCAGCCGGCCAGGTTGCCTATCTCGAGCAGGAAATCGCCGTCCTGCGACGTAAGCTCGCCGACTCTCCGCGGCACACGAGGATTCTCGAAGAGCGGATCGTCGAGTTGCAGACGAACCTGGCGGGCGTGTCCGCGCAGAACGAGCGGCTCGCCAATACGCTGCGTGAGGCCCGCGACCAGATCGTGGCCCTCAAGGAGGAGGTCGACCGGCTCGCACAGCCGCCGGCCGGCTTCGGGGTCTTTCTGCAGTCGAATGAGGACGGCACGGCCGACATTTTCACCGGGGGCCGCAAGCTCCGGGTTAACGTCAGCCCCGGCGTCGAGCTTGACGAGGTCAGGCGCGGCCAGGAAGTCATGCTCAACGAGGCACTCAATGTGGTCGAGGCCATGGAGTTCGAGCGTGCCGGGGACATCGTCACCCTCAAGGAGATCCTTGAGGACGGCGAGCGCGCCCTGGTGGTCGGGCACACCGACGAGGAACGGGTGGTGCGGCTCGCGGAGCCGCTGCTGGACATCACCATCCGCCCCGGCGACGCCCTGCTGCTCGAACCCCGCTCGGGCTATGTCTACGAAGTGGTTCCCAAGAGCGAGGTCGAGGAACTGGTCCTCGAAGAGGTCCCGGACGTCGACTACGACAAGATCGGCGGTCTGGGCGGCCAGATCGAGATGATCCGCGACGCGGTCGAGCTCCCGTACCTCCACCCGGACCTCTTCAAGGAGCACGAGCTCAGGCCGCCGAAGGGCATCCTGCTCTACGGGCCGCCCGGCTGCGGCAAGACACTGATCGCCAAGGCCGTGGCGAACTCCCTCGCCAAGAAGGTCGCCGAAGTGACCGGGCGGCCGGCGGGGAAGAGCTACTTCCTCAACATCAAGGGCCCCGAGCTCCTCAACAAGTACGTCGGTGAGACCGAGCGCCATATCCGCCTGGTCTTCCAGCGTGCCCGGGAGAAAGCGAGCGAGGGCACCCCCGTCATCGTCTTCTTCGACGAGATGGAATCCCTCTTCCGCACCCGTGGTTCCGGTGTCAGCTCGGACGTGGAGAACACCATCGTCCCCCAGCTGCTCGCCGAGATCGACGGTGTGGAGGGCCTGGAGAACGTCATCGTCATCGGCGCCTCCAACCGCGAGGACATGATCGACCCCGCGATTCTGCGGCCCGGCCGGCTCGATGTGAAGATCAAGATCGAGCGTCCGGACGCGGAGGCGGCGAAGGACATCTTCGCGAAGTACCTGACGCCCACGCTGCCGCTGCACGCGGACGACCTGTCCGAGCACAACGGCTCCAAGGCCGCCGCCGCGCACGGAATGATTCAGTCCGTCGTGGAGCAGATGTACGCGGAGTCCGAGGAGAACCGCTTCCTCGAAGTCACGTACGCGAATGGCGACAAGGAAGTCCTCTATTTCAAGGACTTCAACTCCGGCGCGATGATCCAGAACATTGTCGACCGGGCCAAGAAGATGGCCATCAAGGATTTCCTCGACCACAACCAGAAGGGCCTCAGAATCTCCCATCTCCTCCAGGCTTGCGTGGACGAGTTCAAGGAGAACGAGGACCTGCCGAACACCACCAACCCGGACGACTGGGCCAGGATCTCCGGAAAGAAGGGCGAGCGGATCGTGTTCATCCGTACCCTTGTCACCGGAAAGCAGGGCGCGGACACCGGACGCTCCATCGACACGGTGGCGAACACCGGTCAGTACCTCTAGAGCCGGCCCCGGCTGCGGATGTCCGGACGGGCATCCGCAGCCGGTTGCTTTACCCGCACCTGCCACCACACCAGGCCAATGACGGAAATGATCTCCCCACCGGCGCAAAGGCGTTCTAGGCTCTTTCGTACCGCCGCGTCGCGCAGTGCGGGGACGGGCACCGCACACGCATCTGAGAGACAGCGGTACTTGAGCGCCGCTCCCGGAGGGGAGTGCCGCCGGGCAAGGAGGGCCGCATGACCGTACGGCGAGTAATGGGCATCGAGACGGAGTACGGCATCTCCGTTCCGGGCCACCCGAACGCCAATGCCATGCTCACCTCGTCCCAGATCGTCAACGCCTACGCGGCGGCGATGCACCGGGCGCGACGAGCCCGCTGGGACTTCGAGGAGGAGAATCCGCTGCGGGACGCCCGCGGCTTCGACCTCGCCCGCGAGACGGCCGACTCCAGCCAGCTCACCGACGAGGACATCGGCCTGGCCAATGTGATCCTCACGAACGGCGCACGGCTCTACGTGGACCACGCGCACCCGGAGTACAGCTCTCCCGAGATCACCAATCCGCGCGACGCGGTCCTCTGGGACAAGGCCGGCGAGCGCATCATGGCCGAGGCAGCCGAGCGCGCCGCGCAGCTTCCGGGCGCCCAGCCGATCCATCTGTACAAGAACAACACCGACAACAAGGGCGCTTCCTACGGCACGCACGAGAACTACCTGATGAGACGGGAGACGCCGTTCTCGGACATCGTGCGCCATCTGACACCGTTCTTCGTCTCCCGGCAGGTGGTCACCGGCGCCGGCCGGGTCGGCATCGGACAGGACGGCCACGAGCACGGCTTCCAGATCAGCCAGCGCGCCGACTACTTCGAGGTCGAGGTGGGTCTGGAGACGACCCTCAAGCGGCCGATCATCAATACGCGCGACGAACCGCATTCGGACGCGGAGAAGTACCGCCGGCTGCATGTGATCATCGGCGACGCGAATCTGTCGGAGATCTCCACGTACCTCAAGCTCGGTACGACCTCGCTCGTCCTCTCCATGATCGAGGACGGCTTCATCAACGTCGATCTGGCCGTCGACCAGCCGGTGCGCACGCTGCACCAGGTCTCGCACGACCCCGGCCTCCGCCAGCTCGTCACGCTGCGCAGCGGCCGGACACTGACCGCCGTCCAGCTCCAGATGGAGTACTTCGAGCTGGCCAGGAAGTATGTCGAGGAACGGTACGGCGCCGACGCCGACGAGCAGACCAAGGACGTCCTGGGCCGCTGGGAGGACACGCTCAACCGGCTGGAGAACGACCCGATGAGCCTGTCCGGGGAGCTCGACTGGATCACCAAGCGCGAGGTCCTGGAGGGGTACCGCCGCCGGGACGGCCTGGAGTGGGACGCGGCACGGCTGCACCTCGTGGACCTGCAGTACGCCGACGTACGGCCCGAGAAGGGCCTGTACAACCGTCTGGCGGCCCGTGGCAAGATGCGCCGCCTCCTGGACGAGCAGGACGTCGAGCGGGCCAGGACAAAGCCTCCGGAGGACACCAGGGCCTACTTCCGGGGCCGCTGCCTTGAGCAGTACGCGGACGATGTGGCCGCTGCCTCGTGGGATTCGGTCATCTTCGATCTGCCGGGCCGGGACTCGCTGCAGCGGGTGCCCACCCTGGAGCCGTTGCGCGGCACACGCAACCACGTCAAGGAGCTGCTCGACCGCTGCCGCACCGCTGAGGAGCTGGTCCGGGTGCTGTCCGGAGGCTGAAATGGTTCCCGTACGGGAATCATGGAGGTGGCCGCCGGACGTTGTAGCAAGTGCGGGGCCGATGTCGGACCCTGCTTGTAGGGTCGGATCTTGAAGGTCACATCGAGCGGGGCGAACCGAGCGGGGTGAGGGATATGGCGACCAAGGACACCGACGGCGGACAGCAGAAGGCGACGCGTTCCACGGAGGAGGTCGAGGAGCAGGCGCAGGACGCGCAGGCTTCGGAGGACCTCAAGGAGCGCCAGGAGAAGCTGTCCGACGACGTCGACTCCGTCCTGGACGAGATCGACGACGTACTCGAGGAGAACGCGGAGGACTTTGTGCGCTCCTTCGTCCAAAAGGGCGGCCAGTAGCGGCCGTTGTCCGTCCCGGGGCCGCCGGCGAAAGCCGGTCGCACCGGGGCGGATGACCGGCGACGGCGCGGGTAAGGTCCGTGCACAGCTCTAATGATCGGCCCGGCCCGAGCGGCGGGCCGCCGCCCATCCGGAAGGAAACGTGTGGAAGCCAACCCTCGTAGCACCGGGCGTCTGCCGGCAGCCTTCCTGACGCCCGGCTCGTCCTCGTTCATGGACTTCCTGTCCCACCACTCGCCGGACATGCTCCCCGGCAAGCGCTCGCTGCCGCCGCTGCAGGGCGCGATCGAGGCCCCGCACGGCACGACGATCGTCGCGGTGACCTTCCCCGGCGGTGTGGTGCTCGCCGGTGACCGGCGGGCGACCATGGGCAACATGATCGCCCAGCGCGACATCGAGAAGGTCTTCCCGGCCGACGAGTACTCGGCCGTGGGCATCGCGGGCACCGCCGGTCTCGCCGTGGAGATGGTCAAGCTCTTCCAGCTCGAACTGGAGCACTTCGAGAAGGTCGAAGGGGCGCAGCTCTCCCTGGAGGGCAAGGCCAACCGGCTCTCCACGATGATCCGCAGCAATCTGGCCATGGCCATGCAGGGCCTGGCCGTCGTTCCGCTCTTCGCCGGCTGGGACGTGGACCGCGAGCGGGGCCGCATCTTCTCGTACGACGTGACGGGCGGCCGCTCCGAGGAGCTGGGCTACGCCTCCACCGGTTCCGGCTCGATCTTCGCGCGCGGGGCGATGAAGAAGCTCTTCCGCGAGGACCTGACGGAGGAGCAGGCCACCACCCTGGTCATCCAGGCGCTGTATGACGCCGCGGACGACGACTCGGCGACGGGCGGCCCGGATGTGGCCCGGCGGATCTATCCGATCGTCACTGTCATCACCGAGGACGGCTTCCGCAGGCTCACCGACGCGGAGTCCTCCGAGATCGCCCGCCAGATCCTGGAGCGCCGGATGGAGCAGCCCGACGGCCCGCGTGCCGCCCTGCTCTGACGCCCCCCTCTTCTGAACCGATATGCCACTGACAGAAAGGGACGGATAGCCGGTGTCGACGCCGTTCTACGTCTCACCCCAGCAGGCCATGGCCGACCGGGCGGAATACGCCCGCAAGGGCATCGCCCGCGGTCGCAGCCTGGTTGTGCTGCAATACGCCGACGGCATTGTCTTCGTCGGCGAGAACCCGTCCCGCGCGCTCCACAAGTTCAGCGAGATCTACGACCGGATCGGCTTCGCGGCCGCCGGCAAGTACAACGAGTACGAGAATCTGCGCATCGGCGGTGTCCGGTACGCCGATCTGCGCGGCTACACCTATGACCGTGACGATGTGACCGCACGGGGCCTCGCCAACGTCTACGCCCAGACGCTCGGCACCATTTTCTCCAGCGCCGGTGAGAAGCCCTACGAGGTGGAACTGGTCGTGGCCGAGGTGGGTGCCACTCCGGACGGCGACCAGATCTACCGGCTGCCCCACGACGGCTCGATCGTCGACGAGCACGGCTCGGTGGCGGTCGGCGGCAGTTCGGAGCAGATCAGCACATTCCTCGACCAGCAGCACCGCGAGGGCATGTCCCTCGCCGAGGCGCTGAAGCTGGCCGTCCAGGCGCTGTCAAGGGACACCAACGGCGGTGAGCGGGAGATCCCCGCGGAGCGGCTGGAAGTGGCGGTCCTGGACCGTACCCGCCCGCAGCAGCGCAAGTTCAAGCGGATCGTCGGCCGGCAGCTCTCCCGGCTGCTGGAGGCGGACGGCGCGGCCTCCACCCCCACGGACGCCCCCTCGGACACCGAAGAGGCGGACGACGCCGACGAGTGAGCGGTACGCCCCGACCGTGCCCCGGCCCGCGCGGCCGGGGCACGGTCATGTCCGGGCCGGCGCGCCGTACAGGCCCGGGACGGCGGCCGGAGGGGCCGTGGAGCCCCGGACCACCAGGGACACCGGCAGGTCGCCGGCCTCGGGGGTGCGGCCGTCCAGGACCGCCAGCAGCGCCGACATGCCGCGCCCGCCCACCGCCTCGGCCGGCAGCCGTACCGTGGTCAGTTCCGGCTCCACCGCCGTCGCGAGCGCCAGATCGTCGAAGCCGGTGACGGACACGTCCTCGGGCACCCGCAGCCCCAGCCGCCGTACCGCCTTGCAGGCCCCCGCGGCCAGGATGTCGCCGTCGCAGACCAGCGCGGTGGGCCGGGGCCCGGGTCCGGTGAGCGCGCGCTCACCGGCCGCGCGCCCGGCCTCCACCTCCAGCGGCGCGGACACCGTCCGTACGACCGCGTCGGGCACCCTCCGTACGGCCTCGGCGACGGCTCCGGCGCGTACGTCGAACGTCCAGGAGCCCACGGCGGAGGCGAGATGGACTAGACGGCGGTGGCCGAGACCGAGCAGATGCTCTGTCACCTGCCTCATGCCGTCGGCGACGTCGAGATTCACCCGGGCGGCGGCTCCCGGCGCCGCCGGATCGCTGTCCAGCATCACCAGCGGCAGATCCGCGCCGTCCCCGCGGAGGGCGTCCAGCGCGTCGGTGGCCATCGAGGAGGCGATCACCCCGTCCAGCGCGGCCCGTGCCGAGGCGAAGGGGTCCCTGGCGGGCCCGATCCCCTCGGGCGAGGGGTAGAGGACCACGCCGAAGCCGTGCTCGGCGGCGACCCCGGCCGCGCCCGTGTAGACCCGGGCGAAGAACTCGTTGGTGAGCGCGGGGACGACCAGCAGGGCGGTCCTGGTGCGGCCCAGCCGCAGATTGCGGGCCGCGAGATTGGGCCGGTAGCCGAGTTCCCGCGCCGCGTCCCGCACCAGCCCCGCGGTCCGCTCCGAGACCCGCCCGCGCCACTTGCCGCCGAGCACCAGGGAGACCGTCGCCTGGGACACACCCGCGGTCCGCGCCACGTCCCGGCTCGTGGTGGGCCTGACGGGTTGCTCTGTCATGGCTGCCACTCTCCGTCGTGTTGTCCGGTGGTCCGGCATCCGCCGCGGCGCCGGGCGGTGGACCTGCGGACAACGCACATGGTACGTATGACGGCGACGTTATACGTAAAACCTCGGCGCGCCGGGGGAGAGGGGCGGGACATGGCCGCAGGAGCCGGGGCCACCGGGGCCACCGGATATGCAGACATCCTCAGGGCGCCGCACGCGGCGCGGCTGCTCACCGGCACGCTGGTGGGCCGGCTGCCCAACGCCACCGGCCCGATCGCCATCGTCCTGCTCGTGCGGGCCGGCGGCGGCAGCTACAGCCTCGCGGGCGCGCTCGCGGCCGTGTACGGCGTCGCCAACGCCGTGGGACAGCCGCTGCTCGGCCGGGCCGTGGACCTGTACGGCCAGCCCAGGGTGCAGCTCCCCGCCGCCGTCGTCTCGGCCCTCGGCGCGGTGCTGCTCGTGGCCGCCGGGACCGGCTCACCACTCCTCGCCTACGCGGCCGTGGCCGTGTCGGGCCTGTTCACCCCGCCGCTGGAGGGCGGGCTGCGGGCGCTGTGGCCGAATGTCCTCGGCAGCGAGGAGCGGGTGCACCGGGCGTACGCCATGGACGCCGTGGCCCAGGAGGTCATGTTCACGGTCGGCCCGCTGCTCGTCACCCTGCTGGTCGCGCTCTGGTCCCCGGCCGCCGCGCTGCTGGTCATCAACGCGATCGGCGTGCTCGGCGCGCTCTCCGTCGTCCTTTCCGAGCCCTCACGCGGCTGGCGCTCCGCACCCCGCGAGGCGCACTGGCTCGGCGCCCTGCGCTCACCCGGGCTGCTCGCCCTGCTGGGCGCCTTCCTCTTCGTCGGCATCGCACTCGGCTCGATCACCGTCGCGGGCGTCGCCTATGCCGATGACCACGGCCGTGACTCCGTGTACGGCTGGCTGATGGCGGCTCTCGGCCTCGGTGCTCTGGTGGGCGGCACGGTCTACGGGGCCCGGCAGTGGACCGGCGCCCCCGAGCGCCGACTCCGCGGCATCGTCGCCCTGCTCGCGCTCGGCTACCTGCCGCTGACGCTCACGCCCGGCGTGGTCGCCATGACCGCGCTCGCCGCCGTCGCCGGGATCTTCCTGGCGCCCGCCATCGCCTGCGCCTTCATCGTCGTCGACCGGCACGCGCCGCGGGGCACCGTCACCGAGGCGTTCTCCTGGCTCGTCACCACCTTCGGCGTCGGCGCCGCGCTGGGTACGGCGGCGGCGGGCCCGGCCGTGGAGATCGGCGGTACCTCCGCGAGCTTCGCCGTGGCGGGGGCCGGGGGCATCGCCGCGCTGCTGGTACTGCTGGCCACCCAGCGGGTACTCGCAGCTCCCGGTGGTCCGTCCGATGCCACCATCCGGACGGAAAATGATCGAAGCGGTGCGGCCGAACCCGGTTTCAGCTCCGGTCATCAGGCGTAATGTTCAGACATGGACCGCCGCATTTTCGGGCTGGAGAACGAGTACGGCGTCACGTGCACGTTCAGGGGACAGCGCCGACTGTCACCTGACGAAGTGGCGCGCTACCTCTTCCGCCGTGTTGTCTCATGGGGCCGCAGCAGCAATGTCTTCCTGCGGAACGGCGCCCGTCTCTACCTCGACGTGGGTTCGCATCCGGAATACGCAACTCCCGAATGCGACAACGTGACCGAACTGGTCACCCACGACAAGGCGGGCGAGCGCATTCTCGAAGGCCTGCTCGTCGACGCCGAACGCCGCCTGCACGAGGAGGGAATCGCGGGCGACGTCTATCTCTTCAAGAACAACACCGACTCGGCGGGAAACTCCTACGGCTGCCACGAGAACTATCTCGTCGCACGCCACGGAGAGTTCTCCCGGCTCGCGGACATCCTTATCCCCTTCCTCGTCACCCGGCAGCTCCTCTGCGGCGCCGGCAAGGTGCTGCAGACCCCGCGAGGCGCGGTGTACTGCGTCAGCCAGCGCGCCGAGCACATCTGGGAGGGCGTCAGCTCCGCCACCACCCGCTCCCGTCCCATCATCAACACCCGTGACGAACCGCACGCCGACGCGGAGCGCTACCGCCGTCTGCATGTCATCGTCGGCGACTCCAACATGTCCGAGACCACCATGCTGCTCAAGGTCGGTGCCACCGATCTCGTGCTGCGCATGATCGAAGCCGGCACGGTGATGCGCGACCTCACCCTGGAGAACCCGATCCGCGCGATCCGCGAGGTCAGCCATGACCTCACCGGACAGCGCAAGGTGCGGCTGGCGAGCGGACGCGAGGCCTCCGCCCTGGAGGTCCAGCGGGAGTACTACGAGAAGGCGGTGGACTTCGTGGAGCGCCGGGGCATCCGCACCGGCACCGTGGACCAGGTCCTCGAACTCTGGGGCCGTACGCTCGACGCGATCGACGCGGAGGATCTCGACCGGATCGGCACCGAGATCGACTGGGTCATGAAGTACAAACTGATCGAGCGCTACCGGGCGAAGCACAACATGACCATGTCCCATCCCCGAGTCGCCCAGATAGACCTCGCCTACCACGACATCCACCGCCGTCGCGGTCTCTACTACCTGCTGGAGAAGCGCGGACAGGCCGCCCGGATCTGCAACGATCTGAAGATCTTCGAGGGCAAGTCCGTGCCCCCGCAGACCACCAGGGCGCGGCTGCGCGGCGATTTCATCCGCCGGGCCCAGGAACAGCGCCGGGACTTCACCGTCGACTGGGTGCATCTCAAGCTGAATGACCAGGCCCAGCGCACCGTCCTCTGCAAGGACCCGTTCCGTTCCGTGGACGACAGGGTGGAAAAGCTGATCGCCGGTATGTGACACGCGCCGGCCGAATGCGACCCGGGCCCCGTAGGTATCCCGTACGGGGCCCTCGGCGCGCCCCGGGGGGCGGCACGTAATCCCCGGTGGATCAGCGCGCGGGGCCGGACGCGGGGCGCCGCGCGTCCGGAGGCACATCCGCATATTGGCGGTATACGGGCGTTCCGGCGACACCGCGAGGTGCGGTAATTGTTCGTCGCGCGCCCGCCGGGGATTAGGGGACAGCCCTTAGAGTGTCGGGCAACTACTGTGCCGTCTGAGATCTGAGGAACACGTGCGCCGACTTGCCGGCCTGATCGTCGTCCCCTTGCTGCTGTTGTCGACAGCGGCGTGCGGCGACGACGGAGGCTCCGACTCCACCGCGTCCAAGAACGGACTTCCCGCGATCAGCGCGGGGGAGAAGTTCGGTCAGAAGCCGACCCTCGAAAAGGGGGAGGGGACCCCGCCCAAGGAGCTGAAGGTCGACGTCCTCAGCAAGGGTGATGGCGCGACGGTCAAGAACGGTGACTCGGTCCAGGTCAACTACCTGGGCCAGAGCTGGGATTCGACCAAGCCCTTCGACAACAGCTTCGACCGCAAGCAGCCTTTCGACCTGACGCTCGGCGCAGGCATGGTCATCAAGGGCTGGGACCAGGGCCTCGAGGGCCAGAAGGTCGGCAGCCGCGTCGAGCTGGGCATCCCGCCGGAGCTGGGATACGGCGCCCAGGGCCAGGGCGACATCAAGCCCAACGCCACCCTGGTCTTCGTTGTCGACATTCTGAAGGCCACCACCGTTCCGAAGTCCGCCGAGGGTGCCAAGGTCGCCCAGGACGACGCCGGCCTGCCCAAGGTGGGGACCAACACGGACGGCAAGGAGCCGACGGTCACGGTCCCCAAGGCCGATCCGCCCAAAAAGCTGGTCTCCAACTACGTGCTGGAGGGCAAGGGCGACGTCGTCAAGGACTCCGACACGGTCGTGCTGAACTACTCGGCGTTCCTCTGGAAGGACCGCAAGCAGTTCGACAGCACGTACAAGGCCGGCAAGACGGTCACCTTCCCGCTGCCGCAACTGACGCTGAAGGGCCTCAAGACCGGCATCGTCGGCAAGAAGGTGGGCAGCCGGATCCTGGTCGTGATCCCGCCGGACCAGGCGTTCGGCAACCAGGAGCAGCAGGGCATCCCGAAGAACTCCACGCTGGTGTTCGCCGTGGACATCCTGGCGAAGGTGTAAGACTGTCCCGGTTGCGCAGTTCATCATGTGGAGGAGCAGTTCAGTGAGCATCGACAAGCCCGAGATCGACTTCCCGGGTGGAGAGCCGCCTGCCGACCTGGAGATCAAGGACATCTGGGAGGGCGACGGCCCGGTGGCCAAGGCGGGCGACACCGTCTCCGTCCACTACGTGGGCGTGGCCTTCTCGACCGGTGAGGAGTTCGACGCCTCCTGGAACCGTGGCACCCCGCTCCAGTTCCAGCTCGGTGTCGGTCAGGTCATCTCCGGCTGGGACCAGGGTGTGCAGGGCATGAAGGTCGGCGGGCGCCGCCAGCTCACCATCCCCTCGCACCTCGCGTACGGCGAGCGCGGCGCCGGTGGCGGTGCCATCGCGCCCGGTGAGACGCTGATCTTCGTCTGTGATCTGGTCGCTGTCTGATCACATCCGGACACCCGAGGGCCCATGCTGTTCAGCATGGGCCCTCGGCTTTGGCCCGCGACACCCCGGGGCGGTACGGTCAACGAGCGGAGGCGGCACGATCAAGGGGGTAGGGCGTCGATGGCGATTGCCAAAGCCGAGCGACTGATGAACCTGGCCCTGTGCCTGCTCGGGACGCGGCGGCCGCTGAGCAAACGCGAGCTGCGCGGCTCCATCGAGGCATATCTGGAAGCGGGCACCGACGACTCGTTCAACCGGATGTTCGAACGGGACAAGGACGATCTGCGCGAGCTCGGCCTCGTCATCGAGACGGTGGAGAACCTCGACGGTGAGACCGGCTATCTCGCCCGGCGCGACAGCAACCGGCTGCCCGCCATCACGCTCGACGCCGAGGAGGCCGCCGCCCTCGGCCTCGCCGCGAAGGTCTGGCAGCAGGCCCGGCTGGCGGGCGCGGCCAGCGGCGCCCTGCAGAAGCTGCGCGCGGCCGGGATGCCGGAGGCCGAGGACACCTACGAGGCACACCACAGCGCCCTCGAACCCCGCATCCCTGTCCACGAGGCCGCCTTCGAACCGCTGATGCTCGCCTGCCGGGACCGGCGGCCCGTCGTGTTCGACTACCGCAAGGCCAACGCCGCCCGGCCCGAGCAGCGCCAGGTCGAACCCTGGACGCTGGAGTGCTGGCGCGGCCACTGGTATCTGGCCGGCTGGGACCGGGACCGGGGGGCCGAGCGGGTCTTCCGGCTGTCCCGCATCACCGGCCGGGTCCGCTCCCGCGCCGGGGCCTTCAGCGCGCCCGTACCGGACGTGGTCACCGTGCGGGAGACGGTGGAGAGCTGGGCGGGGGAGACCGCGACCCGCTCCGCCCTGATCAGGCTGCGCTCCGGGTGCGGCTATCCGCTGCGGGCCAGGGCGCTGTCGTCGAGGGAGCTGGGCGGCGGCTGGGACGAGCTGGAGGTGCCGTACGGACACGGCCTCGACGCCTGGCTGGTGGAGTTCGGTCCGGACGTGGTCGTGCTGGAACCCGCGGATCTGCGGGCCGATGTCGTCGACCGGCTGCGTGCCGTGGCCAAGGGCTGAGGGGACGCGTACACCATGGCAGTCAACGCCATCGACCAGACCCGGCGGATGCTCTCGCTGGTGACCTATCTGCGGGAGCGCCCCGGCGCGCATGTCAGCGATGTCGCCCGGGCCTTCGGGATCACCGAGGACGAGCTGATCTCCGACCTCGATGTCCTCCCCATGTGCGGGACCAGCTTCCGCGGCGGTGATCTGCTCGACATCGACACCGACGGCGACCGCATCTGGTGGCACAACGCCGACGATGTCGCCGAGCCGCTCCGGCTCGCCGCAGACGAGGCGACGGCCCTGCTGGTCGCGGCCCGCGCGGTGGCCACTCTGCCGGGTCTGCGTGAGGGCGACCGGCAGGCGCTGCTGCGCGCCACCGCCAAGCTGGAGACGGCGGCCGGGGAGGCCGCCGGCGCCAGCTCCCGGCTCTCGGTGACCTTCGAGTCCGAGGGCGGGGTGTTCGCCGAGGTCGACCGGGCCATCTCCGAGCGGCGCAGGCTGTGGCTGCGTTACTACTCACCGGCGCGCGACGAACTGACCGAGCGCGAGGTCGACCCGATCCGGCTGTTCGCCGTGGGTCACACCTATATGGAGGCCTGGTGCCGGCTCTCCGAGGCCCGGCGCACGTTCCGGCTCGACCGGGTCGCCGAGGTCAGGCTGCTGGACGCCCCGGCGGCGCCTCCGGAGCTCGAACTCCGGGATCTGTCCGAGGGGCTGGTGCAGCCCGCGGCGGAGGATCCCGAGGTGGTCGTCGAGGTCGGTCCCGGCGGCCGGTGGGTCGCGGAGTACTACCCGCACGACAGCGCGGTCGAACTCCCCGACGGAGGTCTGCGGATCACGCTGCGCACCCCGGCGCCGGCCTCACTGCGGCGGCTGGCGCTGCGGCTCGGCGGGGACGGCCGGATCGTCTCCCCGAGGGAACTGGCGGAGAGCGCGCGGCTGGCGGCGGACGAGGCCCTCGCGGCCTATGACAGTCACGGATGAACGGCGAAGAGCCGAAGAGCGGACAGCGCAGCGGGAACGGCCGGGAATGGCCACCAGAGGACCCAGAGGACAGGGAGAACCAAGGAATATGTCGGCGATGTCTGATCTGTCGGAACTCTCAACGGTCGTCCCGGTCCTCTTCAAGGCGGCCTGCCCCGAGTGCCGTGCCCGCTTCGAGCTGTCCGCGGGCGCGCTCTGCCTGGCGATCGGGGCCAGCCGGCGCACCACGTTCTACTCGTTCACCTGCCCCGAGTGCGAGAAGGCGGTGCGCAAGCCGGCCGGTGAGCGGATAGTCGAACTCCTCACGGGCGCCGGTGTGCGGACGCTGCGCCTCCACTCGACTCCCGGAACGGTCTAGTCTCAGCCCATGTTCTGGCCCATGCTCGCCATCGCCCTGGGTTTCTGCGGCATCGCCGTGCTCGGAGTCCTGGCGGTCCGTGTCTTTTTCGAAGCGCGACGCCTCGGACGGCAGGTCGCCGCCACCGCGGAGCGGATCAACCGGGCCGCGGAGGATCTTGAGCGCGCGGCCGAGCGGCTGGCCGGGACGGGGCACACGCTGCGGTAGCCCGGTGACACACAGCGGTCGCCGACGCACCCTCCTCCGCCCGCTGTCCGGACGGTACGCTGATGATCGCGGCCCCGGACATGGAGGCGCCGGGCGCCGCCGGGAGTATGCACAGGCATTGCCCCGCGTTTACTCCTCCGGGTTACGATCGCTGCCAGCACCATGGCCGGGCACCCGTCCGGTCGTACGGGCACCTCCAGCCCCAGCCGCCTCAGTGAGAAGGAAGCCGCATATGATCGGCAATCTGAAGCCCCTCGAGATCGTTCTGATCATCGTTGTCATCCTGCTCCTGTTCGGTGCCAAGAAGCTTCCCGACATGGCCCGCTCCCTCGGCAAGTCGGCCCGCATCCTCAAGAGCGAGGCCAAGGCCATGAAGAAGGACGACGAGCCTCCGGCTCCCGCTGCCGACCAGGCGGCCGACGCGACCGCTCAGCCGGGCGCCGCCCCCCGTACGATCCAGGCCGCTCCCGGCGATGTCACCAGCGCCCGCCCGGTCAACGAGCAGAACCGCACCCCCCAGAGCTGACGTACTTCACCGACGGCTGCTGTAACGAGACGAGGGACGTGGGTTGCTCAAGTCTGCCCGCAAGCAGGAGAGAGATGTGGAGGGGCGCATGCCCCTCGCCGAGCACCTGCGTGAACTGCGAAACCGCCTGCTGAAATCAGTCCTGGCGATCATGGTCATCACCATTGTCGCCGCGTTCTACTACAAGGACCTGATCGACTTCATGCTGAAGCCGATCCTCGACTCGGTCGGCTGTGTCGACGGCGCGCTGAAGCAGAGGAACGGCGCACCCTGCGCGGACATGACCGTGAACGGTCTGATCGCTCCCTTCTCCATCGCGCTCAAGGTCTCCCTCGTTTCGGGCGTTGTGCTGTCCACACCGGTCTGGCTGTACCAGCTCTGGGGTTTCCTGGCGCCCGGTCTGCACAGCCACGAGAAGAAGTACGCGCTCTCCTTCGTCGGAGCCGGTGTACCGCTCTTCCTCGCCGGTGCCGTCCTCGCGTACAAGATCCTCCCGCAGACCGCCACGATCCTGCTCGACTTCACCCCGGACAACGCCCGCAACCTGCTCCCGGTCGACGAGTATCTCGACCTGGTGGTCCGCATGGTGATCGTCTTCGGTATGGCCTTCGAGCTGCCGCTGCTGCTCGTCCTGCTCAACTTCACCGGGGTACTGACGGCGAAGCGCCTCGCCTCCTGGTGGCGGATCATGGTGCTGGGCATCACGCTCTTCGCCGCCTTCGCGACCCCCACGGGCGATCCGCTCACCATGCTGACGCTGGCGGCTCCGATCGTCCTGCTCTACTTCGTCGCCCTGGGTGTCTGCCTGCTCAACGACCGGCGGCGCAGACGCAATGACCCGGACGCGGGCCTCGACGACGACGAGGCCTCCGATCTGGACCTGACGCCGGAGAGCGTCGGGGCCATCGAGCCCGTCTCCCCGCCGTCCTCCCTTCCCGAGCAGGCCGACGGCGGCCGGGGGAACCGGCTGAACGGCTACGACGACATCACCTGACCTCGCGGGGGGCCGCCGGACGACAGAGCCGGGGCCCTCGTCGCCGGACGGGTGCCGGGCGCGGTGCGCGCGCTCTGCACAGCAGATTAAAGATCAGGCTGACTGTCAGAGGTGACGGGTAGGCTCGACAACAACATGACAGAGGACCTCTCACCAGCCGAGCGGTACGCCGCTGCCCGGATCCGCGCCGCAGAGCAGGCCACGGCGCTCGCTCCTTTCCAGGAGATGTACGAATTCGGCCTGGATCCCTTCCAGATTGAGGCATGCCGGGCCCTGGAGGCCGGAAAGGGCGTGCTGGTCGCCGCGCCCACCGGCTCGGGCAAGACCATCGTCGGCGAGTTCGCCGTGCACCTGGCGCTCGCCGAGGGCCGCAAGTGCTTCTACACCACGCCGATCAAGGCGCTGTCCAACCAGAAGTACGCCGACCTGGCCAAGCGCTACGGCGCGGACAAGGTCGGCCTGCTGACCGGGGACAACAGCGTCAACGCCGACGCTCCGGTGGTCGTCATGACCACCGAGGTGCTCCGCAACATGCTCTACGCGGGCTCCCGCGCCCTCCTGGGCCTCGGCTATGTGGTGATGGACGAGGTGCACTACCTCTCCGACCGGTTCCGGGGCGCCGTCTGGGAAGAAGTGATCATCCACCTTCCCGAGTCGGTCACCCTGGTGTCCCTCTCGGCGACCGTCTCCAACGCCGAGGAGTTCGGCGACTGGCTGGACACCGTCCGGGGCGACACCGAAGTGATCGTCTCCGAGCACCGGCCCGTGCCGCTCTGGCAGCATGTGCTGGCCGGACGCCGGATGTACGACCTCTTCGAGGAGGAGACCGACCACGGCGGCCGCGGCGGCGCCAGGCGCGAGGTCAACCCGGACCTGGTCCGGATGGCCCGGATGGAGAATCAGCGCACGTACAACCCGCGCGAACGCCGGCGCGGCAAGATGGTGCGCGAGGCCGACCGGGAGCGGGAGCGCAGACAGCGCAGCCGCATCTGGACGCCCAGCCGCCCGGAGGTCATCGAGCGGCTCGACTCCGAGGGCCTGCTGCCCGCCATCACCTTCATCTTCAGCCGGGCCGCCTGCGAGGCCGCCGTACAGCAGTGCATGTTCGCCGGGCTGCGGCTCAACGACGACGACGCGCGCCGGCAGGTGCGCGAGCTGGTCGAGGAGCGCACGGCCTCCATCCCCGGCGAGGATCTCCATGTCCTCGGCTACTACGAGTGGCTGGAAGGGCTGGAGCGCGGCATCGCCGCGCACCACGCCGGGATGCTGCCGACCTTCAAGGAGGTCGTCGAGGAGCTGTTCGTCCGCGGACTGGTCAAGGCGGTCTTCGCCACGGAGACACTGGCGCTCGGCATCAACATGCCGGCCAGATCCGTGGTGCTCGAGAAGCTCGTCAAATGGAACGGCGAGCAGCACGCCGACATCACTCCCGGCGAGTACACCCAGCTCACGGGCCGGGCCGGCCGGCGCGGCATCGATGTCGAAGGCCACGCCGTGGTGCTCTGGCAGCGGGGCATGGATCCGGGGGCGCTCGCCGGACTGGCCGGGACCCGGACGTATCCGCTGCGCTCCAGCTTCCGGCCCTCGTACAACATGGCCGTCAATCTGGTGCAGCAGTTCGGCAGGCACCGCTCCCGCGAGCTGCTGGAGACCTCCTTCGCCCAGTTCCAGGCCGACAAGTCGGTCGTCGGCATCTCCCGGCAGGTGCAGAAGAACGAAGAAGGGCTCGACGGCTACCGCGCGGGCATGACCTGCCATCTCGGAAACTTCGAGGAGTACGCGCGGCTCCGCCGCGACCTCAAGGACCGCGAGACCGATCTGGCCAAACAGGGCGCGGCGCAGCGCCGGGCCGCGGCTGCCGCGTCGCTGGAGAAGCTCAAGCCGGGCGATGTCATCCATGTGCCGACCGGGAAGTTCGCCGGTCTCGCGCTGGTCATCGACCCCGGCGTGCCGGCCGGACGCTCCAACGGACACCGCGGGCTCGAATACCAGGAGGGGCCGCGCCCGCTGGTGCTGACCGCCGAGCGCCAGGTCAAACGGCTGGCCTCGATGGACTTCCCGGTCCCGGTCGAGGCGCTGGAGCGGATGCGGATCCCCAAGTCCTTCAACGCGCGCTCGCCGCAGTCCCGCCGCGATCTGGCGTCCGCGCTGCGCACGAAGGCCGGGCACATCGTGCCCGAGCGGCACCGCAAGGAGCGCGCGGCCGCCGCCGACGACCGGGAGATCGCCCGGCTGCGCACGGAGCTGCGCGCCCACCCCTGCCATGGCTGCGACGAGCGCGAGGACCACGCCCGCTGGGCGGAGCGCTACTACCGGCTGCAGCGGGACACCCGGCAGCTCGAACGGCGGATCGAGGGCCGGACGAACACCATCGCCCGCACCTTCGACCGGATCGTCACCCTCCTGACCGAGCTGGACTATCTGCGCGGCAACGAGGTCACCGAACACGGCAAGCGGCTGGCCCGGCTCTACGGCGAGCTGGATCTTCTCGCGAGTGAGTGCCTGCGCGACGGGGTGTGGGAGGGGCTCGGCCCGGCCGATCTCGCGGCCTGTGTCTCGGCCCTGGTGTACGAGGCGAGGCAGGCCGACGACGCGGTGGTGCCCAAGGTCCCCTCGGGCGCGGCCAAGGCGGCGCTGGGCGAGATGATCCGTATCTGGGGCCGGCTGGACGCCCTGGAGGAGGATCTGAAGATCAGCCAGACGGAGGGCGTGGGCCAGCGCGAACCGGATCCGGGCTTCGCTTGGGCGGTCTACATGTGGGCGTCGGGCCGGGGCCTCGACGAGGTGCTGCGCGAGGCGGAGATGCCGGCCGGGGACTTTGTGCGCTGGTGCAAGCAGGTCATCGATGTACTGGGCCAGATCGCGGCGGCGGCGCCGCGCGAGGGCAGCACGGTCGCCAGGAACGCCCGCAAGGCGGTCGACGCGGTGCTGCGGGGAGTGGTGGCGTACAGCTCGGTCGGCTGACGGCCGGCCGAGCTGTACGCCACCACTCCGCACGTCCTCCGCCGCCGGGACGTCGCGATCTTTGGTCACCGGGTCGTTCGGCGCCGGAACCAAGGCGGTCGGCTGACTCACCCGCAGGGAGGAAAAGCCGTATGACCGGAAGAGGGACCGCGCCGAGCGCCAGTCATGTGCCGGTCAGGAGCCGTGTCAGGTCGGCCCGGGTGCGTCCGGGGGCCCGGTGGTGCGCCCGGGGACGGCTTCCCGGACGGCCGGGGCCGCCGGTCCGGGCGGGGCGTCCCGCTCGGACAGCGCCTCCAGCGCGGGCAGCGCCGCGACCAGCGAGCGCCGCTGGGCTTCGGTCAGCCGGTCGATCCGCCCGGCGAGGAGCCTGGTGGCCTCCCGGCGCATCGAGTCGAGCAGGCCCCGGCCGGTCTCGTTGAGGGTGATCAGACTGGCCCGCTGGTCCAGCGGATCGGGGCCGCGTGCGATCCATCCCGAGCCGTCGAGCAGATCCACCATCCGGGAGGCGGTGGACACGGTGATGCCCATCCGCGCGGCGAGGTCGCTGACGCGCAGCGGGCCATGGGCGGCGAGCATCGCCATCGCGGCCCGTCGGCTCGGCGTGAGGTCGCGCTGGACGCTCTGCTCACGCAGTACGGGGACGAGGTGCTGGATCGCCGTACGGAGCCGGTCGGCGAGGTCCGCCGGCGCCGCCGCACCCGGTTCGGAGGGGGACATCATGACCCTTTCGACGGCCCCGGACCCGGCCTTCGCTCCGGCGGCGGGGATGTCCGCCGCGCGGCGGCCGGGAGCCGGTGGGGCGGGGTGTTCGGCCGGGGCCCGGCCCGGTCGTCGTGGATGTACCGGCCGCCCCGGAGGAGGGAGGCGACGGCTGCCACCAGACAGGCGGCGATCGCGAAGTCGAAGGCGACGGAGAGGCCGTCGGAGAACGGCCGGGAGATCAGCTCCGGGAAGAAGGCCCGGCCCGTGAGGTACCGCGCGTGGCCCGGCGGCAGGGCGGCGAGCACATGAGGGCCGAGCAGGCTCTGGACCGGGTTGTAGCCGAGGAGCGAGGCGAACAGCACGCCGACCGGTGGAAGAGCGGCGACCTTGGCGGCGTCGGCGGCGGGGACCCCCTGGGCGGTGAGGCCGTGGGTGAGCGCGGCGGGCAGCGAACCGGCCAGTCCGGCGATCATCAGGGAGAAGAAGATGCCGATGGACAGCACCGTCGCCGTGTTCTGGAAGGTCGTGCTGATCCCGGCGCCCACCCCCCGCTGGTCCGGCGGCAGGCTGTTCATGATGGCTGCCCGGTTGGGCGACGCGAACAGGCCCATGGCCAGCCCGTTGAACAGCAGGATGACGGCGAACACCGGATAGCTGAAGTCGACCGGCAGCGCCTCCAGCCCGGCGAAGGTGGCGGCGGCCAGCACCATGCCGCCGGTGGCGAAGGTCCGGGCGCCGAACCGGTCCGAGGCCCAGCCGGAGAAGGGACCCGCGACCAGGAAGCCGACGGTCAGCGGGACCATGTAGATACCGGCCCACAGAGGGGTCCGTTCGAAGTCGTAGCCGTGGCGGGGCAGCCAGATGCCCTGCAGCCAGATGATCAGGATGAACATCAGGCCGCCGCGGCCCAGCGACGCCAGCAGATTGGCCACGTTCCCGGCCGTGAAGGCACGGATCCTGAACAGCGACAGATGGAACATGGGCGCGGGCACCCTGGTCTCCACCACGCAGAAGACGATCAGAACCGCGATGCCGCCCGCGATGGCACAGATCACCCACGGGTTGGCCCAGCCCATGGTGTGGCCGCCGTAGGGCTGGATGCCGTAGGTGATGCCGGCCAGCACGGCGATCAGGCCGACGGCGAAGGTGAGATTGCCCCACCAGTCCAGCCGGGCGGGCGCCCGTATGCCCGTGTCGTGCAGCTTCAGATAGGCCCATACCGTGCCGAACACGCCGAACGGTACGGATACCAGGAACACCAGATGCCAGTCGATCGGACCGAGGAGACCGCCGAGGATCAGGCCCATGAAGGACCCGGCGATGGCCGCCACCTGGTTCAGCCCGAGCGCGAGACCGCGCTGACGGGCGGGGAAGGCATCGGTGAGGATGGCGTTGGAGTTCGCCAGGAGCATGGCCCCGCCGACACCTTGCAGGACCCGCATGCCGATCAGCCAGAGGGCGCCCGCCGTGCCGTGCGCCCAGGTCGCCGACAACAGCACCGAGAACACGGTGAAGACCGCGAAGCCCATGTTGTACATCCGCACCCGGCCGAACATGTCCCCGAGCCGGCCGAAGCTGACCACGAGCACGGCGGTGACCACCAGATAGCTCATGATCAGCCACAGCAGCAGGCTCGTGTTGCCCGGCCGCAGCGGATCGACACCGATCCCGCGGAAGATGTCGGGCAGCGCGATCAGCATGATCGACATATTGATCGTCGCGATCAGCACGCCCAGGGTGGTGTTGGTCAGCGCGATCCACTTGTAGTGCGGCCCCGGTCGCCGGGGACGGGCCGGCCGCGCGGTGGCCGGTTGCGCGATGTCGCTTCCCACGGGCTCTCACTCCCATCGGGGAGTTACTTGTATGACCACAACCAATCTAATCCTCGCGGGCCCGGAACGGGCACGGGCCGGTGGCTGCCCCGCCCGCCACCGGCCCGGCGGGTATACGCGGGACGGTGCCGAGCCCGCCGTATAAGTGCGGGCCGTCCTGGGAGACGGCCGTCTCAGCCGAGTCCCCGGGCCCGGGAGAAGCGGGCCCGGCCCTCGGCGAGATCCACGATCGGATCCGGATAGCCGAGCCGTGCCCGGTCCGGGGCCGCCAGCTTCCAGGGCTGATGGACGGCCGCGCCCTCCAGGTGGGCCAGCTCGGGGACCCAGCGCCGGACGTAGTCGCCGCGCGGGTCGAACCGCTTGGCCTGGGTGAGCGGATTGAGGATCCGGTTGGGACGGGTGTCGGTGCCGGTGCCCGCCGTCCACTGCCAGTTGAGCTGGTTGTTGACGAGGTCGCCGTCGACGAGGAGATCCAGGAAGTGGCG
Source organism: Streptomyces sp. NPDC006923 (assembly GCF_040635655.1). Taxonomy (NCBI): domain Bacteria; kingdom Bacillati; phylum Actinomycetota; class Actinomycetes; order Kitasatosporales; family Streptomycetaceae; genus Streptomyces; species Streptomyces sp. NPDC006923. Next base: position 94,169 of record NZ_JBEYIF010000016.1, read on the forward strand.
CGCGCCGACGCGCCAGTCCACGTACAGGGTCTTGGTGAGGAAGCTCGCCGTCAGCAGCCGCCCCCGGTTGTGCATCCACCCCTCGTACAGCAACTGCCGCATCGCGGCGTCGACCACCGGATAGCCGGTACGCCCCTCCCGCCAGGCGGCGATCTCCTTGTCGTCCGTGCGCCACCGGTCGCCGCGCGCGCGGTAGTCGGACCACGCGGCTGCCGGGCGGGCCGCCAGCACCTGGTGGTGGAAGTCCCGCCAGGCGAGCTGGCGCGTGAACGCCTCCGCGCCCGCCCCGCCCCGCTGCCGGGCCCGCCGGACCAGCTCCACCGGGGAGAGGCAGCCGAAGTGGATGTACGGGGAGAGCCGGGAGGTGGCGTCGCCCGCCAGGTCGTCGTGGCGGTCCTCGTACGCGTCGATCCCGCCGGCGAGCCATGACGCCAGCCGCTCGCGCGCCAGGTGCTCGCCGCCCTCGGCGAGGCCGGGGGAGACCCCCTCGACCGCCGTCGCCGAGGGCGGCGGATCGCCGTCGACGGCCGGGACCCGTACCGTCCGGGGCGGGGCCATCACCTCGCGGGTCCCGGCCGCCTCCCAGCGGCGGAAGTAGGGGGTGAAGACCGCGAAGTGGTCACCGCCCACAGGGGTGACGCCGCCCGGCGGCACAGCGGTGATCACCGCGTCGTGCGCCACCAGCGCGCACCCGGCGCGGGCCAGCTCGGCGCGCAGCTCCTCCTCTCTGCGCACCGCGTACCGGCTCACCCCCGCCGCGACATGGACCTGCTGGGCGCCGCACTCCCTCACCACCCGGCAGACCTGCTCGACGGCCGCGCCCGTACGGATGACGAGCCGGCCGCCGCGCTCGCGCAGCCCGGCGTCCAGCGAGGTGAGACACCCGGCCAGAAAGGCCCGGCGGTTGGGCGCGTCGAAACCCGCGGCCGAGATCCCCCGGTCGAGGACGAACAGCGGGACGACCTCGTCCGCGCCGCGCAGGGCCGCGCGCAGCACCGGCTGGTCGTGCACGCGCAGATCGGAGGTGTAGAGCGCCACGGCAACGCTCATGTGCGTGTCCTTACGCGGTCGGGAACCTCATCAGGGCCAGCGGGTCGGAGGCGGGCCGCGAGGAGCCGCCCGCCGGTTCCAGGGTGATGCCCATGCCCGAGGCCGCGCCAACGGAGCCGGCCATCAGTACGGCATCCGAGCCGGCCGTGGAGTCCGGCAGGCCGTCCAGCGGGTCGGCGGCGCGCACCGTCCGCCCTCGTCGTATCAGAGATGCTGGACCGTGCCGCTGCGCGGTTTCGGCAGTACGGAATCCCGGCGCGGGCACACGGCCCTCGCCGGGATCCAGGAGCGGTGGCCGAACGCGGCCGCCGCCCTCAGCCGGTGGTGACTTCCTGCTCGCGCTCCACCTGCTCGTTCCACTCGCGCTTGACGGCCCGCCACGCCTCGTCGCTCTGACCGAGCCGCCAGTATCCGGAGATCGACAGCCGCTCACGCGGGATGTTCCGCTCCAGCCGCAGATGGCGGCGCAGCTCCTTCACGACTCCGGCCTCGCCGTGCACAAAGGCGCTGACCTCGCCGGCCGGGAAGTCCAGCCCGCGCACGGCCTCCAGCAGCGCCTCGCCCACCGGGCGGTCCCCGCGGTGCAGCCAGGTGATCTCGATCCCGTCCGGGGCCGCGATCTTCTGCTCCTCCTCGGGGCCGGAGATCTCGACGAAGGCGTGGACGACCGCGCCGGCCGGGGCCCGCTCCAGCGACGCGGCGACCGCGGGCAGGGCGCTCTCGTCACCGGCCAGCAGATGCCAGTCCGCCGCCGGGTCGGGTGCGTACAGACCGCCGGGGCCGAGGAACCGTACGGTGTCGCCGGGCTGCGCGCGCGCCGCCCACGGGCCCGCCAGACCCTCGTCGCCGTGCACCACGAAATCGACGGTCAGCTCCAGGGCGGCCGGGTTCCAGCCGCGCACGGTGTACGTACGGGTGGTGGGCCACTGGTCGCGCGGGAACTCCGCGCGGATCCGCTCCATGTCGAAGGGCTCGGGATAGGTCACGCCCTCGGCCGCGAACAGCAGCTTGATGTAGTGATCGGTGAACTCACCGGCCTCGAAACCGGTCAGTCCTGCCCCGCCCAGGACGAGGCGCACCATGTGCGGAGTGATCCACTCGGTGGTGACGACCTGCGCTTCGCGGGCCTTCGGTGTCCTGCGGGCCGGCTGTTCTGCCACGGCGGTCTCCCCTGACTCTCGCGCCCGATACTTAGGCTTACCTAAGCTAGCACTTCACCGCTGGAGCGTCGCCAGGAGCCGTCGCACCGCTCCGCCGAGTCCCCAGCGCGCGGCCAGCGCGTCGAGCGCGGCCGGATCGCGGGGCGCGGAGGGCAGCGCCGGGTCGAAGTCCGGCAGCGGCACGTCGCCGGCGACCCGGACGACCGTGGGCGCGACCGCCACATAGGCACGGGCCTCGTCGAGCCGTTTGCGCTGCGAAGGAGTGAGCTTCGAGCGCGGATCGTCGACGGCCGCCATGATCCCGGCCAGATCACCGAAGGTGTCCAGCAGCTTGGCCGCGGTCTTCTCGCCGATGCCGGGCACGCCGGGCAGCCCGTCGCTCGGGTCACCGCGCAGCAGCGCCAGATCGACATACCCGCGGCCGTCGACGCCGTACTTCTCCCGCAGCGCCGCCTCGTCCGTGAGCTGGAGCGTCCCCACGCCCTTCAGGGGATAGAGCACCCGCACGCCCCGGGCGTCGTCGACGAGCTGATACAGATCGCGGTCCCCGGTGACGATGTCCACCGGCCCCGCTGCCCGGCCGGCCAGCGTGCCGATCACATCGTCGGCCTCGTATCCCGCGACGCCGACGCGGGCGATGCCCAGCGCGTCGAGGACCTCCTCGATCACCGGGACCTGCGGTGCGAGCGTGTCCGGCGTCTCCTCCTCGTCCGGGCCCTCCGCGTGCGCCTCCGCCACCCGGTGGGCCTTGTAGGACGGGATCAGATCCACCCGCCACTGGGGCCGCCAGTCGGCGTCCATGCAGGCCACCAGCTCGTCGGGGCGGTGGTCCAGGACCAGGCGCCCGATGAAGTCGAGCAGGCCGCGCACCGCGTTGACCGGCGTGCCGTCCGGGGCCCGTACGGAGTCGGGGACCCCGAAATAGGCCCGGAAATAGAGGGAGGCGGTGTCGAGGAGCATCAGGCGTCGCGTCACCTGCCCGATGATGCCCCATGCCACTGACAGCGCCCCGGGCTCCCGCGCGGCCCGGGGCGGTCACCGGGGGACCGCGTGGCGGCTTTTCGCAGCAGCAGCAGCAGCAGCAGCAGTAGCAGCAGCGGCGGCTTTCCCTGCGGCGTGAGCTGGATCACTTACCTGTTTGGTATGCGTAAGTGCGGGCAGGGGCGCGGCCGGAGCGGACCGGGTTTGCAGTCTCAAATATTGCGGGCCAGGGCAAAGCGGGCCGAACCCGCCTCGCTCCCCGGCCCGCCCGCGGGGGTGGCGGGCCGGTTTCCGTTCAACCCGTGAGGTGTATGTGTCCAGGCTGCAAGCCGAACACCTGTACAAGGTCTTCGGCAGACGACCAGACGAAGCCATGACGAAGCTCGAAAACGGTGAGAACCGTGACCAGCTTCGCGCCGACGGTACGACCGCGGCGGTGATCGACGCCTCGTTCTCGGTCGGGCCCGGCCAGATATTCGTCGTGATGGGGCTGTCCGGATCCGGCAAGTCCACCCTGCTGCGCATGCTCAACGGCCTGCTGGAACCGACCTCGGGCCGGGTCCTCTTCGACGGCCAGGACCTCACCGCCCTGAGCCCGCGCGAGCTGCGCGAGGTCCGCTCCACCAAGGTCAGCATGGTGTTCCAGCACTTCGCGCTGTTCCCGCACCGCAGCGTCCTGGAGAACGCCGCGTACGGCCTCGAAGTGCAGGGTGTGCCCCGCGCCGAACGGGAGAAGCGCGCCGCCGAGGCGCTGGAGCTCACGGGCCTGGGCGGCTGGGAGGAGTCCTGGCCCGACGAGCTCTCCGGCGGTATGCAGCAGCGTGTCGGCCTGGCCCGCGCGCTCGCCACCGACGCCGGCCTGCTCCTGATGGACGAGTCCTTCAGCGCGCTCGACCCGCTGATCCGGCGCGATATGCAGGATCAGCTACTCCAGCTCCAGAAGCGGCTGAAGAAGACCATCGTGTTCATCACCCACGACCTCAACGAGGCCATGCGCCTCGGTGACCGGATCGCCGTGATGCGCGACGGGGAGATCGTCCAGATCGGCACCGCCGAGGACATTCTCGTCACTCCGGCAAACGACTACGTGGCGTCCTTCACGCAGGACGTCGACCGCTCCCGGGTGCTCACCGCCGGCGCGATCATGGCCGAACCGGAGACCGCCTTCGGCGGCAGGACGGACAGCGGCGCGGAGCTCCGTACCGCCGCCGACGTGCTCGCCGCGGCGCCCGCCAGCGTCGCCGAGTCCACCCCGGTCATCGAACTCTTCACACCCTCCTCCACCAGCGGGGTGCCGGTCGCCGTCACCGGCGACGACGGCGAGCTGGTCGGAGTCGTCCCGCGTGCCCGGCTGCTCGCCGTCCTCGGGGAGCCGATGAAGCCGTCCGCCCGGACGGACGTGGCCGGGCAGAGCGCCGTCTCCGCCGACAAGGCGGTGGCCAGTGCCTAGGCTGCCCCTCGGCGACTGGGTCGACAGCGCGGTCGACTTCCTCCAGCGCCATCTCTCCTGGCTGTTCGACGCGATCGGCTCGATCGTCTCCGGCATGTACGACGGCATCGACGCGGTGCTCTCCGCGCCGGAACCGCTCCTGCTCGCGGGCATCCTCGCCGTACTGGCCTGGTGGCTGCGCAGCCTGCTCGCGGGCGTCCTCACCTTCGCCGGGTTCGCGCTGATCGACGCCATCGAGCTGTGGGAGGACTCGATGGCGACGCTCTCGCTGGTGCTGGTCGCGACGATGGTGACGCTGCTGGTCGCGGTGCCCCTCGGGATCTGGGCCGCGCGCTCCAGGACGGTCAGTTCCCTTACCCGGCCCGTACTCGATTTCATGCAGACCATGCCCGCGATGGTCTATCTGATCCCCGGCGTCTTCTTCTTCGGCGTCGGTGTGGTCCCCGGGATCATCGCGACGATCATCTTCTCGCTGCCGCCCGGTGTCCGCATGACCGAGCTGGGCATCCGCCAGGTCGACGGTGAGCTGGTCGAGGCCGCCGAGGCGTTCGGCACCAGTCCGCGCAACACCCTGCTGCGGGTCCAGTTGCCGCTGGCACTTCAGACGATCATGGCCGGCATCAACCAGGTGATCATGCTGGGCCTGTCGATGGTGGTCATCGCCGGCATGGTCGGCGGCGGCGGGCTCGGCGGCGCCGTCTACCGCGCCATCGGCAATGTCGACATCGGCCTCGGCTTCGAGGCGGGTGTCTCCGTCGTCATCCTGGCGATGTACCTGGACCGGATCACCGGCTCGCTCAGCCTCCAGGTGTCCCCGATCGGCCGCCGCGCGCTGGCCAAGGCGCGGGAGCTGACCGGCGGACCGAAGATCTGGAACCACCGCCCGGCGCCCGTCGTCGCGATCGTCGGTGTGGTCGTCCTCGCGCTCGCCGCGGGCGGCATGGGCGTGTTCGGCGGCTCTCCGGCGGGCACCACCCCGGAGGCCGGCGATGTCGGCCAGGGCAAGAAGATCAGCATGGGGTACATCCCGTGGGACGAGGGCATCGCCTCCACCTTCCTCTGGAAGGAACTGCTGGAACGGCGCGGTTACGAGGTCGACGCCAGGCAGTACGAGGCAGGCTCGCTCTACACCGGCCAGGCGGGCGGCCAGATCGACATCCAGACCGACTCCTGGCTGCCGGTCACCCACGCCACCTACTGGGCGAGGTACAAGGACCGGCTGGAGGACATGGGCTCCTGGTACGACCAGACGTCCCTGGAGCTCTCCGTGCCCTCCTACGTGAAGGGCGTCGACTCCCTGGACGACCTCAAGGGCAAGGGCTCCCTTTTCAAGGGCCGGATCATCGGCATCGAGCCCAGCGCCGGCGAGACGGGCATCCTCAAGGACAAGGTCCTGCCGGGTTACGGGCTGGACAAGGAGTACAAGGTCGTCGACGGCTCCACGCCCGGCATGCTCGCCGAGCTGAAGCGGTCGTACGACAAGAAGGAGCCCGTCGTCGTGGTGCTCTGGTCGCCGCACTGGGCGTACGACACCTATGGCCTGACCAAGCTGAAGGACCCGAAGGGCCTCTGGGGCAAGGGCGACGGCATCCACACGCTGACCCGTAAGGGATTCTCCGCCGAGAACCCGCGCGTCGCGTCCTGGCTGAAGAACTTCAGGATGAGCGAGAAGCAGCTCACCAGCCTGGAGGCGAGGATCCAGTCGACGGGCAAGGGCAAGGAGCGGGAGGCCGTCCGTGCCTGGCTGGAGGACAACCCGGGGGTCGCCGACCGGTGGACCCCGGTCGGCGGGGCGGCCGGGACGGCGGGCGGCACGGACGAGCGGAAGCGGCCGCTGGAGGTCGCCTGGTTCCCGTGGGAGGAGGACATCGCCGCCACCTATCTGTGGAAGGCTGTCCTGGAGGAGCGCGGCTACACGATGAACCTCAAGCAGTTCGAGGTCGGGCCGATGTACGCGGCGATGTCCCGGGGGCAGATCGACGTCCAGTTCGACGGCTGGCTGCCGCACACGCAGAAGCGGTACTGGGACGCGTACCACGACAGCCTCACCGACCTCGGGTCCTGGTACGGCCCGACCTCGCTGGAGATCGCCGTCCCCTCATATGTGAAGGGCGTCGCCTCGCTCGGTGACCTCAAGGGCCGGGGGGACGAGTTCAAAGGCCGGATCGTCGGCATCGAGCCCGGCACCGAGACCATGAACATCCTCAAGGACAAGGTCCTGCCGGGTTACGGACTCGACAAGGAGTACACGGTCGTCGACAGTTCCACGCCCGGCATGCTCGCGGAGCTCAAGCGGGCGTACGCGAAGAAGGAGCCGGTCGCGGTGATGCTGTGGACCCCGCACTGGGCCTACAGCGAATACGGCCTGACCAAACTCAAGGACCCGAGGAAGGCGTTCGGCACGGGTGACCGGATCACCACCGTCGCCGCCAAGGACTTCCCGCGGAACTACCCGCGGCTCACCCGGTGGTTCAAGAACTTCGAACTGAGTGAGCGGCAGCTCGCCGGTCTGGAGAACGAGATCCAGAAACGCGGTACGGGACACGAGGAGGAGGCCGTGAACGCCTGGATGGAAGACAACCCCGGCATCGCGGACAGGATGGCTCCGCTGTAGCGGAGCGCTCTCCAGGAAGGTGGGCGTCGCGTGGACCGCGGCGCCCGCCCTTCGCGATTCCACTTCGGCGCGCATCATGGAACCGAGGGCGGCACTGCCCTTCTCGTCCTTCTGTTCGTACTATTGAGGGTTCGGCAGCGGGTGAGGCAGGACAGCTCTTGTACCGGCGTCAACTCTGAGAAGATGACGATCCGGCCGGGAGGGAGCCCAGACATGGACGACAAGGAAGCGCTCAGGGTGGGCGCGGCCGTCCGCAGGCGGCGCAGGTCACTGGGCCTGACCCTGGCGGCGGTCGCCGCCCGCAGCGGACTGTCCGTGCCCTTTCTGAGCCAGATCGAGAACGAACGCGCCAGACCCAGCACCCGCTCACTGGAGCGGGTGGCCGAGGCCCTGGAGACCACCCCGGCCAAACTGCACGCGGCCGCCGACTCGGCGCGCACCGTCGATGTCGTGAGGGCCGGCGACGGCGGTCCCGGTGTCCGCCGGGTGGCGCGTGGCGGACACCAGCTCAACGCGAAGGAATTCACCGGCGAGCAGGACACCGGCCAGGAGTACCAGCACCGCAACGACGAGGTGATGTACATCGCCGACGGCGCCGTCGAGGTCGAGGCGGAGGGACGGGCGTACCGGCTGGAGCGCGGCGACACCCTGTATCTGTCGGGCGGCGTACGGCATCGCTGGCGCGCCACCGAGCCCGGCACCCGCATCCTGGTCGTCTCCGTCGCCGAACACATCGACGCGACCGTCGACCCCCGGCGCTGAGAGCGGCGGCGGGGCCGTGCCGCTCTCCTCGGGGGCCGCGCCGCGTCCGGCGGCGCGGCGCCCGCGTGTTGTCTCGCTCGTCCCCTCGCTCACCGAGGCCGTCGCCGTCAGCGCGCCCGGCCTGCTCGTGGGGGCCACCGACTGGTGCAGCCGTCCGGCAGATCTCGATGTCGTACGGATCGGCGGAACGAAGAATCCGGACGTGGCGGCGATTGTCGCGCTCCGTCCCGGGCTGGTCCTCGCCAACGAGGAGGAGAACCGCGCCCCGGACATCGCCGCGCTCCGGGCGGCCGGACTCGATGTGCTGGTCACCGAGGTCAGGACCCTGCACCAGGGCTTCGCCGAGCTGGAGCGGGTGCTGGTGACGGGCTGCGGGCTGGCCCGGCCGCGCTGGCTGGACGAGGCCAGGGCCGCCTGGGCGTCCCTGCCGCCTCCGGACGGCCCCCGGCGGGCCGTCGTACCGGTGTGGCGCAGGCCCTGGATGGTGCTCGGACGCGACACCTTCGCCGGAGACCTGCTCGCCCGGCTGGGCGTGGCCAATGTGTACGCGAACCATCCCGAGCGCTATCCGCGCGTCCCGCTCGGCGAGCTGCGGAGCGCGGGCGCCGATCTGGTCGTCCTGCCGGACGAGCCGTACCGCTTCACCGCCGACGACGGCCCCGAGGCGTTCCCCGGGCTGCCCGCCGCACTCGTCGACGGGCGCCTCCTCACCTGGTACGGGCCGTCGCTGGCCGAGGCACCCGCGGCGCTGCGAGCAGCGCTCCGCTGAACAGCCCGCGCAGCGTGCCCCAGGCCGCCACCGACCAGCCCGACAGCAGCAGCGTGAACAGGCCCGCCGCCAGCCACTCCAGCGCCACCAGGCCGGTGTGCCGCGCCAGCACCTCCGCGCCCGTCACACAGGTACCGACCGGGAAGGTGAAGGCCCACCAGGTCATCGTGAACCGCATCCCGCCCCGCAGCGCGCGCACCACCAGCGCCGCCGACAGCGCCAGCCACAGCAGCGCGAAACCCATCACCGGCACGCCGTACACCACGGCGAAGGCGCCCAGGGCGCGCGCGTACGCCCCGCCGACCGCCGTGGGCGCGACACCGGCGAGCTGACCGACCGCGGTGGTCGACTGCCCCAGCGGGCCGAGGACGAGGAAGAGCGCCGGGGTCAGCGCGAGCGGCAGCGGGCCGTGCGCCACCAGCCGGCCGAAGATCAGCGGCAGCATCGTCAGCGTGGCGAGCAGGCTCAGCCCGAACAGCGCGTAGCAGCCGAGCAGCAGCGCCTCGCGGCCCTGGCCGGCCGGCAGATGCGGCACCAGCAGCGAGCCGACCGCCGCCGAGACCATGGGGCTCACGATCGGCAGCAGCCACACCGGCGACGCGCCGGCCGGCTCCGGCCGGTGGCGTACGACCATCAGATACGGGATCGCCACGGCGATCACCAGCCCGAGCAGGGTGCCCGTCCCGAACAGCACCGCGTCCACGGCGACCGCGGTCCGCACGCCGAGCACATCACGGCCCACGACAAGGGTGGCGCCGCCGACGGCCAGCAGCGCCATCGCGAGACATCCGTAGAACGGTGCCACCGCCGGGTCCAGGAGATGGGCGCGCGCCTGGTCGCGGTGGTACAGCCAGTGCCCGGCGCGGGCGGTCAGCAGGACGGCGAGCAGCGCCGCCGACAGCGCCCACACCACCACGCAGACGGCCCGCAGCCCCGGAACGGCGAACGGGAGCCCGGCGCCCGCGCTCGCGACGATCGCCGTCCCCATCACCGTGGCGTACCAGTTGGGGCCGAGGTGCCGGAGCGAGGGCAGCCGCGCGGCGGCCGGGACGTCCGGGCCGCGTGCGGGCGAGACCGCCGGGGTGTGCGTGAGGAGGGCCATGCCCTCACCCTCACGCTCCGGTACGGCCCCCACCAGCCCCGTTGTCCCTATGAGGTCATAACCTGAATTTATGACCGATGCCTCCGCGGGTGCCCCGCTCGCTCACCGGGTGCCCGACCTCGGCGCGCTGGAGCTGCTGCTGGCGGTCGCCAGGCTCGGCAGCCTGGGCCGGGCCGCCCGCGAGCTGGGTATCTCCCAGCCTGCCGCCAGCAGCCGGGTCCGGGCCATGGAACGGCTGCTCGGAGTGGCCCTGGTGGACCGCTCGCCGCACGGCTCCCGGCTCACCGACGCGGGCACGCTGGTCACGGACTGGGCCCGGCGCGTCGTGGAGGCGGCCGAGGCCTTCGACGCGGGAGCGCAGGCGCTGCGTGGCCGCCGGGACTCCCGGCTGCGCGTCGCGGCCAGCATGACGATCGCCGAGTATCTGCTGCCGGGCTGGCTGACCGCGCTGCGCAGGGCCCGGCCGGACACCGCGGTCTCGCTGCACGCGGGCAACTCCGTCACCGTCGCGGAGCGCCTCCTCGCCCATGAGGCGGACCTCGGCTTCGTGGAGGGCCTGTCCACGCCCGAGGGGCTCGACTCCGCCGTCATCGGCCATGACCGGCTGCTCGTGGTGGTGGGCCCCGGACATCCCTGGGCGCGCCGCCGCGCGCCGCTCGATCCCGCGGAGCTGGCCGGGACCTCGCTGATCCTGCGCGAACCGGGGTCCGGCACCCGGCAGGTGCTGGACGCCGGGCTCGCCGCGTACGGCGGGCTCGCCGAGCCGCTGCTCGAACTGGCCTCCACCACCGCGCTGAAGGCCGCCGTGGTCGGCGGCGCGGGGCCCGGTGTGCTCAGTGAACTCGCGGTGGGCGAGGAGCTGGCGTCGCGCCGGCTGGTCCGGGTGGCGGTGGAGGGCATTCGGCTGCGCCGTGATCTCCGCGCGGTCTGGCCGGCCGGTGCCCGGCCCGCGGGTCCGGCCCGTGACCTGCTGTCGCTGACCCGGCACCAGGAGATCTGACCGGCGGCCGGGCCCGGCGGCACGGTCAGGAGGCGGCCAGGACCAGCGCCCTCATCACCCGGGTGTCCTCGGCCATCTCCGGATGCCACTGGACGCCCAGCGCCCACTGGGGGTCCGGCAGTTCGACGGCCTCCACGGTGCCGTCCGCCGCGAACGCCGAGACGGTGAGTCCCGTGCCGAGCCGGTCGACCGTCTGGTGGTGGTGCGTGGGCACCTCGCACTCCTCCGGCACCAGATCCCCGTAGCGGGTGCCGGGCACCGGCTTGACCGGATGCCGGCCGAAGGCGCCGGGGACCCGCGAGGTGTGCCCGTCGAGATGCTGGAGGAGCGTGCCGCCGAGGGCCACATTGAGCAGTTGCATGCCCCGGCAGATCCCCAGCAGCGGGGTGCCGGAGGCCAGCGCCGCATCGATCAGGGCGAGCTCCCAGGCGTCCCGTTCCCGGGCGGGCGGGCCGGTGCGCGGGTCCGGTTCGGCGCCGTACCGCACCGGCTCCACATCGGGGCCGCCCGCGATCACCACACCGTCGAGCCGGGCCACCACCTCCGCCGCCGCGGCCGGACGGTCCGGCGGCAGCAGCGCGGCCAGCCCGCCGGACCGCTGGACGAGCCGGGGATAGCCGGCGGGCAGCAGCGCGGCCGGCAGGTCCCAGGTGCCCCAGGCCGCCGACGCCTCCAGATAGGTGCTGACACCGATGAGCGGCTTCACAGGTCGGTCCTCCGTCGTGCTGTGCTGTGCTTGCGCGGGTGCCGGTCAGCCGCGTTCGAGTTCGGCCTCGGCCTCGGCCAGCGCCGCGAACTCCTCCTCGGGAGCCGCCGCGACCAGCCGGTGCCGACTGTAGAACGTGAAGTAGGCGAGGGCGACCGCGTACACCCCCAGGGCGATGAACGCCGCGTCCCTGTCCACCAGGAAGGTCGCGACCAGCGCCGACAGGGCCAGGACGAAGGCCACACCGGAGGTGAGCATGCCGCCGGGCGTGCGGTAGGGCCGGGGCAGTCCCGGTTCGCGGCGGCGCAGCACGAGATGGGACAGCGCCATCAGGGCGTACGAGATGGTGGCGCCGAAGACGGCGATGTTCAGCATGCGTCCGCCGTCGCCGCTGCCCGCCGCGAGCGCGAAGCCGATCGCGCCCGGGATCAGCAGACCAAGGTAGGGGGCCTTGCGGCGGCTGGTCAGCGAGAGGAAACGCGGCAGATAGCCCGCCCGGGAGAGCGCGAAGAGCTGCCGGGAGCCCGCGTAGATCAGGGAGAAGAAGGAGGCCACGAGACCGGCCAGACCGGCGTAGTTCACAAACCGGCTCAGCGCGGTCGGGTCGCCGTCCCCCTGGAGCGCGACCACCAGCGGGTTGCCCGCGTCCTGGACGGCGGCCGAGCCGCGCGCGCCCGTCGCGGCGAAGAAGGTGATCAGGGCGAGCAGCACCAGCACACCCAGGGAGATCGACAGCGCCCTCGGCATCGAACGGACGGGGTCCTTGGCCTCCTCGGCGGCCAGCGGTACGCCCTCGACGCCCAGGAAGAACCACATGCCGAAGGGGAAGGCCGCCCAGATGCCCAGCACGCCGAACGGCAGCCAGGAGCCCGCGCCGAAGGCGTCCCTGTCGACCGGGATGTCATTGAGGCCGCTCGCGTCGAACTCGGTGAAGGCACCGACCGCGAAGATCAGCAGCGCCGCCACCGCGACGGCCGTCACCACCAGGCTGAAGCGCAGCGCCTCGCCCACACCCCACAGATGGATCCCGATGAAGATCACGAAGCAGGCCAGATACACCGGCCAGCCGGCGGTCAGGCCGAAGAGATCGAGGGACTCGACATAGTCGCCGATGAAGATCGAGATCGCGGCCGGCGCCAGGATGTACTCGATGAGGATCGCCGTACCCGTGAGAAAGCCGCCCCAGGTGCCGAGCGCGCGCCGGGCGAAGCCGTAACCGCCGCCCGCGGTGGGCAGGATGGCGGAGAGTTCCGCGAGCGAGTAGACGAGACAGGCGTACATGACACCCATCAGCAGGGTGGCGATCGCGAGACCGCCGAAGCCGCCTTCGGAAAGGCCGATGTTCCAGCCGGAGAAGTCCCCGGAGACCACATAGGCGACCCCCAGCCCGGTGAGCAGCAGCCAGCCGGCGCTGCCGCGGCGCAGCGCCCGCCGCTGGAGGTAGGCGGCGGCGTCCCGCGCGGCGCTGTCGGACGCGGCGCTGTCGGCGGCGGTGTGATCGCGCGGGGTGTCTTCCGGCGCGGTGCCATCGGGCGCGGTGGAGGGCGGGACGCGCGAGTCGGTGCCGTCGGACATGAGCAGCTCCTGCCTCTGGGCAATGGTGTGACGCGGTAATGGTGTGACGCCACACCATTACGGCCGCGACCGCCAGGCGCAAGACCCGTGTGTCAAAAGGCTGTTACGGATCGCCGCCGGCCGGCCGCGGCTCCGCCGGCCCGCAGGGCCCGGCCCCGCCCGGCTCTCAGGCCAGAAATCCCCGCAGCAGCGCCGCCGTACCGCCGCAGTGCTCGCGCATCATCTCCCGCGCCCCGTCGGCGTCCCCGTCCAGGACCGCCTCCACCAGCGCGGTGTGCTGGCGCTGCGAGTGCTCCAGATTCCTCACGAGCAGCGGGATGCAGTCCAGCAGATCGTTCACCGTCGCCCGCACGGCGGCGTACTGCGCGGTCAGCGTCGCGGAGCCGGACAGCTCGGCGAGCGCGAGATGCAGCAGCGTGTCCTGCCTGCGGTACTCCGCCAGCGGCGCGTCCCGTGTCGCGGCGAGCGCCGACCGCAGCCGCTCCGCCCGCTCCCCGGCCAGACCGTGCGCCGCGCACAGCCCCGCCGCGCCGACCTCCAGCACCTCGCGGAAGAGCAGCACGTCCTCGATGTCCACCCCGGCCACCCGCCGCCGCAGCTCCTCCTCGGCGCCCCCGGCCGGAGTGCCGGGCCTGGACAGGACGAAGGTCCCGCCGTACCTGCCCCGCCGGCTCTCCACCAGCCCCTGGTCCTGGAGGACCTTGAGCACCTCGCGGAGCGTCACCCGGCTGATCCGCAGCCGGTCCGCCAGCTCCCGCTCGGCGGGCAGCCGCTCCCCGGCCGCCACCAGGCCCAGCCGTACCACCTGGAGGATCTGCTCCAGCGCCTCCTCGAAACCGTTCCCCGCCCGCACGGGACGCAGTACCGGAGTCAGCGGGTCCATCGGCTGGTTCTTCTTGGCCATGTCACCGTTTCCCCCTTCCCAACAAAGGTCTCCAGGAATACCTTATGGCTTCCGGCTGACCGAAGGAGGAGTAATCCCGTGGCAGACCGCACACCCCCGCTCGCCCTCGACAGGCTGCGCATCCTCGTGGAGGGCGGCGAGATCGACACGGTCGTTCTGGCCTTCCCCGACATGCAGGGCCGGCTCCAGGGCAAGCGGTTCGCCGCGCCCTTCTTCCTCGACGAGGTCCTGGAGCACGGCAGTGAAGGCTGCAACTACCTCCTCGCCGTCGACACCGACATGAACACCGTCGACGGATACGAGATGTCCTCCTGGGACCGCGGCTACGGCGACTTCGTGATGCGTCCCGATCTCTCCACCCTGCGCCGCCTGCCCTGGAACGAGGGCACGGCACTGCTCATCGCCGACCTCGCCTGGAGCGACGGCTCGCCCGTCGTCGCCGCGCCCCGCCAGATCCTCCGCCGCCAGCTCGAACGCCTCGCCGGACACGGCCTCACCGCCCACGTCGGTACCGAACTCGAATTCATCGTCTTCAAGGACACCTTCGAGCAGGCATGGGACAGCGGCTACCGCGGACTGACCCCGGCGAACCAGTACAACATCGACTACTCCGTCCTCGGCACCGGCCGCATCGAACCCCTGCTCCGCCGGATCCGCAACGAGATGGCCGCCGCGGGACTGACCGTCGAATCGGCCAAGGGCGAGTGCAACCCGGGCCAGCACGAGATCGTCTTCCGGTACGACGAGGCCCTGGTCACCTGCGACCAGCACGCCATCTACAAGACCGGCGCCAAGGAGATCGCCTCGCAGGAGGGCGTCTCGCTCACCTTCATGGCCAAGTACAACGAGCGCGAGGGCAATTCCTGCCATGTGCATCTCTCGCTCCGCGACGAGGGGGGCGCCGGCGTCATGGCCGGAGACGGGCCCGGCGGCATGTCTCCCGTGATGCGTCACTTCCTGGCCGGCCAGCTCGCCGTCCTGCGGGAGTTCTCCCTGCTGTACGCGCCCACCGTCAACTCGTACAAGCGCTTCCAGCCCGGCTCCTTCGCGCCCACCGCCGTCGCCTGGGGCTACGACAACCGCACCTGCTCGCTGCGGGTCGTCGGCCACGGCCGGTCGCTGCGCTTCGAGAACCGGCTGCCCGGCGGAGACGTCAATCCGCACCTCGCCGTCGCCGGCATGATCGCCGCCGGGCTGTACGGGATCGAGAACGCCCTGGAACTCCCCGAGCCCTGCGCGGGGAACGCCTACACCGCCGAGTACGACCACGTCCCCACCACCCTGCGCGAAGCCGCGGAGCTCTGGGAGCAGAGCCCCGTCGCCCGCGCGGCCTTCGGCGACGACGTGGTCGCGCACTACCGCAACATGGCGCGGGTCGAAGTCGAGGCCTTCGACGCCGCGGTGACCGACTGGGAGCTTCGCCGCTCCTTCGAACGCCTGTGAGGAACGACGTGCACGAGCCACCCGCAGCCGGACATCAGGTCCTCAACCCCGCCACCGGCGAGCTGGTCGCCACCGTCGCGGCCACCACCGCCGCGCAGGTCGACGCGGCGGTCCGGCGGGCCGCCGGGGCCCAGCGCGGCTGGGCCGCCGCCGCCCCCGCCGACCGCGCCCGGCTGCTGCGCCGCTTCGCCGCGGTGGTCGACGCGCACCACGAGGAACTGGCCCGGCTGGAGGTCCGCGAGGCGGGCCACACCCTGGGCAACGCCCGCTGGGAGGCGGGCAATGTGCGTGATCTCCTGGACTACTGCGCCGGCGGGGTGGAGCGGCTGAGCGGCCGGCAGATCCCCGTCGCCGGCGGCCTCGACATCACCCTGCTGGAACCGCTCGGCGTGGTCGGAGTGATCGCTCCCTGGAACTTCCCCATGCCGATCGCCGCCTGGGGCACGGCACCGGCCCTCGCGGCCGGCAACGCCGTCCTCCTCAAACCGGCGGAGACCACTCCGCTCACCGCGCTGCGCCTGGCCGAACTGGCCCTGGAAGCCGGACTTCCCGAGCATCTCTTCCAGGTCCTGCCCGGCGCGGGCGATGTCGCGGGCAACGCGCTGGTCGAGCATCCGGGCGTCGCGAAGATCGTGTTCACCGGTTCCACCCGGGTCGGCAGGCAGATCATGGCGCGCGGCGCCTCCCTGGTGAAGCGCGTGACCCTGGAGCTCGGCGGCAAGAGCCCCAATATCGTCTTCGCCGACTCCGACGTCGAACAGGCCGCCGCCGCCGCGCCGATGGCCTTCCTCGACAACTCCGGCCAGGACTGCTGCGCCCGCACCCGCATCCTCGTCCAGCGCGAGATCCACGAGCGGTTCCTCGAACTCCTCGCGCCCGCGATCGAGTCGGTCGTCGTCGGCGACCCGTCCGACGAGCGCACCCAGATGGGCCCGCTGATCTCGGCGGTGCAGCTCGCCCGCGTACGGTCCTATGTCCCGGACGGCGTGAAGGGCATTCGCGGCTCCGCACCGGAAGGCCCCGGCTTCTGGTTTCCGCCGACCGTGCTCACCGACGCCGACGCGGACTCGCCGGTGGCGACCGAGGAGGTCTTCGGGCCGGTCGCCGTCGTCCTGCCCTTCGAGGACGAGGCGGACGCCGTCCGGCTCGCCAACGCCACCGACTACGGCCTCGCCGGGTCGATCTGGACCCGGGACGTGGGCCGCGCCCTGCGGGTCTCGCGCGCCGTCGCCGCGGGCAACCTCTCCGTCAACTCCCACAGCAGTGTCCGTTACGGGACACCGTTCGGCGGTTACAAGCAGTCCGGACTCGGCCGCGAGCTGGGCCCCGACGCCCTCGCCGCCTTCACCGAAACCAAGAACGTCTTCATCAGCACGGAGGCCTGAGCACCTTGACCGAACCCATGACCGAACCCATCGTCTGCCGCCGGCTCGTCGGCCGTACCGCCGTCATCACCGGAGCCGGCAGCGGCATCGGTCTCGCCACGGCGCGCCGGCTGGCCTCCGAGGGCGCGCACATCGTGTGCGGCGACATCGACGAGGCATCCGGCAAGCTCGCCGCCGAGCAGGCCGGGGGCACCTTCGTACGGGTCGACGTCACCGACGCCGACGAGGTCGAGGCGCTGTTCAAAACGGCCTACGAGACCTACGGCAGCGTCGACATCGCCTTCAACAACGCGGGCATCTCGCCGCCCGACGACGACTCGATCCTCACCACAGGGCTGGACGCCTGGAGGCGCGTCCAGGAGGTCAACCTCACCTCGGTCTACCTCTGCTGCAAGGCGGCCATCCCTTACATGCGGCAGCAGGGCCGGGGTTCCATCATCAACACCGCGTCCTTCGTCGCCGTGATGGGCGCGGCCACCAGCCAGATCTCCTACACCGCGTCCAAGGGCGGGGTGCTGGCGATGTCCCGGGAGCTGGGAGTGCAGTTCGCCCGCGAGGGGATCCGGGTGAACGCGCTGTGCCCGGGGCCCGTCAACACCCCGCTGCTGCGGGAGCTGTTCGCGAAGGACCCGGAGCGGGCCGCGCGCCGGCTGGTGCACATCCCGGTGGGCCGGTTCGCCGAGGCGGACGAGATCGCGGCGGCCGTCGCGTTCCTCGCGAGCGACGACTCGTCCTTTGTGAACGCCACGGACTTCCTGGTCGACGGCGGTATCTCCGGGGCCTATGTCACGCCGGTCTGACGCCCCTGTCCACGGGCGCCGCTGACGGACCGTTCAAGGGCCTCCACCACGGTGGAGGGCCTTGAACTCCACGGCTCAGAGGTACGTACGGCCCTCGCCCCGGTAGGTGGGCGCCGGCGCCACCAGGCGGTCGCCCTCGACCAGCAGCAAGGTGTCGAAGCGCTCGCACAGTTCACCGGCCTTGGCGTGCCGGAACCACACCTTGTCGCCGATCAGCAGATCGTCGGCGGCGGAGCCCAGCAGCGGCGTCTGCACCTCGCCGGGGCCCTCCTGCCGGTCGTAGCGCAGCCCTTCGGGCAGGTACGGCACGGGCAGCCGGTCCGCGCCCGCCGCGCCGGACGCCGGATAGCCACCGCCCAGCACCGTCACCACACCGACACCCGGCCTGCGCACCACGGGCTGGGCGAACAGCGCGGCCGGACGGCCCGAGAACGACGTGTAGTTGTCGAACAGACGCGGCACGAAGAGCCCCGAACCGGCCGCGATCTCGGTCACCGCCTCCTCGGCTGCCGTGTACTGGACACTTCCCGTGCCGCCGCCGTTGACGAACTCCAGCTCGGGCGCCACCGCCCGGACCGCACGCACCACCGCCGCGCGCCGCTCCGCCAGCTCCTTGCGGGCCACCGACTGCATCAGACGGACCGCCCGCGAGCGCAGCGGCTGTCCCGCCGGGGCGTCGCCCACCCCGGCCACATGGCCCTCGTACGCCAACAGTCCCACCAGCCGGAAGCCCGGACGCCGGGCGACCGACCTGGCCAGCTCGGCGAGCTGGGCCGGCTCGCGCAGCGGCGAGCGCAGCGCGCCGATCCGTACCCGGCCGCCGAACAGCCGCAAGGCCGTGTCCAGTTCCAGACAGACCCGGATCTCCTCGCGCCCGCCGTCGCGCGCCGCGTCGATGAGATCGAGATGGGCCGTGCTGTCGATCATCACGGTGACGGCGGCGGCCGACTTGGGATCGGCGGCCAGCTCCGCGTAGGCGGCGCGGTCCACCGACGGATAGGCGAGCAGTACGTCCTCGAAACCGGCCCGTGCCAGCCAGAGCGACTCCGCCAGGGTGAACGACATGATCCCCGCGAAGCCCTCCCGGCCGAGGACCCGCTCCAGCAGCGCCCGGCAGCGCACCGACTTGCTGGCGACCCGGACCGGCTTGCCTCCGGCCCGCCGGACGAGATCGTCGGCGTTGGCGTCGAAGGCGTCCAGATCGACAAGGGCGAGCGGGGCGTCGAGATGGGCGGTGGCCCGGTCGTACCGGGCACGGTCAGTGGCACGCGGATTCATGGGCCGAGCCTGCCAGAGCCGAATACCGAGGGGTAGGGGGATGATTTGGGCAGATCCACCCGTGCCCGTGTTCCCGTTCCCGCCGGGTGTGCTCCAGCCCGTAGAGTGACGCCCACGCGACGACGGACGGGGCCTGTCCCGCACGGCGGCCGGCATACGGGTGGACCAGTCCGTAAGGGCAGGACGGGGGGCGGATGAACACCGAAGCACGAAACGCTCCGATACCGCCCCGCCCCACGGCGCCGCCGCCTCCGCCCGGTACGGGCGAGCCCGACGGGGCGGCGGATCCGGCGGGCGCACCGGGCTCACGCATCACCGACGCGCTGCTTCCCGCCGGGCCTCCGCGCATACCTCCGCGGCCGTCCGGACCGCCGCCCGGTGACCACCGGCCCGAGGACCGGCGGCCCGGGGCCGGCCGTGACCAGGGCCCGGACGACCGGCGCCCCGGCGGTGACCGGGGCCCCGCCTCCGATCCGCCGCCTGCCGAGACCACCACCAGGCTGCGGCGGGTGTCCCCGGCGGATCCACCACCGTCCGAGACCACCACGCGGCTGAGGCCGGTGCCGCCGGATCCCCGGCTGCCACCGGTACCCGCGGCCCGGCCGGGCGAGGCCCCGGCCCCGCCCGCCTGGCAGCGGCCCGCCGGAGCCGCCGGTCATCGCGCCGGGCACCATCCCCCCGCCCACCGCCGTCCCTGGGCGGACGTGCCTCCCGAGACGCCCGCGGAGACCACCACACGGCTGCGGCCCGTGCCGGCCCGCCATCCCGTCAGGGTCGCCGCCGCCGCGGCCTGCGTCGTACTCGGACTCGGACTGATCGGCGGCGCCGCCACCGGTAGCTGGCTGACCGGGGACTCGGCCGCCGAGCCCGCCGCCCGCGACGAGTACGCGACGGCGCGCGCGCTCTGGCACAGCGTTCCCGTCGACAGCATCTTTCCCCGCACCCTCAGCGGGGACGGGGCGGGCCCCGGAGGCGCGGACCGCGAGTGGACCCGGATCGGCGTCGCGCCCGACAGCGGCTGCGCCACCGTCCTGGACCCCCGGCTCCTCGACGTACTGCGCCGGACCGGCTGCGCGCGGGTACTGCGCGCCACCTACGCGGACGCCACCTCCAGCAGCGTCACCACCGTCGGGCTCGTCTTCACCCAGGGCGATCCGGCCGCGATGTACGCCCTGCGCACCCGCTTCCGGCAGGAGCGGCTCGCCGAACGCGCCGGTCTGATGCCCCGTACCTTCCCGGTCGAGGGCACACTCGCCGCCGGATTCGGCGACGCGCAGCGCGCGAGCTGGACGGTGAACGTCCTCACCGACGCACCCGTGGTCGTCTACGCCGTCTCGGGCTTCGCCGACGGACGAGCCGTCACCGCACCCCAGCCCGCCGGAAAGGCCATGGTCGCGGGCGCCACCACCGCGCCCGCCCAGGCCGGTCTCGGCCATGAGGCCAAGGGCATCGCGGACCGGGTCGAACGAGGGCTCCGCAAGACCGTCGACGTCGCCACGGTGGCGCCCCGGTGAATCCCGCGCCCCAGGTGACCACGCTCCCGGTGCCGACCGGCATCCCGACGAGGCCGAGGACCCGATGACATCGAGGCGCCGTCACAGGCTCGCCGCCGCGTTCGCCGCGTTCGCCGCCGTTTCCTCCGTGCTGCTGTCCGGCCCGGCGGCGCACGCGGACGCGATCCGGGTCCAGCAGTGGGCCCTCGACGCCATGCACACCCAGCAGGCCTGGCGCACCACCCAGGGCAAGGGCATCACGGTCGCGGTCCTCGACACCGGTGTCGACGACACCCACCCCGACCTGGCCGGACAGGTCCTTCCCGGCAAGGACCTCGTCGGCTTCGGCGCCACCGACGGAGACCGGCCCTGGGCCCGGCACGGCACCGCCATGGCCGGCATCATCGCGGGCCACGGCCATGGACTCAACCGCTCCGAGGGGGTCCTCGGAGTCGCGCCCGAGGCGAAGATCCTGCCCGTCCGGGTGATCCTCGAAGGTACCGACCCGGCCCGCGACAAGGCCCGCACCTCCCGGGGCAGCGCCCTCGCCGACGGCATCCGCTGGGCCGCCGACCACGGCGCCGACGTCATCAACCTCTCCCTCGGCGACGACAGCGAGTCCGCGCACCCCGAACCCGCCGAGGACGCCGCCGTCCAGTACGCGCTGGCCAAGGGCGCCGTCGTCGTCGCCTCGGCCGGCAACGGCGGCGAGAAGGGCGACCACATCTCGTACCCCGCGGCCTATCCCGGTGTGATCGCGGTGACCGCCGTCGACCGCTACGGCACCCACGCCGCCTTCTCCACCCGGCGCTGGTACGCCACCGTCAGCGCCCCGGGCGTCGACGTCGTCATCGCCGACCCCGACCGGAGCTACTACGAGGGGTGGGGCACCAGCGCCGCCGCCGCCTTCGTCTCGGGAGCCGTCGCCCTCGTACGCTCCGCCCACCCCGGCCTCACCCCCGCCCAGATCAAGAAACTCCTCGCGGACACCGCGCGGGACGCGCCGCGAGGCGGCAGGGACGACGCGAAGGGCTACGGCTTCGTCGACCCGGCCGCCGCGATCGAGGCCGGTGCGAAGCTGCCGCCCGCGCGTCCGCGCGGCGAGGCCGCCGGCTACGCCGCGACATACTTCGGCACCGGCCCGGACGTCCCGGCCGAGGAACCGCGGCCGGCCGGCTGGCTCGCCCCCGCCGCCGCCGGAGCCGGCGCCCTGCTGCTGGCCGCCGCGACGATGCTGTGGCGCGGCGGCGGACCGCGCCGGGGCTCACGCCGGTAGCCGGACGACCCGCCGCACCGCGCGGACGGCGGCCTCCTCGACCCGCGCGATCCCTTCCTCCCGGCTCCCGTGGCCGTCGGACAGCACCGCCACGAGACAGCCCCGCACCCGGCCCACCGAGTGGACGACCCACAGGCCGCTGCCGGATCGTGGCAGCCAGCCGTTCTTCAGCGCCCAGTCGCCGCCCGCCGCCGAGACGCCCCAGTGCTGTCCGGCCACGACCCGTCCCATCAGGGCGGCCAGTAAGCCGCGCGCTCTTCCGTCCAGCGGCGAGTCCGTGCCGAACACCGCCTTCAGCAGGGTGAGCTGATCGCGCGCGGTGGTCCGGGTCAGTCCCCAGGCGGGCGCGGCCGATGTCCGCGTCATACCGAGCCGGGCGTGCGCGGCGTCCAGTCCGGCCGGGCCGCCGGCCGCGGCCCGCAGCGCCGTCGCCGCGTCATTGTCGCTGCGCTCGATCATGGCCTCGGCCAGCCGCAGCTCCTCGGCCGTCAGCCACCGGCCGCTGTCCCGCGCCCGCAGCAGCACGGCGGCCAGTATGGCCACCTTCACCACGCTGGCGGTGACATACGTACGGTCCTCGCCGTACACCGCCTCACGCCCGCCGGCCGTGTCGTACACCGCGAAGGAGAGATCCACCCCACGACCGTACGTCCCGCGGGCGGGGCTAGGCTCGACCCGTGGCGCTCAAGAACATCCCGGACTCCGGCTTCTCCGACGACGACGGCACCGCCGACCCGGCGCTGACGGCGGCCCTCGCCGCCTGGGCCGAGGACCGGTCGGCCGAGGGACAGGTGCTGACAGCGCTGCGCGGCGCCCGGCTGCTGGTGCCCGTCGTCGCGGTCCTCGGCGAGACGGAGGAGGACGAGAACGGCCTGCGCCGGGAGAAGACCAGCGACATGGCCGTCCCTACGCTCCGGGCCGGCGACCGCCGCGCGCTGCCCGCCTTCACCTCGGTCGCGGCGCTGGCCCGCTGGGATCCCGGCGCGCGTCCTGTCGCCGTACCGCTGCACCAGGCGCTCCGGGCGGCGGCCCACGAGCGGGCCGACACCGTGGTGCTGGATCTCGCCGGGCCCGTGGCGTACCAGCTCACCGGCCCCGCGCTGCTCGCCCTCGCCGAGGGCCGTACCAGCGCCGACCCGCTCGACGACCCCGCCGTGGTCGCGGCCCTGCGCTCGGCCGTCGCGGCCGAGCCCGCGGTGGTCCGGGCCCATCTGGTCCGGGGCGGTGCCGGGGGCACCCTCGCGCTCGTGCCGGCGCCCGGCGCGCTCCCGGCGGAGGCGGTACGCCGGGTCGCCGGGGCGCTGGCGGCCGACGAGGTGCTGAGGGCCCGCCTGGTGCGCGGGCTCGACCTGGCACTGCTGCCGGCCGAGGCCACGCCGCCCGGCGAGCCCCTTTTCGTGCGTGACTGAGGTCGGGAAGAAGCGGCGGACCGGTCAGCCGTAGACGGCGCCCGTGTACTTCTCGCCGGGGCCCTGGCCCGGCTCGTCGGGTACGACCGACGCCTCGCGGAACGCGAGCTGAAGTGACTTCAGTCCGTCCCGCAGCGGCGCCGCGTGGAACGAACTGATCTCCGTGACGCTCGCGTCCAGCAGACCGGCCAGTGCCTGGATCAGCTTGCGCGCCTCGTCGAGGTCCTTGTGCTCCTCGCCCTCCTCGGTCAGGCCGAGCTTCACGGCGGCGGCGCTCATCAGATTCACCGCGACCGTGACGATCACCTCGACGGCGGGGACTTCCGCGATGTCGCGGGTCATGGCGTCGAAGTCGGGAGACTCTTGGGGGGAGGTCGCGTCACTCATGGACCACACGATAGGCCCCACCGCCCGGGGACCGGTCCCTGCCGTCCGTTAGCCCCTGTGCGCCGGAGCTGCTAACCTTGTGTAACGGACCAGCAGGGCGCACGCGTGCCCTGCTCACAAGTGGAGGCTCCGATCTCCCACCTGGCTGCCCCTCCGGGGCGGCGGGTCACCGGTCAGGTGGTGCCCATCGTTCCGTACGGACGATGGAGCCGCCCGATGCGCCCCGCGGTCGACGCGGCGGTGCTCCGGTATTTCTTGGAGCTCCTGCCTGTGTCCCGTCCGGGGCATTTTTCATGTTCCGCCGCGGTTGGTCTGAGTAAACAGACGTTACGCGGCTGTCTGCCAGACAGTCGTGTGGTGCTACCGAGGAGGATCCATCAGCGCCGAGCCCCGCATCAACGACCGGATTCGCGTTCCCGAAGTGCGACTTGTCGGTCCCAGTGGCGAGCAGGTGGGCATTGTGCCGCTCGCCAAGGCCCTGGAGCTTGCGCAGGAGTACGACCTGGACCTGGTCGAGGTCGCGGCGAACGCCCGTCCGCCCGTGTGCAAGCTCATGGACTACGGGAAGTTCAAGTACGAGTCGGCCATGAAGGCCCGTGAGGCGCGCAAGAACCAGGCGCACACGGTCATCAAGGAGATGAAGCTCCGGCCCAAGATCGACCCGCACGACTATGACACCAAGAAGGGTCATGTCGTCCGGTTCCTCAAGCAGGGTGACAAGGTCAAGATCACGATCATGTTCCGTGGTCGTGAGCAGTCCCGCCCAGAGCTGGGCTTCCGACTGCTCCAGCGTCTCGCTTCGGACGTCGAGGACCTCGGCTTCATCGAGTCCAACCCGAAGCAGGACGGCCGGAACATGATCATGGTTCTTGGCCCGCACAAGAAGAAGACCGAGGCCATGGCCGAGGCTCGTGAGGCGCAGGCCGCTCGCAAGGCGGAGCGTCAGGGCTACGCGACCGAGGAGTCCTCGGAGGAGGACGCTCCGGCTGAGGCCCCGTCCGAGGCCCCTTCCGAAGCGTGAGCCGAGAGGGTGCCATCCAGGCGCCCCCGGCTCCGGTCCGGAATCACATACCAGAGATCTGACGCTCCCGCGCACCGGTCCACCGACCGGTGGGGAGCGCCACTGACGAGGAGAGAACGGCGCTATGCCGAAGAACAAGTCGCACAGCGGTGCCAGCAAGCGCTTCAAGATCACCGGCTCCGGCAAGGTGCTGCGCGAGCGGGCCGGCAAGCGCCACCTGCTCGAGCACAAGTCGTCCAAGCTGACGCGTCGCCTCACCGGCAACGCCGAGATGGCCCCGGGCGACGCCAAGAAGATCAAGAAGCTTCTCGGCAAGTGATGTCGCGACCCCGGGTGACCGGGGGCGCGGCACAGGACCGGGACCCATTCGTTTCCGGGCCGTGTGAGTCCAACCACGGCCCCGCTACAAGGAGTTAAACGTGGCACGCGTCAAGCGGGCAGTCAACGCACACAAGAAGCGCCGGGCAATTCTGGAGCAGGCCAGCGGTTACCGCGGCCAGCGTTCGCGCCTGTACCGCAAGGCGAAGGAGCAGGTCACCCACTCCCTCGTCTACAACTACAACGACCGCAAGAAGCGCAAGGGCGACTTCCGTCAGCTCTGGATCCAGCGGATCAACGCCGCTGCCCGCGCCAACGGCATCACCTACAACCGCTTCATCCAGGGTCTGAAGGCCGCCAACGTCGAGGTGGACCGCAAGATCCTCGCCGAGCTGGCCGTCAATGACACCCACGCGTTCGCCGCGCTCGTCGAGGTCGCCCAGAAGGCCCTCCCGAGCGATGTCAACGCCCCGAAGGCCGCCGCCTGATCCCGTCAGGCCGCATTTCCTTCCCGCCGGACCCGCAGGCACCGCGCCTGCGGGTCCGGTCTGTTCCCGGACCTCTCACGCGAGGGCCGCGCCCCGCCCTCCGGGGTGCCTCCCGTACCGAGCCCCCTCGTGACCGGCACTCCCGTACAGATCCTTCTCGTACAGACGAAAAGTGAGCCACCGCCCATGGGTACCCCCGAGCTGATCTCCCCGCGCTCCCCGCGCGTCACGGCAGCCAGACGGCTCGCGAAGCGGGCCTTCCGCGGCAAGGAGCGCCGGTTCATCGCCGAGGGTCCGCAGGCCGTACGCGAAGCCGTGGCCCACCGGGGTGACGGCGACCGGCCCACGCTCACCGAGCTGTTCAGCACCGCCGAGGCCGCCGAGCGGTACGCCGACATCATCGACGCGGCCCGCGCCACCGGGGCCCGGGTGCATCTCGCGCCCGACTCCGTGCTCGCCGAGGTCTCCCAGACGGTCACCCCCCAGGGGCTGCTGGGCGTCTGCCACTTCCTCGACTCGCCGTTCGAGGACATCCTGCGGGCCCGCCCCCGGCTCGTCGCCGTCCTGGCCCATGTCCGCGACCCCGGGAACGCGGGTACGGTGCTGCGCTGCGCGGACGCCGCGGGCGCCGACGCCGTGGTCCTCACCGACGCCTCCGTCGACCTCTACAACCCCAAGTCGGTCCGGGCCTCGGCCGGCTCGCTCTTCCATCTGCCGGTCGCCGTGGGCGTCCCCGTCGAACAGGCCGTCCAGGGGCTGCGGGACGCCGGCATCCGTATCCTCGCCGCCGACGGCGCGGGTTCGGACGACCTGGACGACGAGCTGGACGCGGGCACCATGGGCGGGCCCACCGCCTGGATCTTCGGCAACGAGGCATGGGGCCTGCCGGCCGAGACCCGGGCCCTCGCGGACGCGGTGGTGCGTGTGCCGATCCACGGAAAGGCCGAGAGTCTGAACCTCGCGACGGCCGCGGCCGTATGTCTGTACGCCTCGGCGCGTGCCCAACGAGTGCGTGATACGCGCTGAGGGGGTCCGCTCCGTCACGTTCAGCTAGTAGGGTTGCGGCTTCGGGGGCCCACTGAGCGACGCGGAAGAGGTGGGATACGGGGATGACTGTCGGGACGAGCAGACCCGCCGCTGTCCAGGGACCCGTTCCGTGCGCGTCCGGCGATTTCGGGATCGATCCGGACGACCTTCCGGACGGGCTGGTCGTCGCCGACGAGACCGGCCGGGTGATCTGCTTCAACACGGCCGCCTCGCGCATCACCGCCGTACCGCTCTCGGACGCGCTCGGCCACCCGCTGGAGCGGGCGCTTCCGCTGGAGGACCTGAAGGGCCACCGCTGGTGGGCCCTGACCGACCCGTACGGCGGCCTCGCCACCCGGGTCGGCCAGCCCGAGCGCAATCTGCTGCTGCCCGGCGGCCGTGAGGTCCTGGTCTCCGCGCGGTATGTGCGTGATTATCCGACCGGACCGGTCCGCAGGCTGGTGATCTGCGTGCGCGGCACCGAGGCGCGCCGCCGCACCGAGCGCAGCCACGCGGAACTGATCGCGACCGTCGCCCATGAGCTGCGTTCCCCGCTCACCTCCGTGAAGGGGTTCACGGCCACGCTGCTCGCCAAGTGGGAACGGTTCACGGACGACCAGAAGCGGCTGATGCTGGAGACCGTCGACGCCGACGCCAACCGCGTCACCCGGCTCATCGCGGAGCTGCTCGACATCTCCCGTATCGACTCAGGTCGCCTGGAGGTGCGCCGCCAGCCGATCGACATCGGCGCGGCCGTGGGCCGCCATGTCCAGTCGCACACCGCCTCGGGACAGTCGCCGGACCGCTTCCTCGTACGGATCGCGCAGCCGCTGCCCGATCTGTGGGCCGATCCCGACAAGATCGACCAGATCCTCGGCAACCTGCTGGAAAACGCGGTGCGCCACGGCGAGGGAACCGTCACCATCGAGGTGGCACCAGCCCCAGCCGAGAACGACGAGAAAGGTACGGCCGTCACCGTGTGCGACGAAGGCCCTGGCATCCCCGAGGAGTCGATGGGCCGTGTCTTCACCCGCTTCTGGCGGGGAAGCAAACGCGGTGGGACCGGCCTCGGCCTGTATATCGTCAAGGGCATCGTCGAGGCACACGGCGGGACGATCACCGTCGACCGCGGACCCGGCGGCGGTGCCCAGTTCCGCTTTGTCCTGCCCGTCGGTGCCCCCGCCTATTTGACATAGGATCTGGCGCGAAGCGTCAGGCGGGGCGGTGGCGGGCGGGCCCGAGCGGCCCACGGGATTCTCCACGTTCGTTCGACCTTTAGACTCGACCTTTGGCACCTTTGCGTCCTCAGTGATCGAAGTGATCGAGCAGGGTCGTTTCGCCAGCCAATCGGAAGTACGGGAAGAGATGTCCGCACCCAACAAGTCGTACGACCCAGTCGAGGTCGAGGCACTGAAACCGGCAGAGATCGAGCGCGTCAGGGACGAGGCGCTCGCGGCCTTCGCCGCCGCCGGTGATCTCGACGCGCTCGCTCACGCGAAGACCGCGCACACCGGTGGCACCTCGCCGCTCGCCCTCGCCAACCGCGAGATCGGCGCCCTGCCCCCGCAGGCCAAGGCCGAGGCGGGCAAGCGCGTGGGCCAGGCCCGCGGCGCCGTCAACAAGGCACTCGCCGCCCGTCAGACCGAGCTGGAGGCGGAGCGCGACGCCCGCGTGCTGGTCGAGGAGGCGGTGGATGTCACGCTGCCGTACGACCGCGTCCCGGCCGGTGCCCGGCACCCTCTGACGACCTTCATGGAGCGGGTCGCGGACGTCTTCGTGGCCATGGGCTACGAGGTCGCGGAGGGCCCCGAGGCCGAGGCGGAGTGGTTCAACTTCGACGCCCTGAACTTCGTGCCCGACCATCCGGCGCGCCAGATGCAGGACACCTTCTTCGTCCGGGGCCCCGAGGGGACCGAGGGCGACGAGTCCGGTGTCGTGCTCCGTACGCACACCTCGCCGGTGCAGGCCCGCACCCTGATCGACCGCGAGCCGCCCGTCTATGTCGTCTGCCCGGGGCGCGTCTACCGCACCGACGAGCTGGACGCCACGCACACCCCGGTCTTCCACCAGATCGAGCTGCTCGCCGTCGACGAGGGCCTGACCATGGCCGACCTCAAGGGCACCCTCGACCACATGGTCCAGGCGCTCTTCGGCCCGGACATGAAGACCCGGCTGCGGCCGAACTTCTTCCCGTTCACCGAGCCGTCCGCCGAGATGGACATGGTCTGCTACGTGTGCCGCGGCGCCTCCGTCGGCAACCCGGACCGGCCCTGCCGCACCTGTGGCAGCGAGGGCTGGATCGAGCTGGGCGGCTGCGGCATGGTCAACCCGAAGGTGCTCGTCGCCTGCGGTGTCGACCCCCAGAAGTACAGCGGATTCGCCTTCGGGTTCGGCATCGAACGGATGCTCATGTTCCGCCACAACGTCGAAGACATGCGAGACATGGTTGAGGGTGACGTCCGGTTCACCCGGCCGTTCGGGATGGAGATCTGATGCGCGTCCCGCTTTCCTGGCTGCGGGAGTACGTCGACCTGCCGGCGACGGAGACCGGCCGTGACGTCCAGGCCAAGCTCGTCTCCGCCGGTCTTGAGGTCGAGGCCGTCGAGCAGCTCGGCGCCGGACTCAAGGGCCCGCTCGTCGTCGGCAAGGTACTCACCATCGAGGAGCTGGAGGGCTTCAAGAAGCCCATCCGCTTCTGCACCGTCGACGTCGGTACGGCCAACGGCACCGGCGAGCCGCAGGAGATCGTCTGCGGCGCGCGGAACTTCGCCGTCGGCGACAAGGTCGTCGTGGTCCTCCCCGGCGCGGTCCTGCCCGGCGACTTCGCGATCGCCGCCCGCAAGACATACGGCAAGACCTCGCACGGCATGATCTGCTCCGGCGACGAACTGGGCATGGGCGACGACGGCTCCGGTGGCATCATCGTGCTGCCGCCCGAGTACGAGCCCGGCACCGACGCCATCACGCTGCTGGAGCTGGTGGACGAGGTCCTCGACATCGCCGTCACCCCCGACCGCGGCTACTGCCTCTCGCTGCGCGGAGTCGCCCGCGAGACCGCCATCGCGTACGGCCTGCCGCTGAGCGACCCGGCGCTCCTCGACGTCCCGGCCCCGAACTCCTTCGGCCACCCGGTGAAGGTCGCCGACCCCATGGGCTGCGACCGCTTCACGGCCCGCACGGTCACCGGTCTCGACCCCGAGGCACGCTCCCCGATCTGGCTGCGGCGCCGGCTCCAGAAGGCCGGGATGCGGCCGATCTCGCTCCCCGTCGACATCACCAACTACGTGATGCTCGAACTGGGCCAGCCGCTGCACGCGTACGACCGCGCCCGGCTCGACGGGCCGATCGGTGTCCGCCGCGCCCTGCCCGGCGAGCAGATCACCACCCTCGACGGCGCGAAGCGGGTCCTGGACGCCCAGGACCTGGTCATCACCGACAACCGGGGGCCGATCGGTCTCGCGGGCGTGATGGGCGGCGCGAACACCGAGATCGCCGACCCCGCCACCGATGCCGGGACCGGCGACGTCAGCGGTACCACCGAGGTCGTCATCGAGGCCGCGCACTTCGACGCGATCTCCATCGCCCGCACCGCGCGTCGGCACAAGCTGGCGTCCGAGGCGTCCAAGCGATTCGAGCGGGGCGTCGACCCGGAGGCCGGGGCCGCCGCCGCGCAGCGCACCGTCGATCTGCTGGTGCTGCTGGCCGGCGGTTCCGCCGACGCCGGGGTCACCGAGATCATCGCGCCCTCCGCGCCGCACACCATCGCCATGCCCGCCGACCACCCCGACCGGGTCGCCGGGGTCGGCTACGGCCGCGAGACCGTCGTACGACGGCTCCAGCAGATCGGCTGCGACGTCTACGGGCAGGACGAACTGGTCGTCACCGTCCCGTCCTGGCGGCCCGACCTCGGCGCGCCCAACGACCTCGCCGAGGAGGTCATCCGCCTGGAGGGGTACGAGAACCTCCCCTCCACGCTGCCCACCCCGCCGTCCGGCCGCGGCCTCACCGAGCGGCAGCGGCTGCACCGCCGCGTCGGCCGCGCCCTGGCCGGCGCCGGCTATGTCGAGGCACTCAACTACCCGTTCATCGGCGACGCGGTGCTCGACGCCTTCGGCCTGCCGGCCGACGACGCCCGCCGCCGTACGGTCAGGCTGGTCAACCCGCTCTCGGACGAGGAGCCCGCGCTGCGCACCACGCTGCTGCCCGGTCTCCTCACGGCGCTGCGGCGCAACGACGGCCGCGGCTCGCACGACCTGGCCCTCTTCGAGACCGGTCTGGTCTTCCGCCCGACCGGCGAGGAGACCGTACCGGTGCGGCTGCCCGTCGACCGGCGGCCGACCGACGAGGAGGTGGCCGGGCTCAACGCCGCGCTGCCGCGCCAGCCGCGTCGTGTCGCGGCCGTCCTGGCCGGAGCCCGCGAACAGGCCGGCTGGTGGGGCAAGGGCCGCCCGGCGGACTGGGCGGACGCCATCGAGGCGGCCCGTACCGTCGCCCGGGAGGCGGGCGCAGGACTGACCGTCCGCGCCGAGCCGCACGAGCCGTGGCACCCCGGCCGCAGCGCGGCGCTGCTCGCCACGGTGGACGGCGAGGAGACAGTCGTCGGCCATGCCGGGGAGCTGCACCCGAGGGTGGTCAAGGCGCTCGGGCTCCCGGACCGCACCTGCGCCATGGAGGTCGAACTCGACCTGCTGGAGCGGGCGGGCTCCGGCGCGCTCCAGGCGCCGCGGATCTCCGCGTACCCGGTCGCCACCCAGGATGTGGCGCTGGTCGTGCCGCGGGAGGTGCCGTCCGCCGAGGTGGAGAAGGCACTGCGGGAGGGCGCGGGCGAACTCCTGGAGTCCCTGCGGCTGTTCGACGTCTTCGAGGGCGAACAGATCGGGGCGGGCCACAAGTCGCTGGCCTACGCGCTGCGTTTCCGCGCGGCGGACCGCACGCTGACGGTCGAGGAGGCCACCACGGCCCGGGACGCGGCGGTGGATCTCGCCGCGCGGCGGACCGGGGCGGTCCTGCGCGGCGCCTGACCGTCCTGCCCGAAGGCCCGTGATGAGGGGCGGTCCCGGATCTTCCGGGGGCGCCCCTCATCCGTTCAGGTGAGAAGCCGCGGCGAACGCCGACCGGCTGACAGGGGCGACCGGGACGATCGCGATTCCTGGCCCCGGGCCGCCTTCCGGACCGGGACGATGTCTCCGGGCCCCTTCCGGCGAGGGTGGGGCCGGCCGCGCGGATCGCGTCGCCCGCCCCGCCGCGGAGTAGCGGGCAGGTCAGCGGGACGGGCGACGCGGTTGCGGGCCGTCGAGCTGTACGAGGGGGAGCCGACGGCCCGGCCGCCTCTTTACGAGGTGTTTCAGTCAACCGACCGGGCGCCTGTGGCGGCAGGGTGCACGGGGCACGGATCCGGGCATTACGTTCACACCCCGTGCGTTCCCCGTTGCACTACGCTGGTCCGGCCGAGCCACCGGAGGGGCACATGCAGCCCAACACCCTGCTCGATTCCCTGCTCGACGAAGCCGGTGTCTCGCACGCCGGTCTCGCCGTCCGGGTCAACCAGGCGGGCCGGGCCAGAGGTCTCGCCCTGCGCTACGAACACACGGCGGTGGCGCGGTGGTTGAAGGGCCAGCGACCACGCGGTCAAGTGCCCGATCTGATCTGCGGAGTGCTGAGCGACCGGCTGCACCGGCCGCTCACCCTGGACGACATCGGGCTCGGGGTGTCCGGCGAGTCGCCCGTACCGGGCGGCACTCCGCTCTCCGGTTTCGTGGAGCGGGCCACCGCGCTCTGGCGCTGCGACGAACAGCAGCGGCCGCACATAGTGGACGCGCCCGCCGTCACCGGCACGCCCGCCGTGATGCCCGTCTGGGAATGGGAGAACCCTCCGGAGGACTCCGACGTCTCGCGCGGCGGCCGGACCCGGGTCGGCCCCGCCGACATCCAACTGCTCCGCTCGGCCAGGGCGCACTACGAACTGATGTACCGAAGGGCGGGCGGCGTCGCCACCCGCGCCCGGATCGTCGGCTTCCTCAACGCCGAGACGGCCCCGCTGCTGCGGGGCGGCTACGGCGACTCGCTGGGCCGCCAACTGCACCGGGCCACCGGCGGTCTGGTCGCCGTCGCCGGCATCTGCGCCTACGACTCCGACGCCCATGGGCTCGCCCAGCGCTACTTCCACCAGGCTCTGCGGCTGGCGAAGGCCAGCGGGGACCGGGGATTCGGCGCCTATGTGATCGCGCTGCTCGTCAACCAGTCGCTGTTCATGGGGGAGTACCGCCAGGCCGTCGCCTTCGCGGAGGCCGCGCTGCGCACGGCGGGACGCCAGATCACGCCGGCGCTCGCCGCGGACCTGTACGCGATGCAGGCCAAGTCGTACGCCCATCTGGGGGACGGCGCCGGCGCGCTCGGGTGTATCCGCAGGGCCGAGACGGAGGCGGAGCGCATCCGTCCGGGACATGAGCCGGACGAGACGGGCTATGTCCAGCCGGGGCTGGTGAATGTCCAGGTGGCGGAGGCCCTGTTGAGCCTCGGTGAGCTGGCGGCCGCGCGGACGCACGCGGCGGCGGCCGTGGACACCCCGGCGCACGACCGCGGCCGGGTCCACCGGCTCGCGATGCTCAGCCATGTCGAGCTGCGTCAGGGCGAGGCGGACCGCGCCGCCGGTACGGCGCGGGAGATGGCCGAGCGGGCCAGGGGGATGGAGTCCCGGCGACTGCGGGACCGCCTCAGGGAGGTGAGCGAGCAACTGATCGCGAGCGGATCCAGCGCCGCCGGGGAGACGGCCGAACTCATCGAGGGGGCGCTGCGCGTGCCTCTGTGAGTCCCCGTGTGACTCCTCCTCTGAGCAAGCCGCTGCTGCGATATTGCCATCAACTTGTCGGAAGGTGGCAGAACCGTGCAGTGGACGAAACTCAGCGAACAGACTGTGTATGAAAATCGCTGGTTCAGGGTCAATCTGGCGGACGTCGAACTCCCCGACGGCCGGCATCTGGACCACTTCCTCATCAGGCTCCGCCCGGTCGCCGTGGCGACCGCGGTCAACGCGGCCAATGAGGTGCTGATGCTCTGGCGGCACCGCTTCATCACCGACACCTGGGGCTGGGAACTGGCCGCGGGTGTGGTCGAGGACGGCGAGGACATCGAGAGCGCGGCCGCGCGGGAGATGGAGGAGGAGACCGGATGGCGCCCGGGCCCGCTCCGGCATCTGCTGACGGTCGAGCCGTCCAACGGCCTGACCGACGCCCGGCACCATCTCTACTGGGCCGAGGACGCCACGTACACCGGCCACCCGGAGGACGACTTCGAGTCCTCGCGCCGGGAGTGGATCCCGCTCAAGCTGGTGCCGGACATGATCGCCCGCGGTGAGATCCCGGCCGCGGGCATGGCGGCCGGGCTGCTGATGCTGCATCACATACGGCTGGGCTGACGGGAGTTCCGGCCGGCACGGCCCGTGCCGACCGGGTCCCGGTCCGCCGCCGGGCGCGCCCGCCCGGATCAGGAGGTCGCCCGGATCACCCGGATCAGGAGTACGGGTAGAAACCGGCACCCGTCTTGCGGCCGAGCCGGCCCGCGTCCACCATCCGCTGGAGCAGCGGGGGAGCGGCGTACAGCGGCTCCTTGAACTCCGCGTACATCGAGTCGGCGACCGAGGCCACGGTGTCCAGGCCGATCAGATCGGAGAGCTTGAGCGGGCCCATGGGATGGGCGCAGCCCAGCTCCATGCCGTTGTCGATGTCCTCACGGCTCGCGAGGCCCGACTCGAACATCCGGACCGCGGCGAGCAGGTACGGGATGAGCAGCGCGTTCACCACAAAGCCCGAGCGGTCCTGGGCCCGGATCGCGTGCTTGCCCAGCACCCCCGTGACCACGGCCTCGGCCCGCTTGACCGTCTCCTCGGAGGTCGTCAGCGCGGGGATCAGCTCGACGAGCTTCTGCACGGGCGCCGGGTTGAAGAAGTGGATGCCGATGACCTGGTCCGGGCGGGAGGTCGCGACGGCCAGTTTGACCAGCGGAATCGAGGAGGTGTTGGACGCCAGGATCGCGTCCCGGCGGGTCACCACCTGGTCGAGTACCCGGAATATCTCCGTCTTGACCTGCTCGTTCTCGACCACGGCCTCGATGACGAGATCGCGGTCGGCGAACTCCCCGAGGTCGGTGGTGAAGCTGAGGCGGCCGAGCGCGTCGTCGCGCTCCTTCTCGGTGATCTTGCCGCGTTCGGCGGCCTTCGAGAGTGAGTTGTGGAGGCGGGTACGGCCGATCTCCAGGGCCTCGCCGGTGGTTTCGGCGACCCTCACCTCCAGGCCGTTACGGGCGGCGACCTCGGCGATGCCTGCGCCCATCTGGCCGCAGCCCACCACTCCAACGCGGGCGACATCGGTCAGGGAGTCGGTCACATCGTGCCTTTCGCTGGTCCGTGTTCCGGCAGGTCCCCCGGGTGATTCCGGCGCCCGCCCGGCCCACGACGTTACTCCGCCGGGGGGTGTGGAGCGGGGTCCGGGGCGGGCAAGGATCAGCGGATACGCGGCCCCTCGCCCCGGGTGGCCGCGCGGACCTGACAAGGGACAGCGCATGCGCGACACGGGACACGGCGTGGGCCGGCTCGGCAGAAGAGGCTTTGTGACGGCGGCGGCGGGCGTGGTCGCCTCGGCGCTGACGGCGGACGCCGCCACGGCGGCCGCACGGCACGGCGCGCCGCGCCGGGAGATGCGCGGGATGTGGCTCGCGACCGTCGCCAACCGTGACTGGCCCGCGACGCGAGGGCTGACGGCCGCGCGGCAGCGGGCCGGACTGCTGAAGCACCTCGACGCGGCCGTGGCCCGCCGGCTGAACGCCGTGATCTTCCAGGTCCGGCCGACGGCCGACGCGCTGTGGCCCTCGCCGTACGAGCCCTGGGCCGAGTGTCTGACCGGCACCCAGGGCAAGGACCCGGGCTGGGACCCGCTGGGCACGGCGGTGCGCGAGGCGCACGCGCGCGGTCTGGAGCTGCACGCCTGGTTCAATCCGTACCGCGTCGCGAACCACACGGACCGGTCGAGGCTGACCAGGACCCATCCCGCCAGGGTGCACCCGGGATGGGCCGTGCCGTACGGCGGCAAGCTCTACTACAACCCAGGACTGCCCGAGGTCAGACGCTTCGTCCAGGACGCCATGCTGGACGCCGTCCGCCGCTACGACATCGACGCCGTGCACTGGGACGACTACTTCTATCCGTATCCGGTCGCCGGCAAGTCCTTCGGGGACGACGCCGCGTACGCGCGGTACGGCGGCCGCTTCCGGGACCGGGCCGCCTGGCGGCGGGACAACACCGACCGGCTGGTGCGGGAGACGGGCGCACGCATCAAGAAGATCAAGAAGCATGTCCGGTTCGGAGTCAGCCCGTTCGGAGTGTGGCGCAACGCCGCGACCGACCCGGCCGGCTCGGACAGCCGGGCCGGTGTGCAGACCTATGACGATCTGCACGCCGACACCCGGAAGTGGGTCAGGGAGGGGTGGATCGACTACATCGTCCCGCAGCTCTACTGGAACATCGGGTTTCCCGCGGCCGACTACGCGAAGCTGGTGCGCTGGTGGGACGGTGTCGTACGCGGCACGGGCGTCGACCTCTACATCGGTGAGGCCCTCTACAAGGCGGGTGCCCGGGCGCAGCCGAAGGGCTGGCAGAACCCTGCCGAGCTGTCCCGGCACCTTGACCTCTGCGCGAAGTACCCGGCGGTGAAGGGGAACATTTACTTCGCGGCGAAGGAGATCGCCAGCGATCCCCTGGGAGCGGTGTCCATGATTGCTGAGCGCTACCGGCGACAGGGATAGGGGCGCACACCTGCGAGGGATGGCTGCGGTTCTGGCCACGCCTCAACGGGAGGAGTGCGCGGCAGCGCTGGCCACTCTTCACGAGCTCCCGGCGAGACGAGTGGGGGCTCGAACCCCGCTCCCACTTCCCGGCCCGCGTGGCTCTGGGATGAGGGCGACCGTCCGGCGACACCTTGCCAGATCTTGACCTTGTTGATCGTGTCGGGTGAACGCGTGAATGCGGAATGTTACTTTCATTGGACGCCTGATATCCTGCGTCCAATGAAAATATCGCCGAGTCTGCTCCCCATCCTCCGGTCTCGCATGCAAGGGGAGCTCCTCGCGCTGGTGCTCCTGCACCCGGACCGCGAGTACGGCATCACCGAGCTCGCGGCCGAGGTTGGTGTGACCCCCACCGCTGTCCTGCGGGAGGTTGACCGGTTGGCTGGTGGTGGCATCCTGACTGATCGGCGAGTGGGGCGCAGTCGCCTCGTCAAGGCCCGCACGGACACTCCGCTGTACCGTCCGCTGAGCGAGCTCATGTCCGTCTCCTTCGGCCCCGTGCCCGTGCTCACTGATGCGCTCGCTGGACTCGAAGGCGTGGAGCGGGCCTACATCTACGGCTCGTGGGCCGCTCGGTACAACGGTGAGCCGGGGCTGCCGCCTGCTGATGTGGATGTCCTCGTTGTGGGTGCCCCCGATGCCGACGCGCTCTTCGACCTTGCCGAGGAGGCGTCACGGCGCTTGCGTCGTGAGGTCAACGTGCATCGGGTCGCCGCCGCGGCGTGGGAGGCCCGGACGGGCGATCCGTTCCTCACCAGCGTTCGCGAACGTCCGCTGGTACAGCTGAACCTTGACTTGGAGTCGCAATGACGCGCTGGGATCAAGGGCGGTCGACGGTTGACGCGCTCATCGCCAGCGGCGGACTTGAACGAGTCCCCGCTTCTCAGGAGGCCGCCGAAGCGGAACTGGTCCGGGCGCGGGTGCATGTCGGCTCCGCGCGGCAGTTGGCTGCCACGGACCCGGAAGGTGCGTACACGCTGGCCTATGATGCCGCGCGCAGGGCGCTGGCCGCGGTATTGCAGAACCAGGGACTGCGCGCGACCAGTCGCGGTGGTCATACCGTCATCTATGAGGCTGTGCGGGCGCAGCTCGACCCGCCGCTCGGGACCATGCTGCGTCCCTTCAACCGCATGCGGGCCCGACGCAACGAGGTCGAGTACCGGTCTTCGGAGGCCCCCGCGGTGACATCGGAGGAGGTCGCGGCCGACTTGGCGAAGGTGGAAGCGCTCATCGAGCTCGCGGAGAAGGCGATTCCGAACATGCCGCGTTACTGAAGCTCTGATCCGACGGATCGACCGCAGGGCTTGAGCGGCGGCCTTGTCTTCCCGTGCTGATTCTGTGCTGACTTGAGCCTCACAGAACCGCTTTTCCGCAGGTGGGAAAGCTGCCGCGTGCGTTCCGCTTCAATGTGTGAGGGGTGACCGTGCCGTGCCGGACGTAGTTGGTTGCTGAATCAGTCAGTGCGGCGGTCAATGAATTCCTTGATGGTCGCGGCGATCAGCGTAGGGTCCTCCAATGGCAGGGCATGGCTGAGTCCCGGCAGT
This sequence comes from Streptomyces sp. NPDC006923, assembly GCF_040635655.1. Classification (NCBI taxonomy): domain Bacteria; kingdom Bacillati; phylum Actinomycetota; class Actinomycetes; order Kitasatosporales; family Streptomycetaceae; genus Streptomyces; species Streptomyces sp. NPDC006923. The sequence continues at coordinate 131,947 of NZ_JBEYIF010000016.1, forward strand.
ACGCGGGTCTCGCTGTGCCGGAGCCAGGAGGCAAGTTGAGCGCTGCGTGCCGCGTGGGGTGTGTTGAGGCGTGCTCCCTCCCCGCCCACGACCAGCAGGACGGGCATGGTGACGTCGGCCGCCTCCGCCGGGCCGAAGTGCCATGCGCCGAAGGCAGGCCCTTCCTGCGTGAAGAAGTACTGGCTGCTTGCCACGGCTTCGCGCAGTCCCTTCTCACCGAGTTCGCGTACGAGGACCTTGCGGAAGTCCGGTCCGCTGACTCCGCCGAGGAACAGGTCGAAGCCGCGTTCGTAGTCCCCCTCACGCGCCGCTTCGATGGCGCGGGGCATCGCGGGGTTCTTGGGCTCGTCAGGTGCGTAGGGGAAGGCGGCTTCCAGGAGGACCAGTGAGCGCACCAGGTCGGGGCGGGCGTGGCCGAGTTGCAGGGCGACCGAGGCGCCGGTGGAGTGGCCTACCACGTGGGCGCGCTGGACACCGGCGTCCTCCAAGACCTTGACGGCATGCTCGGCGTGGGCGGACACGCCGACACCACCGGCCAGATCCTTGCTCTGTCCGTAACCGGCACGGTGTACACGCAGTACGCGATACCCGTCGTCCGTCAGGCGGCGGCCCGCCGGGGCGAACCAGTCCGCGCAGAACGACCCGTGCAGCAACAGCACAACGTTGTCGCCGTGGCCCCCTTCCGTGTACGCGATCCGTGCATCATCGGTGTCCAGGATTTTCATCGCTTTTTGGTCCTCTCTTGCTGTGGATCTCGCTGTGGAACTTCCCCTGTCTGCGTCTGCTGGGCCGCATGACCCGATGTGCCGGTCAAGGCTGCGGCAACGGAGATTTCTGCACAGGCAGGAGCGGCTGGCCCGTTCGGTGTGGAGGGCGGGGCCAGTGTGTCGCTGCGATTCCTCGGCTCTGCGACAAGGCTCTGCGACAAGGCTCTGGGACAAGTCTCTGCGACGGGGAGACAACCACGGTCCGGGGCGGATTGTGTGAGGTGGGCGTTACTACCCGTAGCCGGCGCCGGTCAAAGGCCCCCGTGACCAGGACCAGGACCAGGGCGGCCGGACGGCAGTGGCGCTTACAGACTTCTCCCTTCGGCGGGGGCATCGCCGGTGTCCGGGGCGGCTTCAGGGGCGCTCCAGTCGGCCAGCAGACGCCAAGCCTCCAGCGAACTGCGGTCGTCGGCCGGCATGGAGACGAAGAGCGTCTGGTCCTCGTCGCCCGGCGGGGCGAGGGCCTGGAAGTTGATGGTCAGCCTGCCGACCAGGGGGTGGTTGAAGTGTTTCTCGCCGTGGGTGCGGGCGAGCACGCGGTGGTCGTCCCACCAGCGGCGAAAGTGCTCACTCTTCATGGTCAGCTCCCCCACCAGCTCAGCGGTGCGGGCGTCGTCCGGGTGCCTGCCCGCGTCCAGGCGCAGAATCGCGGTCGCCTCCGCCGCGATCTGCTCCCAGTCCACATACAGCTCTCGCGCCTCGGGGGACAGGAGGACCCAGCGGGTGAGGTTGCGCTCCCGGTAGGGCATGGCGTCAAAGTCGGCCATCAGCGCTCTGCACAGGTGGTTGGTCGCCAGGATGTCTCCGCGGCGGCCCACGATGAAAGCGGCATGGTCGGAAAAAGAGTCCAGGAACTGCAGAAGCCCTGGTCGGGCCCGCTGCACCGTTGGCGGCGTACCCCGAGTGAGGCGGGGATGATTCTTCACCAGATCAAACAAATATTCCTTTTCGGCGTCGTCCAGGCGCAGCGCCTCGGCGACCGCCTCCAGGATGTTGTCGGAGGGGGTGATGTTCCTGCCCTGTTCAAGACGGGTGTAGTAGTCGCTGCTCACGCCGGCGAGCCGGGCGACCTCCTCGCGGCGGAGTCCGGGAACGCGACGGTAGGCGCCGCGCTCGGGCAGGTCCACCGATTCAGGGTCGATGCGGTCTCGGCAACGGCGCAGGAACTGGGAAAGGTCCACGTTGCTGGCCATGCGTCCATTCTCCTGCCACCCGCAGGCCAACGGCGTAGCGATGGCTGGGTCGCGGCGTCCTACCCTCCGCACCTTCGTGGTCGATGCGCACGAGGATCATCGTGCGCGCTCCGGGCATGAAGTGCGCCAGGCGGCGCTGACCCGGGACGGGGCGGGGGGCCGCGGCGACGGCGTTGGTGTGGACGTCGCCGGTGAACCAGTCGGCCGGGCCCTTGGCGGTGTCGATCGGGCTTCGGGTGATCTGCACGAGCGATCGTCCGATCCGAAACCGAAGGAACCGGCCGCCACGAAACGCGGAGCCGCGTGCTCCAGTCCCCGTCGTCAGAGGTAGTCGGTGTGGACGCCGGGGGCGAACTGCCGGACCGCGGCGACGATCCGGCTGCGCTGAAGCTCCTCCGTCATCTTCAGCGGGACGGGAATCGTGAGCAGTATGCGGTCGGGCTCCTTGGGCACCAGGCCCGACTGAGGGATCGGGAGGGGCATGCCCTGCTTCACCTGGACGTGGATGGCGAAGTTGAACCCGGCTTCCCCCTGGGTCTTGCTGAGGGCGGAGACATCGCGCCACGGGATCACCTGCGTCCTGGAGCCCGTGCCGACCTTGTCCGCGCTGCGGACGCTGATGCCTTCGGCGTCGAAAGTAACGGTGTATCCGTGGGCGGTGGGGCCGTTCACGATCCTGGCCACACAGAAGAACGGAGCGACGGACGCCGCGACGGCGATCACGAACATCGCGGGGTCCTCCGGGCCGTTGCCGCTCCAGATGAGGTACGCAATCCAACCGCAGAACCCCGCCGGCAGCAGCCATCCCACGGCGGCCGCCAAGCGACGGCCGACGGGCAGGATGATCTCCAGGGAGGCGGGTGCCCGCCCGGTGCCGTCCGAGTGCGGTGCGGTGCCGGCCCCGGTGGTCGCCTCGTCCAGGAGGGTCTCGGGTGCGAAGTGCCGTACGGCGTCCAGGACCACACGTGCCACCGCGCGGGGGTCGGAGGACGCCGGCCGGGACAGCGCTCCGGCCGGTTCGACGCCGACGACGCGATTCGGCAGGCCCTGGTACAGGGTCGGTCCCAGTACGGGGTCATGTACCGCGCCGGCCGGCAAGGGCGCGTTGTCGAACAGCGCGAGACGCAGCGTGGCGATGCGCCCGTCGCCCACGGTTGCTTCGAGAGCGGCGATGTCCTCCCACGGGATGCGGTCCTTCTTCGTGCCGCGCAGCGAGACTCTGGTGATCGTCACGTCCGTGGTGTCCAGCCGGACGGTGCTCCGGGTGTGCGTCAGCAGGGCCGCGACGAGCGGCAGAAGACAAAGCGGTGGCACCAGCAGGAACCAGGCGAATCCCGTCAGCTCGTCGTTGCTGTCGAGGAGGAACAGAGGCAGGCTCAACACGCAACAAACAGCGAGCGTGAAGAGCAGCATGGGCAGTCGGACTGTCCAGGGCACGCCGAAGGTCACCGCCCGCAGTGCGGTGGTGCGTGCGGGCGGCTGGGTGGGCGGTTCCACCGGGGCCCGGCGAGCCTGGACCGTGGCGGGCGCGGTCGGGGCGACCCCCGGCGACGGCGCGGTAACGGCCTCAGACGAGGTGTGCGGTGGCACCTGCGAGTCCGGGTCGCCGGCCGCCGATGCCAGTGCCCTCAGCAACTGTGCCGCCGTCGGTCTGCCCTCCGGATCCTTCGCGAGGCACTCGGCGACCAGGGGGCGCAAGGAGCCCGGCACAGCGGCCAGGTCGGGCTCGTCGTGAACCGCTCGATACATCAGCCCCAGGTGGCTGCCCTCGCCGAAAGCCCGGCCGCCGGCGGCGTGGACCAGCACCGCGCCGAGCGCGAAGATGTCGCACGCGGGTCCGATTGTGCCGCCCTCGATCTGTTCGGGCGCGAGGAACCCCGGCGTGCCGATGACCAGGTTCGTGCTGGTCAGCCGGGTCTCATTGAGTGCCCGCGCGATACCGAAGTCGAGGACGCGCGGACCGTCGTCGGACATGATGATGTTGGACGGTTTCAGGTCGCGGTGCACCAGGTCGCACCGGTGGATGGTGAGCAGCGCCTCCGCCAGAGCGGCTCCCAGTGCCCGTAATTCCGCGCCGTCCATCGGCCCGTCCTCGACGATCACTCCGTCCAGGGTTCGCCCCGGCACATACGCGGTGACCATCCACGGCGGATCGGCGTCCGGGTCGGCATCGACGACCTGTGCGGTGTGGAAGCCGCCGACACGCCGTGCCGCCACCACCTCGCTGCGGAACCGCGAGCGGAATCCGGGATCGGCCGCGAGCTCCGGCCGTGCGATTTTGACGGCGACCAGGCGTCCGCCCGGGGACCGGCCCTGGTAGACCCGCCCCATGCCTCCCTCTCCGAGCCTGGCCGTCAGCTCATAGTCGCCGACGGCCTTTGGATCGTCAGGACCGAGCGCCTGCATGGTCAATCCCCCACCCGCCCATGTTCTTCGCTCGATGCCCCGCCTGGCAGGCCCGGTCGGGCGCGCAGCAGGGCTGTAGGCGTGAGCGTTGAAAACGCCTCTGCCCCCGGGGGCCATGGTGCCCCATCGCTCACCCGTTCGGGGAGTATGGCGGCGATCTGATCGGCGCGATGACCAGAGTGGTGGTGGACCACTTCCGGGTACGGGCGCCCGCCGGGGTGAGGTAGCCGTGTCTGCCGGACGTTGTGCCGGCGGCGGGCGGGGTGTGCCGGCGCGGGCGGGGGCGAGCGGTCAGCCGGCGGTCCGCTGGGTGACCGCGATGCAGACGAGGACCGCCACGGCCGCGATCGGAGCGGCGGCCGTGAGGTGCTCGCCGAGCAGGAGCACCGACCAGACCAGGGTGAGCACCGGCTGGGCCAGTTGGAGCTGACTCGCCTTCGCGATACCGATCGAGGCCATGCCCCGGTACCAGACGTAGAGGCCGAAGAAGGTCGAGCCCGCGGCCACCCACACCAGCCCGATCACCCCGTGGGCCGTGAGCCGGACCGGCTCGAAGGAGAGGGCCACCGCGGCGCCCGCCACCGAGAGCGGCAGACAGCCGATCAGGGCCCAGCCGATCACCTGCCAGCCGGGCATCGTCCGGGCCAGCCTGCCGCCTTCCGTATAGCCCGCCGCGCACACCAGCAGCGCCCCGAAGAGATACAGATCGCCGGCGGAGAGGGCGCCGCCGCTCTGCTGGACGGCGAAGGCGATCACGACGGCCGCGCCGGCGAGGGCCGCCAGCCAGAAGGTACGGGAGGGGCGGCGGCCGGTACGGACGGCGGCGAAGGCGGCCGTGGTCAGCGGCAGCAGCCCGACCACCACCGCCGCGTGCGAGGTGGTGGAGGTCTCCAGCGCCAGTGTCGTCAGCAGCGGAAAGCCCACCACGACCCCGCCGCCGACCACCGCCAGCCCGCCCCAGTGGCGGCGCTCCGGCACCGGGACGCGCAGGGCCAGCAGAAAGCCGCTTGCGATCAGCGCGGCCAGCGCGCCCCGGACGGCGACCAGGGACCAGGGGCCGAAGCTCTCCAGACCCCAGACGGTGGACGGGAAGGTGAGCGAGAAGGCGACGACGCCGAGCGCGGCGAGCAGGGTGCCGCCGCTGACCGCTATCGCAGGGGATGGAGTAGCGCTATCCTGTGCTGTCATGCATGAGCGTAGCAGCGTGGGAGAGCTGGCGGATTCCCTGCGGCATGAGCTGAACCGCTACCCACCTGGTGGAAAGCTGCCGTCGAGCCGTGCGCTGGTCGAGCGTTATCGGGTCTCTCCGGTGACCGTTGCGCGGGCCCTCGCCCGGCTCACCGCGGAGGGGCTTGTCGTCACGCGCCCCGGCGCCGGAGCCTTCCGCGCGCGGGCCAGGCCGGAGCCCGCGCCGGCCGGCGACACCTCCTGGCAGGAGGTCAGCCTCAGCGCGGACGCGGCCACCGAACTCGTACCGCGCGCCGTCGACGCCTCCGGCGTCCTGGTCACGCTCGCGGCGCCGCCCCCCGGCGTCATCGAATTCAACGGCGGCTATCTCCATCCCTCGCTCCAGCCGGAACAGGCGATGGCAGCGGCCCTGGCGCGGGCGGGCCGACGGCCGGGCGCCTGGGGCAGGCCGCCCACCGACGGCCTGCCCGAGCTGCGCGAGTGGTTCGCCCGGGGGATCGGCGACGGCTGCACCGCCGCCGAGGTGCTCGTCACCGCCGGCGGTCAGAACGCGCTGGCCACCGCGCTCCGGGCGCTCGCTCCGCCCGGCGCGCCCGTACTGGTCGAATCGCCCACCTATCCGGGGATGCTGGCCATCGCCCGCGCCGCTGGGATACGGCCGGTCCCCGTGCCGGCGGACTCCGACGGCGTACGCCCCGACCTGCTGGAGGCGGCCTTTCGGGCGACCGGGGCGCGGGTCTTCGTCTGCCAGCCGCTCTTCCAGAACCCGACCGGCGCCGTGCTCTCCGCGGCCCGCCGGCCGGAGGTCCTGCGCATCGCCCGCGCGGCCGGGGCCTTTGTCGTCGAGGACGACTTCGCGCGGCGGATGGTGCACGAGGACGCGGGGCCGTTGCCTCCGCCGCTCGCCGCCGACAACCCGGACGGTGTCGTCGTCCATGTCTGCTCGCTCACCAAACCGACCTCCCCGAGCCTGCGCGTCGGCGGGCTGGTGGCACGCGGTCCGGTGCTTGAGCGGCTCCGCGCCATCCAGGTCGTCGACACCTTCTTCGTGCCGCGTCCGCTGCAGGAGGCGGCCCTGGAACTGGTGGGCTCCACCGCCTGGAACCGCCATCTGCGCTCCGTCTCCGCCGCGCTGAAGTCCCGCAGGGACCTCCTGGTCACGGCGGTGCGCACCGAACTGCCCGCGCTGTCCGTCCCGCACGTCCCGGCCGGCGGCTACCACCTCTGGGCCCGTCTCCCGCACGGCACCGACGAGGCGGCCGTCGTCTCCGCCGCGCTGCGCGCGGGTGTCGCGGTCGCACCCGGCCGCCCGTACTTCAGCGCGGAGCCGCCCGCCGCCCAGCTACGGCTGAGTTTCGCGGCCGTGGCGGGTCCCGCGGAGATCACCGAGGGCGTGCGGCGGCTCCGTACGGCCTGCGACGAGGTGCTCGGCCGGGCCGACGGCTGAAACGCGCCACGGCGACCGGCGGCCCCGCGCCCGGTGACTCCGGGCCCGCCCGGGGGAACGCGCGCCGGACCGCTTCGCCGGCCGTTCCACCAACGGCCGCCGGGCACCCCTTGACCCGCCGGGCTTTCGGATCCACGATCTCGGCCATGAGTGTTCGGGTCACGTTGGTCGCCGCCGCGCGCAGCTCGGACCTGTTCGACGTGCGTTTCGACGACGACCGTCCCCTCGACCGGACCGGCTGGCACGAGGTGCAGCTTGTCGCCCACGCCCTGATCCCCCTGGCCGCCGCCGACCTCCGCTACTGTTCGCCGACTCTGCGCAGCCGCACCACCGGCGACGCCCTGGGCTTCGCCCCGCTCGTCCAGCCGGCTCTGCGCGACTGCGACATGGGCCGCTGGCGCGGTTTCACCCTCGCCGAGGTCGCGGCCCGCGAACCGGCCGCCGTCGACTCCTGGCTGGCCGATCCGCGCTCCGCTCCGCACGGCGGCGAGCCCCTGCTGGCCTTCATCTCCCGCATAGGAGGCTGGCTGGACACCCGCCCCGCCCAGGACATCAACGCCATCGTCGCGGTCGCCGAACCGGCCGTCGTACGAGCCGCCCTGGTGTACGCGCTGAAGGCGCCGCCCCGGACGTACTGGTACGTGGATGTCCGCCCGCTGTCGACCCTCACCCTGACCGGCGGCCCCGGCCACTGGACCCTGCTCCTCGGCGCGGGCGCCTGAACCGCGCCCGGACATTCGCCGGGATCGCCGCACGCTACCCGTTCCGGCCGGTCAGGCGCAGCGATGTCTCCCAGAGCCGTTCCGCGTTCGCGGGATCCAGCGCGTAGGGGGCCACTCCCTGGTAGTCCCCGGTGCGACGGCTGACCGCCGGCGCCTCCTGGCAGTCGTTGAAGTAACGGCCGCCGATGCCCTCCAGCGCCGGGGCCGTGGCCAGCAGCACGGAGGTCGCGGCGCCCTGCCGGGTGGTCTTCTGGAGCTCGGGCGGGGTGGACAGACGGTTGCCGACATGGCGCTGGAGACGGGTGGCGATGGCGCCGGGGTTGAGGGCGTTGGCGGTGATGCCGTCCGCCGCCCAGCGGCGCGTCGCCTCCACGGCGAAGAGGATGTTGGCCGTCTTGGACTGGCCGTACGCCGCCCAGGGTTCGTACGGACGGAAGGCGAAGTGCGGATCGTCGAAGATCACCGGCGACAGCAGATGCGCCGACGAACTCACCGCCACGACGCGGGCGCCGCGCGCCGCTGCCAGCGCCCGGTGCAGACCGGTGGCCAGCGCGAAGTGGCCGAGGTGGTTGGTGGCGAACTGGAGCTCCCACCCCTCCGGGGTGTGCTCTTCCGGAGAGGCCATGATCCCGGCGTTGTTGACCAGGATGTGCAGCGGCCCGCTCCAGGCGGCGGCGAACGCCCCGACCGACGCGAGGTCGGACAGGTCCAGCTCGGCGACCCGTACCGCTTTTCCGGTGGTCGCGGTGATGTCGGCGGCGGTCTTCTCCCCGGCCTCTGTGTTCCGGACCGCGAGGGTGACCTCGGCGCCCGCGGCCGCCAGGGACCTGGCCGTCTCGACGCCGATCCCCGAGGCCCCGCCCGTGACGACGGCACGCCGGCCGGACAGATCGATACCGGCGGCCACCTCGTCCGCGGTGGACGTGAAGCCGAACTGGGTGGTGACACGTGACATGGACGGACTTCCTTACTCACTGACTTCTTTACTCAGTGCGGGTCTTTTCGTACTCGTGAGCGCTTGTCGCTTCTGTCCTCACTGTGCGGGCGGCGCCGGGCGGCAGCCAGCGCCCCCGCGTTCCTGGTACTGCCAGGACCAGGAACGCCGTGGCGGAGGTGGCGTGGCCCTCGTCGCACGCCGGCCGGGGACAACGGGACACCCCTTAGCGTGGAGCCATGGCTACCAGCACCCACCTCGGTGAATACCTGCGGGCCCGGCGCGAACTCGTGCGTCCCGAGGACGTGGGTCTGCCGGGCGGCGGCCGCCGGCGCGTACCGGGCCTGCGGCGCGAGGAACTGGCCCTGCTCGCCGGGATCAGCGCCGACTACTACCTCCGCCTCGAACAGGGCCGGGACCAGCATCCCTCCGCGCAGGTCGTCGACGCGCTGGCCGGCGCCCTCATGCTGGACGACGACGCCACCGCGCATCTGCACCGGCTCGCGCGGCCCGCGCCCCGTCGCGGTGCCGGCAGCCCGGGCGCGGAACGGCCGCTGCCCGGCATCCGGCAGCTCATGATGAGCTGGACTGACACTCCCGCCTTTGTCCAGGGCCGCTATACGGATGTCCTCGCCGCCAACCCCATGGCCACCGCGCTGGGGCCGTACACGGAGGGCGTGAACCTGCTGCGCGCCACCTTCCTCGATCCGCGCGTGCGTGAGCTGCACCAGGACTGGGAGTACGCGGCGCCGGCGGTCGTCGCGTCGCTGCGTGCCGTGGCCTCGTCCGGCTCCGACGACCCGCGGCTGACGGAACTCGTCGGGGAAATCTCTTCGCGCAGCGAGGAGTTCCGTCGCCTCTGGGCCCGGCACGATGTCAAGCCGCGCACCAGCGGCATCAGCAGGATGAACCATCCGCGGGTGGGGCCGCTGGAGCTGAACTTCGAGAAACTGAGCATCAACGGGACGGACGGCCAGCTCCTGGTCGTCTACCACGCGGAACCGGGCAGCCCGGCCGCCCGCCGCCTGGCCCTGCTCGCCACGATCGCCGCCGAGCGGCCGGATGGGGTGCAGGGCCGGGCGCGGACATGACCCCGGTCAGGCCGTACCGAGCGTCTCCAGGATCTGCTCACCGTATTTCGCCAGCTTGTTCTCACCGACACCGGTCACCGTGCCCAGCTCCGCCAGCGTCGACGGCGCCAGGACCGCGATCTGGCGCAGTGTCGCGTCATGGAAGATGACATACGCGGGCACGCCCTGCTCCTTCGCCGTGGCGGCCCGCCAGGCGCGCAGCGTCTCGAAGACCGGCACGGCCTCCGCCGGCAGATCGACCGGCGCGGAACGCTGTTTGGCCGCCTTCTCCGCCCGGGCCGGCGCGGCTGTCCTCTCCGGCTCGCGCCGCAGCACCACCGGGCGCCGTCCGCCCAGCACCTCACCGCTGTCCTCGGTGAGGACCAGCGTCCCGTAATCGCCCTCGACGGCGATCAGACCCTGCGCCAGCAGTTGCCGTGCCACGCTCCGCCACTCCGCCTCGCGCAGCTCCGTACCGATACCGAAGACGCTGAGGGCGTCATGGTCGAACTGGATCACCTTGGCCGTCTTCTTGCCCAGCAGGATGTCGGTGATCTGGCCCGCGCCGAACTTCTGATTCCGTTCGCGCTTCAGCCTGACCACGGTCGACAGCAGCTTCTGCGCGGGCACCGTGGCGTCCCAGGACTCCGCGGGTGTCAGACAGGTGTCGCAGTTGCCGCACGGGCTGCTCTTCTGTCCGAAGTACGCCAGCAGCTCGACACGGCGGCATTCGACGGTCTCGCACAGCGCGAGCATCGCGTCGACATGCGCGCTCAGCCGCCGCCGGTGCGCGTCGTCGCCCTCCGAGGTGTCGATCATCTTCCGCTGCTGGACCACATCCTGGAGCCCGTATGCCAGCCAGGCCGTGGACGGCAGCCCGTCCCGCCCGGCGCGCCCCGTCTCCTGGTAGTACCCCTCGACGGACTTCGGCAGGTCGAGATGGGCGACGAAGCGTACGTCCGGCTTGTCGATGCCCATGCCGAAGGCGATGGTCGCGACCATCACCATCCCGTCCTCCCGCAGGAAGCGCGACTGGTTGGCGGCGCGCGTACGGGCGTCGAGCCCCGCGTGGTAGGGCAGCGCGTCGACTCCGTTCTTGACCAGGAATTCGGCGGTCTTCTCCACGGACGCGCGGGAGAGGCAGTAGACGATGCCCGCGTCGCCGGGGTGTTCGGCGCGCAGCAGGTGCAGCAACTGCCGCTTGGGGTCGTTCTTCGGCGCGATGCGGTACTGGATGTTGGGGCGGTCGAAGCTCGCCACGAAATGCCGGGCGTCCTGGAGCTTGAGCCGGGACGCGATCTCCGCGTGTGTGGCCTCGGTGGCGGTCGCGGTCAGCGCGATCCGCGGTACATCGGGCCAGCGTTCGTGCAGCGCGGAGAGCGCGAGGTAGTCGGGGCGGAAGTCGTGGCCCCACTGGGCCACGCAGTGCGCCTCGTCGATGGCGAACAGCGAGATGGTGCCGCGCTCCAGCAGCCGTACGGTCGCCTCGACCCGCAGCCGCTCCGGCGCCAGATACAGCAGGTCCAGCTCACCGGCGAGGAACTCGGCCTCCACCAGGCGGCGTTCGTCGAGATCCTGCGAGGAGTTGAGGAAGCCCGCGCGCACGCCGAGCGCCCGCAGCGCGTCGACCTGGTCCTGCATGAGCGCGATGAGCGGTGACACGACAACGCCGACGCCCTTCCGCACCAGCGCGGGGATCTGGTAGCAGAGCGACTTGCCCCCGCCCGTCGGCATGAGCACCAGCGCGTCACCGCCGGCCACCACATGCTCGATGATCTCCTGTTGGCTGCCGCGGAAGGAGTCGTAGCCGAAGACGCGGTGCAGCACCCGCAGCGCGTCGCTGGTCTCGGGTCCGGGGTCGGGATCGGGAGCGCTCATCCGCCGATTCTACGAGTCTTCCGGAGCGCCGTTCGGGACTGTCCGGAGTCCGGCACCGGGCGGCGCCGCTCATCCTCCGGCGCCCGGAGACGGCCGGTCATGGCCCCGGCGGGATGGTGTGGCTGAGGCGGAACATGTTCCGCGGGTCGAATCCGGCCTTGAGGGAGCGCAGACGCGCGTGCGCCGGGCCGTCGAAAGCCTCCCGGGTCCGCTCCGGAGTGGCGTCCGACGGGGCCAGGAAGTCGCGGTGCCGCCGGCCGCTCAGCCGGGGCCCCAGGTGGTCGACTGAGAGGGCGGCGGTCTCAGGGCGCGGGGGTGAACACGAGTGAGGCGTTGTGGCCGCCGAAGCCGAAGGAATTGACCAGTGCCGCCTTCAGCACGCCCGTCCGGGGCCGGTCCCGGACGATGTCGAGCGTGACGGCCGGATCCAGGTGTTCGAGATTCTGGGTCGCCGGGATGACCCGGTCGCGGAGCGCGAGAATCGCGGCCAGCGCCCCGATCGCTCCCGCCGCGCCGAAGAGATGGCCGGTCATCGACTTGGTCGCGGTGACGGCCGGATGGGTTCCGATGGCTTCGCCGATCGACCGCGCTTCCACGAGGTCACCCTTGGGCGTGGAGGTCGCGTGGGCGTGGACATGATCGATGTCGCGAGGCGACAGTCCGGAGTCGGCCAGGGCCCTGCGCATGGCGCGGATCTGGCCGTCGGGATGCGCGGCGGTGATGTGGTGTGCGTCCGAGGTGATCCCGGCGCCGGCGAGTGTCGCGTGGACCCGGGCCGCGCGGGCGGCGGCGGACTCGGCGCGCTCCAGGACGACCAGGACGGATCCCTCGCCGATGACAAAGCCGTCGCGATCGGTGTCAAAGGGCCGGGAGGCCCGCCGGGGCTCGTCATTGCGCGTCGAGTGGGCCTTCGCCTGGGCGAACCCCGCGAGCGGCAGCGGATGGACGCACGCTTCGGTGCCACCCGCCACCACGACGTCGGCCCGGCCGAGACGGATCAGGTCACGACCCATGGCGATGGCCTCGGCGCCGGACGCGCAGGCGCTGACCGGCGTGTGAGCCCCGCCCCGCGCGCCGAGTTCGATGCTCACCCAGGCCGCGGGGCCGTTCGCCATCAGCATGGGGACGGTGTACGGGGAGACACGCCGTACACCGGAGGATTCGAGGATGTCGTCCTGGCCGAGCATGGTCAGCGCGCCGCCGGTGCCGGTGCCGATCACCACGGCCAGCCGCTCGGGATCCACATCGGGCCTGCCCGCGTCGGCCCAAGCCTCGCGGGCGGCGATCAGGGCGATCTGCTCGCAGCGGTCCATACGGCGGGCCGACACCCGGTCCAGGACCCCGGCCGGATCCACCGCGAGCCTGCCCGCGATCCGCACCGGCAGGGCGGCCGCCCACTCCTCCTCGATCGCGCTGATCCCGGACCGCCCGGCCAGCATCCCGGACCACGTCGAGGCGACGTCTCCGCCGAGCGGTGTGGTGGCCCCGAGACCGGTGATCACCACATCGTTGATGGCAGTACTCACTGGGTGAACCCCTCTGTCGTATGTACTCGTCGATTTGTAGTGGATTGACAACTCCCTGCCCGGACACGCACGGGAAGGGATCGGCTCGGTGTCCACTCTGCCAAGGGAGTCACGAGAAAACGGGTGTCATACCCCACGGAGTCGGGCCACCGGGCTTTGTAGGGTTCGGGTATGCGCCGGACGGGCCCACCGGTAGTGACCCGGGCCCCGCGCCCTACTCGTAGTACTTCGGAGCTACGCGGCAGGTGCGCTCCCCGGCGGGACGCCGACCACCCGGTGTGATCCCTAACTTCGGTGCCGGAAGACAGAAGACATCCGGTACGGAAGGACCGATCCCCATGGCGTCCCGCCCGCACGGCAGCCGTCCGCGCCGCACTCGGCCGCGGCGTGCCGCGAAACTCCCGCCCGGCTCGCGCCACGCCCTGGCCGTGCTGGTCATGGCGTCGGTGGTGGTGCCGCTCCTGGGCGCGGCCCGCCCCGCGGCTGTCCCGGCCGCCGCCCCCGCCGTCCTCTCCCCGCTGAGGGCCGCGACCCCGGCCGTCCTCGACGAGCGCTACGCCGCCAGCCGCGCCGGCATCCGGGCGGCCGGGAGCGCGGCCGCGGGCCACGGCGACCGGAGCCGGGCCGCCGTACTGCGCGCCATGGCGGACCCGGCCCGCCACTTCCTCTCCTTCGACGGCCGCGACGGCGGCCGTACCGTCGAGGTCTTCGGCGACCTGTCGGGGGCCGGACGGATCGCCGTGCTGGTGCCCGGCTCGGACACCAGCCTCGACAGATACGGGCGCCTCCGGGCCGGTGCCTCGGCGCTCCGGCGGGAACTGGGCGGCGGAGCCGCCGTCATCGCCTGGCTCGGCTACCGGACCCCGGCCACGGTCAGCCCGCAGGCACTGACTCCGGGCCTGGCCGACGAAGCGGCTCCGCGACTGCGTGCTTTTGTGGCCGAGTTGACGGATGCCAGACCTGGCGCCCGGGTCTCGCTGCTCTGCCACTCCTACGGCTCGGTGGTCTGCGCCGGGGCCGCCCACGGCCTGCGGGTCGCCGACATCGTGCTGTACGGCAGCCCCGGCACCGGCGTCGACCATGCCGGCCGACTGCGTACCGGGGCCACCGTGTGGGCGGGCCGGGGCGACGGCGACTGGATGGCCGAGGTGCCGCACGCCCGGCTCCGACTTCCCTGTCTGACCGTCGGATTCGGTGCCGACCCGGTCTCCAAGGGCTTCGGGGCCCGCGTCTTCGACGCGGGCCCCGGCGGCCACAGCGACTATCTGAGGCCCGGTTCCGTGTCCCTGCGGAATCTCGCCAGGATCGTCTCCGGCCGGACACCTTCGGGCCGGACACCTTCGGGCCAGACGTCTTCGGGGGAGCGCCGCGATGCGTGAACTCGTCGGGCGGATCGAATCCGCCACCCCGCCGGGCCGTGACCGCGCCGTCGACGCCCTGCGTGCCTGCGCCATCCTCGGTGTGGTGCTCGGCCACTGGCTGGTGACCGCGCTGGTGGCCGACAGCGGTGTGCTGCGCGTCGCCAGTCCGCTGCGGTTCATGCCCGGACTGGCCTTCATATCCTGGGTGTTCCAGACGCTCGCGGTCTTCTTCATGGTGGGCGGGATGATGGCGGCGCGGAGCCGCGCCGCCGCGTCCGCGCGGGGCATCACGTACCGGCAGTGGCTCGGCGCCCGGATGGCGCGGCTGTTCCGGCCGGTGGCCGCGGTACTGGTGGTCTGGTCGCTGACGGCCGGCGCGCTGCTGGCGGCGGGCGCCGGCCTCGGGACCGTGCACACCCTGGTGAAACTGGTCCTGTCGCCGCTCTGGTTCCTGCTGGTCTTCGCGGCGCTGACGGCGGCGACCCCGCTGGTGGCCAGGGTGTCCCCGCTGTGGCCGCTCGCGGTGGTCCTGCACGTGGACCTGATCCGGTACGGCCTCGGCGGTCCCGCGTGGCTCGGCTGGATCAATCTGGCGGCCGGCTGGCTGGTGCCGTACTGCCTGGGGGCTCTCGCCGGGCTCGGGCTGGACCGGGGCGCGGAGCCGGGGCGCACGGGCCCGGCATCATCCGGACGGAAGACCCCCTGGCCCGGGCGGGCCACGGGATGGGCGCTGCTGCTGGGAGGCGCGACCGCCACGGCGGGCCTGGTCCTGTTCGGCGGCTACCCCGCAGCCATGGTCGGGGTGCCGGGCGCGGGGATCTCCAACCTCGATCCGCCCACCCTCGCGGCCGTCACCTTCGGCCTCGCCCAGTGCGGGGCGGCCCTGCTGCTGCTCGGCCCGCTGCGCCGGGCACTGAGGCGGCCGGCGGCATGGGCGGCGGTGGCGCTGGTCAACCTGTCCGCGATGACGGTCTTCCTCTGGCACCAGACGGCGATGATCGCGGTCGTCGCCGTCGGCCTGTTCGCGGGCGGCGCGCTGCCCGGCCTGCACACCCTGCCCGACGGCCCCGGCTGGGTGCTCGCCCGGCTCGCCTGGCTCCCGGTGTTCGCGGTGGCGCTGCTGGTGTGCCGGGCGGCGTTCCGTACGTACGAGGAGGGACGGCCGCGAAAGGGCGGCCGACTGGTGCCCGAGGGGCGCCCCGCCCGGTCCGGGCCAGTGCCGGGGCAAGCGAGCCCAGCCCGATCCAAACGAGAGGCCCTAGGGTGAAGCGCGTGATGGAGCGGATCGGCGCCCAGCGGCTGTCGGAGTGCGCGCGGGCGGCGCCGCGCGCACTCCGTGAGGACCTGTGGACGGTGGCCGCCGATCCGCTGCCGACCGCGGGACGGCCACGCTGGCTGGACTGGCTGCCGGCCTTCATGGTGCCGCTGGTGCTGTTGGCGGCGTTCATCACCGTGAACAATGTTGACGAACTCGCCTGGACCTACGACCTCGGCATCTCGTACGCCCTGCTGCTCGGCGGCCTCCAGTCGGCGGCGCTCGTCGTCGCCGTGTTCCGGCCGGTGCCCGCCTGGTGGGCGGCGACGATCCTGATGGTCGTCGTGGCGCGGGTCTCGGAGCCCCGTATCTCCGGAAGCGAGTGGTATCCCTGGACCGGCCCCGGGATCGCCCTGCAGGCCGGAGTGCTGTTCCTGCTGGCGCTGCGGGCCCGGCCCCGGACCGCGGCGGAGGCGCTGGTGATCAGCGTCCTCGCGGGCCTCGCCTGTGAGGCGTTCACCTCCCAGGCCCACAACTCCGTCGTCGGCAGTGCCGTCGCCGTGTTCAGCACCGCCGTCGTGCTCGGCGCCGCGCTGCGCGCCGGCGGTGTGGCCCGTTCACGGCTGGCCGCGCAGCAGGAGATCACCGCCGAGGAGCGCGCCCGGCGCACCCTCCTGGAGGAGCGCAACCGGATCGCCCGCGAACTCCACGACGTGGTCGCCCACCACATGTCGGTGATCTCCATCCAGGCCCAGGCCGCGCCCCACCTGGTGGAGAACCCGTCCGACGAGCTGAGGGAGAACCTCGCGGGCATCCGTCAGAACGCCGTGGAGGCGCTCACCGAACTGCGCACGGTGCTCGGTGTGCTGCGATCCGAGGACGCCCGGTCCGCGGACGCGCGGCACGATCCCCAGCCCACTCTCGGCCGGCTGGACGAACTGGTCGGCAATGTGCGCGGCGCCGGGCTCGCGGTCACCACCCGGACGACCGGCCGGCCGCGTCCGCTGCCGCCGGGCGTCGAGCTGTCGGCGTTCCGCATCGTCCAGGAGGCGCTCAGCAACGCGCTGCGGCACGCGCCGGGAGCGGAGGTGCGGGTGGAGATCGGGTACCGCCCGGCCGGGGTCACGGTCCGGGTCACCAACACCGCGCCGGACCGGGCCGCGCCGCCCTCGCCGGGCATCGGCCACGGCCTGCTCGGGATGCGCGAGCGCACTGCGATGCTGGGAGGCGAACTGGCCACCGGAGCCACGCCGGACGGCGGCTACGAAGTGACCGCGATGCTTCCCGCGAAGGCCCACGCCGAGCGCGCCGACCCCGCCGAGGACACCTCATGACGACCATCCGCGTACTGATCGCCGACGACCAGATGATGGTCCGCCAGGGCCTCACGGTGCTTCTCGACGCCGAACCGGACATCGAGGTCGTCGGCCAGGCCGTGGACGGCGCCGACGCCGTCGCCAAGGTCACCGAACTCGCCCCGGACGTGGCCCTGATGGACATACGGATGCCGGGAGTCGGCGGTATCGAGGCGACACGGCGTATCACCGGACCGGCCGGCGCCACCGTCAAGGTACTGGTCCTGACCACCTTCGATCTGGACGAGTATGTGTACGAGGCGCTGCGCGCGGGCGCCTCCGGGTTTCTGCTGAAGGACGCGTCCGCCGCCGAACTCGCCCACGCGGTACGGGTGGTGGCGGCCGGCGACGCCCTGCTCGCGCCGAACATCACCAAGCGCCTCATCGCCGAGTTCTCCCGGATGACCGGCGCTCCCCGCGCCCCGCTCAAGGACCGTGTCGGTGATCTGACGGAGCGTGAGACCGAGGTCCTGTCGCTGATCGCGCAGGGCCTGTCGAACGCGGAGATCGCGCGGCGGCTGGTGGTGGCGGAACAGACCGTGAAGACCCATGTGAGCCGGATCCTGGTCAAGCTGGGCCTGCGCGACCGGACCCAGGCCGCCGTGTTCGCGTACGAGACGGGACTGGTGCGCCCGGCCGGACACTGAGCCGTCCGCCGCCGGGTCCGGCCGGGCGCGCCACCCCCTCGCGTGGAGAAACGCCGACGCCGTGGTTCAGCGGCTGCGCAGGGCGAGAAACTCGTCCCAGGTCATCCGTCCGTCGCCGTCGGAGTCGGCGACGGCGAGCAGCGCCCGGGCCTGGGACTCCGACATGGTGCTGTCGCCCAGTCCGGCCATCACGCTCCGGAACTCCGCCGCGGTGATCGCGCCGTCCTTGTCCAGATCGAACTGGTCGAACGCCGCCCTGAGCGATTCGGTGTCCGTCATCTCTTTCCCTTCGCGATGCGGTCGGTGACGCGGTCACCGTACCGGCAGCCCTTCGGACCCCGTGGGGCCCGGCCCGGGCGGACCGCGGGCGCGCTCCCGGGCCCCGCGTCCGGTGCGGGGTCCTGTGCGGCACTCGTCAGTCTTGTGCGGGACTCGTCGCCGAGGGGTGTCCGCGAGGTAGCGTTCAGCGCAGATAAGGGAGTAAATGGACTGATAAAGGAGTAAACGGAACGGATGGTCTACTGGCGTTTGTTCTCGGATCGCCTCCTGGAGCACCCATTGGGTCGCGGGCTGGTGGCGATTCCGTTTGTGCTGATAGCGGTGATCACCGTCGTCGACATCCATTCGCCGGAAAACGTCCACCTCGGTCCGCTGCTGGTGGTCGCGCCCGCGCTGGCCGCCTCCTTCGGCGGGCCCCGGCTGACCGGTCTGACCGGCGTGCTGGCGGTGGCGGCCCAGGTCGTGATCGGGGTGTTCCACGGCGGGCTGACCACGACCAATCACATCGCGCAGATCGTCGCGCTGGCCATACTCTCCACCCTGGTGGTCGTGGTCTGTCTGGTGCGCGAGCGGCGTGGCCGGGAGCTGAACCGGGTGCGGTCGGTGGCCGAGACGGCGCAGCAGGTCCTGCTGCGTCCGCCGCCCCAGCGGGTCGGGCCGCTGCGGGTGGCCTGGCTGTATCTGACGGCCGAGGACGAGACCCAGATCGGCGGGGACCTGTTCGCGGTCACCCGCGCGGCTCCTGGCGGCAGCCGGGTGATCATCGGTGATGTGCGGGGCAAGGGGCTGCACGCCATCGGAGAGGCGTCCGTGGTCCTGGGCGCCTTCCGGGAGGGCGCTCACCGGTGCCGCGGCCTGCCCGAACTGGTGGCGGCCCTGGAGGACAGCGTCAACCGCAGCGTCGACGAGGTGGCCGACACCGAGCACGATCCGGGCGAGCACTTCGTCACCGCGCTCGTGCTGGACATCCCGGACCATGGCTCCCGGGCCGAGATGATCAGCTGTGGCCATCCGCCGCCGCTGCTGGTGCACGGCAGCGAGGTCCGGATGCTGCACTCCCACAGCATCGCGCCACCGCTGGGTGTGTGCGTACCGCCCGCGTCGAGCTTCCGCACCGATCCGTTCACCTTCGAAGCAGGCGACGCGCTCCTGCTCTACACCGACGGGGTCATCGAGGCGCGCTCGCCGACCGGGGCGTTCTATCCGCTCGCCGAACGGGTCGCGTCCTTCGCCGCGTCCAGCCCCGCCGCCCTGGTGCGCCACATCCACCGCGATCTGCTCAGCCACACCGGCAGGCACCTCGCCGACGACGCCGTCCTCCTGGCCATCGAGCGCACCCCCGCGCAGCAGCATTTCCCCGAGGCCCGGCGCATGGCCGATTCCCTCAGGGGCCATCGCCCGCTCGCGGGCCTGCCCGTGCCGCCCCCGGCGCGCCGACAGTAGGCGCCGGCAGTCGGCGTGGTCGGGCAGTAGGTGTGGTCGGGCCGGAACCCCACCGTGCCGTTACGCGCCTCCGGCTCCGGGGGCCGGGGGCGCGGGCGGTCGCTCGATGGTGAACGCGCGGGTGACCGGATTGACCCGGGCCGGCAGCACCGTCCCCTGCGTGGCGCCGCCGAACCGGTACTTCGGGACTTCGTTGCCGCACTCGAAGGGTTCGAAGCCGGGGCCGCTGATCCGCATCAGGAGCCGGACCTGGTGATAGTCGTCGTTGGTCGGCGGGGCGGAGGCGACCGCCAGCACCAGGGCGGTCGCGTCGACGCCGAGGGCGGCGAGCTGGAGCGTGGCACGCCGTTCCGCGCGGGCGGAGAGGGCGGTGGTCAACCCGACGCAGGCGATGAACGCCGCGGTCAGGGCGAGGCCGGCGCCGGCCCACACCCACCCGCCGCTGGTCTCGCCGAAATCGGCGGCGGTGCGGACGGTGGCATAGACGAAGGCCCCTCCCGCACCCAGGAACAGGACCGCGCCCACGGTACACGCGATTGCCGTGATCACCGGGCCCTTGGGGTCCAGCAGGACGGGTTCGTGGGCGCGGGCGGTGGCCATGGTCGCACCCTAACCAAGGAGACATGGCGTGCGCAGGGGCGCGGCCCGGTCGCCGCGCGTTCAGCGCCGGACCGGTCGGGGCCCGGCGTATGGCCGATCCCTCCAGGAGCCGTCGCCCGCTCGGTGGCCTGCCCCGACCCCGGCTGTGACCGAGATCTTTAGTTGGCGAATCATGAACTGAGACGCGCAGGTGGGGAGCGCGTGGAGAACCCTTGTTGGCAAATCATGAGAGGCATAGTTGGCGAATCATGGTCGCCGTCGCTGACTCTCTGTAACTGGAGGTAGCTCTACCTGCGACGACACCAGCGAGAGGTTGAGTGTGCTGCACAAGGCTTGCGAGATGACCGAGTCGACTGGCTAGGCCACCACTCGGCCGCCCTGGGCGTGGACGGGCTGGGGAACTGGCTGCCCCTCGATGTCTGCGGCGTCAACCACTCTCGTTCTCCTGAGGGGTGGCGTTCCATGCCAGGCCGCCGAGGTCGAGTTGGTGGCGGGCACGGGTGACGGCGACGTAGGCGAGACGGGCGTCCGTGCCGCTTACTTCCGGGGCCTGGTCGGCCGCGCTCGTGCTGGAGTTGGGTTCCTTCGGCTGGGGGAAGTCGTTGCCGATCCTGACGGTCGGCCATTCGCGGCCTTTGGCTTTGTGGGCGGTGGAGACAGTGACGTCGGCGTGTGCTTCCTCGGTGAGGTCGGACACGGCAGCGAGGATGGCGTCGGGACCGTGGGTGTCGACGAGGTCGACGAAGGGCTGCAGGTCGCAGCCGCCCGGATCGTGGGCGGCGTAGTCCTGCAAGTCGCCCCAGGACGCGAACAGCACCAGCTCGGGGTGATGAGTTCGGCGCCCTTCCTTCAAGTCGCGTGCGGCAGAGGCGAGTTGGGCCAGTTGCTGGCCTCCCCGGGTGAGGGCTACGCGGTGTCCTTCGCCGAGCAGACGCATGACCTCTGTCATCGCGCCGATGTTGGTGCGGCACAGCACGGCGTCGGGGTGGTCGACGCTGCTGACCTCTGCGGGAACGCTGGTGGTGCCCGTCAGCCGGATAGGGGCGTCGGCGAGTGCGAGCCACCGGTTGGCCTCGTTGGCGATCTGGGGCCCGAAGCGGAACGAGCGGGTGAGGGTCAGCTGTTCGGCGTCGAAGCCGGTCATCACGTCGGTTGCGCCCCGCCAGCCGTAGATGGCTTGGGCGGAGTCGCCGACCATGACGAGCTGGGCGTGGTCGCGCTGTGCGGTGAACACCTGCTCCAGCACCGGGTTGGTGTCCTGGGCCTCGTCGAGGAGGAGGAAGTCGGCCTCGATCTTCGGCCTGGTTAGCGCCCACATCTTGAAGTAGTGGTCGTGTTCGAAGCGGACGATGCCGTGGTCGGGGCGCTGCAGGTCCGCCCATGCCTTGGCGGCGAAGGGGAGCACGAGTTCGGCGAACTGCCGATGGGCGGCGGGGGCGTCAAGGCCGCGTAGGCGCGGCACGTGGTGTTGGGCCAGTGCGCTGTCGGCGGAGTGGCAGAAGCGGGTGACGGTGCGCAGCACGTTGTGGGACAGGGTTCTCTGGCTGATCTCGTGGTCGGCGATCCGTACGGGGCGGAGGATGCCGAGGGACTGTCCGGTCTTCCAGGCCGGCTGGCGGGGGCTGTTGAGTCGGTCGGCATAGCGGTGTCCGAGTGCGGCGAAGGCGGTGGCGTGGGCGGTCCGGCACTGCACCGTGGACGGGAAGCGGGCTGCGGCGTCCTGCGCGATGTCCTTGTTGAAGGCCAGGTAGCGTCCCCGGCGTTTGGTGCCGGCGGCGAGCATGCACAGGGTGCTGGTCTTCCCGGTTCCGGCTCCGGCCTGCAGTGCGAGGTGCCGTCCGGCGCGGAAAGTGTCCGCCGCGTGGACCTGTTCGTGAGTGGGGGTGGGCAAGGTGGGCTCCGTGGGATGGGAACGGCCGGAGCGGGGCGCAGCGGGTGGCTGCGTCCGGCCGGGGAGGCGACGGCGGGCTCAGCGTGGCAGACGTACCTGCAGAAGGCGGCCTGCGGCGCAGGCCACAACTTCTTCCAGGGTGTGGTGGGTGAGCAGGCGCTGTATCTGCGATTCGAGGCGGTGTCGCCGCTGGCCTCGCTCGTGCGTGAGATAGGCCGTGATTCGTTCGGTCAGGACGTCCCTGGCGCGCTGGCCAAGTGAGGCCGCCTCCTCGCGGATCTGCGCGTCGGCGCGGCGGCTGAGGGCGACATTGAGCAGGACATGGCCCTGGCGGTCGGGATCGTGCGTGGTCAGCACGTCGATCGGCAGGACTGTGTTCAGGCGGCGGCGCAGGCAGTGCAGGGCGCGGCCCGGGCTCTTGCCGCGCTGCACCGTCATCAGCCGGGTGCGGTCTGCGTTCGCGGCGAACGTCACCCGGTGGCTGGCCTGGTGAAGTTCCCGAACGGTGGCGGGCCGCGTCAGGACGATCTCGACGGCGTACTGATGCGTCACGACCAGACCCGCCGAGGTGCGTGGCCGCCGGGGCGGCGCCCGTGTGTGGGCAGGCGGGTGTGGATGTGCTCGTGGTGGCGGAGCGGGTCGAAGGGGTCCCAGTCCGCGACGGCGAGGTCGCCGGCGGTCGACGCTGTGGCATGGTCCCGGCACCGTTGGGTGCGCCACCGCAGCTGTTCCTGGTACGGCAAGTGCGGACAGGCTGTAGACGGCCATGACATCCGACGGCAGTGCGAGCTGACCGTGGTGCACGGTCACGGGTACCAGGGTCCACACCCCGTGCAACCCGCCGGGGCCGAGGACCTTGGCCGTACAGCGGGTTCGGCGCCGGGTCTGGGCGACGCACTGGATCTCATCGACAGGGCGGGAGGCCAGGTAGCGGACGAACAGTAGCTGCACGACGGGCCGGGCCGGACGGCAGACGGCCTCGCCCGGTGGCGGGCCGCCTGCCAGTGTGGCAGGTGGAGCGAGGACTCCGGTGTCCAGCAGACGGGAGGTGCGCAGGGCGAGAGTCCGGCGCAGGCCGGACATCTGCGGCGCGGCCGTCGGAGCCGGGCGGGCTGGGCACAGCAGGTCGTGTGTCAGCCGGCACCAGCTGCTCCCCTCGCCCGCGGGATGGGCGATGCCGCGGCTGACATGCCAGCGGCAGGACTCCGGCACCCCGGCCACCGGCAGTTCGTGCGGATGCAGCCGCACCAGCCGGTCGTCGGCCCCCAGGTAGCACTCGACCGGATTGCCGCATTCGCGGCAGGACGTGGTCTGGCCGCATCGCAGCATCCGGCTGGCACTGTCGGGGGCGATACGCAGGGACCGCCGCTGGGGCGCGCTCGCGCGGCTGCCGTCCCAGCGCCGCGCGGAAGGAGAAGGAGAGGAGCACATGCGGGCGAAGCTGCCAGCCGACACGCCCCGCCTGCGGTACGCGTCCCTGATGATCCCCCGGGCAGAGCAGAACGGGGCGACAACAGTGCGAACGCTTGCTCGCGCATTCGATAGGGCGTTGCCGGATCGAGTGAATCGCCGCCGGCGCTGGACGGGCCAGTATCAGCTGTCGGAGCTGCCGTCGGTGCCGGGGAGGCCGTGCTCGTGGCAGAGGGTGGCGAAGAGCTCGTCGAGCGGTGTGTCCAGGGCGTGTGCGAGGGCGTGCCATGTCTTGAGGGTGCCGACGGTGCGGCCCTGCTCGATCTCGATCACAGTGCGCCTGCCCAGACCGCTGCGGGAGGCGAGCTCGTCGTAGCTCCACCCGCGCTCAGCCCGTAGACGCCCGAGCTCCAGTCGGAGGGCGTCGAGGTCCGGATCGGGCGGCAAGATCGTCACCTGACCATCCGACGGTGCAGACCCCTGCCCTGTCAGTGCAGACCTCTGCCCTATTTCTCCCGATGGCTCCACCGGCGGGAGGGCAGGGGTCTGCACTACGGTGTCGGCCGTCCCGCCGTACCGCGCGGTGGGGCTGGCGCCGGACCGGGAAGGGAGGGACACACGCCCATGAGGCTGCGCACCGTGTGTCCTCAGGCGGCTCTACCGTCTTGATCGGGTTGATCGTGCCATTCGTAGGGTTGGGTCGCCCAGGGGTGCTGGGTGTGGCTATCAGGCGGCTGCCGTC
>NZ_JBEYIF010000017.1:0-150407 GCF_040635655.1 Streptomyces sp. NPDC006923
CCATAGTTCGTCCGGCACGAGCCGACGCGACAGATCAACCCTCACGGTGCAACATCATGCCGCACCAGCACACGACCACGTGAGACATCCTCTAAAATCTTCGCTTCAGGGCTGTCCACTTCATACCGGGACTTTCGATTTCAGGCAGCGTACAATTCCTTTCCCACACCACGGAAACTGGAAAATTCCAACAGCCGACGCAATCGTCGACGGGAAGCTGCCGCAACATGCCCTCCGTAGAAAAATGTCAGCGCGCATAAATCGTCAAGAGCAGAGTGAGGGCACTTCGCACGCCGCAACAAAAAGGGAGAGAACCATGTCCACTCAATCGACCGCTCCGGCACATGTGGCCCCTCCTCTGGGGAGTTGGGTAGCACCGGACTACGAGGTAGTCGCGGAGTTCACCGACCTGATGCCGACGGGCGTCACCGTGACCGACGAGGGGCGAATCTTCGTATCCTTCCCTCGATGGGGCGACGACGTCCCGTACACGGTCGCCGAAGTCGTGAATGGCCAGGCGGTGGCGTATCCGAGTGCCGAGATCAATAAATGGGCTCCGGAGGGCAGTGCCGACAGCCTCGTTTCCGTGCAGAGCGTGATCACCGATCCTCATGGACATGTGTGGCTGCTTGACACGGGGAGCCATTCCTTCGCACCGTGGGTCGAGCACGGGCCAAAGCTCATGGAGGTCGATCCGGCCGACGATCAGGTCGTTCGTATCGTGCGCCTCGACGCCGAGGCGCTGAACCCGACGACCTATCTCAATGATGTGCGTTTCGATTTCTCCCGTGGAACGGACGGATACGCCTATGTCACCGATTCTCAGCCCGAGGGCGCACTCATCGTGGTCGACCTCGGATCGGGGCGGAGTTGGAGCCGGCTGAGGGGTGACACGTCCACCAGGGCGACGGACGGCTTTCGCGCGATCGTCCAGGGAATAGTGCGTGAAAATTACGCGGTCGGCGCCGACGGTATCGCGCTCAGTGCGGACGGTTCCGTTCTGTACTATTGCCCGCTTTCCGGCCGGCGTCTCTACAGCGTGCCGACCAGTGCGCTGATCGACCGCTCGCTCGGCGACGAGCAGGTGGCCGCGACCGTCGTGGACCTGGGTGACAAGGGTGCCTCCGACGGGCTGGAGTCGGACACCGTCGGCAACGTGTATGCGACAGCCTACGAACACAGCGCCGTCCTCAGGCGTGCCCCGGACGGTGGCTGGTCGACGCTTCTGCACGGCCCCGCTCTGCTGTGGCCGGACACACTGGCCCTGGCCTCGGACGGCTACCTCTACGTCAGCGTGAACCAGTTGCCCAGAACGCCGCTGTTCAACAACGACGTCGACGACCGCGTACCCCCGTACCAGATCATCCGTGTCCAGGTCGGCGCGCGCCCCATACGCCTGACCCGAGGCAGCGGAAGAAGCTGATCGCACAGTGCCAGGGGCAACGAGATCAGCTCGGCTCAGCTCTCTTCATCGGCTTGCTCGGCGCGGGCACGCAGAAGGTCCTCGATGACGACGAGTCGGCGTTCCAGTTCTTCGATGTCGCTCCGAGTCGCATTCTTCTCCCCCCGCCGAAGTACGACGACAAGCCGTCCGTCCGGCTCCAGCCGGGAGTGGGCCACACTGCTGATCTCGCTGCCGGTCTGTTCGCGTACGGCGTCGCCCAGTTCATCGGAACGCAATCCGAGACGTCTGATCGCCTTCTGCACGGGCTTTCCGTCCTCGATGATCGTGGTCGGTGTCCCTTCGACAACATGAGCCACGCGCTCGTCGACCACCAGCCAGCGGTTGATGGCAGCGTTGGCCGCGACCAAGGTGACAGCACCGATCGCGCCGCCCGTAACACTTTGATCGTCCCCGATGATCGCATTCTGGACGACATTCGACAGAAGAAAGATGACCACGAAGTCGAATGCGTTGAGGCTGGCGAGACCACGCTTTCCCGTGAGGCGGAACAGTATCAGAATAAGGACATACACCATCAGCGTCCGAATTACTTTTTCGGCGACCGGGATGTGTAGTTCGAAGATATCATCCCACATTTCAGACGCCTCTCTGCTCACTTCGACCGGCTGCGCACACAGGTGACCGTCGTTGAGACGGGGAACGCACCGCACCACAGTGCACCATGCCGCTCCGGCCAGGGGTGCAGCTCGCCAATAGCGGGGCCCGAATCACACGCAGCCGGCCCCGAGATCACTGCCGACGGCCATCACCCGTTTGCGTGCGTGGCACTCGCCTCTTTAGATGGATAGATAGGGAAAAAGCGCCAGCCACCCAGCACACACGGACTGAAGGGCCGACATACCACGCTGCTCAGGACCTGTCCGGTCGGCCTCTTCACCGGCATCTTCCGCTACGGCCCGCACGCCTTGGACAAGGCACTGTCGGGCTGACGGTCAAGGAGACCAGCATGTCCAAAATCGTATGCGTTCTGTACGACGACCCCGTCGACGGATACCCCCCGGCATACGCCCGGAATTCGATCCCCGAGATCGAGAGGTATCCGGGCGGGCAGACAGTCCCGACACCGCACGACATCGACTTTGTGCCGGGCCATCTCCTGGGCTGCGTCTCAGGTGAGTTGGGCCTGCGCCCCTTCCTCGAAAAGGAGGGCCACACCCTGGTGGTCACCAGCGACAAGGAAGGGCCCGACTCGGTCCTCGACCGCGAACTGCCCGACGCGGACGTCGTGATTTCCCAGCCCTTCTGGCCCGCCTACCTGACGGCCGAACGCCTGGCGAGGGCCCCCCGGCTCAAGCTGGCGATCACGGCGGGCATCGGCTCCGACCACGTCGACCTGGACGCGGCCATGGAACACGGCGTCACCGTCGCCGAAATCACCTACAGCAACAGCATCAGCGTCGCGGAGCACACGGTGATGCAGATCCTCGCGTTGGTACGCAACTACATCCCCTCCTATGAGTGGGTGGTCAAGGGCGGCTGGAACATCGCCGACTGCGTCGAACGCTCCTATGACCTCGAAGCCATGAACGTGGGAATCTTCGCGGCCGGACGGATCGGCCGGGCCGTCATGCGCCGGCTCAAGCCGTTCGGTGTGAAACTCCACTACAGCTCCCGCCACCGGCGTACCGAACTGGAGGAGGAGCTGGATCTCACCTACCACCAGGACATCCGCTCGATGGTGCAGGTGTGCGATGTCATCTCCATCCACGCACCGCTCGTACCCGCCACCGAGGAGCTGTTCGACGACGAGCTCATCGGTTCGATGAAGAAGGGCTCCTACATCGTCAACCCGGCTCGGGCGGAGATTGTCGACCGTGACGCGGTAGTCCGCGCCCTCACCAGCGGTCAACTCGCCGGCTACGCGGGCGACGTGTGGTTTCCCCAGCCCCCGCCGGCCGACCACCCCTGGCGCACCATGCCCCATCACGGGATGACACCGCACATGTCGGGCTCGTCGCTCCCGGCACAGGCCCGGTACGCCGCCGGAACGCGGGAGATCCTGGAGTCCTGGCTGGAGGGCCGACCGATCCGTGACGAGTACCTCATCGTCGAGGGCGGCAAGCTCGCCGGCACAGGGGCGCTCTCCTACAGCACGGAGAACAACAGGACGTGACGGCCCTCGCGGCTCTACGGATTCAGGGGCCCTCGTAGCGCCTGGAATCCAGGTCCCCGGCCACCGGGATGATTCCCTGGGCGGCAAGGGCGGTGGCGGCCGTGCCGGTGCGGGCCAGGCCGGTGACCACATGCCCGAGGCCGGCCATGTACCGTGCGACGGCGCCGCCCACGAAGCCGGTGGCGCCGATGACGAAGGTGTTCATCGGCCGGTTCCTCAGCCGGGCAGGGCGCTGAGTTCGCCGCCGTCGGCGAAGAGGATGGCGCCGTTGACGTAGCTGCTGGCCGGGCTGACCAGGAACGAGACGATGCCGGCGATCTCGCCGGCATCGCCCGCTCGCCCGCGCGCGTTGGTCTTGTCCAGGACCCCGCTGTGCTCCCCGAACAGCGCCGAAGTGCCCTCGGTGTGCACAGGGCCCGGGGACACGGCGTTGACACGCACGCCGGACGGGCCGAACTCGGTTGCCCAGTAACGGGTGAGAATCTCCACCCCGGCCTTGGAGGCGCCGTAGGCCGCTCCGATCGGTGCGGGCATACGCGCCGCGCTCGACCCGATCAGCACGATCGAGCCCTGTCCACGCTGGACCATGCCGGGCGCCAGCGCGCCTACCAGCAGGAACGGGGCCCGCGTATTGACCGACATCTGTCGGTCGAAGCTCGCGGCGTCGGTCGCGGAAGTCGGCGCGAACTCGTACAGGCCCGCGTTGCTCACCAGGACGTCCACATCGCCGGCGCTTGAGGCCAAGCGCAGTGTGTCCTCGGCGTCGGTGAGATCTGCGGCGACAAAGCGGGCGGTGCCCCCCGCTGCCGCGATCTCCTTCACCAGGGCCTCCCCCCGGGCCTGGTCCCGCCCGTGCAATACGACCCGGGCTCCCTGCCGGGCCAGGTTCTGCGCGACGGCCTTGCCGATGCCCGACGTCGCCCCGGTCACCAGTGCGGTGCTGCCCTGCAAAGCAGTGCTGATGCTCATCGCCATCTCTCTTGCCGTTGTCACGACGCGCACCGCGCGGACACACGCGGGACGCCCTTGCCTCATCACTATGCATGGCAGATGTTCTGTTTGCAAGAACATCTGTCGGGTAACGCCTAGGTGCTAGATTGGCCGGGTGAGCGAATCCACTCCCGACACCAAGAAGCGGCGCGGCGAGACCGAGGATCTGGCGCTGGAGACCGACCTGGGCTGGTCGATCCGCATGGTTTCCGCCGCGTTCCGCCGCGTCGCCACCGAATCCGTCGCCGAGCTGCCGGGGGGCCCGCGCGGATATCTCGTACTGGTGGCCCTGGCCAGTGGCGAGCCCCCCTCACAGCTCGCACTCGCCAAAGAGATCAGCCTGGACCGCACGGTGATGACCTATCTGCTCGACGACCTCGAAGCGCACGAACTGATCTCTCGCAGGCCCGACCCGCGCGACCGGCGCGCACGCCAGGTACTCATCACCGACACCGGACGCACCCGCCTGAAGCGCGTGCGTCACAGCCTCGCCGCCGCCGAGGCGCGGCTCCTTGTCGATCTCGGCGCCCAGGACGCCGACCAACTGCGCACCCTGCTCTCCCGCGTCGCACGGACCGCCCAGCGAGACGCGGTAGCGCCGGAGGAAGCGGACTGCTGAACAGCAGCGTTCGTCGGCCTCCCAAGACCGTGAAGAACCGGCTTCACCCCGACGTCAGCCCGATCGACGGGAGCACCGAGAACGAGGTGACCAGATTGCTCGGCCTCGGCGCCACCAGGACGGACAGGCGCCAGGGCTCAGACCGGCGAAAAAGAGCGCCGCACCCGGTCTCGGCATGGGGACGCGGGTGCGGGACGGTCAGCCGGTGGCCGTCCGGGATGCCCCGAGGTCGGAGCGGTGCCGATCAATGATCCCCTCGACGATTCTCATCAGCCGCTCCCCCACCTGATCGATGCTTCCGTTCTGCGCGCTGACCTGCGCGCCTTCGAGCACGAAGGTGATCTCGGCCGCCGCCTGCTCGGGGTCGGGCAGCCCGGCATCGGCGCACATTCCGACCAGTCTGCGGGTCTGGTGGGCCTTGTGCTTCTCGATCACTTGCCGTGCGGGATGGGAGCGGTCGGGCAGTTCGGCGATGGAGTTGATGAACGGGCAGCCCCGGTGCGAGATCGCCGGCAATCCCTCGGCGATAAAGCGGGCCAGGCCAAGGATCTGCTCCCTGGGCCGGCCGGGGTATTCGGCCTCGACCCGGTCGAAGGCCGCCTGGTAGTCGGCGGCGACGATCCGCAGCCACTCCGCGACCAGCGCGTCCTTGGTTTCGAAGTGCCGGTAGATCGCCATCTTGGTGGTCTCGGCCCTCTCGGCGATCGCCTGGACACCCACTCGCCGGATCCCCTCGCTCTGGAAGAGCTCTTCCGCCGCGTCGAGGATGCGCTCACGGGGCGGCAGTTTCGCCACCCTGCTCGGCCTTCTGGCGATCGCTGCCATGACTGCTCCGTGACGTCCGGTCGGGCAGGGCCCCTCCACGCCTGCTACGGTACCAGTCCGTTCCTTGCGATACCGTTGGGTATCATCAGGTACCCAACGGTATCGCTCCTTCCGCTGGGAGTGACAGTGAGAGTTACCGAGTACGTGAGCTTCGACGCGGTCGGGCTGGCGGAGCTGGTGGCCAAGGGCGAGGTGGCCCCCGCCGAACTGGAAGCAGCCGCACGCGAGGCCGCGCAGGCGGTCAACCCGCGGATCAACGCCATCGTGGAGACATGGCAGGCCGACGACGAACCCGCCCCCGGGGGCGCACCCCTCGCCGGGGTCCCCTTCCTGATCAAGGACATCGGGGTCTCCATGGCCGGGAGGCGAATGGAACTGGGCAGCCGTCTCGCGTCCGGCCATGTCGCCGGCGCCGACTCCTCCCTGATGCTGCGCTTCCGTCGCGCCGGCCTCGTGACGTTCGGTCGTACCGCGACACCGGAAATGGCCTACAGCATCACAACGGAACCCGTGCTGTACGGCGCGACCCGCAACCCCTGGGACCTGGAGCGGAGTGCGGGCGGATCCAGCGGGGGCTCCGGTGCGGCGGTCGCCGCCGGAGTGGTCCCGATCGCCCATGGCACCGACGCCGCCGGGTCGCTCCGCATCCCCGCTTCCTGCAACGGCCTCTTCGGGCTGAAGCCCACCCGTGGCCGGGTCTCCATGGGTCCCGACTTCGACGAACTCTTCAACGGCCTGGCTGTGCACGGCAGCGTCAGCCGCACAGTTCGCGACAGTGCCGCGCTGCTCGACCGGATGCGCGGCCCGGAGCCGGGCGACCCCTACTTCGCCCAGCAGCCGTCCCGGCCCTACGCGGAGGAAGTCACCCGGCACCCGGGCTCACTGCGGATCGGTGTCCTCCCCCACGCATGGGGCGGACGCCGCACCACCGCGCCAGTGGCCGACGCCCTCTCTCACACCGTGCGTCTGCTCGAATCCCTCGGTCACCAAGTGGAAGAGGTCAAGGTCGGCCTCGGGGCCGGCTGGGAGGAGTTCGTCCTGGCCAACGCCCGTCTGACGACGGCGAATCTCACGGCCTCGGTCGACGCTCTGGCTGCCGCCTTCGACCGGCCCATCGACGCCTCGACACTCGAACCGTCCACCCTTGCCGGCTACCACTACGGGCAGCTTGTCACCGGCGCCCAGTTCGTCACCGCTCTCGCGATCCGGAACCGGGTCGCTCGAAGCCTGGCACGGTACTTCGAGGCATACGACGTCCTGCTCACCCCGACTCTGCCGGAGCTTCCCATGCCGTTGGGCAGCTATGCCGAGGGCGCGGAGGCGCTGGACGGCCTTGGCTGGATCGACCGCCTCAACGACCGCTCGCCGTTCACCATGCCGTTCAATGTGGCGGGCACGCCCGCCATGTCCGTGCCCCTGACGGCCGACGCCGGGACGGGGCTCCCGATCGGTATGCAGTTCGCTGCCGGTTTCGGGCTCGAAGGCCGCCTCTTCCGCCTCGCCGGCCAACTCGAACAGGCAGCTCCCTGGTCGGGCCGGACCCCCGGGGTGTGGGCAGGGAACCACGCCGGCCACTGAGGGGGTCCGTACCGTACGCGAACGTCCGGTCAGCGCACCCGTCCTCGGGGCTTCAGCGCCACCGGCGGGAGGTGCGGGGCCGACAGCCGGCCGCCGTCGTAGCCCGTCACCTCGCCGAAGCGGGAGCCCTCCATCCAGTCCTTACGGGCCTGCTCGACTTCCTCGTGGGACCGCCCGATGAAGTTCCACCACATCACGATCTCCTCCTCGAAGGGCTCACCGCCGAGGAGCATCAGACCCGCGTCGGACTCGGCGCGGAGCGGGAGTTCGGAGCGGCCGCAGCCGAGGTAGAGCATCGAGCCCGGCGCCAGGGGCACGCCGTCGACCTCGGCCTCGCCGGACATCGCCAGCACGGCGTACTCGAAGTCGGGATCGAGCGGCAGGCGTGCCTCGCTGCCCCGGGCGAGGGCCAGATCGGCACCGACGAGCGGGGTGTATGCCGTGCCCGGCGAGGCGGCGCCGTCCAGCGTACCGAGGATGACGGTGGCCGCCAGGCCCGGCGCCGTGACGACAGGCAGTTCGGTGTGGTGCTGGAAGTGCGGCTGGACATCGCGGTGCGCGCCGGGGAGTGCCACCCAGAGCTGGGCGCCGTGCAGGAAACGGGCGTGCGAGCGGGGGCTCTCCTCGGAGTGGGAGATCGCACGGCCCGAGGTCATCAAGCCCAGTTCGCGGGGGCGGACGGTCTGCAGGCTGCCGAGGCTGTCGCGGTGCAGCACTTCGCCGTCGTGCAGCCAGCTCACGGTCTGGAGCCCCATGTGCGGGTGGGGCGGCACCTGCATTCCGGGCTCGTCGGCGATGTCGTCCGGGCCGTAGTGATCGACAAATGCCCACGCGCCCACCATGCGGCGGCCGAGGTTGGGCAGCAGCCTCCGGACCTCGGTCGACTCGCCGAGCTGGACCCGGCGGGGGCTCAGCAGCTCACGTACGGGCTCGGCGACGACAAAGCCCCGGCCGCCGCAGACGGTGAGAGGGGCCTGACGGTCAAGATTGCTCATGGTGCCCAACCTAGATCCTGTGGCGTGCGGAGATGGGGTACCCACGCCATAACAGTAGTGGAATGTTCAACCACCTTGCGCTGTTGACAGCCTGTGCGGGGCGCGGACCGCGGTGATACCGCGGAGCGTCCCACCGGCAGGACGGGAACAAGGAGGGCAAGTGGAGAGTACCTACTACGAGTTCGGAACGGCCGCCGAGCGGTGGGACCGCGCGCGGCTCTTCTTCGACACCAAGGAGTACGGTACGGCCGCGCGCATCCTCGAAGGGCTGGTGGCCGAGGTCCCGGAGCAGACCGCCACGCGTCTGCTGCTGGCCCGCGCCTACTACCACTCGGCGCGGCTGGGCAAGGCGGAGACCGAGCTGCGCGCCGTCCTGGAGCGCGACCCGGTGGAGCACTACGCCCGGATGATGCTGGGCCGCACGCTGGAGCGGCAGGGCCGGGCCGAGGAGGGGGCGCCGCATCTGCGGATGGCCGCCGCGATGTCCGGCGACTTCCCGGAGGCCGGGTCCTCCCGGGCGTAGCCGACGACGGAGCGGGTCAGCCGCGCGTCTCGCCGGCCCCTCGCAGGGCGGCGAGACGACGGCGTGCCGGGCCGAGGGCGCGGCCCCGGCTCGGCACCCCGGCCCAGGGCCGGGTGCGGGCCTGCTCCAGCACATTGGCCACCGTCCAGCGGCGGGCGGTGACCTCGGGGTCCTTGAGCTGATCCCAGCTCATCGGCGTGGCGACCGGGGCCTCCTCCCTGGCGCGTACCGAGAAGGGAGCGACGGCCGTCTGCGCGTAGGCGTTGCGCTGGATGTCCAGATAGAGGCGCCCGCCGCGCGCCGCGGTCCGGACTTCGGTGGTCAGCCGGTCCGGATCCCGGGCCGCCAGAGTGCGCGCGGCCCCGGAGGCGAAGTCGCGCACCTCGTCGAAGCCGGTACGGCCGTCCAGCGGGACGATCACATGCAGCCCGCGCGATCCGGTCGTCATCAGGGCGCTCGGCAGTCTCAGTTCCCCGAGCAGCTCCCCCAGCAGAGCGGCCGCCCGGCGTACCGTCTCGAAGTCGTCCTCGGCGGGGTCGAGATCGAAGACCAGCCGGTCGGGAAAGTCCGGCCGGTCCGCGCGCGACTGCCAGCGGTGGAACGTCAGAGTCGCCTGGTCGGCGAGGTACACCAGGGTCGCGGTGTCGTCGCACACGGGATGGGTGACGGTCCCGCCCTTCTTGGCCAGCTCGACCGTGCGGATCCAGTCGGGACAGCTCGCCGGGGCGTTCTTCTGCATGAACTGAGGGCCGCCGAGCCCGTCCGGGTGGCGCTCCAGCATCAGCGGTCTGCCCCGGAGCTCGGGCAGCATGAAGGGCGCGACGCTCCGGTAGTAGTCGACCAGCCCGGCCTTGGTGAGGCCGGGGCCGGGGAAGAGGACCTTCTCCGGCCGGTGGATCTCGACGGTCCGGCGCCCGGCCCGTACGCGTCGCGTGCTCATGCGTCCGCCGCCTCTCGGTGATCAGCCGGACCAGGTCCAGTCGGCGACTTCCGGCAGGTCCGTCCCGTGCTCGCGGATCCAGGCGTGGTGACGGGTGCGTACGTCCGCCATGGCCTGGCGTACGGCCGCCGACCGGACGCCCAGTCCCGGCACCCGGTCGACCACATCCATGACCAGCCGGTACCGGTCGAGATCGTTGCGGACGACCATGTCGAACGGAGTGGTGGTCGTCCCTTCCTCCTTGTAGCCGCGCACATGGAGGTGATGGTGTCCCTCACGGCTGTACGCGAGGCGATGGACCAGCCAGGGATACCCGTGGTACGCGAAGATCACCGGTTTGTCCGTGGTGAACACCGAGTCGTACTCGAAGTCGGTCATCCCGTGCGGGTGCACCTCGTGCGGCAGCAGCCGGGTCATGTCGACGACATTGACCACCCGGACGGCCAGTTCCGGCAGATACCGGCGCAGCAGGTCGGCGGCGGCCAGTGTCTCCAGCGTGGGTACGTCCCCGGCGCAGGCCAGCACGACGTCCGGCTCCCGGGAGCCGTCCTCCGTACCGGCCCAGGTCCAGACTCCCGCTCCCCGGGCACAGTGCGCGCGTGCCTCGTCGAGGGTGAGCCAGTCAAAGCCGGGCTGCTTGCCGGCCACGATCACATTGACGTAGTCGCGGCTGCGCAGCGCGTGGTCGGCGACGGACAGCAGGGTGTTGGCGTCCGGCGGCAGATAGACCCGGACGACCTCGGGGCTCTTGTTGAGCACATGGTCGACGAAGCCGGGGTCCTGGTGCGAGAAGCCGTTGTGGTCCTGGCGCCAGACATGCGAGGTCAGCAGGTAGTTGAGGGAGGCGACAGGGCGGCGCCAGGGCAGCCGCCGGGAGGTCCTCAGCCATTTGATGTGCTGGTTGACCATGGAGTCGACGATATGGGCGAACGCCTCGTAGCAGGAGAACAGACCGTGGCGGCCCGTGAGGAGATAGCCCTCCAGCCAGCCCTGGCAGAGATGCTCGGAGAGCACCTCCATCACGCGTCCGTCGTGTGCGAGATGTTCGTCCGTGTCCAGGGTTTCGGCCTGCCATGCCTTGCCGGTGACCTCATAGAGGGCTTCCAGCCGGTTGGAGGCGGTCTCGTCGGGACCAACGACCCGGAAGTCCCGGCGTTCCGCCGTGGCTTCCATGACGGACTCCAGCAGCGAGCCGAGCACCCGGGTGGGTTCGTGCATGACGGTGCCGGGTTTGTCGACGCGTACCGCGTGCCGTTCCAGTGGCGGGATCGGCAGGTCTCTGAGCAGCAGACCGCCGTTGGCGTGCGGGGTGGCCCCCAGCCGCCGCGTGCCCTCCGGTACGGAGTCGAGTACGGCGGGGTACGGCGCGCCGGTCTCGTCGAACAGTTCGCCGGGACGGTAGGAACGCAGCCATTCCTCGAGCTGGCGGAGGTGGCCGGGGTTGTCCCGGACGCCGCTCAGCGGGACCTGGTGGGCGCGCCAGGTCCCCTCGACGGGCACTCCGTCCACCTCGCGGGGGCCGGTCCAGCCCTTGGGCGTACGCAGGACGATCATGGGCCAGACCGGCCGTTCGGTGATCCCGTTCTCGCGTGCGTCCCGCTGGATGGCGGCGATACGGTCCAGAGCGCGGTCCATGGCCTCGGCCATCGCGCGATGGACGGTCAGGGGATCGTCGCCGGTGACATGGAGCGGCTCATGGCCGTAGCCGCGCAGCAGCGAGTCGAGTTCGGCCATGGGCAGCCGGGCGAGCACGGTCGGGTTGGCGATCTTGTATCCGTTGAGATGCAGGACCGGCAGCACAGCGCCGTCGTGCACCGGATCGAGGAACTTGTTCGCGTGCCAGGACCCGGCCAGGGGGCCTGTCTCCGCTTCGCCGTCGCCGATCACACAGGTGACGAGGAGCCCCGGATTGTCCAGCGCGGCGCCGTAGGCGTGGGCGAGCGAGTAGCCGAGTTCGCCGCCCTCGTGGATGGAGCCCGGGGTCTCGGGTGCGACATGGCTGGGTACTCCGCCGGGGAAGGAGAACTGCTTGAACAGCCGTTCCATGCCTGCCCGGTCCCGGCTCACGTCCGGATAGGTCTCGGAGTAGGTGCCGTCCAGCCAGGAGTTGGCCAGGACGGCGGGCCCGCCGTGTCCGGGGCCCCAGACGCAGAGGGCGTCGAGGTCCCTGGCCCTGATGACCCGGTTGAGATGGGTGTGCACGAGATTCAGGCCCGGTGAGGTGCCCCAGTGCCCCAGCAGCCTGGGCTTGATGTGTTCCGGCGCCAGCGGCTCCTGGAGCAGCGGGTTGGCCATCAGATAGATCTGGCCCACGGCCAGGTAGTTGGCGGCACGCCAGTGGGCGTCGAGTGCGGCCAGTTCGGTATCGGTGATGCCGGCCGGGGTCGGTGCGGTGGTCGCCTCGCGCATGCTCATCTCCTGGTGGTCCCGCCTCCGGGTCTCAGCCCCGGTCGTCGGCCGGGTCGGCGCCGTGCCACACGGTGGTGACATTGCAGAACTCGCGGATGCCGTGCGCCGACAGCTCGCGTCCGTATCCGGAGCGCTTCACCCCGCCGAAGGGAAGCGCGGGATGCGAGGCCGTCATGCCGTTGAAGAAGACTCCGCCCGCCTCCAGGTCCCGCACGAAGCGGCGCACGTCCTCCTCGTCCCGCGTCCACACATTGGAACTCAGTCCGAACGGTGTGTCGTTGGCGAGTGCCACGGCCTCGTCCAGACCGGCGACGCGGTAGAGCGTGGCGACCGGGCCGAATGCCTCCTCGTGGTGGATCCGCATGGCGTCGGTGACGTCGGCGAGGACCGTGGGCGCGTAGAACCAGCCGCGTTCGTGCTCCTTCGGCCGCTGTCCGCCGCAGAGCGCGGTCGCTCCCCGGCTCAGGGCGTCGTCGACGAGTTCCTCCAGATCGGCGCGGCCCTGTTCGCTGGAGAGCGGCCCCACGTCGGTGGACTCGTCCAGCGGGTCGCCCACGGTCAGATCGCGCATCCCGGCGGTGAAGCGTGCCGCGAAGGCGTCATAGACGTCCTCGTGCACGATGAACCGCTTGGCGGCGATACAGGACTGGCCGTTGTTCTGCACCCGGGCCGTGACGGCGGTCCTCGCCGCCCGCTCGATGTCCGCCGAGGGCATGACCACATAGGGATCGCTGCCGCCCAGTTCCAGGACGGTCCTCTTGACCTCGTCCCCCGCGATCGCCGCGACCGCGCGACCGGCCGGCTCGCTGCCGGTGAGAGTCGCCGCGGCCACCCGGCGGTCACGCAGGATGTCCTCGATCGCGCCGGAGCCCACCAGCAGAGTCTGGAAGCACCCGGCCGGGAATCCGGCCCTGCGGAACAGGTCCTCCAGATACAACGCGGTCTGCGGGACGTTCGAGGCGTGCTTGAGAAGGCCGGTGTTGCCGGCCATCAGAGCGGGCGCCGCGAACCGTACGACCTGCCAGAGCGGGAAGTTCCACGGCATGACCGCGAGGACCACACCCAGCGGGCGGTAGTGGACGCTCGCCCGCGACGCCCCTGAGTCCTTCACATCGGCGTCCGACGGATGCTCCTCGGCCAGCAGTTCCGCCGCGTGCCCGGCGTACCAGCGCATCGCCTTCACACACTTGGCGGCCTCCGCGCGGGCCGCCGCGATCGGCTTGCCCATTTCGACGGTCATCGTGCGGGCGATCTCCGGCTCGTCCTGTTCCAGCAGGTCGGCGGCCCGGTTCAGCAGCCGTGCCCGCTCGTCGAAGCCGGTGAGCCGGTACTGCCGGAAGGCGGCGTCGGCGGTCGCGACACGGCGCTCGATCTCCTCGGCTCCCAGCGCGTCGAAGGTCTTGAGCGTCTCTCCGGTGGCGGGGTTCACCGTCGCGATGGACATGGGCGATTCCTCCTCGACTCGACAGTCCGACCCTTCCGTGACCTGACCACCCGCGCAACACGGGAGTCGCGTGTCCGGTGATCGGCCGCGACGAGGTCCTGTCCGCGCGGTCTTCGGTGTGTTCGTTGCACGGCACCGCCCGCCCGGTCGACGGAGGCGGGCGCTGACCCGCCGCGGTGCCGTCGTTCAGGGGCGCCGCGAGCCGTCGGACGTGGCGGGCCGGCGTCCACGGGACTGGGGGTTCCCCGGCGCCCTGCGCCGCTCCGCCCGGCGCCGCAGCAGCCGGCGCTCCTCCTCGTCCGTACCGCCCCACACTCCGGCGGTGCGGCCGGTGTTCAGCGCCCATTCGAGGCACTGCTTCTCCACCGGGCAGCCGTGGCACACCGCTTTGGCGCGCTCAGCCTGTTCGGCGGCGGGCCCGGATTCACCGACCGGGAAGAAAAGCTCCGGGTCGGCGTCGACGCAGGCCGCGTTCCGCAGCCACTCCCAGGTGTCCGCGTCCGGGTTCATGTCCAGCTGGGCTGTTGTCAGCCGCACGGTCGATCAGTCCTCTCCTCGCACCACGTTCCAGTCCTGGTCTGCCTTCTCCTGCCGTTCCCGGCCGTCTCTCGGCCGGCGCTCCCACCGTGTGGTCCGCGCGGGAACGCAGGTACGTATGCGCTCTGCGCGTCC
This sequence comes from Streptomyces sp. NPDC006923, assembly GCF_040635655.1. Classification (NCBI taxonomy): domain Bacteria; kingdom Bacillati; phylum Actinomycetota; class Actinomycetes; order Kitasatosporales; family Streptomycetaceae; genus Streptomyces; species Streptomyces sp. NPDC006923. Next base: position 14,574 of record NZ_JBEYIF010000017.1, read on the forward strand.
GACGCGTGCCGCCGGGGGCCGAGGCCCTGGATCGTCGCTCATCTCCGCCTCCTTCCGCTTCCCTCTGCCGGTGTACGCCCGCCCTGGCGGGCCCTCGCCCTTCGGGTACCCGATGACTCGCTCCGAAACAGCGAGGGCCCGTTCCCTTTCCGGGACGTGCCTGCGGCCGGGGCGTCGAAGCCGTCCGGCCGCAGCGAAGACAGGGGCGGGTGGCGGGGCTCGACGCCCGGCCACCCGCCCCTTGGTCCGACAGACACGTCCGACAAGTACGTCGGACGTCGCTCAGCGGACTGCCTGTTCCATCAGCAGCCGCAGTCCCGCGGCGATCGATTCGGCGTCGATGCCCGCCGCGCGGAGTTCCTCCTCCGGCGTGGCCGAGCCCGGCATGTTGCGCACCGCCAGCCGTACGAACCGCTTCGGCGCGGGACGGCCGTCCGAGAACACCTCGGCGACCGCGTCCCCGATACCGCCCTCCGGGTGGTGGTCCTCCACCGTGATCAGACAGTCCGTGTCGGACGCCGCCGTCTGGATCGTACGTTCGTCGACGGGCTTGACCGAGTAGAGGTCGACGACCCGGACGGGGATGCCCTCCTGGGCCAGCAGGTCGGCCGCCTTGAGGCATTCATGGACGGTGGTACCGGCCGCGATCAGCGTCGCGCGGTCCGCGTCCGACCGGCGCAGCACCTTGCTCCCGCCGACGGGGAACTCCTCGTCGGGGCCGTAGATGACCGGGGTCTTACCGCGCAGCGTGCGCAGATACCGGACGCCCGGCAGCGCGTGCATCGCCGCCACGAGCCGCGCCGTCTGGTTGGCGTCGCACGGGTGGAGCACCGTACTGCCGTGCACGGCACGGAACATGGCCAGGTCTTCCAGGCCCATCTGGGAGGGTCCGTCCGGACCGATCGCGACTCCGGCATGCGAGCCCACCACATTGATCGAGGCCCGGCTGACGGCCGCCATGCGCAGGAAGTCGTGCGCACGGGTCAGGAAGGCCGCGAAGGTCGACGCGTACGGGACATGTCCCAGCGCCTGCATGCCGACGGCGGCCGCCACCATCTGCTGCTCCGCGATGTAGCACTCGAAGAAGCGCTCGGGATGTTCCTTGGCGAAGAACTCGCTGCGGGTGGAATCACTCACCTCGCCGTCCAGCACGACGACGTCGCCGCGGGCCGTGCCGAGGGCCGCGAGGGCCTTGCCGTACGCGTCGCGAGTGGCGACAGAGTCGCCCAGGTCGTAGCGGGGCAGATCGACGGCGGCGTTGTGTCCGCCGCCGGGGGCCGGTGTGGCGAGCGGCTCGGGCTTCGCCACCCGCACCCGGATCGACCGCCGGCCGCCCAGCTCCTCGATGGCGCTCTCCGCGTCGGGCAGCGGTTTGCCGTGCATGCCCTCGCGGTCCTCCACGGCGGCGACGCCCCGTCCCTTACGGGTACCCGCGATGATCGCGGTCGGCCTGCCGGACGTGGACCTGGCCTCGTTGAACGCGGCGTCGACGGCGTCCATGTCGTGTCCGTCGATCTCGACGGTGTGCCAGCCGAAGGCCCGCAGCCTGCGGCCGTACGCGTCCAGATCCCGCTGGTGGCGGGTGGGTCCGCGCTGGCCGAGCCGGTTGACGTCGATGACGAGGGTCAGCGAGTCGAGATGCTGGTCCCCCGCGTGCTCGGCCGCCTCCCAGATGGAGCCCTCGGCCATCTCGCTGTCACCGCACAGCACCCAGACGCGGAACGGAGCGGGTCCGAGGCGCTGCCCGGCGAGCGCCATCCCCACGCCCTCGGGCAGGCCCTGGCCCAGCGATCCGGTGGCGACATCGACCCAGGGGAGCCGGGGCGTCGGGTGGCCTTCGAGCCGGCTGCCGAGCGTGCGGTAGGTGAGGAATTCCTTTTCGTCGATCGCGCCCGCCGCCAGATACATGGAGTACAGCAGCGGCGAGGCATGGCCCTTGGAGAAGATGAGCCGGTCGTTGCCCGGATGGTCGGGGCGGTCGAAGTCGTACCGCAGATGGTTGGCGAGCAGGTCCGCCATGAGGTCCGCCGCGGACATCGAGGAGGTCGGGTGGCCCGACCCCGCCGCGTCCGCGACACGTACGGAATCAACCCTCAACTGCTGCGCCAGCTCTGTCAGTTGTTCGCTGTTCATGTCACTCCTTACCGGCTCCGCCGGGAGACCTCACGAGTTCGGGCGACGACGATTCGAGCGGCACCGCGCCGGATCTGACGAGGCCGAGCTGCACGGCCTGCCGCGGCAGAGCCGCTTCAAGAAGCCAGTCGGCGGCGACGCGCGCCCGGTTTCCCGGCATGGCCGCCAGGTGGTAGCCGCGTGTGACGGCCGCCGCGAGCGGTCCCGACAGCGGCACGCCGAGCGGGTTGGCCGCCGCCTTGACTCCTCCGAGGTCCACGACGAACCCCAGGTCGTTGTGTTTGTAGGTCCCCCGCTCTCCGTGCCCGAGGGAGGCGGCCACATTGCGGCCCGCCATCTTGCCCTGCCGGCCGGCGTGCTGGGCGGTCATCGGGGTGAACTTCCCGGGCCTGGAGAGGTCCGGGACGGCCGCCGCGTCACCGCACGCGAAGACCTCCGGGTGGCCCGGCACATTGAGCTGCGGGTCCACCAGCAGCCGGCCCCGCTCCACGGGGAGCCCCAGCTCGGACACGAGTGGGTCCGGCCGTACGCCCACACACCAGACGAGGGTGTGTGTTTCGATGAACTCGCCGTTGTCCAGTGTGATCCCGGTCGGGCCCGCCTCCTTCACAGAGGTACCGGTCCGTACGTCCACACCGCGGGCGCGCAACACCCGGTCCGCGGTCTCCGACAGCCTGCTGTCCAGCTCGGGCAGGATGCGCGGAGCGATGTCCAGAAGCAGCCAGCGCGGTCTGGGTTCGTGCTTCCAGATCAATTGTTTCCGGACCAGCGCGTCAGTCAGAAGTTTACCCTGAGCGGCGACTTCGGTCCCGGTGTAACCGGCGCCGACCACGACGAACGTGCAGCGCGCGGCACACTCCCCGCGGTCGCGGGCGGTGGCGGCCAGCTCGGTCTGGCGGATCACGTGGTCGCGCAGATAGAGCGCTTCCGGGAGCCCGCGGAACCCGTGCGCGTACTCGGCGACGCCGGGGACCGGCAGCAGCTTGTTGACACTGCCCACGGCGAGGACAAGACGGTCGTACGCCAGCTCACCCCGCTCCCCCTCCGGCCCGGTGTAGGAGACGCGCCGCGCGTCCAGGTCCACCTGACCGGCCTCGCCCAGCACGAGCCGTACCCGCGGCAGCGCCCCGGTGAGAGAGACCGTCACCCGGCGGGGCTCCAGGATTCCCGCCGCCACCTGGGGCAGCAGCGGGACGTAGAGGAAGTAGTCGGTCGGGTTCAGCAGGACGATTTCGGCCTCGTCCCGTACCCGGCGGGAGAGTGTGCGGGCGGCCTCGAAGCCGGCGAATCCGGCCCCGACGATGACAACGCGTTCTCGGCTCACGTTCGACTCCGGAGGGTGACATATCGGGTCGTACGGATGGACTGATCCCGTGCCCGCCGATGGCGGTGACAAACACCGGAGGCGCCCGAATACGCCGTGCGCACCGTGCGGCACCACGCTTCACCTGCGGTTTGACACGGCTGCGATTGGTGGGAGGGTGGTGGAAACGGACAAGCCGCCTCCGGGCAGGACGACGACGCGGATCGTCTCCCGTGGACTGTCGGTTGCCGACGCCCCGGACGGGTACCGGCACTTCGACGCCCGCGACGGTGGCCGGACGGGAGTCATCCCTCACCCGGCCGCCTGAGCGTTCGCGGGAGACAGGCGAAGGCAGGAGAACGACGTGAGCGGCGACAGCGGCGAAACGATGGGCGACGAGGTCTACCAGCCGGACGACGAGGACGTCATCGAGGACGAGGGCATTCTCGATCCCGAGGACACACTCATCGACCGGGGTGCGGACCCGTTCGACGAGGGCTGGTCCCCGCCGGAGCGCCCCCTGGGTGTCGAGCACACCGGGACGACCGCCGCCGAGCAGCGCGAGGGCGAATCGCTGGACCAGCGGCTCGCGGAGGAGATCCCCGACACCGAGGTGCCCGAGGGGGACGGCATCGGTGATCTGGCGTACGGAGACGGCGAGACCCGGGACGACGAGGTGGGCTACTACCGGTCCGGCCGGCTGGTGGCTCCGGACGAGGGTGCCCACGAGGACCGCGAGAAGGACATGATCGCCAGCGATGTCGGAATCGACGGCGCCGCCGCGTCGGCCGAGGAGGCGGCGGTGCATCTCATTCCCGATCCTGACGACGTCAACGACATTGATGACATCGACGGCATCAACAACACCGACACCCCACTGGCCTGAGGCACGGGCTGCCGTCGGGTGCGCCGCACACCTGGCAGGGGCGAAAGCCCCGCCGGTGTGCGGCGCTTCGGCGTCAGACAAGGGCCGGGGCGGGGGTGGGCGCGGGCTGGTTCTGCGCCGCGTCGGTCCCGGTGAGAGGGATCCAGGGCCGCCTCGGGATGTTCTGAGGAGCCAGCACACTCCTGGTGAACCAGATGACTTTGCCATGGGCGGTGGCGCAGGTCCCCCAACTGTCGCTCAGTGCCCCCACACGGGCGAGGCCCCCGCCGCCCGCCGTCAGCAGCCGGGGCATACGGGGGCCGTTGTCCTCGACCGACGCGGTGAGGCGACGGCCGGCCCAGCGGAGTTCCACCACACATCTGTTGTCGTCGCCGACATGGCGGACAACATTGTTCAGGAGTTCGTCGATGCCCCTGCACACGGGCTCGACTTGCAGTTCGAGCTTCCAGTGCCGAAGGTGCGCGGCGACGATGCGCCGGATCTGCGGAACGCGCTCCGGAGAGGCGTGCAATTCCACCACGTAATGCTGGTCGAGTGGAACTGTCATGGTCCAGGCTCCTCACAGAGAGGCCCACATGCTTCACCACGTTGTGCCAACGACCCCCGAGCACGAAGCGTGAGCTGACGACACTTCTGGGTCTCCAACAGATTGCCTCCGCCGGACGGCACCCGCAACACGGGCGCACAGGCGCGCGGCCGGCGCCCCCACCGCCGTCGCGACCGCCACGCGAACCACCGTGCTGCCGGCCCGCGCGGCTACCTGCTCTCCAGCCGTAGCTGGACTTCTTCCTCCTGGTCGCCGGAGGCTGTGCCGACAACACGCACCGCGAAGGCGGAGGTCAGAGCCTTCCGCAGGCTCTCCACCGCCGTGTAGCCGCCCTGGAGGGTGGCCGTGACCGGCTCCGTCAGCCGCGCGGGACCCGGCTCGGTGCCGACGTCGGACACATCGAATGTCGCGGTCCACACGGTCGGGCGTTTGCCCGGTACGTCCTGTGGCACGTCGTCGGCGGCCCGGTCGCAACCGAACGCCGTCCTGAGCACGCCAAACACCGCGCGCGCGTCCTCTTTCGCCTGTCCGCTGATCGCCACCACGACCTGGGCCTCGGGATGGTCCGCACTGTTCACGTAGATCTTTCCTCTCTTCACGGGCGCGAGGACCCCGGCCATCACAAGATCGCTGCCGGGCGTTTCCCGCGCCTGATCACTTCCAGGCTCTCCCCGGCGCGCCGAGTGTGCGACTGGAGCGGTCACCCGGAGGCTTCATCCGGAACGGGCTGCTCCGGGTGCACGCCGCCGGAGTTCGGGCTCCCCCGCCGGCCCGCTCCGGACTCGTCCGCGTCGGGGACACTCCGGTCGTCCTCGTCCGGCTCGTCGGGCCGGACCGGTGTGATGTCCAGCGGGTCGGGACCGGGCTGGTTCTGCTGGTCGGGCATGTCCCTCGGTATGGCGGTGCCATGCTCGCCGGGACCTTCCATCCGCCGATCACTCACGGCTCTCCTTCCCTCATGACCTGGGGTGTCGGTCGTCGCGGCGAGGCGGGTACCCGCTCGCCGCGCGGGCAACCACGTGACGCGCCGTGTGCGAGCCGGAGCAGGGGGTAGACGGAGCACATGACCGTCGCGAAGACCAGCGTTCTCGTCCTTGACTCCGCAGAACCCGTGGAGCTCGCGGAGTTCTACACGACGTTTCTCGATGCCGAGTCCCGGATCGGCAAGGATCCCGACTTCGTGGAGATCGTCGGCCACCACGGAGTTCATCTGGCGATCCGCAGGGATCACGGCCACGCGCCCGCGAGCTGGCCGCGCCCCGAGAGCTCCCAGCAGGCTCATCTGCGGATCCTGGTGGCGCGGGAGGACATCGACGAGGCGGAGCGCGAGGCGATCAGCCTCGGAGCGAGGCCGCTGGAGACCAAGGACAACGGCGGTCCCCGCGATGTGCGTATCTACTCGGATCCGGCCGGCCACTCCTTCACCCTGGCCGTCCAGCCCTGACCCGAACGCCGCCGTGGGGCGGTGCCCCGGAGGTACGGGCACCGCCCCACGGCGTCGGCGGCGGAAGGTCCCGGCCGCACCCGGCCTGCTCTCAGCCGCTGAAGTCGCTGAACTCCTGGACGAGCGCGGCGCAGAACGCCTTGAGATCGTCCGGATTGCGACTGGTGATCAGGGTGCTGGGCGCCGACGTGCAGACCTTGACCTGCTCGTCCACCCAGGTGGCGCCGGCGTTGCGGAGGTCGGTCCGCAGGCTGGGCCACGAGGTCAGCGTCCTGCCGCGCACCACATCGGCCTCGATCAGCGTCCACGGTGCGTGACAGATCGCCGCGACCGGTTTCCCCGCCTCGAAGAAGTCCTTCACCAACGCGACGGCCGCCGGGTCGGTGCGCAGGAAGTCCGGGTTGGCGACCCCACCGGGCAGCACCAGCGCGTCGTACTCGCCGACGGTGCTCGCCGCCACAGTGCGGTCGACGGGGAAGGTGTCGCCCTTGTCGAGGTGGTTGAACGCCTGTACCCGACCGCCTTCCGTGGAGATCAGCGCGCGTTCGCCGCCCGCGTCACCCACCGCCTGCCAGGGTTCGGTCAGCTCGACCTGCTCCACACCCTCGGGAGCCACGAGAAATGCCACTCGCATGTGATCCACGTCCTCTCTCGTACGCCGCGGCGTCCTCCGCCTGCCCCGCGTCACCTTCTTCACACCGGGACCCGGACGGCCGCCCAGAAGATTCTCGCCCATATGGGGCATAGAGGCGCGCCGAGATCCCGGGCGGCGACAGCGCGGGATCCGGTGGTCTCAGCGAGGAGCCGCGTCGGCGGCGGTCGCGGTACGCAGCCGTGCGCTCAGCGCCGCCACCTGCCGGCGCAGACGGCCCAGCGGGGTGGGCGGCAACTCACGTGCCGCGCCACGGGCGTAGTACCGCTCGACATAGAACTGTCCGGCGGACAGGACCGTGGTGACGATGATGTACCAGATGGTCGCCACCATCAGCAGCGGGATGACCTGGTAGGTGCGGTTGTAGACGAGCTGTACCGAGAACAGCAGGTCCTGCACCGCGAGGACGCTGACGATACTGGTCCCCTTGAGCGTGCCGATGAGCATGTTGCCCGCCGTGGGCACGATGGAGCGCATGGCCTGCGGCACGATGATGCGGCGCAGTACGCGCCACCGGCTCAGCCCGAGCGAGGCCGCCGCCTCCGTCTGGCCGGCGTCGACGGAGAGGATGCCGCCGCGTACCACTTCCGCCGCGTACGCCGCCTCGTGCAGTGTGAGGCCGACCAGAGCGGTGAGACCGGCGCCGAAGAGGTTGACGGTCTTGAAGGTGAGGAATTCGGGCCCGAAGGGGATACCGAGGCCGAGTGTGGGATAGAGAGCGCCGATGTTGAACCAGAACAGGAGCTGGACCAGCAGCGGGGTGGACCGGAAGATCCATACGTAGCCCCAACTGATCGTGCGCAGCACGGGGTTCGCGGACAGCCGCATCACGGCGAAGAGGGTGCCGATCAGGAAGCCGAGCGCCATCACGGCCGCCGTCAGCCAGAGGGTGAGCAGCAGTCCGTCCAGTACGGCGGGTGTGGTGAAGTACTCGCCGACCACGCTCCACTGGAACCGCTCGTTGCGTATGACGGAGTTGACGACCATCGCGAGGACGAGCAGGGCCACGGTGGCCGACAGCCACCGCCCGAGGTGGCGGCGGGGCACGATGCGGGTGAGCTCGTCGCTCTCCGGCGGGGACGTGGCCCGTCTCGGGGATCCCGGCTCTGACGCGGGCAGGACATCGGGCGACACGGTCATGAGGGCTCCGGCGGGAGATGCGGACGGCGGTGGACAACGACGAGCGGCAGGCGCCGCACCTCTCGGTGCGCCGGCCGGCCAGGACGTCATCACGCGTACCGCGTCCCTCAACACGGCAGAAGCGACTCGGTGTTCACTCCGGAGTCGCATGCCCCCTCATCGTAGGTGCGGGGACCGAACGTCTGTCAAGAAGGACCGATCCCGCGTTCCGCAGGAGCGACCGGGAGGCAAGGGCCACAGTGCGAACGGCTGTTGACTTCGCCGGACGACCCGTGCTCAATTGGCTGCATGCAGAAGCAGCTACCGTTGGTCACACGCGGTCACATCGACTTCGGTCGAGTGTGGTCCGCCTCCTGTTGCGTCTGACCCGGCAGCGGGCCGCCTGACCGGCCCTTCCCTCCCTCGGTGACCCCGTCGCGGGCCGTTCTCACCGCTCCCACCGGGCGCACGCTGCCGCTCTCCCGTTGATTCCGACGCTTCTCGTGTCATCACGCCTGCCCCGGTCCTTCATCGGTTTTGCCGTGTCCGCGCGGTGTCCGGAGTGCCTTCGGTGTGCCTTCCGCCGGCGCTCGGCCTCCTGTTCCCGGCTACTTCGGCCTGCCCGGCTTCCGGGCTTTCCGGGCTTCCGGGCTGCCCGTCTTCTCGCCTTCTGACCTCTTGGCTTTCACACCGCACGAAAGGCCCGTCATGCCCGCTGGTGTTTCCTCGCTCTCTCCGCCGACGGAAAGGTACGGCCCCGTGCGCGGCCCGGCCCCGAAACGCCGCCGTGTCCCCGGTCGCGTCCGGCATACGGCCGCCGTACTCGCGGCCGCCCTGCTGCTGCCCGTCCTGGCGGCCTGCGGGACGGACCCGGCTTCCGGGCAGGTGGCCGGCGCCCCCGCCGCGCCCGCGCCCTCGGACGATGTCACCGCCTCACTGGGAAAGAGTGCGGCGCTGGCGGAGCTGCTGCCGGAAGACGTCCGTACACGCGGCAGTCTGCGGATCGCCAGCTCCGTCGGAGCACCGCCCAGCGCCTATCTGCCGAACGCGTCGAGCCGGCGACCGGTCGGACTCGACATCGACATCGCCGACGCGGCCGGCAAGCTCCTGGGGCTGCGGCTGGAGCGGGAGGAGGCCGGATTTGAGACCATCCTCCCGGCGCTCGGCAGCGGCAAGTACGACCTGGGGACAGGGAACTTCGGCGTCACCGACGAGCGCCGCAAGACCATCGACTTCGTCACCTACATCAATGACGGTCAGGGCTTCGCCGTCGCCAAGGACGACCGGAGCCTGGACAAGGTGACCAGCCTCGGCCAGTTGTGCGGCAAGACCGTCGGGGTGAGCGCGGGCACCACCTTCGAGGCAACCCTCAACGCCCAGAAGAGTGTCTGCGCGGACGCCGGCAGGAAGCCGTACACCGTCAAGGTCTATTCGGAGAACGGCACCCTGCTCACCAGCCTCCAGCAGGGCCGTGTCGATGTGGTCATGTCGACCATCAACGGGCTCCGTTACCAGGCGGCGCAGCCCGCGGCGGGCGTCAGGTTCCTGGGCGAGTTCCACCGGCTCGATGTCGGCTTCGCCTTCAAGAAGGGCTCGCCCCTGCTCAAGGCGTTCCAGGCCGCCGTCAATGAGCTGATCAGCGACGGCACCTATGACCGGATCCTCAAGAAGTGGGGCACCGGCGATTCCGCGATCGAGGAATCCCAGATCAGTCCGCCAGAGCAGCACTGACCGGCAGGAGCCCCGATGCCAACGACAACCGGCGCGGATCCCATGATCGACGTGCGTGGCGTCCACAAGAGTTTCGGCGCGCTCGACGTGCTGCGCGGGGTCGATCTCCAGGTCCGCGCCGGAGGGGTGACCGTGGTGCTCGGTCCCTCCGGCTCCGGCAAGTCGACGCTGCTGCGCAGCATCAACCACCTCGAAAAGCTCAACCAGGGGTACGTCAGCATCGACGGCGAGCTGATCGGTTACCGCCGGTCCGGCTCCAAGCTGCACGAACTCAAGGAGCGGGAGGTCCTCAAGCAGCGTCTGCGCATCGGCTTCGTCTTCCAGAACTTCAATCTCTTCCCGCATCTCACCGTGCTGGAGAACATCATCGAGGCCCCCGTCCAGGCGCTGCGCAGACCTCGTGGGGCCGCCGTCGAACAGGCCGGACGGCTGCTGGAGCGGGTGGGTCTCGCCGACAAGGCCGACGCCTATCCGCGGCAGCTCTCCGGTGGCCAGCAGCAGCGCGTGGCCATCGCCCGGGCCCTCGCGCCGGAGCCGAAGGTACTCCTCTTCGACGAGCCCACCTCGGCGCTCGATCCCGAGCTGGTGGGTGAGGTGCTGGACGTCATCAAGGATCTGGCCCGTTCCGGCACCACGATGATCGTCGTCACCCATGAGATCGGCTTCGCCCGGGAGGTCGCCGACACCGTCGTCTTCATGGACGCCGGTGTGATCGTCGAGCAGGGTCCGCCGGCGGAGGTGCTCGACCGCCCGCGGCACGAGCGCACCAGGGCCTTCCTGTCGAAGGTCCTCTGAACCGGTCCGCGTCCCGCCCGCCTCCCCGTCAAGGAGCCTCCGTGAAGTTCTCCGTCCTCACGATCGTCGGGCACTCCCCGCACCCGCTCACCGGGGAACTCGCCTCGGCCGCCGACCGTCTCGGTGAGGTGGTCGAGCTGGGCGTCGAAGCCGAGCGGCTCGGTTTCGACGCGTATGCCGTCGGGGAGCGGCACGCCGGGCCGTTCCTCTCCTCCAGCCCGACGGTGATCCTCGGCGCGCTCGCCGCCCGCACGTCGCGCATCCGGCTGCTGACCGGTGTGACCGTGGTGGCGATCCTGGATCCGGTGCGCGTCGCCGAGGACTACGCGACGCTGGATCAGCTCTCCCGCGGTCGTGTCGAACTGGTCATAGGCAAGGGCGCGGAGGCCGGGCACTTCGACCTGTTCGGTCTCGACGAGGAACGGCAGTGGGAGTACCAGGCGGAGAAGTACGAACTGCTGCGCAGGCTCTGGCGGGAGGAACACCTCGACTGGGAGGGCCGGTTCCGCCCGCCGCTCAAGAACGTCACCACGGTGCCCCGTCCGTACGACGGTCCGCCGAGGGTGTGGCACGGCTCGGCCACGAGCCTCAACTCCACCGAACTGGCCGCCAGGCACGGCGACCCGCTCTTCACCGCCAATGCCATCCAGCCCCGGGAGGCGTACGCCAGGCTGCTGCGGCACTATCGCGAGAAGTTCGAGGAGTACGGACACGATCCGGCGCGCGCCCATGTGGCCGCGGGCTCGGGCGGGCTCTATGTCGCGAACACGACGGAGGCGGCCGTCTCCGGTTTCAGGGAGCAGTACGAGGCCCGGGTGCGTCAGTCGTTCAAACCGCACCTGGTGGGAAAGGCCGGCTACAACACGCCCTTCCGCACGATCGAGGAGGCGGTGGAGAGCGGGCCCCAGCTCATCGGCAGTCCACAGCGGATCATCGACAAGATCCTCGGCTACCACGAGGTCTACCGGCATGATCTGCAGTCCGTCACCGTCGACGGATTCGGGCTGAGCCTGCCCGAGCAGCGCGAGCAACTCCAGCGCTTCGCCGAGGAGATCGCCCCGGTGATCCGCCGGGAGGCACCCACCGCGCTGTGGGAGGAGAGCGTCACGCCCTGATCGCCGGGCGGCCCGGACCGGCCCGCCCGGCTCGTACGCCCGAAAGGGTTGTCGACGCCTCCACGCGTGTGTCGTACGCGGCAGGTCGGACACGCGAGAGGGTTCGCCGAAGAGACTCGCGGGTGTGACGGACAGCCACGGAGAAGACGCGCGGGACGGTCAGGATTCAGGCGAGACCGCCAGTGTCCCCGTCGTCGTGCCCAAGCTCGACGCGGAACAGTCGGCGCTGCTGCGGACGGTGGGACGCGAGTGGGAGCGGGTGTCCGGCCCCCCCGGCAGCCGGCACCACGCGCTGCCGGTCGATCCGGAAGCCGTGAGCTATCCGGAACCCGCGCAGGTCGTCCCGGCACGCTTCGGCCGTTTTGTGAGCGTCACCACGCTCGGCGCGCAGCCGCACAGGCCGGAGGCGGGCGGCGCGGCGAAGCACGGTCACGAGTCCGTCTGGGAGGACATGGCCCTGTCCGGCCGTATCGCCCTCCGGCTCCGTCGTGTGCTCCTCGGGGCGCCACTGGAGAGCACGGCGGTGGCGCGGGAACGCATGCGCAAGCTGGTGGCGCTGCCGGTGCTCTCGGCGGACGCGCTGTCGTCGGTGGCGTACGGCCCGGAGGCGCTGCTGGTGATTCTGGTGCTCGGCGGCGCCGCGGGACTGGCCTACTCGGTGCCGGTGGCGCTGGCGATCGTCTTCCTGATGCTCGCCGTCGGGGTCTCGTACCGTCAGACGATCCGCGCGTATCCGCACGGCGGCGGCTCCTACATCGTCGCCACCGACAACCTCGGACGCGTGCCGGGGCTGATGGCGGCGGCCGGGCTGATGACCGACTACATCCTCACGGTGGCCGTCTCCGTCTCGTCCGGGATGGCGGCGGTCACCTCGGCGCTCCCCTGGCTCGCCGACGATGTCGTGCCGATCGGTCTGCTGGTCATCGCGCTTCTGCTGGCGGGCAATCTGCGGGGAGTCCGGCAGGCCGGCGCGCTGTTCGCCGCGCCCACCTACGCCTTCATCATCGCCGTGCTGTCGCTGGTGGTCGCCGGGCTGTACGACGCCTCGGACCGCGGCTTCGAGCCTGTCCCGCCGCCCGCGCTGCCCGCCGTCGAGGGGGTCGGCGTACTGCTGGTGATGCGGGCCTTCGCGTCCGGAGCGACCGCGATGACCGGTATCGAGGCGATCTCGAACGCGGTGCCCGCGTTTCAGCCCGTGGCGTGGCGCAACGCGCGTACCGCGTTGACCTGGATGATCGGACTGCTCGTTGTGATGTTCGCCGGCACGATCGCCGTCGTCCACTTCTCGGGTGTCGTCCCCGAGGCCGGCGAAACGGTCCTGTCGCAGCTCGCCCGCCGCACCTTCGGCTCCGGCGGAATGTATGTGTTCATCCAGGCGGCGACGGCGCTGGTGCTTCTGCTCGCGGCCAATACGGCGTACAACGATTTCCCGCGCGTGCTGTTCCTGCTGGCGCGGGACGACTTCGCGCCACGGATCTTCCTGCGACTCGGGGACCGGCTGGCCTTCAGCAACGGAATCATCGTGCTCTCGGTGGCGGCGGCGTTGGTCTATGCCGTCTTCGAGGGCAGAACGGCGTCGCTGATCCCGCTGTACGCCGTCGGTGTGTTTCTCGCCTTCACACTGTCCCAGAGCGGAATGGTGGTCCACTGGTGGCGCGGGCGCGAGCGGCACTGGCGCAAGAGCCTGTGCTTCAACGCGATCGGCGCGCTGCTCTCGGCGGCCGTGTTTGTCACGGCGGGCATCACCAAGTTCACCCAGGGGGCGTGGCTGGCCATTCTCACTGTCGGTGTGTTCCTCCTGGTGACAACACGGATCCACCGGCACTACGACACGGTGCGGGAGGCGCTGCGTCTGCATCCCCAGTCCATCGAGATCCCCGGCCGCACGATGTCGCCGCGGCCCGACGGCGATCCCTCGGCGCTGCCCGCCGCCGTGGTCCCGCCGCGCGAGCAGCAGGACGCGGAGGCCGAGACCACGCCCGAGGAGATCCGCCATCTGTCCGTCGTCGCGGTCGATGTGCTGCACCAGGCCGGTATGCGGGCACTGGCCTACGCCGCCTCGCTCCAGCAGCCCGTCCTCGTCCTGCATGTCAGTCCCAGTGAGGAGGACGCCGAGCGTTTCCGGGAGAGCTGGCTGCTGTGGGGCGGCCATCTCCCGCTCAGGATCATCATTTCCCCTTATCGTGCGATCGTGGCGCCGCTGATCAGCTACATCGAGTCGCTGCACCACCAGCGGCCGGATCTGACCATCACGGTCATCCTTCCCGAGATCGTGGTACGCCACTGGTGGCACCGGATCCTGCACAGTTGTCTGGCGGGGCGGCTGCGGCGCGCGCTGCGTCCGCTGCCGAAGATCGTGGTGACGACCGTCCCCTTCCATGTGCAGGACTTCCCCGGGTAGGACCGGGTATGGGCCGCCGGACGGTCCTGCGGCGCCCGGCCTCAGCCGGTGGGCGCGGGCAGGTCGGGGCCGATGGTGAGGGTCACCGAGCCGGCGGCCGCCTCGGCGGAGAGGGCCGGCTCCAGGCCGGGGAATCTCTCGGCGAGCGCACCGGCCTGGGCCGCCAGGCCCTCGGGGTAGGTGAGGGTGGTACGCCCGGACGGCTCCGGTGCGTTGCCGGTGGCGGCGATCACGAAGCCGAGCGCGCTCAGCCGGGCGGCGGTCTCGCGGGCCCTGCCGGGCACGCCGGTGCCGTTGAGGACGGTGACCCGGACGCTGCTCGCCGACGGGGGCAGGCGGCCGGCCGCCCTCCTGAGCCGGTCCTCGGTGATCTCACGGTCGTGGCTGAGTGCGGTGAACAGCGTCTGGGAGGCGGACGGGTTCCAGACGACATTGGCCTTGTCGCTGGGGACGTCGCGTTCCCGGGGGTAGTTGGGGACGGTCAGGAAGGTGATGCGGTCGGTGGGCATGCCCTTGAGGCCGGCTGCCAGTTCGTACAGGGGCTTGAGGCCGGCCAGATCAGGATCGGTGGTCAGTGACTTGGTCGCCGAGTTCATGAATCCGTAGAGGGCCTTGGGGCTGTACAGCTTGGACTTGGCCTTGGCGGCGAGGGCCCGCATGAACTCCTGCTGGCGGCCGATGCGTCCGATGTCCGTGCCGTCGCCGAGGCTGTAGCGGGCACGTACATAGCCCAGTGCCTGGTCGTCCTTCACGTTCTGGCACCCCGCCCTGAGGTCCAGGTGCGCCTTCTCGTCGTGTATCGCCCGCTTGGGACAGACCTCGACGCCGCCGAGCGCGTTGACCATGCCGGTGAAGCCACGGAAGTCCATGATCATGAAGTGGTCGACGCGGACCCGGGTGTTCTGCTCGACGGTCTTGATCGCGCAGGCGGCGGCCTTGGCGGTGTCGCCGGTGGAGCCACCGATCGCGAACGCTTCGTTGATCTTGAAGTGATGCGGTAAGGAGGAGCGTCCGTTGCCCTGGGCGCAGGCCGGGATCCGCACCCAGGAGTCCCGGGGGAACGACACCACCGTGGCCCATTTCCCGCTGCCGCCGACATGCACCAGCATCAGGGTGTCCGACTGCATGGTGGTCAGCTCCTTGCCATAGGAACCGTTCAGCCCCTTGCGGCTGTCCGAGCCGATGACCAGGATGTTTTCCCCGCCCTGGGTGGCTCTGGGCCGGTTGTCGCCGAGTTCGCCGTCCACACCGGCGCCGTGGATGTTCCCGCTCAGCCGGGTGTAGAACCAGCCGCCGGCGCCGGCCGTACCCAGCACCAGGGCGGCGGCCGACAGACCGAGCAGGCGTCCGATCCGGCGTCGCGGCGGCCGTCTGCGCTGGTTGCCGCCGTGCGGTGAGGCCGAGCCGTGTGCCGTCCTCAGGTCTGCTGCGTCCACCGCGTCAAGCTCCTTGCTGCGTGCCGGGCACGGGATGAGGTCGGGCCGGGGTGCGCGGGGGAGCCGCGGTCCGGCCCCGGGCGCCCGGCGCCGACGGGCGCGCGAGTATGACGTGGGGACCTGTCGCGGCGGCGAGGCGGGCGGAGTTGAGTCTGTGGGCGTACATCGTCAGCAAAAGGTAGACGATCCCGGGCGCCGCGATCAGCCGTTGCCCAAAGCTGCTGTCGAACTGTCCGACGGTGAACGGCCGACCGGGGCCGGGGAGTACGCCAGGACTCCCCCGTACATCGGACGGCTCTGCCGGGTGGCCCGGGGCCGGGGGGTGCCGTGTAGTGGGTGGTGCGGCCGCGATCGGCGGTCGGCGCGCTGCCGTTGGGGCGGCCGGACATGAGGAGTCCCGATGAGGATCGGCACCAGGACAGCGGCCGGCGCGGCCGTTCTGTGCGCCGCGGCCGTCGCCGGATGTTCCGACAACGGAAACGCCGGATCACCGGCCTCCACATCACCCGCTCCGGTGGCCTCGGTGGCTTCGGTGACCGCGTCGTCCTCCGCCGAGAGCGCGCGGACGGTGTCCGTCCACGCCGGGTCGCTCGGGAAGATCCTCGTCAACGGGAAGGGCCACGCGCTCTACCTCTACGAGGCGGACAGGACAAAGAAATCCACCTGTTCGGGAGAGTGCGCGCGGACCTGGCCGCCGCTGATCGTCACCAGAGCGCCGAAGGCGGGCGGCGGCGGTGTCAAGCAGGCCCTGCTGGGCAGCGTCAGCCGCAGCGACGGCAGCAGGCAAGTCACCTACAACGGCCACCCCTTGTACACGTTCAAGGGCGACAAGAAGGCGGGCGTCGCGAACGGCCAGGGCGACCTCTCGTTCGGCGCCAAGTGGTACGTCCTCGACACCGCGGGCAAGAAGAACACCACCCCTCAGCAGAACAGCGGCGGCTACTGACCTGCGGCACCGGGCAGGGGCCGACGGCTCGGAGACACCCTCATCGTCCGCTGCCCCTCGGCCCATGGTGCAACAGGAGAAGCGATGTCATCAGACACCTCCGCCGCGTCCCCCCGCCCCCGGCGGCCCCTGCGTCTCCTGCGCGGCGCGGCGCGGCTGCTGGCCGCGGCCGGACTCGCGGTGGACGCCTATCTGCACGCCCACCTGGCCGACCGGTACGACGAGGTGTCCGCGAGCATCAGCCAGGGCGACCTGTTCCGTATCGAGGCCGGCCTGGCCGCGCTCGCCGCCCTCCTGGTCCTGGTCTGGCGCCGAGTCCCGTCCGACGCCTTCGCCTGGCTCGTCGCCGCGGGCGGGCTGGCGCTTCTGCTGATCTACCGTTACGTCGACGTCGGCCGGCTGGGCCCGGTCCCGGACATGTACGAGCCGGTCTGGTTCGGCCAGAAGGTACTCGCCGTTGTCGCCGAGGCGGTCGCTGTGCTCGCGACCACGTTTCTCCTGGTCACGTTCCGTCACCGCCGGAGTCGCCTGAGCCGTCGAAAGCACCGGAGCGGCCGCGCCTGAGCGCGAAAACCCCGGCTGAGTGGCGGCGGCGCCCCGGCGGGCGTGGAATGGATCAGGAGAGACCGGTCTCTGTCAGGAGGGCCCGGTCCCCATGGGGTGAGCCCGAGCCCGGGAGTACACGTGTCCGTCGTGCCGCTGACCGACATCTTGTCCGACGCCTTCAAAGAGCGTTACGGCGTGCCGGCCATCAATGTGTTCAATGACCTCACCCTGGAAGCGGTCCTCGCGGCCGCGGTGGAGAACGCGTCACCACTGATCGTGCAGACGTCCGTCAAGACGGTGAAATCAATCGGCAGTGATGTGCTCTTCGCCCTGTGGACGTCGATGACAGCCGGTATCGAGGTGCCCGTCACGCTGCATCTGGACCACTGCCCGGAGCGCGAGGTCATCACCGAGTGCCTGCGGCGGGGCTGGAACTCCGTCCTGTTCGACGCTTCCCATCTGCCGGTGGAGGAGAACATGCGGCAGACGGTCGAGGTCGTCGCCGAGGCCCGCCGGCACGGCGCCCATGTGGAGGGTGAGATCGAGTCCATCACGGGGGTCGAGGACGACATCGGCACCGACAGCGTGGCTCGCCAACAGGATCTGGAGGTCACTCTGGAGTTCCTCAGAACGACACAGGTCGACGTCTTCGCACCCGCCATCGGAAACGCTCACGGCAGCTACAAGCACGCCCCGGTACTCGATTTCCAGCGCGTCTCCGACATCGTGGCGGCCCATCCGCTGCCGATCGCACTCCACGGCGGCAGCGGACTCTCCGACGAACAGTTCAGCGATCTCATCTCCCGGGGGTGCGCGAAGGTCAATATCTCGACCGCGCTCAAGGAGACCTTCATGAAGTCGGGCCTGGCCTTCCTCGAATCGGCTGCGGAAAAGCAGAAATGGGACCCGCCCTCCTTGTTCCGGTCCGTCCGCCAGGACGTCATCGGTATGACCGGCTCACTCATGACCCTTTTCGGCAGCGCCGGCCGGGCCGGGTGACACCGTGCCCGCCCTGGTCTTCGACTGCGACGGTGTCCTCGCCGACACCGAGCGTTACGGGCATCTGCCCGCGTTCAACCAGACGTTCCAGGAGTTCGGCCTGCCCGTGCGGTGGAGTGACAGCGACTACGCGGAGAAGGTGAAGGTCGGCGGAGGCAAGGAGCGTATGAAGACCCTCCTCACCCCCGACTTCATCGCCGCGGTGGGCCTGCCCAGCGACCCGGAAGCGCTCGACGAGCAGGTCGCCCGGTGGCACCGGCGCAAGACCGAGATCTACACCGGGATCATCGCCGGTGGGCAGATTCCGCCCCGGCCGGGTGTACGACGGATCGCCGCCGAGGCGGACGCCGCCGACTGGACGCTGGCCGTCGCGTCCACGTCGGCCGAGCCCTCCGTACGCAGCGTGCTGACGCACGCCATGGGGCCCGGCCTGGCCGCACGCTTCAGCGTGTTCGCCGGTGACATCGTCCCGCGCAAGAAGCCGGCGCCGGACATCTACGACTACGCGGTGGATCAGCTCGGGCTGGACCCGGCGGACGCCGTCGTGATCGAGGACAGCCGCAACGGACTGCTCTCGGCGCTGGGCGCGGGGCTGGGATGCGCCGTCACGACCAGCGCCTACACCGGGCTGGAGGATTTCACCGGAGCGTGGCTGGTGGTGTCGTCCCTCGGCGACCCGCCGCCGGAAGCGGTCACCACGGAGGTGCTGAGCGATCCGTTCGGTTCGCGCCCGCGCCCCTTCGTACGGCTCGCCGATCTCGAATCCCTGCGCGCCGCCGCAGGCGCGAAGTGAAGATGTCAGGAGAGTCAGGAGCCGCCATGTCATCGACAACAGACAGTGATCTTGAGTTCGTTGTCAGAACCGTCGCGCGGACGGCGGTGGACCGGGAGCGCGAATTCAGCGAACTCGACGCCGTCGTGGGTGACGGGGACCTCGGATACTCGCTCGCGCGCGGCTTCGAGATCGTTCTCGCCGACTGGGACTCGCTGGACCGCAGCTCTCCCTCGGCGTTCCTCAAGAAGGTGGCACTGGTGATCTCCAAGCGGGTGGGCGGGACGTCCGGCCCGCTGTGGGGTACCGCGTTCCTCCGGGCGGCGGGCGCCGTCAGCGGCCGTTCGGAGCTGAACGGTGAGGACGCCGTCGCCATGCTGCGTGCCGCCGCCGAGGGCATCAAGGCCCGGGGCAAGTCCGACCTCGGCGACAAGACGCTGCTGGACGCGCTGATCCCGATGACCGACGCGCTGGAAAAGGCGCTGACGACCAGCGAGGGCCCGGCGGCGGCCGGTGGCGCCGGGCTCGCCGAGGTCGTGGCCTCGGCGGCACGTACCGCCGCTGAGGCGACCACCCCGATGCGGGCCAGGCGAGGCCGCCCGAGCTACACCGGCGAACGCAGCATCGGGTCCCCCGACGCGGGAGCCATGGCGATCGCCATCATGGCGGAGCGCGTCGCCGCCGAATGGGCGGAGCGCGCGTGAACCGCTCGTGGCCCGTCCCCGCCCGCCGAGATCCAGGAGCGATCGCATGAAGAAGTTCGTCAACGACCCGAAGAACTATGTGCCCGAGATGCTGCAGGGGCTGGCCCTGGCCAACCCCGGCACCCTGCGGTACGTGCCGGAGTTCAACCTGATCATGCGCGCCGACGCGCCCCGGCCGGACAAAGTCTCCCTCGTCCAGGGATCGGGCTCCGGACATGAGCCGTCGCACGTCATGACGGTGGGACCGGGGATGCTCGACGCCGCGTGTCCGGGCGACGTCTTCTCCGCGCCGCCCACCGACTACGTCTATGAGACGGTCCGGCTGGTCGCGTCTCCCCAGGGCGTCCTGTTGCTGGTCAACAACTACACGGGCGACCGGATGGCCTTCGAGATGGCCGAGGAGCTGTCGGCGGCCGACGGAGTCACCGTCCGTACGCTGTTCATCGACGACGACGTGTCCGTACAGGACTCGACCTACACGGTCGGCCGCCGCGGAGTGGCGGGCAACTTCTTCGTGATGAAGGCCACCGGCGCGGCGGCCGAGCGCGGCGCCGGGCTCGACGAGGTGTACCGGATCGGCGAGAAGGTCAACTCCGTCACCCGCACCATGGGCATGGCGCTCACCGCGTGCACACCCCCGGCCAAGGGATCCCCGCTGTTCGATCTGCCCGACGACGAGATCGAGATGGGCGTGGGAATCCACGGCGAGCCAGGCCGGCGGCGCGAGAAGATGAAGCCCGCGGACGCCATCGTGCGCGAACTCCTCGACGCTGTCGTCGAGGATCTGCCCTATGTCTCCGGCGACGGGGTCGCGCTGATGGTCAACGGCCTCGGCGGCACTCCGATCGGCGAGCTCTATCTCGTGTACGGGCTTGCCCACAGGCAGCTCGCCGAACGCGGCATCGAGGTCCGCCGCAGCTATGTCGGTGAGTACTGCACCTCGCTCGACATGGCCGGCGCGTCCCTCACCCTGGTCCGCCTGGACGACGAGATCACCGATCTGCTGGAGGCCCCCGCCGAAATCCCCATCCGGGTCTTCTGAGGGTTGTGCCGTAAATTCCCGGTGGATCAACGCGTCGCGGCAGCGGACGCGTCGCGGGACCGGGGGCGGGACGCTGTGCCCCGGTGCTGCCGTGCCGCCACCCGGCAGCCATGGCCGGAGCGGCACCGGTGAGCATCACACCGCTCCATCGTGACCCGCTTCGGGGTAGCCTGCTGTATCAGAACGCGGCCGGAGCACCAGGTGTGTCTGCCTTGGGACATCGGCCGGCGTGTGCGGCTCGTCGTTGTGTTCCGACCGGTCAGTTACGCGGCACACGCCGGAGGGTCCTTCCTGTTCCCCCAATAATCCGCCCCCCTCTCGCAGACGTTCTCGCGGCTCGTCCCGGCCCGTGGATCCGCCGTGACGACCTTCTCTCCCCGTCCCCGGCGCGCCGACGGGACCCCTGGTCCGACCCGAGGCGCGGTGCCGGGCACGCGAGCCCGGCACGATCCAGACGAGAGGCCCGAACAGCGACATGGCACGCACCCGGGCAAGGCCCTTCCGCACCGACGAGACGGCGAACAGATCCATGCCGGAACTCCCGCGGGGCATCGCCGTCGCGTCGGCGGTCTTCCCCTATGTGCTGGTCGCCGCCTATTCCCTGGCCGCTCTGCTGACCGGCCCCGGGCTGCGCTGGCTCTCGATGCTGGCCACGGCACCGGCGCTGGCGGCCGCGCGTTACGGGCCCCACGGCGTGGTCGCGTTCGGCGCCGCCTCGTTCGTCATCGCTGCGGTCCTCGGGCTGCGCCCCGGATCACCGTCCGTGGAGGACCAGGCCGTCGCACTGGCGGCGCTGGCCGTGGTCACCACGGCCAGCGCGCTGCTGAGCGCGCTGCGGCAGCGCAGGGAACGTGAACTGGTCGCGGTCAGATCCGTGGCGGAGGCGGCGCAGCAAGCCATCCTCGCGCCTGTGCCGGAGCGCGTGGGCCCCCTGCGCATCGCCGTGCGGTACAGCGCGGCGGCCGCCGAGGCCAGCATCGGAGGGGACCTGTACGGAGTCGTCCTGACCCCGTTCGGGCCGCGCGCCATCATGGCCGACGTACGGGGCAAGGGGCTGCCCGCGGTCAGTACCGCCGCACTCGTACTGGGCATCTTCCGCGAGGCCGCGCACAACGAACCGAATCTCCTCCATGTCGTCGACCGGATCGAGCGAAGCCTGCGCCGCAATCTCGCCGGCGACGACTTCGTGACCGCCGTCATCGTCGGATTCCCCTCCCCGTGCAGGCTCCAGATCGCCAACTGCGGCCATGTGCCTCCGCTGCTCGTCCACGAGGGGACCGTCACCACCATCGACGCGGAACCGCCGGTGCCACCGCTGGGGCTGCTGGAACTCAGCGACGCCAAGCCCTGTCTGACGACCCTCCCCTTCACGGAGGGTGACCAGCTTCTCCTGTACACGGACGGGGTGTCGGAGGCCCGCGACCACAACGGCGCGTTCTTCCCGCTGGAGGAGCGGCTGCGGCAGCATCTCTCGGCCGACTCGACCGAGATGCTGGACGCGCTGCTGGACACGCTGCGTGATCACAACGCCGGCCGGCTCGACGACGACGCCGCGCTCCTGCTCATCCAGCTCCCCGCCCGGTGAGCGGCCGGTCCGGGCGGCGGCTGCCGCGCGGTTGACTCCGTGTGCGGTGCTCCCGTACCGAGCACCTCATAAGGCCCCGCGGCGGCGCGGACTCACCGGTGGCGGCGACCGGCCGGGCGGTGTTCACTTTTATCCGGACGGCTTACTCGACGGATGTCCGCCGCAACGGATCCACCCGGTCCTGGAGGCTACTGACGTGTTACGCGCACTGTGTCGTCACAAGGCCACGCGCCGTGGAGCGGGCGGGGCCGGCGGGGCGCTGTCGGCCGCCCTGCGGGGGGCCGCGGCGGGTATGGCGGGTACCACCGCGCTCGACATGACCAGTTATCTCGACATGGCTCTGCGCGGCAGGCCCGCGAGCAGCACGCCGGAGGTCACGGTGGAGCGGCTGTCGGAGAAGTCCGGGATCCCCGTCCCCGGTTCCGGTGAGACACGGCAGAACCGGATCGCCGGTCTGGGTCCGCTGACCGGTCTCGCGGCGGGTGTGACCATGGGAGCGCTCATGGGCCTCGCCCGGAGCGCGGGATGGCGGCCCGGGTTCCTCGCGGACGGTGCCGTGGCCACGATCGGTGCGCTGATCGGCACCAACGGGCCCATGACCGTACTCGGCGTCACCGACCCGCGTACCTGGACCGCGAAGGACTGGGTGGCCGATGTCGTGCCTCATCTCGCCTACGCCGTCCTGACCGTGGCGGTCCTGGACGGTCTGGACCGGCCGGGGCAGAGGCCGGGCGCGAGGCGACTCCGCTGCCGGACGGCCCGGAGGTAGCACGTTCAGGCGGCCGGTGGTCTTCTCCCGTCCGACGGGGTGAAGGAGAGCACCAGGGTGGCCGCCAGCAGAGCGGCCGGCAGAACGGGTGCGAAGGGGCGTGCCCAGGTGACCAGGGCTCCGCCCAGGGCGGCGCCCAGCGGCAGCACACCGATCAGGACGAGGTTCGACCGCTGCAGCCGCCGTGTGGTGACCAGCTCGGCCAGGATCCCGGTGAGTGTGCCGGTGAGGTACGTGGTGGAGACATCGGGGGCCCCCGCGACACGGATCAGCCCGCTCTGACAGCCCATGGCCAGGGACGCCGTGGCCAGCAGACCGAGCTGCGCCGCCGTGTCGGGGGTGCCGCCGACCGCGAGCCAGCCGGCGAGGAATCCGCAGACGAGCAGAAGCTCTCCGGCCAGTGCCGTTCTGGCGCCGTCCCAGCGGAACGGCCTCTCCCGTGCGGGCCGGATGCCGCACCAGGCCCCGGCCAGGATGCCGCACGCGTATCCGGCGAGCGCCACCACCACATGCCAGGCGAGCGTCAGATTGTCGGACCCCACCGCCAGGCCGAGCAGGGCGAGGTTCGCGGTCATCACACTGGTGAAGACGCCTCCGAGAGCCATAAAGCTGATCGCGTCGACGGCGCCGGTCACCAGCGTGAGCGCCACCACCGTCGGCGAGGGCACGGAACCCTTCTGACGCCTCAGCCAGCCGGTTGTCGTCGCGCCGCCGGCCGCACCGGGCTCCGCTGCCATACACGGCTCCAATCCCTGATTGTCGAGACCCGGTCGCCGGGCGTCGGCGTATGCGCCGCGCGCCGCTCTGACCCGAATGCCAGCAGCGTTGGCGCCGCCCAGGAGACATTCATACGTTAAGGACTGTCCCGTAATCACCGGCAGGCGCGCGACGACAACCAGGGCGTCCCGCCGCGTTGTCGGAACGCCCGAAGACATTCAAGTATGCGGGCCCCTCTCCGCCTTGCGGCGCACCGCGTCCGACACCACGCGCTGATTCACCGGGGATGACAGGCCGGCCCTTGGGGCTGTCTCACAGAAAAGGAGCATGCCGTGATACCCGTGGGTCTCCCGTCCCGAATTCCGGGAGGGTCTCATCCGTGTACGACTGAATCCCCGGACGAGCGGATCGACCTCCGCGGCCCGGGCATACCGGGCCCACCGGTCTCCAAAATCCTTGACCAGGCTGTCGACCCCGGCTCCTCCCGGCGCCCGGTGACACCACGGGTCGTCCATCTCGTCGGTCCGGCCTTCGTCGCCGCCCTCGCCTATGTGGATCCCGGAAACGTCGCGGTGAATCTCACCGCGGGCGCCACCACCGGATATCAGTTGATGTGGGTCATCGTGTCGGCGAGCGCCTGCGCGATGCTGTTGCAGTATCTGTCCGGGAAAATCGGACTGGCCACCGGTAAAAGCCTTCCGCTGCTGTGCCGTGAGCGCTTCGGCTCAACGGCGCGACGCCTCCTGTGGTGCCAGGCGGAACTCGTCATAATAGCCACCGAGATCGCCGAATTCGTCGGCGCGGCGATCGGTATGTCCCTGCTGTTCTCCACGCCGGCCTGGCTCGCCGTGCTGCTGGCCGCCGCGGCTTCGCTCGCGGTGGTGACGCTGCGGCGCCGCGGTCACTCCCGCGGCTTCGAACTGGGCGCGGCAGCCGCCCTGATCCTGGTCGGCGGCGGCTTCCTCTTCGACATCCTGGCCGTCGGCCACCAGTCCCCGGCCGGGCTGACGGCCGGTCTGATACCGGGCCGGCTGGACGGCGAGACCCTTCCGCTGGTCCTCGCGATGATCGGCGCGACGGTGATGCCGCACGCGCTCTATCTGCACTCCGCCATGGTGCGGCCGGGCCGGGACGCGCACACCGCGCGCAGCGACCCGGGCGGTGTCCGGCGGGGCCTGCGCGTCGACTGCCTGCTCGGGCTGGGGACGGCGACCCTGGTGAGCGTCTCGATGGTCGTGCTCGGCGCCGGACTGGCCGTCGCCGGCGGCGCCTGGCAGGGAGATCTGTACGGGGCCCACGCCGAGCTGACCGCGCAGGTGGGCGGGGCCGCCGCACTGGCCTTCGCCATCGCGCTGCTGGCCTCGGGGGTCTCGTCCTGCGGTACCGGCGCGCTCGCCGGTGATGTGATCGTGGCGGGCCTGCTGACCCGGCGCGTCCCGCCCACGCTGCGCCGGACGGTCACTCTGGTCCCCTCGGTGGCGCTGATGCTGACGGGGGTACCGATGACCGCGCTGCTGATAGCCAGTCAGGCTCTTGTGTCGCTCGGTGTCCCGGTCGCGGTGCTGCTGCTGGTGCTGTTCAGCCGCGACCGAGCGCTGATGGGGCCGCTGGCGAACCGGCGGTCCACCACTCTCGCCGCCGCGTCGATCGGAGTAGCGGTCACCGTCCTGGCGTGCGCCACTCTGCTGATGCTGCTCTGAGCGGCCGGTGTTCCCGTACCACGTACCGGCCGGCAGCGGCCCCTTCCGACACGGCCGCCGTGAGCGCGCCATCCACCACCCCAGCAGGAGTACCGTCATGGCCCAGTCCCCGCACGTACGGTCCCTGATGGCGCAGCCGCACACCACGAGCACCGCGGCCGGCACCATAGGCGAGTTGACGCAGGCGAACTTCACGGCGCTCAGCCGTCTCTCCATCCGCCGCCTCGTACTGGCGCCGCTGGCGGTGCGCGAACCGCACTGGCACGCCAACGCGAACGAGCTCAGCTACTGCGTACGGGGCGAGGCGCTGGTCTCGATGTCCGGCAACGGAAACGAACACCACAGCTTCACCATCGCGGCGGGCCAGATGTTCTTCGTCCCTTCTGGCGCTCTGCACCACATCGAGAACACCGGCCGCGAGGAGGCCGAGTTCATCACCGGCTTCAGCCACGAGCGCCCGGAGGACTTCGGTATGTCCGGCGCCTTCGGAGCGATGACCGACGCGGTGCTCGGAAACACCTACGATCTGCCCGCGTCGGCGTTCAGCGGGCTGCGGCGCGGACCGGCCGACACGAACATAGGCACCCGGCAGGCCCCCGCGCAGATCCCTCCCGACGCGCGCAGAAAGGATCCGTACAAGTTCGACGTCGACGCGATGCCGGCGCCGGTGGCCTCCGCCGCCGGTTCCGCGAGAATCGCGAAGACGCCGTACTGGCCGGTCCTGGAGAACATCTCCATGAACTCCCTGCGCATCACCGACGAAGGCATGCGTGAACCGCACTGGCACCCGCTCACGGCGGAGATGGGATATGTGCACGAGGGCCGGGGACGCATGACGCTCCTCAGCCCGGGAGGGGAGGTCGACACCTATCTGCTGAGCCCGGGCGATGTCTATTTCGTCCCGAGGGCTTATCCCCACCACATCGAGGACATCGGTGAGGGAGAGCTGCACTTTCTGGTCTTCTTCGACCGGAGCACCCCCGGCAACATCGGCTACAAGGCGTCCGTCGGCGGATTCAGCAAGGAGGTCCTCGCGGCGTCGTTCGGCATCACGCCGGACGACATGGCCGATCTGCCGTTCACCCCGGAGGATCCCCTGCTGGTCTCCCGCCGGAATCCGGTCGACCCGGTCCGCTGACCGGCCCTCGCCGGTCTCCCGTGCGCAGCGCGGCCGAACGGGTGGTGGTCACCGCCCGGCCCGTGTCACCGGCGGCCCGGACCCGTCGGGCACATGAAAGATGCGGAGATGCCGTACTCACCTGATGCTGCCGGGATCCTGCTTCAGGCTCTGGCTTCGGCTGACGATCCGCCGCAGTTGCTGCCCGCCCGCGAGCAGATGGCCTTCACCCTGGGATTCCACATCATCCTCGTGCCGTTCGGCGTGGCTCTCACGGCTCTTATGCTCATCGCCAACTACCGCGGTCTGCGCCGCGGTGACGAACAGGCCCTGCTTCTCGCACAGCGCTGGTCGAAGGTGGCGGCCGTACTGTTCGCCGTCGGAGCGGTCACCGGCACCGTACTGAGCTTTGAACTCGGGATTCTCTGGCCCGGCCTGATGGGCCGCTACGGCGCGGCCTTCGGCTTCCCCTTCGCGATCGAAGGCATCTTCTTCTTCCTGGAAGCGATCTTCGTCTCGATCTACATCTACGGCTGGAAGCGGCTTCCGCCCTGGGTGCACTTCTGGACCGGCGTGCCCGTCGTCCTGGCGAGTATCGGTGGCACCTGCGCGGTCGTGGCGGCCAATAGCTGGATGAACCAGCCTGGCGGCATCACGATGCGCGACGGCCGTGTGGTGGAGGTCCGTCCGGCGGAGGTGTTCTTCAACGGGGCCTTCTGGTTCGAGAGCATCCATATGCTGCTGGCCGCGTACATCGTGGCCGGCTTCTCGGTGGCGGGCGTCTACGCCGTGGGAATGCTGCGGGGCCGCCGCGACAGCTACCACCGGCTCGGGTTCCTCATCGGTTTCGTTGTGGCCGCCTGCGCCATGCCCGTACAGATCTTCGTCGGCGACATCGTCGCCCGCCAGGTGTTCAACAGCGAGCCCGCGAAGTTCGCCGCCATCGAACTGCTGCCCACCACCGGCGATCATGTCCCCGAGACGCTCGCCGGGGTGCTGATCGACGGTGAGGTCCGCTACGGCCTTCAGATCCCGGACCTGGCCTCGCTGCTGGCGGACTTCAGACCGTCCACCGAGATCCGGGGGCTCGACGCGATCCCTCCCGCGGTGCGGCCCGAGGACGCGGCGGTGAGCATCGTCCATCTGGCCTTCGACATCATGATCGGGACGGCGTTCGCGCTGTTCGCGCTCTCCCTCTGGTTCGCCTGGCTGTGGTGGCGCCGGCGGGAGGTCCCCACCAACCGCCTGTTCCTCCGGTGCGTCGCCGTGAGCGGAGTCGTCGCGGTGGTGTCACTGGAGAGCGGCTGGGTGGTCACCGAGGTCGGACGGCAGCCCTGGACCGTTGTGGGCATGCTGCTGACCAGGGACGCCGTGGCGACCCAGGGCAATCTCTGGCCCTTCTTCGCCGCGGCCCTGGCCATCTATCTCGCGGTGGGCATCGGCGCCGTACTTGTGCTGCGGTCTCTGACACGACGCTGGCGGGACGGGGGCGACGACGCGGTCGACGTCCCCTACGGCCCCGACCGGCCGCTCACCGGCGCGCACACGGGAGAGGACCGGTAGACATGAGCGATGCGATCGCGGTCATTCTGTTCGTCGGCGTCATCGCCTACGCGCTGTTCGGCGGGGCCGACTTCGGTGCCGGTTTCTGGGACCTGACCGGCGGTGGAGCGGCACGCGGCAGCAGGCCCCGCCGTCTGATCGATCTGACGGTCGGTCCTGTCTGGGAGTCCAACCACACCTGGCTGATCTACTGCCTCGTCGTGCTGTGGAGCGGCTACCCCGCCGCGTTCGCGGCCATCACCACGACGTTGTACATTCCGCTGGGCCTGGCCGCGCTGGGTATCGTGCTGCGCGGAGCGGGCTTCGCGTTCCGCAAGGCATCGTTGCGTACGCCGGAGCAGCGGGTCTACGGAGCGGTGTTCGCGCTGTCGTCGGTGGTCACCCCGTACTGCTTCGGAAGTCTGGCCGGGGCGATCGCGTCCGGGCGGGTACCGGCCGGCGGGAAGGGCGACCCGCTCGGGAGCTGGCTCAACCCGACCTCCGTGCTCGGCGGGGTGCTGGCCGTGCTGGTCTGCTCCTACCTGGCCGCGGTGTTTCTGACCGCCGCCGCGCGGCAGAGCGAGAGCCCCGACCTCGAAACGTGGTTCGGCCGGCGCGCGCTGCTCGCCGGAGCCGTCACGGGTCTGGTCAGCCTGGCCGGGATCTTTGTGCTCCAGGCGGACTCGCCCCGCCTCTTCCACGAGTTGAGTCACCGTGGACTGCCACTGCTGATCATCTCCGCGCTGAGCGGCCTGGCCAGTCTCTTCCTGCTCAGGACCAGAAGAGCCGGCGCACTGCGCATGCTGGCGGCGCTGGCCGTGGCCGCCGTCGTCTGCGGGTGGGGCGTCGCCCAGTATCCGTATCTGCTGGGTACGCATCTCAGCCTCGCCGAAGCCGCGTCGCCCACACCCACGTTGTGGGTGCTCGCGGGTGTCGCCGGCGCCGCCGCACTGCTCATCGCCCCGTCTCTGGCGTTCCTCTACGTCCTGCACAACCGCGGCAGGCTCGGCACAAGGAACTGACCGCGGCGATGAGGGGCGGCGCCGGGACCGGTCCCGGCGCCGGACTCAGGACGCTTCGACGGCCGTCTTGATGCGGTTGCCGAAGGCGGGCGCGTCCTTGCGGGAGGCGCTCAGGGCGAGACCGACGAGGAGCTTGCCGAGGCCGTGTCCCTCAAGGACGTTGTAGATCCGCACCCTGGTTCTTCCGTCGGCGAGGGATTCCAGGTCGTAGCCGCCCTCGCTGGCGGTGATGAGGTTCTTGGAGACCTCGGTCCAGCGCAACGTGCGGGGCGCTTCGAACTCGGTGATACGGAACTCCCGCCCGGTCGTCATCCCGGCGTCCTTGACGGTGCTGCGGAAGACGGTCCCGACGGCGGTGGGGCCTTCGGGGGTCTTCACGATCTCCTTCACCCGGGGACTGAACTTCGGATCGTTCCTGCCGTCGGCGAGGAAGGCGAAGACCTCCTCGATCGGCCGGTTGATCTCCGTGGTCGCCTCGAACTGTCCTGCCATGCCCACTCCTCGATTGGAAAGTCAACGTAGGGTACGCGGACGCCCACCCGCTCGGGTGTGTTTTGGCAGGAGCGTCAGCACACTTCCCGCGAACGTCTCAGGCCGGACGCTCAGTGCGGGACCAGCCGGGTCAGCCCCTCGGTCAGGATCTCGACGAGGCCGGACAGCGATTCCTCGAAGTAGAAGTGTCCTCCGCGCAGCACACGTGCGTCCGCCTCGCCGGTTGTGCAGTCCTTCCACAGGGCCGCGTCGTCGGGCGTGACCGCCGGGTCACGGTCACCCGCGATGCTGACAACGGGGCAGGTCAGCGGAGCGCCCGGCGCGTAGCGGTACGCCTCCGCCATCCGCAGGTCGCCGCAGATCACCGGGAACGCGAACTCCCAGAGCTCGTCGTTCTCCAGCAGTGCCGCGCCCGAGCCACCGAGATGTCTGAGGTAGTCCCGGATCTCGTTCTCCTCGAACGTGAGGCCCCGGGGAGTGCGGGCCGGCGGGGCCTTGCACGCGGACACGAAGAGCGCGGCCGGCGGTGAGGAGGTACGCCACTGGAGCCGGCGGGCGACCTCGAAGGCCACCAGGGCGCCCATGCTGTGTCCGAAGAAGGCGGTGGGCCGGTCGAAGCCGGTGATGTCCTCGGCGCCACGCAGAATCTCCTCGGCCAGCTCGGGGATTCCCGCCGGGATCGGCTCGCCGTAACGGTCCTGCCGGCCCGGATACTGGACGGCGACCAGCTCAATCCACTCCGGCAGCAGCTCCGCCCAGCCGTGAAAGGCACTGGCGGCCCCGCCCGCGTGCGGAAAACACACCAGCCGCAGCCGCGCCGCAGGGCGCGGGACGAACCGCCGGATCCAGTCCTGCCGGGGCACACGGGTCATCGTCCGCTCCTTCGCCGTTCGAACCCGGCCATCACGCCGTGCGGGTGACTGTCCATCCGATCGGAGACGATATCCGGTCGCGCCTCCGGGGACCCGGTCAGCCGTACCCCGCCGGGCCCGGCGCCCGGCGGGCGCGTCCACCCGGACGAAGGTGGCGCCCGGCCGGTTTATCGAAACGGCCCTCTGGTGACTCGTAGTCGAGGCGAACGGTCGGCGGAAAGGAACAGAGATGAACGAGGCAGACGCGGAACGCGTCCAGGCGGCGGCACTGCCCGAGGACGACGTGGTGGCCATCCTTCTGCGCCAGCACGCCCGCATCCGGGACCTCTTCGCGGAGGTGAGGAGCACGCGGGGGGAGACCAAGCAGCAGGCGTTCGACGAGCTGCGGGCGCTGCTCACCGTGCACGAGACGGCCGAGGAGATGATCATGCGCCCGGTCGCGAAGGACACGGCGGGCAAGGAGGAGGCCGACGCCCGCAACCAGGAGGAGAAGGAGGCGAGCAAGGCACTCGCGGCGCTGGAGAAGATGGACATCGGCAGTGCGGAATTCGACGCCCGGTTCGTTGAGCTGGAGCGGGCCGTGTCCGACCACGCCGAACACGAGGAGCGGGAGGAGTTCCCCGCTGTGCGCGCCGCGCGCTCGGAGGCACAGCTCAGGGAAATGGGCGCACGGCTCATGGCGGCCGAGAAGATCGCGCCCACCCGCCCGCACCCGGCGGTCGCCGGTTCACCGATGGCGCAGTGGACTGTCGGCCCCTTCGCCTCGCTGGTCGACCGGACCAGGGACGCGATCACGGGCGGCGGCATGCCGGGCAGGTGACCCGGCCCGGCGCCCCTTCCCGGCGTCTGTCCCCCGGCGGCGGACCGGGGGACATCGGGAAGGGCGGGGCGGAGAGCCGTGTACGGACGGGACGCCGGGAGGCCGGAGAACTCGGCACCGAAAACGAGACGGCCCGCCGACGCCTCAAGCACCTGAGGATTCCTCTAGGGCCCTCAGGCGCGCACAGCCCGCCAAAAGGCTGGAAAGCGCTCCAGAAAGCCTACGATCCCGAGCGCGCCCCGAGAACACTGTGTTCCACCGCGCCCGAGGGAAGATCGCTCCTTCCCGCGGACCGGGCAGTCAACTCCACGAGACCGGCCCGGAGCTCGGCGGCGGGCTCTCCCAGGACGATGGCGCTAATGATCAGCTCCATCATCAGGCAGTCATACTCATCGCCCATGCCCCGATAACGCTCACCATCGGCCTCTACCACAGCAGAGACGATCCTCCTCCCGCCACCAGCCAGGGGAGCAAAGGTCGCTTGATAGACACCGTGACCGGTCCAACTCCGATGCATGAACAGGACAGCACCTTCAGCGAAGACGTTCCACTTCTCATCCATGTCCCGGGCTCGATAACCATGCCGGATCCGGTCCCAGTCCTCGTCAGTCCAGACACGATCCGGCAACTGGGAGACCCGGCTGGGCACGTTCATCGGCTGGAGCCGCCGGAACGACTCTCGGGTGAGCGGGACTTCGGCAGTCATCACGCCATCCTACGGACGCACCGCTTCAACAGGACGGCGACCACCGCCTCTCAGCCAAGGCCCCAGCTTCGGACGCGTCATGGGGTCGGCGGCACCCGACACCTCCCCATCGCCGGCCCGGGCCATGACGTGCCCGCCGACAGCCTCGACTGCGGCGAGCACGTTGTCCCGTTGGCGTTCGGGAGAGGTGGCGGCGGCGGACATCTGCGAGAGGGGCGGAAACCCGCCGGGCAACGACCGCATCCGTCATAGGCTCGTTCGATCACTCTCTCCGCCGTACCACACACCTCCGCCGTACGCCTCAGCCTCGATAGGTCTCCAGCAGTCGCAGCCACACCTCGCTGATCGTGGGGTACGCCGGAACGGCGTGCCAGAGGCGGTCGATGGGCACCTCGCCGACCACCGCGATCGTCGCGGAGTGGAGCATCTCCCCGGCGGCCGAGCCGACGAAGGTGACGCCGCGGAGGATCTCGCGGTCCAGGTCCACGATCATGCGTGCGTGGCCCGTGTAGCCCTCGGCGTAGAGGCTCGCGCCCGAGACGGCGCCCATGTCGTAGTCGACCGCGCGGACGCGGTGGCCCGCCGCCTCGGCCTCGGCGAGGGTGAGGCCGACCGAGGCGACCTCCGGATCGGTGAACACGACCTGCGTGACGGCGGCATGGTCCGCGGTGGCCGCGTGCGCTCCCCACCGGTCGCTCTCCAGTACGGGTACTCCCTGGGCCCTGGCGGCAATGGCGGCGCCCGCGATACGGGCCTGGTACTTGCCCTGGTGTGTGAGCAGCGCGCGGCGGTTGACGTCACCGACGCCGTAGAGCCAGGTGCTGCCCTCGACCCGGCAACTGTCGTCGACCGTGAGCCAGGAGCCGGGCTCCAGCCCGACCGACTCCATGCCGAGGTCGTCCGTGCGCGGGGCGCGACCGGTGGCGAAGAGCACCTCGTCGGCCTCGATCCGCTCGCCGTCCGCCAGCACGACGGTCACGGGTCCGGTCCCGCCGTCGCGTTCTACCGCGGCGACCGACGCCCCGGTACGGACCGTGGCGCCGGCTTCCCTCAGCGCCGCGACGACCAGATCACCGGCGAAAGGTTCCATCCGGGGCAGCGGACGGCTGCCCCGGACCAGCAGTGTGACCTCGGACCCGAGCGCGTGCCACGCGGTGGCCATCTCCACACCGACCACTCCCCCGCCGACGACCACGAGCCGTCCCGGGACATTCTGGGAGCTGGTCGCCTCACGGCTTGTCCAGGGCTTGGCATCGGCGAGTCCCGGCAGGTCGGGCAGCAGCGCCCGGCTGCCCGTGCACACGGCGACGGCGTGGCGGGCGGTCAGGGTCCGCTCGTCGCCCTCCGGACCCGTGACCGTCACCTTCTTCGTCCCGGCCAGCCGTCCCTGCCCCCGGTAGACGCGCGCGCCGATGCCGTCGAGCCACGCGACCTGGCCGTCGTCCTTCCAATGTGCCGCTATGTCGTCGCGGTGGGCCAGCACGGCCGAGGCGTCGAGCGGTCCCCGCACGGCCTGGCTCAGCCCCGGGACGCGGCGGGCCTCCGCACGCGCGATCGCCGGGCGCAGCAGCGCCTTGCTCGGCATACACGCCCAATACGAGCACTCGCCACCGACCAGCTCGCTCTCCACGACCGCCACGCTCAGCCCGGCGGCTCTGGCGCGGTCGGCCACGTTTTCCCCGACCGGTCCCGCGCCGAGCACCACAACGTCATATTCCATCGCTTCCGTCATGCGCTCAGTCTGGTGCGGGAGGGGTCGCATGGCCAGACGATCTTCGGGAATGGGCGAGGAATACCGAGTGGACACCGGCGGTTGTCGCAGTCGGCTCACCACGGAATGGGAAGAGGTAGCGGTCATGACCACCATGGAACTCACCAAGGAAAACTTCGACCGGACGGTGTCGGAGAACGACTTCATCCTGATCGATTTCTGGGCTTCCTGGTGCGGCCCCTGCCGCCAGTTCGCCCCGGTCTACGAGAAGGCCTCGGAGCGGCACGAGGATCTCGTATTCGCCAAGGTCGACACGGAGGCACAGCAGGAGCTGGCCGCCGCGTTCGACATCCGCTCGATCCCCACGCTGATGATCGTCCGGGACAATGTCGCGGTGTTCGCCCAGCCCGGCGCACTGCCCGAGGCGGCGCTGGAGGACGTGATCGGCCAGGCGCGCGCCCTGGACATGGACGAGGTCCGCAAGTCGGTCGAGGAGGCGGAGGCGAAGGCCAAGAGCGCCGGATCGGTCGGCGGAGCCGATGGCGCGGACGGCGCCGTCTGACCGGACGGACACGGTCCGGTGCGGCCCTCGCCGTACGACGGGCGCCGGGTACTGCCCGGCGCCGGGCCGGCGGGGTCGAGGCGCGCGGCATGCGGGCCGCCCGCCGCACCCGCCGCGGCGCCAACTCCGCGTAGGAGTCCAGCAGTCCGGGCGCATCTCCTCTCAGCGTTCGAGAACGAGCGCGAGGCCCTGTCCCACACCGATGCAGAGCGCCGCCAGGCCCGTCCCGGCTCCCGCCGCGGCGAGCTGATGGGCGACGGACCCGGCGAGGCGGGCACCGGAGGCGCCGAGCGGATGGCCGATGGCGATGGCGCCGCCGCGCGAGTTGACGACGGCCGGGTCGAGATCGGGCCACTCGGCGAGACAGCCCAGCGACTGCGCGGCGAAAGCCTCGTTGAGCTCGAATGCGGTCAGGTCGGCGAAGGTACGTCCGGCCTTGGCGAGGGCCCGCTGTACGGCGTCGACCGGGCCGAGGCCGAAGAGCTGCGGCTCGACACCGGTGACGGCGGAGGTACGGATCCGGGCGAGCGGCTCCCGGCCCGTCTCGCGCAGCCCGTCCTCGTCGGTGAGAAGCAGTGCGGCGGCGCCGTCGTTGAGCGGTGAGGCGTTCCCGGCCGTGACCGTCCCAGTGCCGTCGGTGCGGAACGCCGGTTTCAGCTTGGCCAGGGCCTCCATCGAGGTGCTGTCACGGACACACTCGTCGCGTGGGAGCTCCACATCGCCGTACTGGACCACCTCGCCGTCGTACAGACCGGCGGCCCACGCGGCGGCGGCCTTGCGGTGGCTGGCGAGGGCGAACGCGTCCTGCTGCTCGCGGGTGATCGCGTGCTTGTCGGCGATCAGTTCGGCGCCCTCCCCGAGCGGGACGGTCCATTCGGCGGGCATCTTCGGGTTGGTCATCCGCCAGCCCAGCGTGGTCGAGTGGAGCTGCTCGTGTCCGGCCGGATAGGCCCGCCCCGGCTTCTGGAGGACCCAGGGCGCCCGGGACATCGACTCCACACCGCCCGCCACGACGACCGACGCGTCACCGAGGGCGACGGCGCGGGCGGCTTGGATGACCGCTTCGAGCCCCGAGCCGCAGAGGCGGTTGACGGTCACACCCGGTACGGACACGGGCAGCCCGGCCAGCAGGACCGCCATCCGCGCGACATCGCGGTTGTCCTCCCCGGCGCCGTTCGCGTCACCGAAGACGACATCGCCGATCCTGGCCGGGTCGAGATCGGGGGTGCGCCCGACCAGCGACCGCAGGACATGGGCGGCGAGGTTGTCGGGCCGCACGGAAGCCAGGGCGCCCCCGAATCTGCCGATCGGGGTACGGACCGCGTCGACGATGTAGACGTCGCGAATGCTCATCGGGTCTCCGGCTCCTCTGCCACGGCGGCGACGTGGTGGTTCGCGTGGTGAACGATGGTTCACCACCGTCCGGGCCCGAGTCTCTGCCCGGCGCGGGACCCTGTCAACGGGCCTCCGGCGGCCGCCGTCACCGGGGCGGACCCGTGGGCGCGGGCCGCCGGCGGATCCGCGCGCCCCTCCCCCGGTCAGGCCGGCGGGGCGGGCACAACGCGGACCGACAGGCCGTAGTCCAGTTCCTCGCCGTCGATCAGCAGCGCCTCCACCGTGCGGGTCTCGGGATCGATGTCCGCCTCCACGCCATTGCCCGCGTAACGCGGGTAGCCGGACGAGCCGGTGTCACCGGTGGCTTCGACGAGGGCGGAGCGCAGGGCGTTCTCCGAGGCGGGCGGGCCCTCGTGGTCCTCGGTGAACTCGGCCACCAGCAGAATCTCGAAGCGGCGCGGAACGGTAGTCATAAGGCTGACGCTAACCAGGCCGGGGCGGCGGCGCACCTCGCCGCACCCTCGTCCCGGCGGGCTGCGGCGCCCGTACGGCGACCCGCTCCACGGGCCCGGCCGTGCGGGTTCTAACGTCTTGCGGATGACGTCCTTCATCGATGCCGGCAACGGCGGCACCCACCGCGACCTCGACTTTCCCGGCCGCAGCGGACCGACCGCCACAACCGAGGCAAAGCCCCGCGAGGTGGGCCCGGTCCGCACCTCGTACGCCCCGGAACACGACGGCGACCCCGATCCCGGCGAGATCGTCTGGACCTGGGTGCCCTACGAGGAGAACGACGGGCGCGGCAAGGACCGTCCCGTGCTGGTGGTGGCCCGTGAGGCGGCCGGCACACTGCTGGCCGTACAGCTCTCCAGCAAGCGCCATGCCCACGACCGGGAGTGGGTGCCGATCGGGGTGGGCCCCTGGGACCGGGCCGGCCGGGAGTCCTGGGTGGCCGTGGACCGGGTGCTGCGGGTCCACGAGAAGGGAATGCGGCGCGAGGCGTGTGCCCTGGACCGGGGCCGGTTCAATCTGGTGGTGAACCGGCTGAGGGAGCGCTACGGCTGGCAGTGAGCCGTCCCCGGCCGTGAACCCCGGCCGGCGCCTTCGCGCCACCGCCGGGGTTCGCGACGGGCCCGGGCCTGTCCGACGGGGCAGCCGGGGGCCGTTTCAAAAGTCCCGTCCGGTTCGCGGCGCCCGGCACATACGCTCGCCGCGTTGTGGTGGCCGCAGGCGTCAAAAACACGCCCTACGGCCCGATCCGCCCCGCGAAGACCTGGTGGAACGCTCCCAGCGTCGGCGCGCCGGCCGTCCGGTCCAGCACCGCGAAGACCACCTCGTCGAAGTGGTGCGCGAACCGTCCTTCGCCGGTGAGCGGCGTCCGGAACGCCTCCGCGACCCGCACCGGGTCGTTGCGGAAGACACCGCAGCCCCAGGCGCCCAGTACCAGTCGGCGGTAGCCGCGCTCCACCGCTGTCTCCAGCACTCGCTCGGCGCGTGCGGCCAGTGCGGCCGGGATCCGCGGCACGTCCTCCGGGGCGCGCTGCGCGATCACCCCCGCGTTCGGCGCGGGCGAGGTGAGAAAACCGACCTGGAACGGCGTGTCGAGCAGCCGGCCCCGGTCGTCGCGGAAGACCGGCACACCGGGCGAGTGAATCACCCGGTCGGTGTAGAACGGACTGGGATCCGCTCGGTGGTGCGCGTAGAACCCGGGCGCGCGCAGGAGGGTGACATACAGGGCGGAGGCCCGGCACAGCGCCTCCTCCTGGGCCTGGGCGCCATTGAGATATCCGCCGCCGGGATTGCGCGCGGAGGCGAAGTTGAGGACGGCCACCCTCTCCGGTCCGGCCGCCGTCAGCCGCCGGGCCGCCTCCAGACTGCTCTCGCCGGTCACCTCGACAATGGCGCCCGGGCGCGTCGTGCGGTCCGTGTCGGGGGTGACCGGCACCGGCTCGGGGCCGTACATCCCGGTCCCCGCCAGAGCCGCGTCGCGGGCCTCATGAATCGCCACGTCGCGGCCGTCCGGCGCACGGTACTTCCCCGTTCGGACGATCTCCTCAGTTTCCTTGGCGATGCCCCGCAACCGCGCGCTCATACGGGAATGCTGCGTGAACGATCTCATCCGGGGCAACCGCTTTTCTGACGAAATACTGACCGCAAGGGCACTCTTGTGCGAAGCAGCAAGAGTCCCGTTAGGTTGGACGGAGCGCTCCACTCCGACCCCCGGAGCGGAGTCGGTCACGGTCTTCGACAGGAGGATCCGGCCATGCCCACCGACAGTTTCAACGACGACGGACCAGTACTCGGCGAGAACGACGCCGAAGATCTTTTGCGTGGCATCTGTTTCAAGACGGGCCCGCCCAAAACCGTGGGTGTCGAACTGGAATGGCTCGTCCACGACCTGCACTCCCCCGAACGACCCGTCCCGGCCGGCCGTCTCAAAGAGGCATTCGACGGCCTGCGGACCCTGCGCCTGCGATCGGCGCTCACCTTCGAACCCGGCGGCCAGCTCGAACTCAGCTCGGCGCCCGCCGCGTCGCTGATGGAGTGCATCACCTCCACCGCCGCGGACCTCGACACCGTACGCCCGGCACTGCGTACGGCCGGACTCGCTCTCGCCGGTCTCGGACAGGATCCCTGGCACTCACCGGAACGGATGCTGCGCGAGCCGCGCTATGACGCCATGGAGGCATATCTCGACCGGATCGGTCCCGCGGGCCGCGCCATGATGCGGACCACCGCCTCCATCCAGGTCTGTCTGGACGCGGGCCACGAGGAGCCGGGACCCCTCGGCTACGGCAGACGCTGGCAACTCGCGCATCTGCTGGGCGCGGTGCTGGTGGCCGCGTTCGCCAACTCGCCGATACGGGAGGGCAGACAGACCGGCTGGCGCTCCACCCGGCAGGCGATGTGGGCGCAGTTGGACCCGGCCCGCACGTCCGCCCCGTCAGGACGGCGCGAGCCGCGTGCCGCCTGGGCCGCGTACGCCCTCGACGCGCCCGTCATGTGCGTCCGGGCCCCGGAGGGTCCCTGGACGGTGCCCGAGGGACTCACCTTCCGGGACTGGATCCGGTCAGGGCTGCCGCGGCCGCCACGCCTCGCCGATCTCGAATACCACCTCACCACGCTCTTTCCGCCCGTCCGGCCGCGCGGCCATCTGGAACTGCGGATGATCGACGCGCAGCGCGGAGAGGACGGGTGGATGGTGCCGCTCGCCGTCACCACGGCGCTGTTCGACGATCCGGCGGCCTCCGAGACCGTCTACCGCGCCGTCAAGACACTCGCCGAGACGGCGGGCTCCCGGCCGGCGCCGCGCAACCTGCTCTGGGTCAACGCCGCGCGGTACGGGCTGGCCGACCCCGAGCTGCACGCCGCCGCGACGGCCTGCTTCGCCGTCGCCATGGAAGCACTTCCACGCATGGGCGCTTCAACGGCCGTGCAGGAAGCGGTCGCCGCCTACAACGACCGCTATGTCCTGCCGGGCCGCTGTCCCGCCGACGATCTGCGCACGCCTGTGACCGGGAAGGACCTCCGCACATGACCGACACCGCCGAGACCGCCGAGACCGTCCGGGCCGCCGATATGACGGCCGATCAGCTCCGGCGGCGCGCGGTCGACGCACTGACGGCCGCGCGGGACCGCACCGCGCTGCTCACCTCCTGCGTCGACGACCACGATCTGACCGCGCAGCACTCGCCGTTGATGTCCCCGCTGGTCTGGGATCTGGCACACATAGGCAATCAGGAAGAACAGTGGCTGCTGCGGACAGTCGCGGGCCGCGACGCCGTCCGGCCCGAGATCGACTCGGTGTACGACGCCTTCGAGCATCCCCGGTCCGCACGGCCCACACTGCCACTGCTGCCGCCCGCCGAGGCACGGGCGTACGCCTCCGACATACGGGGCCGCGTCCTGGACGTCATCGAACGCACCCCCCTGCACGGCGGTCCGCTGCTGGACGCCGGCTTCGCGTTCGGCATGATCGCCCAGCACGAGCAGCAGCACGACGAGACGATGCTCATCACCCACCAGCTCCGCCAGGGGCCCGCCGCGCTGACCGCGCCACCGCCGCCGGTCGGCGACACCGCCGGGCTGCCCGCCGAAGTGCTCGTGCCGGCCGGGCCGTTCACCATGGGCACCTCGACCGAGCCCTGGGCGCTGGACAACGAACGCCCCGCACACCAGCGGCTCGTTCCCGCCTTCTTCATCGACACCGTGCCCGTGACCAACGGCGCCTATCAGCACTTCATGGACGACGGCGGCTACACGGACGAACGCTGGTGGGCCCCGGAGGGCTGGGCCCAGATCCGCGAGCACGGCATCGCAGCGCCGCTGTTCTGGCGGCGCGAGGGCGGGCAGTGGCTGCGCAGGCGCTTCGGAGCGGTGGAGCCGGTACCGGCGGACGAGCCGGTGCTCCATGTGAGCTGGTACGAGGCCGACGCGTACGCCCGCTGGGCGGGGCGGCGGCTGCCCAGCGAGGAGGAGTGGGAGAAGGCCGCCCGGCACGACCCGGTCTCCGGCCGGTCACTGCGCCACCCGTGGGGTGACGACGACCCCACTCCTGAGCGGGCCAATCTGGGCCAGCGCCATCTCCAGCCGGCCCCCGCCGGAAGTTATCCGCGCGGCGCCTCGCCGCTCGGCGTACGGCAGTTGATCGGAGACGTCTGGGAGTGGACGTCGAGTGACTTCCTGCCCTATCCGGGCTTTGTGTCCTTCCCGTACCGCGAGTACTCCGAGGTGTTCTTCGGCAGCGCGCACAAGGTGCTGCGCGGCGGCTCGTTCGCGGTGGACCCGGTGGCCTGCCGCGGCACGTTCCGCAACTGGGACCTGCCGGTCCGCCGTCAGATCTTCTCCGGTTTCCGTACCGCGAGGGATGTCTGATGTGCCGTCATATCGCTTTCCTGGGGCCGCCGTCGGCGCTCGGCGAGGTGCTGGTCGCGCCCGCGCACGCGCTGTACCGGCAGTCCTGGGCGCCGCGCCGGCAGCGGAACGGGACCGTCAACGCGGACGGTTTCGGTGTCGGCTGGTACGCGGAGGGCGATCCGTCGCCCGCGCGCTACCGGCGCGCCGGCCCGATCTGGGCCGACCTCGGCTTCACCGACCTGGCGCGGGTAATCCGTACCGGCGCCCTGCTCGCCGCGGTACGGGACGCGACCGCGCCGGGCGCGGACGGGGAGGCGGCCGCGGCGCCCTTCGCCGACGGCCCCTGGCTGTTCAGCCACAACGGCGCGGTGGGCGGCTGGCCGGGGAGTCTCGCGGCGCTGGCCGTGTCGCTCCCGCCGGAGGAACTGCTCTCCCTGTCCGCCCGCAATGACTCAGCGGTGGTGTGGGCGCTGCTGCTGCACCGGCTGCGGGCCGGCGACGAGCCGGGGCAGGCGCTGGCCGACACCGTTCTCGATGTCGCGACGGCCGCCCCGGCGTCCCGGCTCAATCTGCTGCTGACCGACGGCGACCGTATCGCGGCGACTGCCTGGGGGGACTCGCTGTGGTACCTGGCCGGCCCCGGCCACCGCTCCGTGGTGGCCTCGGAACCGTACGACGACGATCCGGACTGGCGCGAGGTCCCCGACCGCACCCTGCTGGTCGCGACCCGCACCGACGTATCGCTCACCCCCCTCAAGGAGCCACCCGCGTGAGCCCGTTCCTGTTGACCCGCACCCTGCCCGAGGACGCCACCGACGCCGCTCTGCGCGCCGATGTGCTCCAGGGGCTGACCCGTACCCCCAAGACACTGCCGCCGAAGTGGTTCTACGACGCCCGGGGCAGCGAACTGTTCGAGGAGATCACCCGGCTCCCCGAGTACTACCCGACCCGTGCCGAGCGGGAGATCCTGGTCGCCCGCGCGCCGGAGATCGCCGCGGCGACCGGCGCGCGCACCCTGGTCGAGCTCGGGTCCGGATCCTCGGAGAAGACCCGTCATCTGCTGGACGCGCTGACGGCGCTGCGCAGCTATGTGCCGGTGGATGTCAGCGAGAGCGCGCTGACCGGGGCCGCGGAGTCACTGCTCGCCGAGCGGCCAGGACTCCATGTGCACGCGCTGATCGCCGACTTCACCGAGTCGCTGGTACTGCCGGAGACCCCGGGGCCGCGGCTGGTCGCGTTCCTCGGCGGCACGATCGGCAATCTGTTGCCCGCAGAGCGCGCGGCCTTCCTGGCCTCGGTCCGGGCGCTGCTGGCGCCCGGCGACGCGCTGTTGCTCGGTACGGATCTGGTGAAGGACGAATCCGTACTGGTCAGGGCCTACGAGGACGCGGCCGGTGTGACGGCCGCGTTCAACAAGAACGTCCTGCTGGTCATCGACCGGGAACTGGGCGCCGATTTCGATCCGGGCGACTTCGACCATGTGGCGCTCTGGGATCCCGGGCACGAGTGGATCGAGATGCGGCTGAGGGCGCGCCGGGCGCTCACCGTGAAGGTCCGCGAACTCGATCTCGTGGCGCACTTCGAGGCCGGTGAGGAGGTCCGTACGGAGGTGTCGGCGAAGTTCCGTCAGGACGGCGTCCGGGCCGAGCTGGCCGGTGCCGGGATGGAGCTGACGCACTGGTGGACCGATGAGGCGGGCAGATTCGCGCTGTCGCTCGCGACGGCGGTCTGAGCGGCCGTGAGCCACTCCGCGTCCTGAGCCGCGGTGCTCCGGGCGGCGGCTGCCGCGCCCTGGACCATGGCGGTCCGGGCGGCATGGGCCAGTGCGCGGCGGTCGGTGTGGCGCCCGGCGGGGATCAGCGGCAGGA
Organism: Streptomyces sp. NPDC006923; assembly: GCF_040635655.1. Taxonomy (NCBI): domain Bacteria; kingdom Bacillati; phylum Actinomycetota; class Actinomycetes; order Kitasatosporales; family Streptomycetaceae; genus Streptomyces; species Streptomyces sp. NPDC006923. The sequence continues at coordinate 56,820 of NZ_JBEYIF010000017.1, forward strand.
CCGTGATCTCCGCCGTGAGCCCGCCGGCCGCCACGACCCGCCACAGCGAGGCGGGCAGGGTGTCGTCTCCGACGAAGGAGGGCGCTCCGGAGGGCCGGCCGTCCGCCGCGCGGTAGGTGATGCGTACCGGCCGGACGGCGGTGCCCGCGTCCAGCGCGGACTGGAAGACGGCCGAGGTGAACCGGCCGTGGTCCTGACCGCACCAGGTGCATGCCTCGGGGAAGACGATCACCCGTGATCCGGCGGAGAGCGCGGTGGCGAGGGTCCGTACGGTGCCCGGCAGGGCCCGCAGCCGCTCGCGCTCCACGAACAGCGTGCCGCCGCGGGCGGCCACCGCTCCCAGCACGGGCCAGCGGCCTATCTCGCTCTTGGCCAGCATCCGCCCCGGGAAGACAGCGGCGATCAGCGGTATGTCCAGCCAGGAGATGTGGTTGGCGACCACCAGTACGCCGGTCCCGCGGCCGGGCTCGGGCTCTCCGGCGAACCGTATGCTCACCCGCAGCCCGAAGCACCGGATCACCGTGTGCGCCCAGCGCCGGGTCAGCCGGTCCCGGGTGGCCGCGTTCAGCAGGGCGACGAGCGGTGTCAGTGACACTCCGGCCACTACGAGGGTGACCCCCGCCAGCAGCCGGCTCACCGCGACGAGCGGGCCGGTGGGCGCTCCGTGGTGGGTGGAACAGCCGCCCGGGGTGCAGGGCGCTGTGGGCAGCCAGCCGCTCATGCGGGCACCAGCGAGAGGAAGTGGCGCAGGTAGCGGGGGTTGGCGCGGTTCATGGACAGCAGCACATACAGGTCGGCCACGCCGAACTCCGGGTCGTGCGCGGGTGCGCCGCACACCCAGGCGCCGAGGCGCAGATAGCCGCGCAGCAGAGGCGGCAGTTCGGAGGAGGGTGCCGCGGCGGCGCTGGCGTCGGGCGTCCAGAGCCGGTGCGGGGTGACCCAGTACTCCTCGGGCGCCAGGTGCTTGTTCTTGACCGTGGCCCAGGTCGACGCCGCCAGGGCGCCGCCGTCGGCGAGCGGGACCGAGCAGCAGCCCGCGAGCCAGTTGTGTCCGCTGACGGTCATGTAGCGGGCGAGTCCCGCCCAGATCAGGGCGATCACTCCGCCGGTGCGGTGCAGCGGATGGACGCAGGAGCGGCCGACCTCGACCAGGTCGTGCCGGATCGGGCCGAGCCGGGTCAGGTCGAATTCGCTGTCGGAGTAGATCCGGCCGGCGGCGCGGGCGCGGTCGGGCGGCAGCAGCCGGTACGTCCCGACCACCTCGCCGGTGTTCTCCTCCCGGACCAGCAGATGGTCGCAGTACTCGTCGAAGGCGTCGATGTCGTACCCGGGCTCGGGTCCGTCGAGCCGGGCACCCAGCTCACCGGCGAAGACCAGATGCCGCAGCCGCTGCGCGGCCCGGATGTCCTGCTGGTCGCGGGCGAGCGAGACCACATAGCGGGGCTCGGCGTCGGCGCGGCCATGGCTGGAGAGGGGTGCGACGGATGAGGCGGGGGCGGCCAGCGGGGCGGGCGCGACGGTGGACATGGCAGACTCCTTTGCCGGTGGAAAAGCCGGGCGACCGGGGCGCGGCGCTGACGCGTCGGCCCGGCCCCTTGTTTCTTCCGTGAGCGGCTGGATTTGACATGACCACACGGCGGAGTGCGGATGTGAGACGGCTGAATGGCGGGGGCGGGGCGGCGGCCGGCCGCCGGCGGGCCCTGGACCCGTGCGGGCCTCGCCCGCCCGCCGTGGGGGTCAGCCGGAGGCCAGCTCGGCGCTGATGCGCTCGGAGGCGGCCCGCGCGGCCTCCTCCGGGTCCCTGCCCTCCAGGACGGCGGTCATGTAGGGCTTGATCGGGTTGTCCGCCTCGACATTCGCCCACTGCGAGGAGTTGGGGGTGGCCCGGCCGCGCGCCGCCCCCTCGGCCATCGCGGCCGTGCTCTCGTCACCGCGGACGACACCGGCGAGCGACGCCTTGTTCGGCACATAGCTCATGGTTCTGGCGAGTTCCGTCTGCCATTTCTCGCCCGCCAGCGCCTTCACCACCTCGACGGCCGCCGAGTGATGGCTGGAGTGCTTCGGCACGATCAGGTCGGAGCCGCCGGTGAAGACGGCTCCGGGCTTGTCGGCGGTCTTGCCCGGGATGGGGAAGAAGCCGAGCTTGCCCCGCAGCCCCGGGTTCTTCTCCTCGATGATCCGTGCCGAGCTGGGAGTGGCGACGATCTGGGCGACATCGCCCTGGGCGAAGACGTCCGCCTGTGGCGGCTTGGCCTCGTCGGAGTTCTTCGGGCCGTTGCCCAGCGACTGGAGGTCCTTGTAGAAGGCCATCCCCCTGAGCGCGGCGGGCGAGTCGATCGTGCCCCGCCATTCGCCACCGGTCTCGACCGCCAGTTCACCGCCCTCGTCCCAGATGAAGCCCGCGAGGGTGTACCAGTCCTGTCCCGCGAGATAGATGCCCTGGTTGCCGCCGCTGTTCAGTTCGGCGGTGTCCGCCAGCCACTGCTCACGGGTCTTGGGCGGCTCCTCGATCCCGGCGCGTGAGAAGAGCTCCTTGTTGTAGATCACGATCCGGTTGGCCGCGTACCAGGGGATGCCGAACTGCGCGCCCTTGATGCTGCCCGGCTGGGCGAGGCCCGGCAGCCAGTCCTCGCTGCCCAGGTCGCGTACCGACTCCAGGGTGAGATCCCGCAGGTTGCGGCTCTCCGCGTACTGGGCGACCTGGGTGTTGCCGACCTCGATGACATCCGGTGCGTCCTCGCTGTCGATCGCGGTCAGCACCTTCTCGCCGATTCCGGTCCATTCCTGGATCTTGATGTCCAGTTCCACGGAGGGGTGTTCGCTCTCGTACGCGCTCACAAAGCGCTTGAGGAAGTCGTCCGAGACGCTGTCCTTCATCAACCAGACAGTGACCGTGGTGGAGTTGATGCCGCCCGGCAGCGTTCCGCAGCCGCCGAGCGCGACGGAGGACACAAGGGCCAGGGTGCAGACGAAACAGCGGTTCTTCACGTAGGTCAACCTTCTGGCGTGTTGGCACGGAGAGGGAGCCCGACGTGGGGGAGCGAACGCGGTTCGCACCGGGTGGGTGGGATTTTGGTATGTACCAATGGGTCGGTCAAGTCGTGACACAAACCGGCGAGGAGCGGGCGCCCGTACGGCGCCCGCCCCCCCCTGCCTGCCGTCCGGTCCCGCCGGACCGGTCACTGGCCGCCGGGCACCGTGTCCTCGAAGGTGGTTCCCGCGGCACGGTAGGCGCTGACCTTGGCGCTGACCTGCGCCGGAGTCAGTAGTTGATCCTTGACATGCAGGACGTAGTCGACTTTCTGGTCGTACGCCCTCGGTGTGGTGCTGGCCTGTCCCGCCAGATCGATCAGCCACTGGTTGAAATTGATCGACATGGGCCGCTCGGGCAGATAGCGGGCATCGTGCGTGCCGAAGTGCTGTCCGTCGACGTAGTAGGTGATGGCGCTGTTGTCGATGGTGACGACGAGGTCGTGCCAGCCCGCGTAGCTCGTGCGGGCCTCGGAGTGCTGGTTGACCGCCTCCCAGGGATCGGGCCGGTAGGTCTCCCAGGACGTGGTGTAGAGGATGTTGGACGGCTCGCCCCAGCCGCCGTTGGGGAGATATTCGAAGTCGTACTCCGCGTAGTTGTCCGCCATCGGGGCCGTCAGGTCGTTGATCGTGAAGAAGGTCTGCACGAGATGGTCGCCGTCCGGACCCGACGTGGGCGTGTCGGAGAACTTCACCCGGGCCGCGTAGGTGCCGTTCTTGAACTTCATGGCCCGGGTGAGCACTTCGGTCTGCTCGGTCGACGCACCCGTGCCCGCGGTGGAGGTCTCCAGGTTCATGACCGAGTTCGTTCCCTCCTTGGCGAAGGTCACGTTCTCGGGTGCCCAGGTCGCGCCGGGCACGCCGGGCCCGCCCGAGTTCGAGCGCACACTCCAGCCGTGTGAGCCGATCGCCGGATCGGTGTGCGATGTGTAAGTGAAGTCGTCGAAGAGCGCGGCTCCGCCGGCCGGGGGGTCGGTGGGCGGGTCGGTGGGCGGGTTCGTCGGACCGCCCGGGTCGTTGCCCGCGGGCGCCGTGCCCCAGACGAGGGCGCCGCCCACCGTCGCGGTGGCCCTGGTCCAGTCGCCGTACGCGGTCTGCGCGGCGCCGAAGCTGTAGTCGTCGCTCTGGTTGAGTGACGCCCAGTTGGAGCGGTGGAAGCGCAGTTGCATGTCGCCCGTGTCGGCGCCCGCCGCGAGGGAGCCCGCGCCGGCGGTGAAGCCGATCTCCAGATAGCGGTCGGCGGTCGCGGTCGGGGCGGCCAGGGTGCCGAAGGTGCCGGTGATGTTGGCGCAGCCCTTCACCGCCCAGGAACAGGCGAAGGTGTACGAGGCTCCGGCGTCGGCCTTGAAGTAGTAGCGGATTTTGACCGTGCTGAGGGAGACGGCGGAGCCGGAGGTGTTGACCACCTTGAACCAGGGCTCGGCCTGGTCGGATCCGGTGGAGCTCTGGCGGTACTGGACCTTCACCGACGGGTCGGCGGCGGCGGCCGGCAGCGCGGTCAGCGCGGCACAGCCCAGTCCGGCCGCCGCGCCCAGGGCGACGGCGGTACGTATCCGTGCGGCGGTGCTCGCTCGTCTGGTCATCGACCGGATTCCTCTCCTGGCGGGGGATGGAGCGGGGAGTGGTGCGAAGGGTCGTGCGGGGGACGGCCCGGTACGCGGAGCGCGTCGAGCCGGGTTCTGTGGTGGGCCAGCCGTCGCAGAAAGCCCGGCCAGTCCCGGTGCGCGGACCAGGCCGTCTCGGCGAGCGCGCAGAGCCGCGGGAAGGCCAGATACTCGGCGTGCGCGCCGGTGGGGACGTACTCGCTCCACAACTGCGCCTGGGTGCCGAGGACTCTGGCGGCCGCCTCCGGTTCCCAGCCGGCGGGCGCCGGTTCGAGGTCGTACACATCGCGCAGGGACACCACACCGCCGGGCTGGCCCGGCGGTTCGTCGGGGCGCTCGCTCTGCGGGTAGTCGAGATACGTGGAGCGGTAGGGAGCCATGATCACGTCCTGGCCCCGGCGGGCGGCGGTGAGTCCGTGCTCGGCGGCGCGCCACGGCACGGCGGTGAAGGCGGTGGGCAGATCACTGCCGGACTCGGTCCAGCCCAGCGGGCGCCGACCGTTCTCGGTCAGAAAGCCGCCCACCCGGTCCATGAACCAGCCGTGCAGTGCCTCCGGTCCGGCGAGCCCCTCCGCCACGGCCCGGCGGCGCGCGGCGGCCGAGCGCTGCCACTCGGTGGTCGGGCACTCCTCGCCGCCGATGTGCACATGCGGGGAGGGGAAGGTGTCCATGACCTCGCCCAGTACGGTGTGGCAGAAGTCGAGGACCTGGTCGTGGACGCCGAGGACGTTCTCGCACACGCCCCAGCGGTCCCATACGGTGAGCCGGCGCGAGGGGTCGTTGCCGAGTTCGGGGTACGCGGCGAGTGCGGCCCGTACATGACCGGGCATCTCGATCTCCGGTACGACGGTGACCCCCCGGGCCGCGGCGTACGCGACCAGGCCGCTGAGCTCCTGGCGGGTGTACGCCCCGCCGTGCGGCTCGCCGCCCACCCCGGTGAGTCTCGGGAAGGCGGCGACGGGCATCCGCCAGCCCTGGTCGTCGGTGAGATGCAGATGCAGCACATTGAGCTTGTGCAGGGCGAGCAGATCGGTGAAGCGGCGCAGGAAGGAGACCGGCCGGAAGCGCCGGGCCACATCGAGCATGGCACCGCGCCAGGCGAACCGCGGCACATCGGTGATCTGGACACACGGCAGCGACCATTCCGTGCCGCGCACCGGCTCGTGCGACAGCGCACCCGGCGGCAGTAACTGACGGATCGTCTGAACACCGCGCAGCAGGCCCTCCCGGCGTCCGGCGCGCAGGAGCACCGCGTCGGAGCCGACGGTGAGTCCGTACCCCTCCTGTCCGAGACCGCCGAGGGCGGGATCGAGTACGAACACGATCCGGCCGTCGTCGGCGGCCGGCAGCGGCAGTCCGGTGGCCGGCGCGAGCAGGGTACGGAGCAGCGCGGCGGCGTCGCGCGCACCGCCGGGGGCGGCCCGTACGGCGGTATGTTCGTCGAAGGTGAACCGGCCCGGCAGCGAGGTCAGTTGGGAAGGTCCCGGGATCAGCGCGATCCCGGTGCGGTGTGTGGCGGCCCGTGCGGCGGGCTGGGCGAAGGCGGTCATCTCAGTGGTCCCCTATCCCTTCACGGCGCCGCTGGTCGTGCTGGAGGCCACGCGTCCCTGGAGGATCAGGAAGAGCAGCAGCACGGGCAGGGCGAAGAGGGTGGAGGCGGCCATGGTGGCGCCCCAGTCGGTGCCGAAGACATTGGAGAAGGAGGACAGCCAGACGGGCAGGGTCCGGTCGTCCTGGTTCTTGATGATCAGCATGTTGGCGAAGGCGAACTCGTTCCACGCCGTGATGAATCCGAAGAGTGACGTGGCGAGCAGGCCGGGAGCCAGCAGCGGCAGGGTGATCCGGCGGAACGCGACCGCGCGGGTGCAGCCGTCCACCTGGGCCGCCTCCTCCAGCTCGACCGGGATGGCGGTGAGGAAGCCACGCAGGGTCACGATGGTGAATGGCAGTGTGATCATGAAGTAGATGAGTGTCAGCATGGACAGGGTGTCGAGCATCCCGGTGTCCCGCGCGATGACATACATCGGGATCAACAGCGCCTCCCAGGGCGCCACTTGAGCGATGAACACCATCAGGATGAAGCCTCTGCGGCCCCTCCAGCGCAGCCGGGCGACGGCGAACGCCGCACCGAGCGCGACGATCAGGGCGAGCAGCACACAGCCGCAGGTGACAAGGAGGCTGTTGCGCCAGAAGATCCAGAAGCCGTCGGCGCGCACGGCCTCGGTGAAGTGGTCCAGGGTGAGTGAGGTGGGCAGGAAGACCGGGGTCTCGGACTGGATGTCCCCGGTCGGCTTGAAGGCGGTCAGCACCATCCAGTACACCGGGAAGACGGAGAGGACGAAGACCACCAGCGCGGCGGCGTGCAGCGGAAGGCGGCGGAGCCGTCGGTGGGTCATACCTCGCCCTCCTGCCGGAACATCTGCCGGAAGTAGACGACCAGCACGGCGACGAGCAGGAGCACGGTGAGGGTGGAGGCCGCCGCGCCCAGGTCGTAGCGGTGCAGGGACTGGGCGATCCGGTACGCGTAGACGGGCAGTGTGGTGGTGGCGTCCCCGGGACCGCCCTTGCTGATGGCCCAGATCTGGGCGAAGCAGCGGAAGACCCAGATGACTTCGAGGCAGAGCACCAGCCCGAAGATCGGCCTCAGCACGGGCAGGGTGACGGAGCGGAAGATCCGCGCCACACCCGCGCCGTCGAGGCGCGCCGACTCGTACAGTTCTGCGGGGACCGTGAGCAGCGCGGCGTGCAGGGTGATGGCGGCGAACGGTACGGACTGCCAGACCACGAGCAGCACCAGCACGGTGAAGGCGGCGGCGCCGTCGGCGAACCAGGAGTAGTTCTCGTACGACTCGAAGCCGAGCCGTACGAGCAGCCAGTTGACCACGCCGAGCCGGGACGAGAACAGCCACTGGAAGACGGTGGTGGTGGCGATGACCGGGCAGGCCCAGGCGAGCACCAGTCCGCTCATCACCAGCAGCCGCATCCGCCGGCCGAGATGCTGGAGCATCAGCGCGACCAGGGTGGCGAGCACCATGATCAGGACGACATTGACCGCGGTCCACCAGAAGGTGCGGCGTACGACCTCCCAGACTTCGCCGTCGCCCAAAATCTCCCGGTAGTTGGCGAGCCCCGCGAACGGGGCGCCACCGCGGATGAGTTCGCCCATCCCGTACCGCTGGAACGAGATGACCAGATTGCGGACCAGCGGATAGCCGAGCAGATACGCGGTGCCGAGCACGGTGGGCGCTATCAGGAGATACGGCCAGACGGCTCGGGGAACCGCTCTCATGAGCCGAGCGTCCTGGTGATGCTGTCGGACGCGTCCTTCGCCGCCTTCGCGGGATCGCCGCCGGTCAGCACCTCCGTCAGATACTGCTTGATGGGGTTGGTGGCCTCGACGGCGGCCCACTGCGGTGAATTGGGAGTGGCACGGCCGCGCGCGGCGCCGGCGGCCATCGCGGCGGTGCCCTCACTGCCCTCGACGGCCTTGGCGAGTGTGGTCCTGTTGGGGACATAGCTCATGGTCTTCGCCATGTCCGTCTGCCACTTGTCCCCGGTGAGCGCCTTGATCACCCGGTAGGCGGCGTCCTGGTGCGCGGACGCCTCCGGGACGATGAGGTCGGAGCCGCCGGTGAAGACCGCTCCGGGTTCCCCCGCCGTCTTGCCCGGCACCGGGAAGAAGCCGATCTTCCCGGCCAGCGCGGGGTTGGCCTCCTCGACGAGCTTCGCGCCGCCCGGTGTCGAGATGATCTGTGCGACATCACCCTTGGCGAAGACCTCCGCCTGCGGGGGCTTGGCCTCGTCGGAGTCCTTGGGGCCCTTGCCCAGCGCCTGGAGACGCCGGTAGTAGTCCATCCCGGCGAGCGCCTCGGGGGTGTCCAGGGTGCCCTTCCAGCTTCCACCGGACCGGACGGCAAGTTCGCCGCCCTCCTCCCAGACAAAGCCGGCGAAGGTGTACCAGTTCTGCCCCGGCAGGTAAATGCCCTGTGTGCCACCCTTGTTGAGCTTGGCCGTGTCGGCGAGCCAGGCTTCCTGGGTGGCGGGCGGTCCGGTGATGCCGGCCTTCGCGAAGAGGTCCTTGTTGTAGAGGACGACACGGTTGGCCGCGTACCAGGGGATGCCGTACTGCTTCCCGTCCACCTTCCCGGGTTCGGCGAGACCGGGCAGCCAGTCGGCGCCGGCCAGATCCTCCTTGCGGCCGGTGAGGTCCTTGACCCCGCCGCTGGCTGCGTACTGCGCGACCTGGGTATTGCCGACCTCGATGACATCCGGGGCATCGGTGCTGGCGAGGGCCGCGGTGATCTTCTCACCTATGCCGTCCCACTCCTGGATCTGGATGTCCAGGCCGATGTCCTTGTGCTGCCGCTCGAAGTCCTGGGTGAACCGCGCCAGGAAGTCCTCCGTGACACTGTCCTTCATGATCCAGACAGTGAGCTTCTCCGGTCCGTCCGCGGTGTCGGAGGCGGAGCTGCAGGCGCTGAGGGCCGCGGTCGCCGCAAGGACTGCGGAACCGGCGATGAAGCGGATCTTCACGGACCACCCCGATGAGAGATTGACCAGTTGGCCAAGTGGTAAGACGCGTGACCAGAAGGTGGCATGGACCACTGATACCGTCAAGACCCCCGGAAAATAAGGGCGTTACCTGCCCGAGTCACCGCAGCGGCGGTTACGATATTGCTTACCAGTTGACCAGTTGGACCGATGCGGATGAAAGAGGTCATGCCCATGGGGAGCGGCTCGTCGGGTGCCGTACTCAAGCGGGAGCGGGTACGGGAGTATCTGCTGGGCCTGATCGAGGCCGGCAGCGCGGGTGACGCGATCCCGTCCGAGCGCACTCTCTGCGCCGAACTCGGCGTGTCACGCCCCACTCTGCGCGGCGCCGTCGACGAACTCGTCGCCACCGGCCAGCTCGTCAGACAGCACGGGCGCGGCATGTTTGTCGCGCCCGCCAAGATCACTCAGGAACTCACCCCGGACGACACGGCGTTTGTCGTCCCTCGCGCCTCCGGCACCTGGTCCAGCAGGATCCTGGAGCGCACAACGTTCAAGGCCGGCGCCAGAATCGGCCGCAAGCTGCGTGTCTCGCCCGCCGCCGAGCTGATCTACATCGCCCGGCTGCGGCTGGTCGACGGCTCCCCGATCGCCATCGAGCACCTCCATATCCCCGCCGAACTGGCACCCGCGCTCACGCCTCAGGAGCTGGAGTCGGGCGAGCTGTACGACCATCTGCGGGAGCGCCATCAGCTCCATGTCCACGAGGCCACCCAGTCGATCGAGCCCACGGTCGTCAACGAGGCGGAGGCAGCGGTCCTGGACGTCCCGGCCTTCTCCCCCGCCCTGCTCATCGAACGCCTGACCCTGGACACCTCGGGCCGCCCGGTCGAGTATGTCCACTCCCTCTACCGGGGCGACCGCTACAGAATCGTCTCCCGGCTCTCCCTCGGCACGCCAACGCCGCGCCCACGCCCGGAGGGCCACCACCCGGGCATCCCGCCGGGCGACTTCGCGCACGACGGCATCATCAGGTCCTCGACGACGGGAGACGCGTACTGAGCATCCGGTGGAGGCGGCGTGGAGCAGCAATCCGCCGGACGCGTGCCGACTGGGCTCCGAGCCGTACACCCAGGGTGTCGGTGTGTCCTCAGCTCCGCGCGTCGTCCCAGTAGTCCGTGAGCATCTCGCCCGGCCAACCGGGCTCGCGCACTTCGCCACGCGGGCCCATCTCCGTCAAGTACGGGGCGAGGTCGAATGAGCTGTACTGAGATTTGTGGAGTCCCTGATGCCAGGGTTACCGTCCTGGCGAAGGAGAACCACCAGCACCATGGCAGCACCCCGTAAATACCCCGACGAGCTCCGCGAGCGCGCGATCCGTGAGGCCCGCGCCACCGGCAGCCGTGGAACGAGTCCGACTCCGTGATGAGCGAGTTCTACACAGGTTTCGCCGAGACGCTGCAGAAACTCATCGACCAGCAGGTGGCGCGCCGGGCGAAGTTCCTTGCCGCGCAAAAGGCAGAGAAGAGGTAGGTGTCGCATGTTCCTGATGGGCGCGTTGCTGGCTGCAAGTCTGGTCACTGCAGCGGTGGGCATCCTGGTGGTTCTTATCCTGCTGAGCCACCCGCCGCTGCCTGTGCCCAGGACCTACGCGCTTGTCGCCTTGATCCTGGCTTCCTCGGCGGTGGCGGTGTACTGCTACGGCTGGTTCTCCGTCAGCACGGGGGGCCCTTTTCCCGAACTGTGCACGAGCCGGAACGACGCTGGCGCCGACTTGGCGGCCATCAAGCAACAGTACTGGCCCCTTCGGAACGCCTGCGTGTATTCCGACGGGTCGACCGTGGAGTACGTCTCGATGTCGGTCACCGTGTTCGTATGCCTATTGGTGGGTGCCGCCCTCGTCTCGGCCGGCACCTCCGTATACCTGCGCAAGCGAGTCAGAAACCCTTCTGGAGTGATCTCATGAACACCGATTTCTCGCGCCGCACCCTGCTCAGAGGATTCACCGGTGTCGCCGCCGGAGCCACACTGTTCGCCACGGGGGAGGGCCTGCTCGCTCCCGGCACCGCCCAGGCCGCCGACGCCTCGTGGAACGAGTCCAGGTCAGCGAACGGGTGGGAGGTCACCGGCCCGTCCGCGCACAGCACCGCGTCCGTGAGCTCGAAGAGCGCGTCCTGGCGAGCGTAGAGGCATTCGTAAAACTCGACCCGAAAGCGGGACAAGATGCCCAATGCGTCGCCTGCGGGCGCGTCGACCGGGAGACTCATACGCAGCGGCCGTTCTCTCGTGCTTCGTGACTCGACATCCCGAAGCGTGGAGGACGGCCGCCCCTGCTGTCCCGGGAAGAACCGCAGATCAGCAAGTCGGGTGACCTGCGAGGATAAACGCCAAGCTGACGTCATGACTGCCAAGCCGCCCATCCCTGGCCTGCATTCGATGAGCGTGCTCATTGCCGCAGATCCGGCCCAAGTCGCCCAGGTACGCCACACGCTGCGGGACGCGTTGAGGGACTGGGACATGGGGGAACTGGCCGAGGACATGGAAGTGATCGTCAGCGAACTTGTCAGCAACGCCATCCGGCACGGATCAGGAATCGGCGTGGGAGTAGGGCTGGCAGCCCAGGACGGGCTGGCACTGCTTGAGGTCGCTGACGGCACCGATGGCCAGCCAGCCGACCGTCGGCCCGAAGACGAAGACGAAGACGGCCGCGGCCTGCTGATTGTCCGCGCACTCGCCAAGGACTGCGGGTGGCGGACCAACGACCGAGGCGGTACGACCGTCTGGGCGACCATGCCTCTCACCTCGCCACAAGGAGTTCCGTACAAGGCCTGACCGCCGTACCCGGGCGGGAACACCAGCCGGGCAACGCGAATGGTCAAAGAAGGACCCCTCCGCCATCACGCCGGAAGTGCGGCCACCGACGGAGCTCCGTCGTCCACGCCCGACTCGACCGCGAATGGTTCCCCGGCCGGGCACGCCGTCACGTCGGGCTCCACCGCTCTGCCCCCGCCGGTGCGCGCTCACCCCGTGCACCGCACCAACGGCGTGAGCAGTTCCAGCGCCTCCTGCCAGCGGAAGCGGTCGGCGCCGCCGCCGGCGTCGGGCTTGTGCGGCTCGGCGCCGCCGAACAGGACGCCCATCTCGCGGAGTTGGCCGAGGCTGCGTCGATACGCCGGGTGCGCGGCCTGGGCCGCGTTCAGATACGGCAGTGCGGCGATCGGGATGCCCATGCCGTACGCCTCGCAGAGGATGCCCACGGCGAGGGTGTCGGAGATCCCGGCCGCCCATTTGTTGATCGTGTTGAAGGTGGCCGGGGCCACCGCGATGGCGTCGGGCGGTGGGAGCGGGCGCGGGTCGCCCGGGCTGCGCCAGGCGGAACGGATGGGGAATCCGGTCTGTCCTTCGAGCGCGGCCCGGTCGATGAATCCGAGCGCCAGTGGCGTGGCGACCACGCCCACGTCCCAGCCCTGGTCCTGCGCCGCCGCGACGAGTTTTCCCGCGTCGGGCGCCACTCCCGCCGCGCACACGACGACGTAGAGGAAGGGCTTCTTCGGCTTGTCGGTCACTCGGGGCTCCCGGTCGGCGGCTGACATGGTCCGGCCCAGGCAGCGTACGTCGGCGGTCCGTGACCGCGTCAGGGGGCGGCCTCCGACCGGCACCGGACCGTCCGGCTCCGGACGTCTCGCGGAGCGCCGCGTGGTGGGGCACGGTGGAGTGACACGGCGACGCACGTGACACGTGAGGAGAACGACTCCATGTCCAATCACATCTACCGGGTCACCGAGATCGTCGGAACCTCCCACGAGGGCATCGACGATGCCATCCGCAAGGGCATCGACCGCGCGTCACTGACGCTGCGCGGCCTGGACTGGTTCGAGGTGACGCAGGTCCGCGGCCATATCGTCGACGGCGACATCGAGCACTACCAGGTCGGGCTGAAGGTCGGTTTCCGCCTTGAGGACGGCGCCTGATCCCGGGCTCAGGTCCGGCCGTGCAGTCCGGCCGTCAGGTCCGGCCCTCGCGCTCCTGTGCGTCCTTGAGCGCCCGGGAGGTACTGGCCCAGTGTGCCCGTACGACCCGGAAACCCGCTCGTTCGGCGGCATCGCAGACCAGCTCGTCGTCGTCCACGAGCATCCGTATCCGCCGGGTCCCGGCGAGGCGGCGCAGCACCTCCAGCTTGGTCGTACGGGCGGGGCGCCGGTCGCTGTCGCGGCGCATCCAGAGCCGGCCCTCCGGCAGCCCGTGCGCGGCCAGCCAGGCGAGGGTGTCCCGGCGGCAGCGCTCGGGACGGCCGGTGAGATACACGACCTCGTCCTCCTGCGCGGCCTCCAGCACCAGCCGTACCCCCTCGGCCAGGGGTGTGTCCTCGCCGGCCGCGCCGAAGAAGCCGTTCCAGTCGCGCGGCTTCCGCTCCAGGAAGTGCTGGCGGTGGCCGGTCTCGGCGAGGGTGCCGTCCAGATCGAACACGGCCAGGGCTTTGCCGCTCTCTGTCATCTCTGCTCTGTCATCTCTGTCATCTCTGTCATCTCTGCTCTGTCATCTCCGTCTGATCGGACGCCGGAGTCCGGTGGCCGCGGGAATCCTGGGGCGGCCAGGCGGTTGAAACGGTAGTGAGTATCGAAGCGACGACCCTGTTCTCCGTGCTGGACCGGTCCCGTACCCGGGAGGGCCAGGACGGGCCACGCGCACTGCGCGACACCGTGAGCTTCGCCCAGCGCGTCGAAGCGCTCGGCTATCACCGCTTCTGGGTCTCCGAGCATCACAGTGTGCCGGGTGTCGCGGGCTCCGCGCCGACCGTCCTCGCGGCCGCCGTCGCCGCCGCGACCTCCACGATCCGGGTCGGTACCGGCGGGGTCATGTTGCCCAACCACCAACCGCTGGTCGTGGCGGAGCAGTTCGGTGTGCTGGAGTCCCTCTTCCCGGGCCGGATCGACATGGGACTCGGCCGTTCCGTGGGATTCACCGACGGGATACGGAAGGCGCTCGGCCGGGACAGGGGGGACGCCGAAGACTTCCCCGGGCAGCTCGCTGAGCTTCTCGGCTACTTCACCGGCACACAGACCGCGCATCCGCAGGTCCATGCCCTTCCGGCCGAGGGGCTGCGGGTGCCCGCCTTCGTCCTGGCCACCGGGAAGGGCGCGCGGGTCGCGGCCGAGGCCGGGCTGCCGCTGGTCATCGCGGCCGTCCGGGGCGAGGACGCCATGCTGCGGGCGATCGAGGAGTACCGCCGGGACTTCCGCCCGTCCGGCTGGGGCGAGCGGCCGTATGTGGTGCTGTCCGGCACGGTCGCGGTGGCCGCCACCACCCAGGAGGCCCGGGATCTGCTGCTCCCGGAGGCATGGTCGACGGCGTACTCGCGTACGCACGGCGCGTTCCCGCCGCTCATGCCGGCCGAGGCGGTTCTCGCCACCGCGATGACCGAGCGGGAGCGCACGCTGTTCGAGGAGGCCCGGCGCGGACATCTGTACGGTACGGCGGACGAGGTGGCGGCCGGTCTGGAGAAACTGCTAGCACGCAGTGAGGCGGACGAGTACCTGGTCACGACGAGCACGTACGACCGCGCCGCGCTGCTGGACTCGTACCGGCGGTTGGCGGCCGTGCTCGGGCTCAGCCCGCTGCCCACGCCTGTCTGACGACGCCGGGGCCGCGCCTCCTCCCGGCGCAGGCCGAAGGGAGGCCGACGCCGAGAGAGGCGGCCGGAGAGAGGCGTCGCGCCCCGTACAGGCCCTAGCGGGAGACCTTGCGGACCGCCCGCAGCCATTCCTTGTTCATCGCCGTGATCGACGGCAGCGGAATGCCCTTCGGGCAGGCCGTGGCGCACTCGCCGGCCAGGGTGCAGCCGCCGAAGCCTTCCTCGTCCATGGTGGCGACCATGTCGAGGACCCTGGTCTCGCGTTCCGGCGCGCCCTGCGGGAGGACGTTGAGATGGTTGACCTTGGCCGAGGTGAAGAGCATCGCGGAGCCGTTGGGGCAGGCCGCGACACAGGCGCCGCAGCCGATGCACTCGGCGTGCTCGAAGGCGAAGTCGGCGTCGGGCTTGGGCACCGGAGTGGCGTGCGCCTCGGGCGCGGCGCCGGTGGGGGCGGTGATGTAGCCGCCGGCCCCGATGATCCGATCGAAGGCGGACCGGTCCACCACCAGGTCCTTGACCACGGGGAAGGCCCCGGCCCGCCAGGGTTCGACGTCGATGGTGTCGCCGTCGTTGAAGTGCCGCATATGGAGCTGGCAGGTGGTGGTGCGCTCGGGGCCGTGGGCGTCGCCGTTGATGACAACACCGCAGGCGCCGCAGATGCCCTCACGGCAGTCGTGGTCGAAGGCGACCGGCTCGTCGCCCTTGAGGATGAGGTCCTCATTGAGGGTGTCGAGCATCTCCAGGAACGACATGTCCTCGGAGATGCCGTCGATGCCGTAGGTGACCATGGCGCCGGGTGCGTCGGCGTCCGGCTGACGCCAGACGCGGAGGGTGAGCCTCATGCGTAGCTCCGCTGGGTGGGGTGGACGTTCTCGAAGACGAGGTCTTCCTTGTGCAGGACGGGCGCCGTGCCGGTGCCGGTGAATTCCCAGGCGGCGGCGTACGAGAACTCCTCGTCCCGGCGTTCGGCCTCACCGCCCTCGGTCTGTGACTCCTCGCGGAAGTGCCCGCCGCAGGATTCGGTGCGGTGCAGTGCGTCGAGGCACATCAGCTCGGCGAGCTCCAGATAGTCGACGATGCGATTGGCCTTCTCCAGCGACTGGTTGAGCTGCTCTCCGGTGCCCGGCACCTTGATCCGGCGCCAGAACTCCTCGCGGATCTGCGGGATGCGGTCGAGCGCCTTGCGCAGGCCCTCGTCGGTGCGGGCCATGCCGCAGTGGTCCCAGAGCAGTTCGCCGATCTCCTTGTGGAAGGAGTCGGGCGTACGGTCGCCGTCGACGGCGAGCAGCAGCCGCAGCCGGTCCTCGGTCTCGGCCACGGCCTCGGCGACCGCCGGGTGCGAGTCGTCGATCTCGTCCTGGTGAGGATGGCGGGCGAGATAGTCGTTGATGGTGGACGGCAGGACGAAGTAGCC
The DNA here is from genome assembly GCF_040635655.1 of Streptomyces sp. NPDC006923. Lineage (NCBI taxonomy): Bacteria > Bacillati > Actinomycetota > Actinomycetes > Kitasatosporales > Streptomycetaceae > Streptomyces > Streptomyces sp. NPDC006923. The sequence continues at coordinate 72,991 of NZ_JBEYIF010000017.1, forward strand.
GTCGGCCAGGCCCTGCATCAGCGCGGACGCGCCGAGGCGGTTGGCGCCGTGGTCGGAGAAGTTGGCCTCGCCGATCGCGAACAGGCCCGGCAGGGTGGTCTGGAGGTCGTAGTCGACCCAGAGCCCGCCCATCGTGTAGTGGATCGCGGGATAGATGCGCATCGGCACCTCGTACGGGTCCTCGGCGGTGATCCGCTCGTACATCTCGAAGAGGTTGCCGTACTTCTCCTCGACGGCCCTGCGGCCGAGACGGGCGATCGCGTCGGCGAAGTCGAGATAGACACCCTGGCCGCCGGGTCCCACTCCGCGTCCCTCGTCGCAGACGTTCTTCGCGGCCCGGGAGGCGATGTCGCGCGGTACGAGGTTGCCGAACGACGGATAGATCCGCTCCAGGTAGTAGTCGCGCTCGTCCTCGGGGATCTCGGCCGGTGGCCGGTGGTCGCCACGCGCCTTGGGCACCCAGATCCGGCCGTCGTTGCGGAGCGACTCGCTCATCAGGGTCAGCTTGGACTGGTGCTCCCCGGAGCGCGGGATGCAGGTGGGGTGGATCTGGGTGAAGCAGGGGTTGGCGAAGTAGGCGCCGCGGCGGTGTGCCCGCCAGACGGCCGTCGCGTTGCTGTTCTTGGCGTTGGTGGACAGATAGAAGACATTGCCGTAGCCGCCCGAGGCGAGGACCACCGCGTCCGCGAAGTACGAGGACACCTCGCCGCTGATCAGGTCGCGCGCGACGATGCCGCGGGCCCGTCCGTCGACGACGATCAGATCGAGCATCTCGGTGCGCGGGTGCATCTCGACGGCCCCGGCCGCGATCTGCCGTGACAGCGCCTGGTAGGCGCCGAGGAGCAGTTGCTGGCCCGTCTGGCCACGCGCGTAGAAGGTACGGGAGACCTGCACACCGCCGAAGGACCGGGTGTCGAGGAGGCCGCCGTACTCGCGGGCGAAGGGCACGCCCTGGGCGACGCACTGGTCGATGATCTCGACGGAGACCTCGGCGAGCCGGTGGACATTGGACTCGCGGGCCCGGAAGTCGCCGCCCTTGACGGTGTCGTAGAAGAGGCGGCGGACGGAGTCGCCGTCGTTGCGGTAGTTCTTCGCGGCGTTGATCCCGCCCTGGGCGGCGATGGAGTGGGCGCGGCGCGGTGAGTCCTGGTAACAGAACTGGACGACGTGGTAGCCCTGTTCGGCGAGGGTGGCGCCGGCGGCACCGCCCGCCAGACCGGTACCGACGACGATCACGGTGTGCTTGCGGCGGTTGGCCGGGTTGACGAGTCTCGCCTCGAAGCGCCGCCGGTTCCAGCGTTCCGCGACGGGTCCGTCCGGGGCCCTGGTGTCCGCGATCGGGTCGCCCGTGGCGTATTCGCTGTAGTTGTTGGGTTCGTTCATGTCAGCTCACCACTCCGGTCATGACGGCGACGGGGACGGCGATGAAGCCCGCGGTCAGCACCAGCGCCAGCAGATTGGCGGTGCCCTTGAGGACCCGGTCGCGGGCGGCGCTGCCGACCCCGAGGGTCTGGGCCGCGCTCCAGAAGCCGTGGCGGACGTGCAGTCCGAGGGCGAGCATCGCGACGATGTAGATCACGTTGCCGTACCAGGTGGAGAAGGTCTCCAGGACGTTCTGGTACGGGTGGCCGGGCTGGAAGCCCGAGTGCACGGTGCCGGTCGTCAGGTCGAGGATGTGCCAGACGATGAACAGGGCGAGGATGATCCCGCCCCAGCGCATGGTGCGGGTGGCATAGCTGGCGCGCGGCCGCTTGTGCACGTACTTGTTCGGACGGGCGGCGATGTCCCGGCGGCTGAGCTGGTAGGCGCAGACGCCGTGCAGGACGACGGCCGCGACCAGGACCACTCGTATGATCCAGAGCGCCCACTCGTAGTGCAGGAGCGGTTCGCCCAGGGTCCGCAGCCAGTGCGCGTAGTCGTTGAAGGCGCCGAGCCCGAAGAAGATCTTCAGGTTGCCGTACATGTGCGCCACCAGATAGCCGAGCATGATCAGGCCGCTCACGGCCATGACGGTCTTCTTCCCGACCGTCGAGTCCCAGAGGGTGCGGGTCGTCGACGGCCGTCTGTCCGTCCGCGTTGCCAGAGCCATGGACAGCACGCTAGGCGGGTCTGGACCAGAGGTCCAAGACATGGCCCGGCTCATATCCATAGGCCGTGCCTATCATGGTGGTATGCAGTTCCAGCAGCTTCTCTACTTTGTGGCCGTCGCCGAGACCAGACACTTCACTCGCGCCGCCGAGCAGGTCCATGTCTCGCAGCCCTCGCTGTCCCAGCAGATCAGGGCGCTGGAGAGGGAGCTGGGAGCCGAGCTGTTCCGCCGCGCGCGCGGCAATGTCGCCCTCACCGACGCCGGTGAGGCGCTCCTTCCCCTCGCCCGGCGCATCCTCGCCGACACCGAGACCGCCCGGCACGAGGTGCAGGAGCTGGTCCAGCTACGGCGCGGCCGGGTCAGACTGGGCGCGCCGCCGAGCCTGTGCACGGGTCTGCTGCCCGAGGTGCTGCGGGCCTTCCACGATCTGCATCCGGGCATCGAGCTGCTGATCGAGGAGAGCGGCTCGCACGATCTCGTCCGGGCGCTGGCACGCGGCGCGCTGGATCTCGCACTGGTGGTGCTGCCACTGCCGACGCCGTCGCCCGCGCTGACCACCGTCGAGCTGCTGCACGAGGATCTCGTCGTGGTCTCCTCGGCCGCCGCCGCGGCCCCCCGGCGGCCGGTCAGGATCGCGGATCTCCAGGGCCAGCCGCTGGTGATGTTCCGGCACGGCTACGACCTGCGCGAGCTGACCGTGGCCGCCTGCCGGGCCGAGGGGTTCGAGCCGTCGTTCACCGTGGAGGGCGGCGAGATGGACGCCGTCCTCGGTTTCGTACGGGCCGGTCTCGGGGTGGCGGTCGTGCCGAGCATGGTGGCCGCGCGGGCGCGCGATCTACGGGTCACGGCCCTGGCGAGGCCGGGACTGAGCCGTACGATCGCGCTCGCCCACCGCAGCGATGTCGCCCCGCCGCGTGCCGCCCGCGAACTGCAGAAGGTGCTGCTGGCGACCCGGGCCGCGGCCGGAACGGAGGGACCCGCGCCGGACCGGCCGGCGGCCGGGCCGGCGGCTCAGACCGCGTCCGCGAGCGACAGGGTGTGAAGCCGCTCGGGCGGCCCCGGCCTCGCGTAGTACCAGCCCTGCGCGGTGTCACAGCCGATCCTGCGCAGATGCTCCGCCTGCGCCCCGGTCTCGACGCCCTCCACCGTCACGGCCAGCTCCAGGCTGTGCGCCAGCGAGACGATCCCCTCGACGATCTTCAGATCCACCGGGTCAGCCGGGTGCTGCTGCATGCCCTGGGTGAACGACCGGTCCAGTTTCAGCACACTCACCGGCAGCCTGCGGAGATTGGCCAGATTCGAATAACCCGTGCCGAAGTCGTCGAGCGCTATGTCCACGCCCATCTCGGCGAGCTGGCGCAGCGGTTTGAGCAGATCCTCGTCGGCGCCGATCAGCGCCGACTCGGTGACCTCCAGGCAGAGCGCGGCCGGCGGCAGACCCACCCTGTCGAGCACCTCCACGGTGTCGGCGACCAGCCCCGGATGGTGCAGTTGCGTGGGGGACAGATTCACATTGATCCGCAGCGGCGGACCGGCCGACCCCTCGGGCAGTTGCTGCTGCCAGAACCGGGCCTGCCGTACGGACTGTTCCAGCACCCAGCGGCCGAGCGGCACGATCAGCCCGGTGTGTTCGGCGAGCGCGATGAACCGGTCGGGGCCGAGTATGCCGTGCTGCGGATGGGACCAGCGGACCAGCGCCTCCGCGCCGTGCACGGTGCCGTCCTCGAGATGGACCAGCGGCTGGTACTCGATGAAGAACTCGCCGCGCTCCAGCGCCGCGGGCAGCGCCGTGGTCAGTCCGTGCCGGGTGATGGCGCGGGCGTCGGCCTCCGGGTCGGCCACCTCGTAGCGGTTGCCGCCCGCCGCCTTGGCCCGGTACATCGTGATGTCCGCGCTGCGCAGCACCTCCGCGGCGCTGCGCTCGGCGACCGGACCCTCCACGATGCCGATGCTGCCGCGCACCGTGAACTCGCGGCCCTCGATACGGATGGGGGTGGCCAGGGTGCCGAGGATCCGGGAGGCCAGGTCGGTCACACCGCGCTGGGTGTCGGGGCCGGTGGTGAGCGCCACGAACTCGTCGCCGCCCAGCCTGGCCACCATCTCGCCCGGTGCCGTCGCACAGCTCTGGAGCCGGTCCGCGACCTCGACCAGCAGCCGGTCCCCCGACGAGTGGCCGAGGCTGTCGTTGATGGCCTTGAAGCCGTCGAGGTCCAGATAGCAGAGTCCGAAGCGGGCGCCGTCGCCCGCCGCGAGGGTCTTCTCCAGACGCTCGAAGAACAGCGTCCTGTTGGGGAGTCCGGTCAGGGCGTCATGGGTCGCCTCGTACCGCAGCCGCAGATTGAGCAGCCGCCGCTCGGTGGTGTCCTCCATCAGCGCGAGCTGGTACTGGGGGGCGCCCTCGGCGTCGCGCAGCAGTGAGACCGTGAGATTGGTCCAGAGCACGGTGCCGTCGTTGCGGTAGAACGGCTTCTCGATACGGAAGTGTTCGCGCTCGCCGCGCACCAGTTCGCCGTACATCCGCCAGACCTGGGGCACGTCTTCGGGGTGCACCCACTCGCTCACATTCCGGCTGCGGACATGGTGTTCGAGCCCGCCGAACATCTGCGTGAGGGTGTCGTTGACCTCCAGGACATTGCCGTCGAGATCGGCGATGCCGATGCCGATCGCCGCGCCCTCGAACACTGCGCTGAAGCGGGCCTCCGTGGCGTGCAGCGCGTCCTCGGCGTCGTTGCGCGCCGCGAGCGCGGAGCGTGCGATGGCCTCCTGCTCGGCAAGGGTGCGCTCGCGCAGCGCCTGGGCGAAGCCGGCGGCCAGCGAGTGCTGGAGGCGGGCGCAGCGGGCTCTGCCGTCCTCGGCGGACAGCTCCTCGGCGCCGCAGTAGAGCACCAGATAGGAGTCGACCACACCGAGCGTACGGCCGAGGGCCTCGGGGTCGGTGCAGTGCGCGGCCACCAGGGCGGCCCCGACGCGTTGTGCGGGCGCCGTGTCGAAGTGGCGCGCGTGCAGCGCCTCGTTCAACTCCCGCGCCAGCGGCAGCAGATGCGTTTCGAACTCGGGACGCGTCAGGGACGTGGCCGTGGCCGGGAAGATCGCCCGGCTCCAGATCGTCACGAACCGCCTGAGTCTGTCCTCCAGGCCGTCCGGGTCCGCCGCGGAGCCCGTTGTCTGCGACGGCACCATCACGCTTTGCGTCCCACTCCGGCGAAGCCCGAGAAGGCGTAGGGGTCTTCCTGTTCCGCCGGGCAGTCGGGCCGCCACTCCGCCATGGCCACCAGACCGGGCTCGACCATCTCGAAGCCGTCGAAGAACCGGGCGGTCTGTTCGCGGGTGCGCATCACCAGCGGGTTGCGGATGTTGCGGTAGACCCCGACGGCGCCGCCGGCCTGCTCCTTCGAGAGCGGGATGCCGTCGTACGAGGCATGCGTGAGGATCACCAGGCTGCCCGGCGCGAGCGCGTCACGCAGCTCGGCCACCGCGCGGTACGGCTCGTCCTGGTCCTCCAGGAAGTGCAGCACGGCGACGAGCAGCAGCGCCACGGGCCGGTCCAGGTCCAGCAGCCGGGCCGCCTCCGGACTGTTCAGGATCTGCTCGGGCTTACGGAGGTCCGCGCTGACGACACCGGCGTTCTCCCGGCCCGCGAGCACCGCCTGGCTGTGCGCGACGGCGACCGGGTCGTGGTCCACATAAAGCACCCGGGCACCGGGGACGGCGGCCCCGGCGACTTCATGGACATTTCCGAAGGTGGGAATGCCGGAGCCGATGTCGAGGAACTGGCTGATGCCTTCACTCAGCGCGAATTCCACCGCGCGGCGCAGGAACGCGCGGTTCGCCTTCATGATCTTGGGAAGCCCCGGCATGAACTCCATTGCCTGGCGGGCCGCTTCCCTGTCCACCTCGAAATTGTGCGAACCGCCCAGATAGTAGTCGTAAATGCGGGAAACGCTCGGCACCGATATGTCGATGCCCTGCGGGGCCCAGGCGGGTCGCTCCATCGATGTCTCCAACAAGTCGCCACGGGGGTGCGGCCATGTACCAGGCCGGTTGTTCGAGCCGAGGCTACTGATCGACCGCCAAGAGGGCGAGCCCAAACGGAAATTAGCGGTCCGTTCTTGGTCACACGCCGGCGGCACGTGCGCCCGGCACACCGTCACGTGGAGGGGCGTGACGGCGTGCCGGCGGGCCGCGAGCGTGGTGTGAAGACTACTTCGGCGCACCCACCAACTTGGCATTCGGAGAAACCGCGAACCAGGTGCCGCCAACGTCCTGACCATTGGTGTCGCCCGGCTTTGTGTCGCCGCTGAAGGTGTAGATGGGCCAGCAGTCGACGCTCTGCTGCTTGATTCCGTCGGGCCTGTCGAAGGTCACGAAGCCCTTCTTGATGATCCCTTCGGTGTCATTTTTGTCGACGGGGGCGACAACCGGCCACTTCTCAAGGCAAGCGCCGGTGCAGGCCGACTTCATCGGCCAGGCGGAGTCCTTCTTGAACCGGTAGACCGTCATTCCGCGCGAATCCACCACGATGTCGCCGAGCTTGGGGTCCTTGCGGACCGACAGCCCCGGCAGGTCTCCGGCGGTCACCTCGGTCGCGGAGGCCGGGGCCGCCTTCTTCCCGTCGGGGGCCGCGGCGAACCAGGTGCCGCCCACGCCCTGGCCGTTGGCGTCACCGGGGCTGGTGTCCTTGGCGTACCGGTACATCGGCCAGCCGGCGATGGTGAGCTGCTTGGTGCCGTCACTCCGGGTGACCTCGCCGAGGAGTGCGGGGTCGGTGCCGGGCGCCGCCTCGGCGTCGTCCGCGGAGACGATGGGCCAGGCGGTGGCGCACTCACCCGCGCAGTTCGACGTGGGCGGGTTCGCCGTGTCCTTGTCGAAACGGTAGAGCGTGAAGCCCTCACTGTCCGTGACGACTTCGCCGAGCTTCTTGCTGTCCCACACGGCGAGTTGACCGGCCGGCTTGGCCGCCGCGGCGTCCGTACCGGAGCCGTAACCGCTGTCGGCGCCGTAGCCGCCGTCGGCCGGCTGGGCGGCCGGTGCGGCCGCGCCGACCGACTGGCCGTTGGTATTGGTGCCCTGCTCCTGACCGCACGCCGTCGTCAGGGACAGCACGGCCACCGCGGTGACCGCGAGCGAGGCGTTCCGCCAGGTGTTCATGTCCACTCCTGCTGTTCATGGGGCTGGTTGAGGCGCCGGGGTGCGCTGCTCATGGCCCTAAGTACGGGCCGGGGGCGGCATTGTGTTCAACGCGGCTGAAAAAAATTCCCGCGCCCAAACCTGCGGTCGCCAAATTCCGCCCATCAGAGGGAATTTGAATGATTTCTGGCGTGCCAACGCCAGAGGAAGAACAAGCTCCTGCCCGTGTACGGATCGCTCGTCGGACGGCTGTTGGCAGCCGCCGCACTCATCTCTCTGTCGGCCGCCGCCGCGCCCGCCCGGGCCGACAGCTGCGCCTACGCGTCGCTCGGCCCCGGCGGTTCGGCATGGGCGGTGGCGGGCATCGGCGACTGCCCGCCACCACCACCGCCACCGCCGCCACCGCCGATCCCCACCCCGCCGCCTCCGCCGGAGCCGCCACCTCCAACACCTCCACCACCACCTCCACCGCCGCCGCCATCACCCGAGCCACCGCCATTACCCGAGCCACCGGCGCCGCCCGAGCCACCACCGCCGCCGTCCGCCGAGCCCGACCCGCCGCCACCGCCGCGTGTCGCCCCCGAGCCGCCTCCGGCGCCTCGCCCGCCGCCACCGCCCGCCCCCGCCGTCAGGCCCTCGCCGACTCCGACCCCGACGCCGACCAGGCCGTCACCGACCCCGACCGTCCGGCCCACGCCGTCCGCCGTCGCCCTGCCCGCCTATCGCAGGGCGCCGCGTCAGCAGCCCCGGGGCGGCCCGTCCCCCGTCCTGCTGATGCTGGTGATCACGGCCCCGGCCGTGCTCGCCGTAGCCGTGCTGCGCCCCCGCTCCCGCTGATCCACGGAGACTCCATGTCGGAATGGCTCGTTCTGAGCATCGCGATGGCCGCCGCCTGCATCGTCGTCCTGACCATCGTCGTCATCAACAACCGCCGTGTCGGGGAGGACGACGACCCCACCGAGACCCCCGATGTCATGGACTACATGACGATGATGATCGGGGTGATCTACGCGATCGTGCTGGGCCTGGCGATCGCCGGCGTCTGGGAGGCCCGCGGCTCGGCCCAGGAATCCGTACGCCAGGAGGCCCAGGCCCTGCACGAGATCCAGCAGCGGGTCCAGGTGTATCCCGCCGATGTCCGTGAGCGGATCCGCGACGACGTCGACGCCTATGTGTCGTATGTCGTCGACACCGAGTGGCCGCACATGTCCGAGCACGAGACCCTCAGCGCCAAGGGCACCGAGCTGTTCGACGAGCTCCGCCGCGAGGTGACCCAGTACGCGCCCCGGACGGATCTGGAGGGCCAGGCGTATCAGCCGCTCCTCGACCAGGTGGCGGTCGCCGACGACGCCAGGGGCGCCCGAGGGGAGAGCGCGGGAGCCACCATGCCCGGGGTCGTCTGGTTCGGCCTCATCATCGGCGCGGTGGTCACGGTGGGACTGATCTTCGTCCTGCAGATCCGCCGTACGTTCCGCGAACTGCTGCTGGCGGGGCTCTTCAGTGTCCTGATCGCCTTCCTCCTCTTCCTCATCTGGGACTTCGACGCCCCGTACGGCCGCGGCATCTCCGCGACGGCGGGCCCCTTCCTGAATCTGTTCCCGCAGATCGACTCGTGAGGATCCCGGGGGCCGGCCCTGCCGCGTGAGCGGCAGGGCCTTCACATGCCTCCGGGGCCTGGGAGTCCACCGCGGCGTGGGCGGGTGGGCGGGTGGGCGTCCGCCAGTCGGGCGACACCCCTGCCCCATTCGCCCGCCACCGATCGCGGATGTGGTAAAGCGCTTCTAATGTTTCCGGCACGAGGTGCATTCCCTGCCATGTGCGGACAAAGGCTCCGCAACTGCTCCTCGGGGACCGGAGGACTGACCATGCGCGCGATACGTGTCGCATCCGCCGCTCTGCTGGGAGTGGCCGCACTCGCAACGACCGCACCCGACTCCGCGGCCACGGTCAACGCCAGCACGACCCCGTTCGGCTACACCGTCTCCCCCACCACGGTCATGGCCGGGGGCAAGGTGACCCTGGCCGTCACCAAGTGCAGTACGCCCGCCATCGCCACCTCCGGTGTCTTCGACACCGTCATCATTCCGTCCGGCAGGACCGCCGCAGCCACCGTCGACTGGGACGCCAAACCCGGTGCGAAGTACCAGGTGACCTTCACCTGCAATGGTGTGTCGGGCACGACCAACCTCAGCATCGCGAGGACCACCCGTGCTCCGGTCGCCACGCCCAGCACGACGGCCAACGGGACCGCCGTCCCCGCCCCGGCCGGGACGACCACGGCCGCCGACCCCGCCGCGGCCGTGCCCGCGGTCGGCGCCGCCACCGTCCCACCCGGCGGCGTCCAGGGCGGGATCGGCGGCAGCGCCGGAGAGATGAACACGACCGAGATCGCCGCCGGCACCGCCCTGGTGCTGATGGCCGCCGTCGGCACCGTCTTCGTCGTACGCCGCCGTGTGTACGGCCGCCGGCACTGACCCCCGCCGTACGGCCGGGCAGCCGCCCACCCGGCCGTACGGCACACGACACGCCCGTCGCCCCAAGTCCGCTGTCAGGACTCGGGGTGACGGGTGGTCGGGGCGTTTCCACGCCCCCGGAGGGCCGACCGGGAGGTTCGGCCGGTCAGACCCTCGCACCACTCAGCCGGCGACGGCGGGCGACAAACAGCGAACCGCCGACGGCCGCCGAGGCGACCAGTGCGGAGCCGATCGCCATCTCCGTCGAACTGGGACCGACCGATCCGCCGAGACCGCCCAGCGCGCCCAGTCCGGCGAGCACCTCGAACTGGTGGGTCACCACGCGGTTGTCGTCGTTGCACCGGACGGCCAGGTTGTAGCGGCCGGGGGTGGCGTTGTCGCGGATCCGGGCCGTGGCCCTGGAGAGCCCGGTCGAATTCACCGACAGATCCGCCCTCGGAAAGGCGTTGGACGTGACGGTGCCCCCGCGGGCGCAGCCCTGGGCCGTGATCTCGATCGTGCCGCCCTGGTGGACCGAGAACGGGTTGACGGTGACATTGGACGGGCCGCTGTTGGCGCCGGCTGACGGAGCGGCGAGCGCCAGGGCCGCGCAGGCGGTCGCGGACACCGCGAGAGCGCGTGAAGCACGCATCGTTGAACCTCCAGAGGAAGGCGCCCCAAAGCGGTGCTCCGGGAGATTCGACGAGTACGCCCTCCATCACGAACCCTCACCGGGATGATCATTCTCCGCACTTCGGCACTGGTCCACCCCGGTGAGGCGACACGCCGTTCGGAGGCGCTCACGTCCGGTGGAGCCGCAGGTCACGGACCGTCAGAAATTTTTATATGCCGATTACTCGGATGGACCATCGCCACCGGGCGCCACCACCCATTCGCACTCCAGTGATCGCCGCCACGGCACGGTGCGCTTAGCGTGCCAGCAGGCGCCCACGAAGGGAGAACCATGGGCCCGTACCACGGCGGCCCGGAGTCGAGGAAACGCTCCCCCTGGGGCATTCTGGCTCTCGTCATGCTCACCGGCCTCGCGATGATGCGGAACGGGGTGGACGTACCGCTGGGACCGCCGCAGCCCGCTTCGGCGGCGGCGCTGGACGGCCGGCCCGATCCGGCGGCGATCGCCACGGATGTCGCGATCGTCAAACCGCTGCCCTACGCCCCGATGGCCCGCTTGCGGATTCCCGCGATCAAGGTCGACGCCCCGGTGGTGGACGTGGGGCTGGACCAGGACGGCTGGATCGCGGCTCCGCCGCCGCAGGACCCCAATCTGGCCGGCTGGTACCAGAACGGCGTCGCGCCCGGCCAGCGGGGCACGTCGGTGGTGGTCGGCCATGTCGACAACCACGCGGGCCCGGCCGTCTTCTACGGGCTCGGTTCGCTGCAGAAGGGACAGCACGTCGAAGTGACCCGCTACGACAACCGGGTCGCGGTGTTCGAGGTCTACGGGGTCGAGGTCTTCGCCAAGAACGACTTCCCCGGCGCCCGCGTCTACGGCGACACCGGCCACGCCGAGCTGCGGGTGATCACCTGTGGCGGTGGTTACTCGAAGGCGAACGGTTACGACGGCAATGTGGTCGTCTTCGCCCGGATGGTCAGCACCCACTGACCATCCGGGCCGACGGCCGTACGGCTCATCGGTACGGCACGGCGATGCGGTAGCCCTCGTCCAGCAGCCAGGGCAGATAGCGGCGCAAGGCCGCCACGCTCTGCGAGCGGTTGCCGCCCGCGTCGTGCGACAGGACGACGACCCCCGGCCCCGCGCCGTCCAGGATCCCGCTGACGATCTTGTCGGTGCCGGGGGCCGTCCAGTCCAGGCTGTCGACGGTCCAGGCCAGCGGCTCCATCCCCAGCTTGGCGCCGATCTCGAAGAGGTGCCGGTTCCAGGCGCCGTAGGGCGCGCGGTACCAGAGCGGTGGCGTACCGACCGCCTTCTCGATCTCGTCACTGGTCCGGACGAGCTGCGAGCGGATCCCGGACGGAGGAAGGCTCGGCATCAGCGGGTGCGACCAGGTGTGATTGCAGACGAGATGCCCGTCGTCGGCGATCTCGCGCGTCAGGTCCGGGTATTCCTCGACCATCTCGCCGCAGACGAAGAACATCGCGCGCACGTCGTACTGCCGCAGTGTGCGCAGGATGTCCGGGGTGTAGCGGGGGTCGGGTCCGTCGTCGAAGGTCAGCACCATGGAACGGCCCAGTTCCGGCAGTTCCAGGAGGGGCTCCTTGCGTACCTGGAGCGCGGGCCTGCTGTAACGGGGCGCGCCCCCCTCCATCATGGGTTGCAGCCGGTACGAGGAGGGTTTGAGCGGCGCGCTCGCCTTCGGTCCCGCCGCCTTCGGCCCCGCTGTCGGGAGGGGGGTCGCCGGCCGGCCGGGCGCCTCCGCGTGTCCCGCGGTCAGCATCCGCGTGGTGACAGCGACGCCCAGACAAGCGGCAATCCGCAAGACGGCACGGCGCCCCGGAATCATCTGATCCTTTTTCATGACCAATGGCTCGCACGGCGGATGGTCCGTGCCGCTCAGCAACACCGGTTATCCGGGTGAAAGCACCCGATGGGACCAGCAGTTGCGGCTCCCGGCCCCGGTTGACGGGCGGCAGTCTCTCACGAATGGCCGATGGCCGAACGCCGCCGGCCGACGGGGGCGGTGGGGCCGTGGGGCCCAGCGAACGGGACGCGCCGTCGCGTGGGTCACCGGGGTCCCACGACATACCGGCCCGCTCCCCCACCACTCCGGCACTCGTGATCAGCGCGCGGGAGCACCGCCGACGGAGCGCTCACCCGGAGCGGATAGCCTGCCTGCCGTGACTGAGCAGCCAACCAAATTCGAACGCGGCACCGACGGCCCCAAGGTGATCGTCGCCGGCGTGGACGGATCGCAGTCCTCGTTCCGCGCGGCCGCGTACGCCGCCGGTCTCGCCCGGCGGCAGAACGCGCTGCTCGCCCTCGTCTATGTGCAGCCCGTGCTGGCGTCGGGCGCCGTCCTCGGCGCCCCGGTCGCGGAGACGACCGGGGCGATCGCCGAGGGGCTGATCGAGGAGATCCGCTCGGCCACCGAGCAGGCCAGAGGGGTCTGGGACGTCCGCTGGGAGTTCCACACGTTCCACGGCGATCCGTACAGCGGACTGGTCACCGCGGCCGACGAACTCAAGGCGGACGCCGTGGTCGTCGGCGCCTCGGAGTCGGCGGGTCACCGGATCGTCGGCTCGGTGGCGGTCCGGCTGGTGAAGGCCGGCCGCTGGCCGGTGACGGTCGTCCCGTAGGGCGCTCGGAGCGCCCGGGAGTGCTCGCGGTCCTCGCACGGGCCCCGGGCGCCGGGGAAGGCCGTCAGCGGCCCATCGTGAGGCCGTCGGCGGCGGCGCCCCGGTCCAGGACCGCCTCGCTGATCTCCGACTGGACCTCGCGGTAGTCGTCCCGGTCGGGCGACTCACGGACGGCCCGCGGCAGATTGACCACACGTCCGGCGTCGAGGTCCATCATCTGCGGGATGAACTCCGCCTTCCTCACCTGCCAGCGCTGCCCCTTCGCGGCCGGCGGCGCGAAGGTGAACCGCCCGATCGAGCCGTAGTTGCCCCGCGGGTCGAAGGCGCCCGAGTCGTTGAACATCGTGCCGGCGATCTGGTCGCCCATGCCGTAGATGATCCAGGTGCCGTTGACCTTCTCGTACGGCTGCGGGACATGAGCATGGGTGCCCAGGATCAGATCGATGTCGGGACGGCCGCCGGTACGGGAGGCGGTGAGCTTCTTGCCGAGGCCGATCTGGTCCTCGTCGGGGTCGGTCTCCCACTCGGTGCCCCAGTGCAGGCTGACCACGACGACATCCGCGCCGGCCCGCCGGGCGGCCCGGGCATCGGCGACGATCTTCCGCTCATTGATGAGACCGACCGCCCAGGGCTGTCCGTCGGGCATCGGGAACCCGTTGGTGCCATAGGTGTAGGCGAGCTGGGCGATCTTGGCGCCGCCCGCCGTCAGCAGGGCCGGGCGGGCCGCCTCGGCGGCCGACCGGGCCGAGCCCGCGTGCTTGACGCCCGCCTTGTCGAAGGCGTCGAGGGTACGGCGTACACCGTCGGCGCCGTCGTCGAGCGCGTGGTTCGAGGCGGTGGAACACGCGTCGTAGCCAGTGGCGCGGAGCCCCTGGGCGATCTCGGGCGGTGAGGTGAAGGCCGGATAGCCCGTGTAGGGCTCACCGTCGGCGGCGTAGACGGTCTCCATGTGACAGATCGCCACATCGGCGCCGGACACCACCGGCTTCACATCGGCGAGCATCGGCCCGAAGTCGTGGCCTTCGCCGTCCGCGTCCTCGTTCGCCTGGCTGATGACGGAGTCGTGCGGCAGGACATCGCCCGAGGCGACGAGTGTGAAGCCGCGCTGCGCCGCCGGCCCGCCGGCCCCGGCGGAGCCGTGGTGCGACGGCCGGCCGGAGGTGTCCTGCCCGCCGCAGGCTGCCGCGGTTCCGAGGAGCAGCGCCGCAGCGGCCACCGCTCCCTGTCGCATGCGCTTTGTCATCGGCCAGGCTCCGTTTTCCGGGGACATCAATGCAATGAATCCATATAGTCCGATAAGCGGATGTCAAGGAACTCGCTTGACAAAACGCCCGAATCAACCCGAACGCCTCCGCCGGGACCGTTCACCGCACCGCTCGCCGCAGTGAGCGACCGCTCGTCGCACACCTCTGTGCGCCGCCTGTCCCCGGGCGGCGTGATGCGTTCGGATACGCCAGGCGGCGACGACTTCCGCGCGACAGCGACCACGCCGAGAAAGGGCGTTCACGATGACCACCGCCACGGCCACGGGGACCGCCGACGAGCGGGCGCTGACGGAGCTTCAGCGCGACCACGGCCCCGCCCTGCTGCACTTCCTGCTGGGCCTGACCTACGGCGACCGGCAGCGCGCCGAGGATCTGCTCCAGGAGACCCTGGTACGGGCCTGGCAGCACCCCGAGGCGTTCGACGGGCCCTTCGAATCCATGCGGCCCTGGCTCTTCACGGTCGGCCGCCGGCTGGCGATCGACGCCCGCAGGTCCCGGCTGGCACGGCCTCCGGAGGTCAGCGATGTCATCCTCGCCGCCACGCCCGACCCGGAGGACCACACCGAGAACACGGTCGCGGCGCTCGACATACGGACGGCGGTGAAGGCCCTGAGCCGCGAACACCGGGCGGTCCTCGTCCAGATCTACTTCCGCGGGCTGAGCGTGCGCGAGACGGCGCAGGTGCTGGGGATTCCGCCCGGCACCGTCAAGTCGCGTTCGTACTACGCCCTGCGCGCTCTGGGCCGCTCACTGCCCGGCTACAGCAGGTCGTCCTCGTCGAAGAGCGCGAGCAGCGACGACGCGTCCGCCACCTCCAGATAGGCGGCGCCGCACGCGTCGCAGCGGCCGAGATGATCCGCCACCCGCCGGTCCTCCTCGGGCGCGAGCGCTCCCAGCACATAGGCGCCGAGGAAAGAGCGCACATGCGGGCCGGAATCACCCGCTCCGCCACCCGCCGCGTCCCCCTCGGCCCCACCCGTCACAATCCGCTCCTCTCCGCCGCCCGATCCTGCTCTTCTGGCCACGCGAGGCGGCCGCCGCCGGTTCAATGCTCCCTGGAGCAGACTTCGGGGACGGGAAGGAAGGCGGAAAGCGATGCGTCCGGAATGTACCGAGGGGGCCGGTGGCGGCGGCCTCATGGTGCCGATGGCTTGGATGTACGCCGAGTACATCGCCGACGAACTGCTGCGCACCGGCGATCTGATGCCGCCGGCGACGCTCGAATACCGGGCCGGCCGGGGCGCGCTGGCCTTGACCATCTTCCTTTCCGACGGATCGGGGGACGGTACAGGGCTGGTGACCCGGATGGAGGAGTGGCGCTCGCTCACCGCGTACGCGCCGTGCTGGCGGGACTGGGTCTGCGGGCGGCTCGACCGGCTGGAGGCGACGGCCTTCGAATCCCGCTCCGGGTCCCGCGATCCGGATCTGGCGCTGGCCGGCGCCGCGTGGAGATGGCTGGAGGAGACGGAGCTGCTGGCACCCGATCTCAGTGCCATGGGCCCGGGGGGCGACGTCACGTACACCGTCGCCGAGGAGGAGGGCCCGCAGGTGTGGACCCCGGCCTGGCAACTCGGCCTGCCCCTGGGCCATCTCGCGATCCATCTGTTCTGATCCGCCTCCCGCGCGCGCCCCAACGCGCGTAGACCGTCCCCGCTCCGGGGCCGGGACTCAGGTGCCGTGCACCCCCGCGCGGTACTTGGGGATCCGGACCGTGACCTTCATCCCCGCCCCGACGCCCGTCTCGATGACCAGGCCGTAGTCGTCGCCGTAGACCTGCCTCAGCCGTTCGTCCACATTCAGCAGGCCGATTCCGGTGGACGCGCCGCCCTCGCCGCGCAGGATCCGGCGCAGCACATCCGGGTCCATACCGACCCCGTCGTCCTCGATCACCACCTCGGCCTCGGAGCCGGCGTCCAGCGCGCTGATGGTGATGCGGCTGGTGGCGGCGGCCCCTTCGAGACCGTGCTTGACGGCGTTCTCCACGAGCGGTTGCAGACACAGGAACGGCATGGCGACCGGCAGGACCTCCGGCGCGACCTGAAGGGTGACCGACAGCCGCTCGCCGAAGCGCGCACGTACCAGGGCCAGATACTGGTCGATGGAGTGCAGTTCGTCGGCGAGGGTGGTGAAGTCGCCGTGGCTGCGGAACGAGTAGCGGGTGAAGTCGGCGAACTCCAGCAGGAGTTCCCGGGCCCGGACGGGATCCGTGCGGACGAACGAGGCGATGGCCGCGAGGGAGTTGAAGATGAAGTGCGGGGAGATCTGAGCGCGCAGCGCCTTGATCTCCGCCTCGATCAGCCGGGTGCGGGACCGGTCCAGCTCGGCCAGCTCAAGCTGTACGGAGACCCAGCGGGCGACCTCGCCGGCCGCCCTCGCCAGTACCGCCGAGTCGCGCGGCGCGTAGGCGACCAGAGTGCCGAGGACGCGGTTGTCGACGGTCAGCGGGGCCGCGACACCCCAGCGCAGCGAACAGTCGAGATCGTCGCAGCCGCCGGCGAACGCCGTGCCACGACCGCTGCTCAGCACCCCGTCGACCTGGTCCATCACCTGGGTGCCGTGGTGCTCGCCGGGGCCGTCCCAGGCGAGCACCCGCTCCCGGTCGGTGAGGCAGAGCGCGTCGGTGCCGAGCAGGGAGCGCAGCCGGCGGGCCGCCTTGCGCGCGCTCTCCTCGGTGAGGCCGGCCCGCAGTGGCGGGGTGGCGAGTGAGGCGGTGTGCAGGGTCTCGAAGGTGGCGTGCTCCACGGGGGTGCCGACATCGCTGGTCCGCTCCGGGCGCGCCGTACGGCGGCCGAGCAGAAAGCCGCCGGCGAGCAGCAGCGGGCCCAGCGCGATCAGCGCGGCGAGAGCCGCTCCGCTCATCGCGTGCCTCCCGTGCCGCCCGTACCACCGCGTGCGCCGGACATCAGGGCCTCCGGCAGGTGGAACCGGGTCATGGCGGCGTTGGTGCCGGGCGGTATCCGGCTCCGGGTGGCCAGGGACACCAGGATCATGGCGAGAAAGCCGACAGGGACGGACCAGACGGCGGGCCAGGCGAGCAGCGCGTGCGGCCAGCCGGACCGTACGGCCCCGCTCACCGTGACCACCGTGGCCACGAACGCGAGACCGCCGCCGAGCAGCAGCCCGGCGACCGCGCCCGGCGGAGTGAGCCGCCGCCACCAGATCCCCAGCACCAGCAGCGGGCAGAACGACGAGGCGGAGACCGCGAAGGCCATGCCCACGGAGTCGGCCACGGGCATCCCGCTGACCAGCAGTGAGCCGCCGAGCGGTACGGCCATGGCGAGCGGGGTGGCCAGCCGGAAGTGCCGTACGCCGCGCGACGGGAGGACGTCCTGGGTGAGCACGCCCGCGACCGCCATGGTCAGCCCGGAGGCGGTGGAGAGGAAGGCGGCGAAGGCCCCGCCCGCGACCAGCGCGCCAAGCAGTTCCCCGGCCACTCCCCCGACCGCCCGCTCCGGCAGCAGCAGGACGGCGGCGTCCGCGTCGGTGCCGTGCGGGAGTTCCGGTACGTACAGAGCGCCCAGCGCGCCGTACACGGGCGGCAGCAGATAGAAGGCGCCGATCAGCGCCAGCACGATGACCGTGGTGCGGCGGGCGGCCCCGCCGTTGGGGCTGGTGTAGAAGCGCACCACGACATGGGGCAGGCCCATGGTGCCGAGGAAGGTCGCCACGATGAGCCCGTAGGTCGCGTACAGGGGATGATCGGCGCGGCCCACGACGGCGGCCGTCAGATCGAGATCGACGGCCGGCCGTCCGTCGTTCTGCCAGGCGAACAGCAGGAACACCGCGGGGACGAGCAGCGCGGTGAGCTTGAGCCAGTACTGGAATGCCTGGACGAAGGTGATGCTGCGCATCCCGCCCGCCGCGACCGCGACCACCACGACCAGCGCGACAAGCACCCCGCCCAGCCAGTCCGGAGCCCCGGTCAGGATCTTCAACGTCAGCCCCGCGCCCTGAAGTTGGGGCACCAGATAGAGCCAGCCCGCACCGACCACGAACACGCTCACCAGCCGGCGCACCGGGCGGGATTCGAGCCGGCCCTCGGCGAAGTCGGGCAGGGTGTAGGCGCCGGAACGGCGCAGCGGGGCGGCGACGAAGACCAGCAGCACCAGATAGCCGGCGGTGTAGCCGACCGGGTACCAGAGCATGTCGGGTCCGTGCAGCAGCACCAGCCCCGCGACGCCGAGGAAGGACGCGGCGGACAGGTATTCGCCGCTGATCGCGGCGGCGTTGAGGGCGGGCCTCACCGTGCGCGAGGCGACGTAGAAGTCCGACGTGGTACGGGATATCCGCAGGCCGAAGCCGCCGACGAGAATGGTGGCGACCACGACGGCGGTGACCGCCGTCACCGTGAAGCTCTGGCTCACGGAAGGGGCCGGCCCTTCACCAGCCGCGCGAAGTCGCGCTCGTTGCGTTCCGCGCGCCGTACGTACCACCAGGCGAGGAGCGTCAGCAGCGGATAGGCGGCGAAGCCGAGCACGACCCACACCGCGGTCGCGTCGCGCAGTGTCGCGAAGGCGAGCGGCAGGGTGCCGACGACCAGCGTGAGGACCCCGAACGCCGAGAGCCCCGCCCGGAGCTGACTGCGCATCAGGGAACGCACATACGCGTCACCGAGCGCGGTCTGTTCGTCGATCTCGGCCTGGGCGCGGTAGCGGGGCAGCGGACGGACGCGGCGGGGCTCGCCGACGACGATCTCGCGCCGCGGCGCGGGGCCGCGTGCGGGCTCCCCCGTCATGTTGTCTCCTCCCCCGCCGGGCCGGCGCGCGCTCCCGTCCTACGGACGGACGGCGCCGCTCGCGCGACACGCCCCAGGGCCCGGAGTGTACGCAGCCCGGCGTTCCCTCGGGAAGGGCCTGGTCAGCGCCCGGCCTGCCGCATCAGCAGATCCCGCAGCGCACGGGCGTGACGCCGGCTGACGGCCAGCTCGGCCGCGCCGACGCGCACCGTCATGGCGCCCGCGTCCAGCCGCAGTTCGTCGATCCGGGCCAGGGAGACAAGATGGCGGCGGTGGATACGGACGAAGCCGCGGGTCCGCCAGCGCTCCTCCAGGGTGGTGAGGGGGATCCGTACGAGATGGCTGCCGGTGCCGGTGTGCAGCCGCGCGTAGTCGCCCTGCGCCTCGGCGTACGCGATGTCGTCGACGGCGACAAAGCGGATGACACCGCCGAGTTCGACGGGGATCTGATCGGACGCGGGGGCCGGCGCGGGCCCGCGGCCCACCAGTTCGGCGACCCGGCGGACCGCCTCGGCGAGCCGCTCCCTGCGGACGGGTTTGAGGACATAGTCGACGGCCTTCAGATCGAAGGCCCGCACGGCGAAGTCCTCGTGCGCGGTGACAAAGACGATCAGCGGGGGTGCCGCGAAGCCCGCGAGCAGTCTGGCGACATCGAGTCCCGTCAGCCCGGCCATATGGATGTCGAGGAAGACGACATCGACGGCGGCGGCGTCGTCGGCGCCCGCGTCGAGCGCGGCGCCGATGCGGCGCAGCGCCTCCGTGGCGCTGGTGGCGCCCTCGGCGGCGCGGATCCGCGGGTCGGCCCTGAGCAGATACAGCAGCTCTTCGAGGGCCGGTTCCTCGTCGTCCACGGCCAGTACACGCAGCATGACGCCGGAGTGTAGGCGCTGGTACGGGTATGAGAAGTCCCGCCGTCCACCGGCCGCGCCGCCCGGGTGGGCCAGGACCCGGCGGACTTGAGTGATTCGGCGTTCCGCCGCGTACCAGACACCATGCGGACCTTGGACCTCCATCGCAGTGCCGGCGCCTACGCGCTGGGCGTGCTCGACGCCGCGGACGCGTTCCGCTTCGAGGATCACCTCATGGACTGCGCGCGGTGCGCGCTGCTGCTCGCGGACTTCGGACGGGTGAAGAGCCAGCTCGACGAGTACGCGCGGCAGACCCCCGAGGAGGTGTCGCCGTTCGCGGCGGCGGGCCCGGGGCTGCTGGCCGGGATGCTCGACCGTACGTCCGCCGGGCGGCGGGCCGGCCGCAGGAGACGGCTCGCGCTGGTGGCCGCGGCGGCGGTGCTTGTGGCGGGCGGTCCGCTCGCCGTACTGGCCGCAGACCCCCGGCCGGGTCCGGTGTCCGGGGCCACCCGCTGGACGGCGACGGACGGCGCGGCCGTGGTGACGGCCGCGGAGAAGACCTGGGGGACGGACGTCGGGCTGGAGCTGGTCCGGCCGGCCGCCTCGGGGGTGTGCGCCCTGATCGCGGTGGGGCTGGACGGGTCGCGGGAGACCGTGACCACCTGGGCGGCGCGGGCGGGGCAGGCCGGACCGCTGATCACCGGCGGCGGCGCGGCGCTGCGGCCGGACGAGATCGACCACTTCGAGGTACGGACCGCCGACGGACGGCGGCTGATGACCATCGGCTCATGACCGCCTGACCGTGAGGACCGGCGCGGGGCCGGGTCTCGTGCCGGTGGCGGCCCGCTACTTGAGAAGCCGGGACATCCTGCGGTCGGCGAGCGGTTTCCCGCCCGTCTGGCAGGTGGGGCAGTACTGGAGCGACGAGTCGCTGAAGGAGACCTCTCTGATGGTGTCGCCGCAGACCGGGCATGCCTCACCGGCCCGGCCGTGCACCCGCAGTCCGCTCTTCTTCTCCGCCTTGAGCCGCCCGGCGGCCACGCCGCGCGAGCGCTCGACGGCCTCCCGCAGAGTGGAGCGCATCACCTCGTACAGGACGGTGATCTCGTCCTCGGAGAGGTTCTTCACCGGCTTGAACGGCGACATCTTGGCGGCGTGCAAAATCTCGTCGCTGTAGGCGTTGCCGATTCCCGCGATCAGGCTCTGGTCCCGCAGGGCACCCTTGATCTGCCGTCGCTCTCCCGCGAGCAGCCGGGCGAAGGTGTCCCGGCCGAAGGATTCGTCGAGCGGATCGGGGCCGAGCCGGGCGA
The DNA here is from genome assembly GCF_040635655.1 of Streptomyces sp. NPDC006923. Classification (NCBI taxonomy): domain Bacteria; kingdom Bacillati; phylum Actinomycetota; class Actinomycetes; order Kitasatosporales; family Streptomycetaceae; genus Streptomyces; species Streptomyces sp. NPDC006923. The sequence continues at coordinate 94,094 of NZ_JBEYIF010000017.1, forward strand.
TGCCGGGGACGTCCGCCGGGTCGCGTACGAGATGGACGGCCAGCCGTTTGGTGGTGCCCGCCTCGGTGAGATCGAATCCGTCTCCCCCGCCGAGGACGACCCTGAGGGCGAGCGGTCCTTTGCCCGGCCGTGGCGGTTCCGCCGGGAACGAGTCCTTCCAGCGCAGCCAGCCCGCACGGGCGAGATGGATCGCGAGATGGAGTCCCGCGTCGCCCGCGACGATGTCCAGGTACTTGCCGTGCCGGGCGATGGCGGTGACCGTGGCGCCCTCCAGGGCGGAGAGCGGCGGATCATAGGTCTTGAGGACATTGATCGTGAGGGGCAGGACCCGGACGATCTCCTTGCCCACGAGCTGGCCGTCGAGGAATTCTCGCAGCGCTTCGACTTCGGGTACTTCCGGCATGCGTCCAGCGTGCCGCAGGGCCCGTACAACTGCCCGGTGGGCCGGTGCGGCGGGTGATCCGGCGCATACGGCGGTCCGGCGCATACGGTGAGTCGCTGAGCCGGACGAGCCGCCGCGGCCGCCGCGGCCACGAGTCGTCCGCCAGAGGTGTGCGGGGCCGCTGCCCCGCACCGTCGGAAGAAATCGGAAGAAAGGGGCCCCAGGTGCCCGTACGCGATCGCCGCGCCGTCGTCCAGCCCGCTCTGATCCTCGACCGGACAGCCGCACGGCCCCGCGCGGCCGTTCTGCTGCTGCACGGCGGGCGCTCGGAGAGCGAGGAGCCGCCGAGTTCGCTGAATCTTCCGGCCGCGCGGATGCGGCCGTTCATCCGCGCGGTGCTCCGGGCCACCGACGGATACGACGTGGTGGTGGGCCGGGTGCGCTACCGGCACCGGGGCTGGAACGGCAGCCGCGCCGACGCGGCCCGGGACGCGCGCCGGGCGCTCGACGAGCTGGAGGAGCTGGCCGGGTCGGTGCCGGTGGTCCTCGTGGGGCATTCGATGGGCGGCCGCGCGGCGCTGGCGGTCGCCGGACACGATCTGATCAGCGGTGTGGTGGGGCTCGCGCCCTGGTGTCCCAGGGGCGAGCCGGTGGAACAGCTCGCCGGCCGCAGGGCGGTGCTTCTGCACGGCACCGGCGACCGGGTGACCGATCCGCGCGGCAGTGTCGAACTGGCCGCGCGCGCCCGGGAAGCGGGCGCCGAAGCCTGTGCCGTACTGCTCGCCGGCGGCGACCACGCGATGCTGCGCCGGGCCGGCACCTGGCATGCGCTGGCGACCGGCTCGGTCACCGCCCTGCTGGGCATGGACCCCTTTCCCGACAAGGTGCGGCAGGCGTTCCTCCAGGGCGACGGCGAGGACCCGGCGCATCAGGCGTAGGAAGCGGGCCGGCGCCGTTCAGAGGGCGTAGACGCGCCGTGCGGTACCGGCGAAGACCGCGTCCCGCTCGGCCCCGCTCAGTCCGTCGGTCACGGTGCGGGCCGCGTCGAGCACCTCCCCGTAGGTGGCGGCCAGCCGGCACACGGGCCAGTCGGAACCGAACATCAGCCGGTCGGGCCCGAAGGCTTCGAGCACGGTGCCGGCGTACGGGCGCAGCCCGTTGGCCGTCCAGGAGTCCCAGGCCGCCTCCGTGACCATCCCGGAGAGCTTGCACACGGTGTTGGGCCGGGCGGCGAGGGTCCTGAGGTCCGTGGCCCAGGGCTCCATCCCGCCCGCGGCGATCGGGGGCTTGCCGAGATGGTCGAGGACAAAGGTCAGTTCCGGCAGCAGCCTCGCCGCCTCGGCCGCGGCGGGCAACTGATGGTCCTTGACGATCAGGTCGTACACCAGGCCCTCGGCGGCGACCGCCGCGAGGCCGCGGCGTACCTCGGGGCGGAGCAGCCACTCCGGGTCGGGCTCGCCCTGCACCTGGTGGCGGATGCCCACGAGCTTGTCGCCGCCGGGCAGCCCGCGCAGCTCGGCGAGGGTGTCCGCCACGCCGGGCGCGGTGAGATCGGTCCAGCCGACGACGCCCGCGACAAGATCGCTGCCGTCGGCGGCGGTGAGGAACTCCGGGGTCTCCCCGGGCACGTCGACGGTCTGGACGAGGACGGTGGCCGTCACCCCGGCGGCGCGCGCCTCGTCCTCCAGATCCTCCAGGGTGAAGTTCCGGCGGATGGGCGCCATCGCGGGGCCGGTGATCCAGCCCTGGTCGCGCACGGACAGATCCCAGATGTGGTGGTGGGCGTCGACGACGGGCGGCTGTGTCATCAGGCGTCAGAGCTCCCAGACGACGGGCAGTCCGGCACCGGCGCCGCCCGTGGAGTAGTCGTGCACGACATCGAGCAGCTCGGCCATCCTGGCCTGCCAGGCGACATTGACCGGGAGCTGGTCCAGTTCGGCCAGGAGGCGCCCGTAGTCCTCGCACTCCAGCAGATGGAAGAGGTCCGTGCCGCTGCGCCAGATGGTCCAGGAGGTGGCCCCCGCCGCGCGGATCGCGGCGGTGAGCGCGGGCGGCACCTCGCGGTGCGCGGCCTCGTACTCCCCGACGCGGTCGGCGCGGACCTTGGTGTGCAGAGCGACTCTCATGACAGGGTCCCGTCCTCGGCCAGCAGTCCTTCGTCGCGCAGTTCGGCCCACAGGTCCTCGGGGACGGTACGCGCGGCCTGCGCGGCGGCGTCCGTCACCTCCGCCGCCGACCGGGTGCCGACAAGGACGCCGGCGACCGCCGGATGGCGCAGGGGGTAGTGCAGGGCCACGGCGCGCAGGGGGATGTCGTACCGCCGGGCGACGGCGTCCATGCGCAGGGCCCGGTCGAGCAGGGCCGGCGGGGCCGCGGCGTAGTCGTAGGTCGCGCCGGGGCGCGGGTCGGCGAGCAGCCCGGAGTTGAAGACTCCGCCGACAACGACGCTCCTGCCGCGCGCGGCGGCCTCGGGCAGCAGCTCGGTGAGGGCCGACTGGTCGAGCAGGGTGAAGCGGCCGGCGCACAGGACGACATCGACGTCGGTGTCCCGGAGGAAGCGGGTGAGCATCGTGGTCTGGTTCATACCGGCGCCGATGGCTCCGACCACCCCTTCGGAGCGCAGTCGCTCCAGGGCCGGATACGCCTGCTCGAAGGCTTCTTCCTCATGGCTGTCGGGGTCGTGCAGATAGACGATGTCGATGTGGTCGAGGCCGAGCCGGCCGAGACTCTCGTCGATGCTGCGGCGTACCCCGTCGGCGCTGAAGTCCCAGACACGGCGGTGCGTCGCCGGTACGGCGAATCCATTGGCGAGGTCGTCACCGACCGGCACGGTCTCGGCTCCCGGTACGGGTTCGAGCAGCCGGCCCACCTTGGTGGAGAGGGTGTAGTCGCTCCGCCTCCTGGTGCGCAGCGCCTCGCCGAGCCGCCATTCGGAGAGCCCGAGACCGTAGTGCGGCGCGGTGTCGAAGTAGCGGATGCCCGCGTCCCAGGCGGCCTCGACCGCGGCCGCCGCCTGGTCGGGTCCGACCGGGGTATAGAGATTGCCGATCCCGGCCGCCCCGAAGGACAGTCCGGTCACGCTGACCGCACTGCGTCCGAGCGTGGTGTGCCGCATACCGCTGCCGCCTCCCGATGTGCCGACGCCGACCGCCCTGTCGCCGGTCGCCGCGTCGCGGATCGTCCGATGGCCGACCGGCCCGTCGTCGGTCGACCGTCTCCGATCACGACGAATATTCATCGGATGACTGGGTGCCGTCAACACCTCTGGAGCAGCTCTCTGTGGTTCCCGCTCCAGAAGCTATCCGATCTATCAGATGACCCGGAGCAACTCTTCCAGTTCGTCGGTCATGGCGCGCGCAAGCCGTTCGAGGTCGGGGACGGCCTTGCCGTCGGCGACCAGCCCGACATGCACCCGCCCGCCGTAGGTGGACAGCGCCACCGCCAGGGACTGGCCGCGCGCGAGCGGCGCCATCGGATACACCTCGCGCAGCGGGCAGCCGCCGAGCGAGAGCGTCGAACGCGGCAGGGGCACGCTCGTCACGAGGATGTCGAAGAGCATTCTGGCCGCGCTGCCGGCCAGCGGCGCGGCGAGCCGGTGGGCGAACGCCGGCAACTGGTCGGCGAGTACGGCGACCGCGCCGGCTCCGCGCGACGGTCCGCCGGACTTGTTGCGCGCCATGCTCCCGTGGACGGCGTCGAGCCGGGCCCGGGGATCGGCCTCGGTGACCGGCAGCGCCAGCAGATAGGCGGAGAGTTTGTTGCCCGTACCCGGGGGGCCGCCGGGGCTGCGCCGGGAGACCGGCACCAGGGCCCGCGGCGGGGTGACGGGCAGCCGGTCCCCCCGGGCCAGCATCCAGCGCCGCAGGGCTCCGGCCACCGTCGCCAGCAGGACGTCGTTGGGGGTACCGCCCACCGCTCTGCGGATCCGCTGGACATCCTCCAGATCCAGCACGGCGGTGGCGAGCCGCCTGGTGCCGCTGGACCCCGCGGTGAGCGCGGGAGTGCCGCGCGGGTCGAGCCTGCTGGCCCGGACGACCGAGGCGCCGATGCCGACCGCCCGGCCCAGCTCCACGATCCGGGCCAGGGCCTGGTCGGCCACCTGCCAGGGGCCCGGCAGCCAGGACGTGGGCGGCACCGGGCGCACCCGGTGGGTCCCGGCCGACCGGGCGTCGGCGATCTGGTCGAAGATGCCCGCGCCGATGGTGACGGCGCGCATCCCGTCGGCCAGGGCATGGTGCAGCTTCACCAGGACGGCGAAGGGCCGGCCGTCCTCCCCGGCACCGCCGGTGGTCTCGCCCTCCGGAGTCAGGACGTACATCTCCCACGGCGGAATGCCGCGTTCCAGCGGACGCTCCATCAGCTCCCCGGCCGCGCGTGTGGCCTCCGCCGCGAAGTCCCCCTCGGGCAGCGGCAGCCACCGTACGTGCCGGAGCACGTCGAACCCCTTGTCCACCGCCCAGGCGGAGCCGCCGACCGGCAGCAGGACGTCCCGTACCCGCATCCGCAGCCGGGGGACGGCCGCGGCGCGCGCCGCGAGCAGCTCCAGTACGCCCGCGCCACCCGCCGTCCCCCGCACCGCGGTGAAGACGGCGAGCGCGCCGAGGTGCATGGGATGGTCCGCGGATTCGAGGTGCCAGAAAGCCAGATCGATGGGTGCCAGCAACTCGATGGTCAAGGGGATCCCCAGATCCTAGAAGGCGGGGACCGCAGTCATACGACTGCGGTCAATTACGGTCAAATACGATCAGGCTACGTACAGTTAACGACGAATGGCGTTCAATGTGACGGACGGTCCCGGACGATGAACTCGGACCACACACATTTGCCACTGCCGCGCGACTCCACCCCCCATTCGTCCGCCAGTTCGTCCACGAGCAGCAGCCCGCGCCCCGAGACCCCGGCGGCCCCTGCTTCGCGACGCCGCGGCAGCGTGCTGGACCGGTCCTCGACCTCGATCCGCAGCCGCCGTTCCGCCCCGGGCAGCACCCGTACGGTCACGACCGCCCCGCTGTCGGTGTGCACCAGCGCGTTGGTGGTCAGCTCGTCCGCCACCAGCTCGATCTCGTCGGAACGGTCCCTCGCTCCCCAGGCGCCCACCGCCGCCCGGATCATGTGCCGGGCGGTGCGCAGCGCCTCGGGGTCGCCCTGCGCGACATGCTGCCGGAGCCGTCCGCCGGCGGGCGCACGCGCGCCGCCGCGGCGTAACAGCAGGAGGGCGACATCGTCCTCGCCCCCTCGCTCGTCCACGACTTCGGACAGCCGGTCGGCCAGGAGCTGGAGATCGCGGGGACCGTCCCGCACCAGCGCGGCCAGCACCCGCATCCCGTCGTCCAGATCGGCGCCCGGCTGCTCGACCAGTCCGTCGGTGTAGAGCACCAGGGTCTGTCCCGCGTCCAGTTCGACGGTCCTCACCGGGTAGTCGAGCCGTCCGAAGACCGCCGAGAGGCCAAGAGGCATCCCGCCCGGCACCGGCAGCCGGCGGCAGCTTCCGTCGGTGTCCCTGATCAGCGGGTCGACATGGCCGGCCCGGACGAACCGGGCCACGCCCGTCGCCAGATCGGCCTCCACATAGGTGCAGGTGGCGAAGCGGTCGGTGTCCAGCTCGTGCAGGAAGACCGAGGCCCGTGCCATCACGGTGGCCGGCGCGTGCCCCTCGGTGGCGTACGCCCGTAGCACGATGCGCAGTTGCCCCATCACGGCGGCGGCATGAGTGTCATGGCCCTGCACATCTCCGATGACCGCCCCGACCCGGCCGCCCGGCAGCGGGATGATGTCGTACCAGTCTCCGCCGATGTCCCGGCCGAGCCGGGCCGAGCGGTAGCGGACGGCGATCTCGGCGCCCGGCACAGCGGGGATCCGGCGCGGCAGCATCGCCTGCTGGAGCCCCTGCGCCAGATCGTGGTCCTGTTCGAAGAGCACCGCGCGCTGGAGGCTCTGGGCCACGGTGCCGCCGAGGACGGCCAGCAGCTCGCGGTCCTCCGCGGTGAATCCTTCCTTGCCGCGGTAGAACAGCCCGAGCGCGCCGAGGGGACGGCCCCCCGCGATCAGCGGGAGATACGCGGCGGCCGTGATACCGAGCTCACTGATGTGCGGCCAGAGCAGCGGGTACGAGACGGCGAACTCCCGCGCGGATTCGATGAAGCGCGGTGTGAGCGTGCGTAACACCTCACTCATCGGATATCCCTCGTCGGTACGGGTGACGCGCGTCCCCGGCACATGGGCACCCTCGGGCCCGTCCGCGACAAGGTGGATACGCCTCGCCTTGAGCAGCCCCATGACCAGGCCGGTCGCGCCGAGACGCGCCAGGGCGCGGGACCCCTTCAGCGCGTCGACGACGTCCTGGACGGTCCTGGCGTGGGCGAGCGCGGCGGTGGTGAACTCGACGGCGCCGGTCCGCTCCCGGCGCGCCGTGCCCGGTTCGAGGCGGGCGGTGGATTCGGCGAGTTCCTGGGCGGCGTCGCGGACGACACCGATGACCCGATGGGGCCGCCCGGCGACATCACGCCGGATGAAACCCCGCACATGGGCCCAGTGCGGCGAGCCGTCCCGCCGCCGGATCCGCAGATAGGCGCCGCAGTTGACGCTGCCGTCCCTGAGCGCGCGCGCCACCACGCGGTTCAGCCGGACACCTTCCGGGTGCGGGATCCGCGCGGAGAGACTGCGCGGCCGGCCGTCGTACTCGTCGGGGCGCAGGTCGAACAGGCTGAGGGCCGACTCGTCCAGATGCATCAGCCCGCTGTCGAGATGCCAGTCGAAGGTGCCCATCGCGTTGAGCGCGAGGCTGGTGTGCGTATCGGCGGGCCAGTCGTCGGGGAGCGACAGAAAGCCCGCTGCCCGCTCAGTCATGGGGAAGCCCTGTCATCGTCTGCCGGATTCTTCGCGCGGTCCTGTCAGCACGGACATGTCCTGTCAGCGCAGGGACGGAGTGGGACCGGCCAGTGGCCTGTCCTTGGCCCGGGTCCCCGGGTCCACGACGAGCGGGAGCGGCGCGGCGTCCGAGTCGAACGGCGAGTCCGACGGCATGGGGCAGCCGGGCGGGATGGTGAGGGTCTCGTTCGAGATCTCACCGGGCGGCAGGATCTTCGGAGTCGGGCAGTCCGACGCGGCGCCCCGGCCGGCCCCCGTACCGTTTCCGGGGCCCGTGCCCGTGACCGAATCCGGGGCCGAACGGGTCGGCGACGTCGGCACCGAGCTGACGGAGGGCGCGCCGGACGCGGCGGCCTCCGTGGGCGGTGTCACCGCGTCCGGATCGGTGATGTCGGCGTCCGCGTCGTACGGCGGTGGGACGTTGGGAGCGCTGTCCTCGTCACCGTCGGCGCCGATGCTCCGCTCGATCCAGGTGTTGTCGAGCGAGTTGACGATGGTCAGGCTGTCGACCGCCTGCGCCGTGCGGTTGATGACGATGACCCGGTCGGGCTTGTAGTCCGGCCAGGGTTCGCCCCGGTGCACGACGGAGCCCTGCGCGGCGACCGGCGGGCGGAGCGGATTCCCGGCGGCGCACCGCACCCTCGGCAGCCCGTGGTCGTCCACCATGACGGCGGTGCCGGACTGGAGCACGGACTGGAAGGCGGTCGCGGACCCGTCGCGGTAACCGTGGGCCGTCACCCGGGTGTCGGCCCGCAGGAACACCGGGGTGAGGTCGCGCAGGAAGCTCGGTACCGACCCCCGGCCGATGCCCGCTCCCTGGGCGAAGGCCCGTGCCTTCGCGCGGTCCTCGGTGAGAAAGCGGACCTGCCGCTCCACATCACAGCTCGCCAGGGACGGAACGCCTCCGTAGAGGCCCGGCGTGGAACCGGGAAGGGCGCGCGGAGTCCGTGGAATGGTGTTGTCGGGGCGGGCGCCCGGCGCCGAGGGCCGGGGCGACGGCTTGTCACCGGCCGCCGCGGCGACGGTCGACGGTGTGAACGGATCGGGCCCCCGGGCCCCGGCCGACTGGAGGAAGAGCTCCTTGACGCCCGACGCGCCCCCGGCACCGTCGCCCCTGCCGCAGCCGGCCGTGATCAGAACGCCTGCGGACAGCGCGGCGAACGCCGCATACCGACGACGGATGGGTGAGCGCACCAGAGTCTCCCGCCTGTTCCTCCTGAGATGTTCTTTCCATGTCTGCCGGATCCGCGGCGGCCCCGCAAGCGGGACCGGGGCCGCCGAGCCCCTGACCTGAACACGTTCAAGGTGCGGCGGAACATCTTCGGTGGTGGCGCACGCGTCCCGGCCGAGCCGCCGCGCGGGATGTCCGCGCTGGTCAGCCGGATCGTGCCGGGCGGCGAGCCGGCGGCCGTCGGCGGCGCCCGCGTCCCGCGGAGGAGCCGGGCGGCGCCCCCACTCCAGGTCTCCTCGCACTACGCCGCCGGTGGCCGGCCCCGGCCCACCGGGCCCCGTACGCGACGGCGGACGGGCAAGCGTCGGCCGTACGCGCGGCGTCCCGCACCCCGGCCTTCGCGGGGGTACGGGACGCGGCGCGCTCCGAAGCGTGTCCGGCGGATCGGCTCCGCCTCAGTCGATACCGGGCAGGATGTGCGGCTCGGCGAGGTCGTCCTCGTAACCGGCCAGTCTGATCGGGGCCGATCTGGCCCAGACCTCCAGATTGCCCAATTGCTTGGGCCTCCGTTTCCGATCGCCGGTTTCCTTGGGTCTCTGCTCATGTTTGGTCAGATCTGGTCTCACCGCGCACTCCTCTGTGTCGCGCAACACTGGAACAGGGGTGGTTACGTCGCGGTGGCGCCGTCACTCGAACGGGACCGCGGCCGTGGTAATGGACCTGTCCCCGCACGACCGTGGAAATGGTGTGTCCCCGGCTTGGCCGTCCGTGCACACAAGGGTAACCAGATGAGCGCTTCCCCGCTCTGTGGGGCCGCCGTTCGGGTGATGTTCCGGACAGCGGAAGGGCTCCGGCCGCCTACCAGTTGGCGGGTGCGTAGTCCTTGAGGAAGCAGCCGTAGAGGTCCTCGCCGCTCTCACCGCGCACGATCGGGTCGTACACGCGGGCCGCGCCGTCGATCAGATCGAGCGGAGCGTGGAAACCCTCGTCGGCGAGGCGCATCTTATCCGGGTGCGGGCGCTCATCGGTGATCCAGCCCGTGTCCACGGCGGTCATCAGAATGCCGTCGGACTCGAACATCTCCTGGGCGCTGGTGCGGGTGAGCATGTTCAGCGCGGCCTTCGCCATATTCGTGTGCGGGTGTCCCGCGCCCTTGTAGCCGCGGCTGAAAACGCCCTCCATCGCGGACACGTTCACCACATAGGCGCGCTTGGCCCCGGCCGCCGCCATCGCCGGACGCAGCCTGCTGATCAGGATGAACGGCGCGGTGGAGTTGCAGAGCTGCACTTCGAGCAGTTCCACCGGGTCCACCTCGGAGACCGTCTGCACCCAGCTGTTGGTGTGATGCAGATCGGGCACCAGACCCCCGGCGTCGATCGCGGTGCCCGCCTCGATCCTGGCAAGCGTGGCGGAGCCGCCCACCAGCGCGAGACCGGTGATGTCCGAGGCGCTCAGGCCGTCGCGGCCGGTGCCGCCCGCCGGCAGCACCGCCTGGGCGCCGCTGCCGAAGGCCCCGATGACCTGGGAGGCAGGGAGTTCGCCCGCGGGCAGCGGGGCGGACTCGGCGGCGAGCAGTTCGCTGTACGCCTGCGAAGAACGGCGCACCGTCTGCGCGGCATTGTTGATCAGGATGTCCAGCGGGCCCTCGGCCGCGACGGAGTCGGCGAGCGCGACCACCTGCGCCGGGTCCCGCAGGTCGATCCCGACGATCTTGAGGCGGTGGATCCACTCGTCGCTGTCCGGCATCGCCTTGAAGCGGCGGACGGCGTCGCTGGGGAAGCGGGTGGTGATGGTGGTGTGCGCGCCGTCGCGCAGCAGCCGCAGCGCGATGTACATACCGATCTTGGCCCGGCCGCCGGTGAGCAGCGCCCGGCGTCCTGTGAGGTCCGTACGCGCGTCGCGGCGGGCGCGGTTCTCGGCCGCGCACTCCTGGCAGAGCTGGTGGTAGAAGGCGTCGACCTGGGTGTAGCGGGACTTGCAGATGTAGCAGGAGCGCGGGCGCTGGAGGATGCCCGCGATCTCGCCGCCGGCCGAGGAGGAGGGCAGCAGACCCTGCGTCTCGTCGTCGATGCGCTCGGCGGAGCCGGTGGCGGTGGCCTCGGTGACGGCCTTGTCGTGGGCGGTCTTGGCGGCCCGGCGCTCCTGGCGGCGGCGCTGCTTCACCGTCCGGTAGATCCCGGCGGTGGCCTGCCGGACCGTGATCGCGTCGGGGTGGTCGACCTCCAGCTTGTCGAGTTCGTCGAGCACGCTCAGGCAGACGGCCAGGCGCTCGGGATCGATGCCGGGACCGTACACCCGGCTCTCGCCGTACGGGGCGCTCTCGCCGTACGCCGGGCTGTCCTCTGTCACCGTCATCGCTGCTGCCGTTCCTCGATCACTCGTACGCCGGAGTCCCACATGGGGGCGTTTATGGGCTATTGGGGTGATCCCCGGAGGTCAGGAGCATACCGACACGCCGAGGGCTCTCCAAAATCCCGACATCTTATCCGGTCCCGGCGCGCCGGGTTTCCGGCCGCTCCGTCGCCGCGAGGGCGCGACGGCGGAGCGGCCGGCCGGGCAACTCGCTCAGCCGGGGAGGCGTGCGGCGAGGAAGGCCGTCGGCCGTCGCAGCCGGAAGCCCAGCGCCTCGTAGAGCCGGATGGCGCCCGCGTTGTCCGCCGCCGCGTGCAGGAAGGGCGTCTCGCCGCGGGACCGGATGCCGTCGGCCACGGCCAGGATGAGCCGGGCAGCGAGGCCCTGGCCCCGGAATTCCGGGGCGGTGCAGACGGCGCTGATCTCGGTCCAGCCGGGCGGACGCATCCGTTCCCCGGCCATCGCCACCAGCCGGCCCTCGCGGCGGATGCCCAGATACGTGCCCATCTCGATGGTGCGCGACATGAAGGGGCCCGGCCTGGTGCGTTCGACCAGGTCGAGGATCTCGGGCACATCGGCGGGGCCCAGGCGCACGGCCTCTTCGTCCGGAGCCGTGACCAGCCCGGCGTCGACGTACTGCACGCCGTCGGCGCGGAAGGTGATCTCCCAGTGCTCGGGGGGCGGGCTGCGGAATCCGGCCAGGGCGATGGAGCCGCCGGGCCCTGCGAGCGCGGCGGCGTCGGCCCAGTCGTCGGCGTCCGGGTCGTCCGGCAGTGCCAGCCACGGCGACACATCGGGCGGATAGCGCAGCAGCCGGCCGCGCCGCTCGGCGAAATGGGCGTGCGGTCCGGTCAGCGCGGCTCGGGCGGGGCTGTCCAGCGGATGTGCCTGCTGAAGGCCCGCATCCGCCGGCTCCGCCTCGGACTGTCGGGTTGTCATGCGTCGACCTCAATCACGATCTTGCCTTGTACATGTCCGCCTTCCACCGCGCGCAGCGCTTCGTCCGCCCGCTCCAGCGGGAACGTCCGCGTCACATACGGGTCCAGCTCGCCGTTGACCGCGAGCTTCGCGACCTCGTCGAGGACCGCGGCCGTCCGCAGCCGTACGACGGCGGCGCCGCCGAGGGTCGGGACCGTTCCCTTGTCCGCCGCGCTGATCAGCTTCGTACGGTCCGCGAGCAGCTCGGCCACGGCCTTCAGATCGGCGCCGCCGACCAGGTCGAGTACGGCGTCGACACCGTCGGGCGCGGCGGCCCGTACCCGCTCCGCGAGCCGCGGGCCCGGTGCCACATGGACGACGCCCAGGGATGCGACGAACTCCTTCTTGCCCTCGCTCGCCGTGCCGACGACGCGGAGGCCGAAGGCGCGCGCGATCTGCGCCGCGGCGACTCCGACGCCCCCGCCGGCGCCGGTGATGAGCAGGGTCGCACCGGCCGGCAGATCCGCCTGGCGCACGGCGTCGTACGCGGTCGCCGCCGCGACCGGCAGCGCCGCCGCGTCCGTGAACGACAGCGCGGCCGGCTTGTGTGCGGTCACCTCCACCGGCAGCAGGGTGTACTCCGCGTATCCGCCGGTGAGGGTCGAGCCGAACACCGCGTCCCCGACGGCGAACCCCTCGACGTCCGGGCCGACCGCCTCGATCACGCCCGCCGCCTCGCTGCCGAACACGGCGGGCAGCTCCGCGGGCGCCGAGCCCGGCCGGCGATAGCCCTCGCGGAGCTTCCAGTCGACGGGGTTGACGCCGGCCGCGCGGACGGCCACCAGCAACTGCCCGGGGCCGGGCACCGGCGGCGGCCGGTCGACGAGGGACTCCGTCTCCGGACCGCCGTGCCGGGTGAAGACGTACGCCTTGGGCATGTGACTCCTCGCTCTCGCCGGTGGCCGCGGTTGCCTCCCGGACAACAGCAAGTGCAAGTCGGATCACCCGGCCCGCTATTCCCGCGCCGGCGGTGTTCACCGGATCGTGCGGCCCCACGCCGCCGCGCGACGCGTCTCAGACCACTCTCTGTCCCTTGCCGAGCGCGATGATCCCGTTCTTGGAGACGGTGTACAGCTCCTCGTCGCGGCCCGGGTTGACGCCGATCGTCGCGCCCGGCGGCACGTCCACGTTCTTGTCGAGGATCGAACCGCGCACCACCGCGCCCCGGCCCACGCGCACGTTGTCGTGCAGCACGGAACCCTGCACCACCGCGCCCTCGGCCACCACCACGCCGGGCGAGAGGACGGAGCGGGTGACCTGGCCGCGGATGACACAGCCGGGGCTGACGATCGACTCGCTCGCGATGCCGCCCGCCACGAAGCGCGCGGGCGGGAGCTGGCCGGGGTGGGTGTAGATGGGCCAGCGGCGGTTGTCGAGATTGAACACCGGCTGCTGAGAGATCAGGTCCATGTGCGCGTCGTAGTAGGAGTCGAGCGTCCCACATCGCGCCAGTAGCCGTGCTCGCGAGGCGTCTCGCCCGGCACCTGGTTGTCCTGGAAGTCGTAGACCTGGGCCATGCCCCGCTCGGTGAGCATCGGCAGGATGGAGGCTCCCATGTCGTGCACCGAGTTCTCGTCCTCGGCGTCCCGGTGCAAGGCGTCGACCAGGACCTTCGTGCTGAAGAGATAATTTCCCATGGAGGCGAAGACACGCCCGGGGTCGCCCGGCAGGCCCGGCGGATCGGCCGGTTTCTCCAGGAACCCGGCCACCTGGATGCCGTCGGGCGCCGGAGTGATGACGCCGAACGAGGAAGCCTCGGCGCGCGGCACTCTGATGCCCGCGACGGTGACGCCCGCGCCGTTGTCGATGTGCTGCTGGAGCATCTGGCGCGGATCCATCCGGTACACATGGTCGGCGCCGAACACCGCGATGTAGTCGGGCTGTTCGTCATGGACGAGATTGAGCGACTGGAGGATCGCGTCGGCGCTGCCGAGATACCAGCGCGGTCCCAGCCGCTGCTGGGCCGGGACGGGCGTGACGTAGTTCCCGAGCAGGCTGGACATCCGCCAGGTGGTGCTCACATGGCGGTCCAGGGAGTGCGACTTGTACTGCGTCAGCACACAGATGCGCAGGATGTCGGCGTTCACCAGATTCGACAGGACGAAGTCGACGAGGCGGTACGTGCCGCCGAACGTCACCGCCGGTTTGGCCCGGTCCGCTGTGAGCGGCATCAGGCGTTTGCCTTCTCCGCCCGCCAGTACGATCCCGAGCACCGAAGGTCCACCACGCATCGCCGCTCCCTCTATTCGGACTTGAGAAGCTCCTGGTACACCTCGTACGTACGGCGGGCCACCTGATCCCAGCCGAATTCCCGTACGGCACGCTCCCGTCCTGCTGCCCCCATCCGGGCCGCCGACTCCGGATCGTCGAGCACCCGGTTGAGGGTCTCGGTGAGTCCGGACTCGAAGGTGTCCGGGGCGTGCTCGTCGTACGGCACCAGCAGCCCCGTACTCCCGTCGTCCACGACCTCCGGGATGCCGCCGACCGCAGAGGCGACGACGGCGGTCCCGCAGGCCATCGCCTCCAGATTGACGATGCCCAGCGGCTCGTACACCGAGGGACAGACGAACACCGCGGCGTGGGTGAGGAGCTGGACCACATCGGGGCGGGGCAGCATCTCGGGGATCCAGTACACGCCGTCCCTGGTCCGCCTCAGCTCCTCGACCAGCTCACGGAACTCCCTGCCGATCTCCGGAGTGTCCGGCGCGCCAGCGCACAGCACGAGCTGGGCGTCGGGGTCGAGCGCGCGGGCGGCGCGCAGCAGATGCGGGACGCCCTTCTGGCGCGTGATCCGGCCGACGAAGAGCACAAAGGGACGGTCGGGATCGAGGCCGATCCGCTCCAGTACGGCGGTGCCGTGGTCCGGGCGGTAGAGGTGGGTGTCGATGCCGTTGTGGACGATGTGCACCCGGGCCGGATCGAGGGCGGGATAGCAGGCGAGGATGTCGTCGCGCATTCCTCTGGAGACGGCGATGACGGCGTCGGCGGCCTCGACGGCCGTGCGCTCGGCCCAGCTCGACAGCGCGTAGCCGCCCCCGAGCTGCTCGGCCTTCCAGGGGCGCAGCGGCTCCAGGGAGTGGGCGGTCACCACATGCGGAATGCCGTACAGCAGCTTGGCGACATGGCCGGCCAGATTGGCGTACCAGGTGTGGGAGTGGACCAGCTCGCGTCCGTCGAGCGCGGCCGCCATCGACAGGTCCACCGAGAAGGTGCGCAGCGCGTCATTGGCCCCGTCGAGTCCGGTGGCGGCCCGGTGGCGGACCACCCCCGCCTCCCCGGGCGCGCCGCTCTCGCTCTCGCCCCAGCAGTGCACCTCCAGGTCGGCCAGCCGACGCAGCTCCCGTGCCAGGAACTCCACGTGGACGCCCGCGCCGCCGTAGACATCCGGCGGATACTCCCGGGTCAGCAGCCCCACTTTCACGCCATACCCCCGCCCTCGTCCGGCGATCGCAGCCCTGACATGGTCACCCGGAAACCCCCTGTACGGAAGACCGCTGCGGCGCCCGGTCGAAGACACAGTCTCCGCAGAGCCCGGCCGCCGGGCAGCGGTAGTAGAGACAGCAACTGCGGCGCCGGAACGCCCCGGCCACCGTACCGCCCGTCGCGGACAGGTCCGGGTGGCGGAAGAGCTCGGCGGCGAGCGCGCCCGCCCGCTCCGCCGCCTCCGGCCTCCCGTGCCGCTCCGCCCAGCCGCTCAGTTCGCGTACGGCTCCGGCGAGCGCGGAGCCCGCGTTTCCCCACAGCAACCGGGGCGAGACATGGCCGTCTCGCCGCAGGGCCTCGGCGAGCGGGACGAGATGCCCGTGCTGCACCACGTCGCGGACGCTCTCCGCGGTGCCGGGCAGCCACCGGAGTCCGGCCAGCAGGAAGTCGTGGGGCGAGGTCGCGTCCGGATTCCAGTGCAGCCGCTCCGGGGCCAGGTCAGGGACGGCGCCGCCCAGGACGGCGCAGCCGACCGCGATCGACCAGAGCCGGGCGGCGAATCCGAGCTGCGCCATGGAGGCGGCGATCCGGCGCTCCGGTGCGCGCAGCCGGGCCCCGACCTTGTCGACCCGGGCCGTCAGCGGAGCGATGCCGCCCGCGTAGATCCCGGCCAGCGGGACCTGCCCGTCGCCGGGCGTCCCGGTCCGCAGCGCGAAGAAGCCGCCCACCGCGGCGACCTCTGCGAGACCGACCGGGCCGACCCGGTCCGCGCAAGCCGGCCGGGCGCCCTGGTCCGCCTGGTCCGCCTGGTCCACTGTTCCTCCTCCTCGTCCGTCGTATGCCGCCGCCCGGACCGTCTCATGTCCTCGCGACCCCACCGGCCGCTGCCGCTTCACCGGCACCACAAGGGCCTCCGGTCACGGGTCGATCGCTCCCCCGACCTGGGCTACCGCCCGAGG
Organism: Streptomyces sp. NPDC006923; assembly: GCF_040635655.1. Taxonomy (NCBI): domain Bacteria; kingdom Bacillati; phylum Actinomycetota; class Actinomycetes; order Kitasatosporales; family Streptomycetaceae; genus Streptomyces; species Streptomyces sp. NPDC006923. The sequence goes on from NZ_JBEYIF010000017.1 coordinate 110,226, forward strand.
GAGGACATCCGGTCCGGTCCCGTACTACAACAGCAGTACGCCGGATTGACCTCTTCAGGACGACGACTCAACCGCCCGGACGAGAGATCGTGGAAGGCATGAGTGCCCTCGCGCTGTCCGTTCTGCTTTCGCTGGTCTCCGCGGTCGCCTACGCGTCCGGCGCGATCCTGCAGGAACGGGTCGCGGCGAACACACCCGACCGCCCCTACGCGCCTCTGCACCACGGGATGTGGTGGGCGGCCGTGTCGCTGAACGGTGTGGGCGCGGTCCTCCATGTCGCCGCGCTCGCCTACGGACCGCTCAGCCTCGTACAGCCGCTCGGTGCGCTCACCATCGTCTTCGCGCTGCCCATGGCGGCGCTCTTCGTGGGCCGCAGGGCAGGCCGCACCGCCTGGCGCGGCGCGATCATGGCGGCCGTGGGACTGGCCGGTCTGCTCGCCCTGACCGGTGGCACGGATCCCCGCTCGCTGGACGGAGCGGAGCGGCTGATCCTGGCCGGTGCGACCTTCGGCGGGGTCGGGCTGCTCTTCCTGACCGCCCAGCTCGTGGGCCGGCCCGCGGTACGGAGTGTGCTGCTGGCCGCCGCGGCCGGCGCCGCGTTCGGTATCGCCTCGGTCTTCACCAAGACCGTGGCGGTGGACTGGACCTCCGGCAGCCCTTCGGCGCAGGTGCCGAACCTGCTGGTGATCGCGGTCCTCGCGGTGGTCGGGCTGCTGCTCTCCCAGGCGTCCTACCGGGGCGCCGGGCTCGCGGCCCCGCTGGCGACCGTGACGGTCGTCAATCCGGTGGTGGCCGCGGCCGTGGGCCTCACTCTCTTCGGCGAGGAGTTCCGGTACGGCGTGACGGGGACGGTGCTCGCGCTCTGCGCCGGAGCCCTCACGGCCGGCGGACTGATCCTGCTCACCATGGGGCGGCCCGGCGACCCGCGTGACGAGTCGGAGTCGTCTTCGTCCAGGACCGGGGCCGGCCGGTCCCCGCATGGCGCCGGGCCACGCCCCGGTACGTCCTCAGACCGGGACGCCACCCGCTCGGAGGTAGTCGAGGGGGTCGATGTCGGTGCCGTAACCCGGCCCCGTACGCACCTCGAAGTGGAGATGCGGTCCCGTGCTGTTGCCGGTGGAGCCTGACCGGGCGATCCGCTGGCCGGCGCCGACCTGCTGGCCCTCCCGCACATTGAGCGCGGAGAGATGCGCGTACTGGCTGTACTTGCCGTCCGGATGGCGGATGACGACCTGGTAGCCGTACGAGCCCGCCCAGCCTGCCGAGATCACCTGCCCGGCGGCGACGGCCTTCACGGAGGTGCCGGTCGGGACCGGGAAGTCCACACCGGTGTGATAGCCGCTGGCCCAGGATCCGGGCTTGTGGTAGGGCGTGCCGGTGGAGGCGGAGACCGGGGCGGAGAATCCGCGTGACTTCTTCTGCTCGGCCCGCTCCGGCGCCTTGGCCTGCTGCTTGGGCTTGGCGGCCTGCTTCGGCTTCGCCTCCTGCTTCGGTTTGGCTGCCTGCCTGGGCTTCTCGGCCGGTGCCGGCTTCTCGGCCTGCCGGGGCTTCTCGGCCGGCGCGGGCTTCGCCTGCTCCCTGGGCGGTGCGGCGGGAGCGGCGGCGCTGCCCTTCGGCGGCGTCTGGACTCGGAGAACGAGCTTCTGGCCGGGGAAGATCAGATCGGGATCGCTGCCGATGACCCGGCGGTTCTCCTCGTACAGCCGCTGCCAGCCGCCCCGGACCGACTCGTCGACAGCGATCTCGGAGAGCGAGTCTCCGCGCGCCACGGTGTAGCCCTCGCGCTGGGTCGGCACGCTGGTGGGCGACGCGGTCCGCTGCGGCCGGCTCTGCTCGCTCCCCCGCGCCTTGGCCTGGACACCGCCCTGGGCCTTCGGCTCGGCGGTACCTTCGCGGGCCCTCTCCGGCGTGATGTCCGGCGTGTCCCCGCCCCTGGTCAGCCCGGCCCGGACCGAACAGGTGGGCCAGGCACCGGGGCCCTGCCCCTCCAGGACCTTCTCCGCGATCGCGATCTGCTGGTCCTTGTCGGCCAGATCGGCGCGCGCCGCGTACTTCCCGCCGCCGTACGCCTCCCAGGTGGCCTGGGTGAACTGCACCCCGCCGTAGTGGCCGTTACCGGTGTTGATGTGCCAGTTGCCGGTCGACTCGCAGGCCGCGACCTTCTCCCAGACATCCACCGACGCGCCGTGCGCGGATCCGGCGGCGATGAGCGGCAGCGCCATTCCCGCGCCACCCGCCGTGACGGTCAGCGAGGCGCGGTTGATACGACTCGGCTGGTATCTGCGGTGCCGTCCGGATGCGGCCATGATGTGGCTCCCCACTGGCAGGTAGGACACGTCGCGAGCGGACAACGTAGGGGCTGGGCACGGGAGATGACAAGGCCCCGGCCCGCCCTCCGGCCGCTCTCGGAACTCAGCGTGCCATCCCCGGCCCCGGCGCGCCGCCAGAACGGCGGATTGGCCGCCATTGACAGGGCCCGCGCCCTCCGGAGAGCCTGTGCGGGGGCGCTGGGAGAGCGCTCTCCCAGTGAGCGGTCCGGGGTGACCAGGGACCGGCATGACCGGGGACGAGATCGGCCATCCGCCGGGGAGACCGGCTCTCCGGCCGAAGGTGCGGGCGCCGGCCGGAGCGAGCGACTGGCGTACACACGCCGGACCGGCCGGCGGGCTCGGCGCGGTCACCGGGTGATTTCGCGCTGTTCGGAGGCCGTTTCGGCCGGCGATCCGCCGCTCGCCGCGACCGCCGTCCGGCCGGCGACATCACCGCGCTCACCTGGGCCAACCACGGAGAGCGCTCTCCCTTCATACTGTAAATTGGGGACATGACGGAAGATCTGCGACCGGCCGGCGCACCCACCCTGGAGGATGTGGCGCGGGCGGCCGGTGTCTCGCGTGCCACGGTCTCGCGAGTGATCAACGGCGTCCGCAATGTCGACGCCGTGATACAGGAGTCCGTGCGGAAGGCGGTGGCCGAGACCGGCTACACACCCAATCGCGCGGCCCGCTCGCTGGTCACCCGCCGCACCGACGCGATCGCCCTGGTGGTCTCGGGGGCCGGAGACGAGCCGGCCCCGGAGGACCCCGGCGGCCCGGACTCCTCAGAAACCTCACACACCAAACACCCCAATAAGCCCAACAACCCTGGCGATCCAGGCAAGCCGGGCAATGAGAGCAAAAGCCACAAGAGCGGCACCGGGCAGTCCGAAGGCCGGGGCGAGCACACCGGCGGGAGCTTCACCGCGCAGGTCTTCGCCGATCCGTTCTTCGGACGCGTGGTGACCGGGGTCGTCAACTACCTCCGCCCGCACGGTATGTATCCCGTGCTGATGTTCGCCGAGACCTCCCGCGCCCGCGAGGAGGTCGTCTCCTATCTCCGCCAGGGAAATGTCGACGGCGCGCTGGTCGTGTCCACCCATGGCGAGGATCCGCTGCCCGCGCTCATCACGGAGGCCGGGCTGCCCGCGGTGCTGTACGCCCGCCCGGCCCGGCCGGTGCGGATCAGCTATGTGGACCTCGCGCACCAGGACGGCGCCCGGCTGGCCGCCGATCATCTGCTGGCGCGCGGCTGCCGGCGGATCGCCACGATCGCCGGCCCGCTGGACGTCCCGGCCGGCCAGGACCGGCTGACGGGTTTCCGCGACACGATGGCGCGCCGGGGTCACCCGTACATCCCTGTCGCCGAGGGGCGGTTCACCCAGGAGAGCGGGGAGGCCGCCATGGAAACGCTGCTGGCCGAGCACCCCGATCTGGACGGCGTCTTCGCGGCCAATGACCTGATGGCGGTCGGCGCCTGTCATGTACTGCGGGAGCACGGCAAGCGGGTGCCCGAGGATGTCGCGGTGATCGGATTCGACGACAGCAGCGCGGCCGCGACCTGCCGGCCGCCGCTGACGACGATCAGACAGCCGGTGGAGGACATGGCGGCCGAGATGGTCCGGCTGCTGCTGGACCGGCTCTCCGACGCCGACCGGGGGGTCACGTCCGTGATCTTCGAACCCGTGCTGGTGGTGCGCGACTCGGCCTGAGATCCCGCCGGTCCCGCCCGGCTCCGCCGGATCAGCCCGACGGCTCCCCCGCGGTCGCCGCGGGGCGCCGCCACCGCCCGGTCAGGGCCGCTCCGCCCGGCTCGGCGGGACCGGCGGGCCCGGGGACGCGCGGCCGGCTTCCCCCGCGCGCGAGAAACGCGGCGAGAGGCAGCGTGGCCGCGCCGACGGTGACCGCGTCGGGGCCGAGCTGCCCCAGCTCGATGGTGGTACGTCCGGCCGCGTGGCTGAGCGCGTACGCCTCCGCGTGACGCCGGATCGCCGGCAGCAGGTGCGGGCCGATCAGCAGACCGGCCCAGCCGCCCAGCAGGATGCGCTCGGGCAGGAAGAGGTTGATCAGATCGGCGACCGCCGCGCCCAGGCATTCTGCCGTGTCGTCGAGGAGGGAGACCGCCACCGGGTCGGGCCTGACCCCCTCCTCCGAGGGGAAGGCCGCCTCCAGCAGCGCGGCCAGCGCCGTCTCGTCGTCCGCGTCGTCCGGGAGCGGCCCGCCCGCCTCGTACCAGCGCTCGCGCAACGCCTCCGCTCCGGCGTACGCCTCCAGGCAGCCGATGGCGCCGCAGCGGCAGCGGCGCCCGCGCATGTGCACGGTGGTGTGGCCCCATTCGAGCGCGCTGCCGCGCCCGCTCTCCTCGACCAGCGCGCCGCCGTGGATGACGCTCGCGCCGACGCCGGAGCCGATGAGCGCGATGGCCGCCGCCCCGGATCCGCGACCGCCGCCGAACCACATCTCGGCCTGTCCCAGGGTCTTGGCACCGTTGTCAATGAACAGAGGTACCCCGGCGGGCACTTCCACGACATCGCGGAGGAGCCTCTCGAACGGTACCGCGCTCCAGCCGATGGTCTGACCATGGACGACGGCTCCGTGCGGGCCACCGTTCTCGATGATGCCGGGGACGCCGATGCCGATGCCGAGGAGCTGCTCAGGGTCGGCGCCCGCATCACGGAGCACGTCGGCGACACCGGTTCGGACATGGGAGACGATGCGCTCGACATCGTAGCCGTGCTGGGCCAGCAGTCGCTCGGTGCGGGCCAGCTCGGTGAGGGACAGATCGAACAGCTCGACACGGACCCGGGTTTCCCCGATGTCGATGCCGATGAGCAGGCCGCCGTCCGGGGCGACACGCAGCAGGGTACGGGGGCGGCCACCGTCGGAATCGACGACTCCGGCCTCTTCGAGGAGGCCCTCCGCGGCGAGCTCCGCAACGACGTTGCTGATGGAACCTGAACTCAGACCGGTCGCTGCTCCGAGCTCCTGGCGGCTCAGCGGACCGTCGAAATACAACCGTTGCACAACCCTTGCCCGGTTGCCCCGTCGCAGGTCACGCACCGTACGTCTGTTGCGTTCTGCCATGATGCTCCTTCCGTGGACGCAACATACCCCGGCCTCAGACCTTGACGCGACCTTCTCTCACCTCTTAAATCACGTCATAAATTAAGTCATGGAGGCCGTTCGACTCTCGAACGCTGCCACCCCCGGAAAGGGGCCACCTCACATGCGCAGAACCAGAGCCGCAGCAGCAGTCACCATCGTCAGTGCCCTCGCAGCCGTCACCGCCGGATGCGGTGGCGGTTCGTCTGACAATGGCAGCAACGAATCACCGAAGACCCTCACCTACTGGGCGTCCAACCAGGGCCCCAGCGTCGAGGCGGACAAGAAGATACTCACGCCCGAACTCAAGAAGTTCGAGCAGCAGACCGGCATCAAGGTCAAGCTCGAGGTCATCCCGTGGTCGGATCTGCTCAACCGGATCCTCGCCGCCACCACCTCCGGCCAGGGCCCCGACGTCCTGAACATCGGCAACACCTGGTCGGCCTCCCTTCAGGCCACCGGCGCCCTGCTGCCGTGGGACCAGAAGAACTTCGACGCGATCGGCGGCCGGGACCGCTTCGTCGATTCCGCGGTCGCCGCGTCCGGTGCGGAGGGTCAGGACCCCGCAGCCGTGCCGCTGTACTCGCTGGCCTACGCGCTTTACTACAACAAGCAGATGTTCGCCGACGCGGGTATCTCGAAGCCCCCGGCCACCTGGGACGAGCTGGTCGCCGACGGCAAGAAGATCTCCAAGGACGACAAGTGGGCCCTCGGCGCCGAGGGCGGTAACCTGTCGAACAACATCCACCAGGTGTTTGTCCTCGGCAAGCAGCACGGAGCGGACTTCTTCGACAAGTCGGGCAAACCGACCTTTACTTCCGATGGCGCTGTCGCCGCTGTGAAGCAGTACGTCGACTTCATGGCCAAGGACAAGATCATCGCTCCGGGCAACGCGGAGTACGCCCAGAACCAGTCCCTCACGGACTTCGCCAAGGGCAAGACGGCCATGGTCCTGTGGCAGGCCGCGGCCTCGACCTTCGCCTCCCAGGGCATGAAGCCCGAGGACTGGGGCGTCGCGCCCGTTCCCGTCGCTTCGGGTGCGCCGGGCGCCGGCCAGAACATCAACTCGATGGTCGCCGGTATCAACATGGCGGTGTTCAAGAACACCAAGAACATCGACGGCGCCAAGAAGTTCGTGAAGTTCGTGACGAGCGACGAAGAGCAGAAGCTGCTCAACAAGACGTTCGGTTCCATCCCGCCGGTCAAGTCAGCCCAGGCCGACGCGGCGTTCTCCGCACCCGACCTGAAGGTCCTCCGCGACACGCTGGCCACCAGCGCCGCGCCGCTCCCGCAGGTCCCCACGGAGTCGCAGTTCGAGACGACGGTCGGTACGGCCGTCAAGGAGCTGTGGGCCGACGCCGCAGCCGGACGTCCGGTCACCACCGAGTCCGTCAAGGAACGCCTGAACAAGGCCCAGCAGCAAATGCAGCAGTGAGGCACACTCCATGACCGCCACCGTGACACCGAGCCGTGCGCACAAGGCGGGCAGCGGAGAGAACCGGGGCACTGGGGGTGCGCGGAAGAGGTTTCCGCGCATCCCCGACCGGATCCGCCAGGGCGGACTGCCCTATCTCCTGCTGCTGCCCGCAGTCGTACTCGAACTGCTCGTCCACCTGATCCCGATGATCATCGGGATCTGGGTGAGCTTCCGTCAGCTCACCCAGTTCTTCATCCGGAACTGGGGCAACGCCCCGTCCGCGGGGTTCGACAACTACAAGATCGCCATCGACTTCGACGCCCCGATCGGTCAGGCGCTGCTCCACTCGTTCCTGGTGACCTGCGCCTTCACCGTGATCTCCGTCGGGCTGTCGTGGCTGTTCGGTGTCACGGCGGCGATCATGCTGCAGGAGAACTTCCGCGGCCGGAGCATCCTGCGGACGATCTTCCTGGTGCCGTATGCCCTGCCCGTCTACGCCGCGGTCATCACCTGGGCATTCATGTTCCAGCACGACAACGGCATCATCAATCACGTCCTGCACGACCAGCTCGGGCTCACCGACAAGGCGTCGTTCTGGCTGATCGGCAACAACAGCTTCATCGCGCTGGTCGTCGTCTCCCTCTGGAAGTCCTGGCCGTTCGCGTTCCTGATGCTCATGGCCGCGCTGCAGAACATCCCGCGTGAGCTGTACGAGGCCGCCTCGATCGACGGAGCGGGCATCTGGCAGCAGATCCGCAAGATCACGCTGCCGTCGCTGCGCCCGGTCAACCAGGTGCTGGTGCTCGTCCTGTTCCTCTGGACGTTCAACGACTTCAACACGCCTTATGTGCTGTTCGGGAAGTCGGCGCCGGAGGCCGCGGACCTGATCTCCATCCACATCTACCAGTCGTCGTTCGTGACCTGGAACTTCGGCACCGGCTCCGCGATGTCCGTACTGCTGCTGCTCTTCCTGCTGCTCGTCACGGCCGTCTATCTGCTGGTCACCTCCCGCGGAAGGAAGGGCTCCGATGTCTAGTGCCAGGTCTCCCATCGCACCGCCGCAGTCCTTCGTGTGGACGCGCCGTGTTGTCCTGACACTGCTGGCGATCTTCGCGCTGCTGCCGGTCTATGTGATGATCAGCAGCTCGCTGAAGCCGCTCCAGGACGTCTCCGGCAAGTTCCAGTGGTTCCCGACGAACTTCACCGTCCGGCCGTACTTCGACATCTGGAAGACGGTTCCGCTCGGCAAGTACTTCGTGAACTCGCTGATCGTGGCGGGTTCCGCGACGGTGCTCTCCGTGGTGATCGCGGTGTTCGCCGCGTACGCCGTGAGCCGCTACCGCTTCCGCGGCAAGCGGGTCTTCACCGTGACGGTGCTCTCCACCCAGATGTTCCCGGGCATCCTCTTCCTGCTCCCGCTGTTCCTCATCTTCGTCAACATCGGGAACACCACGGGCATCGAGCTGTACGGCTCGCGCGGCGGACTGATCCTCACCTATCTGACGTTCTCGCTGCCCTTCTCCATCTGGATGCTGATCGGATACTTCGACTCCATCCCGAAGGAACTGGACGAGGCCGCTCTGGTGGACGGCAACGGCCCGCTCGGAGCGCTCTTCAGGGTGGTGGTGCCGGCCGCGGTTCCCGGCATCGTCGCCGTCGCCGTCTACGCGTTCATGACGGCCTGGGGCGAGGTCCTCTTCGCCTCCGTCATGACCAACGACGACACCCGCACCCTCGCCGTCGGTCTGCAGGGCTACGCCACGCAGAACGACGTCTACTGGAACCAGATCATGGCCGCGTCGCTGGTCGTCAGCGTGCCCGTCGTTGTCGGGTTCCTCTTCCTCCAGCGCTATCTTGTCGCCGGCCTGACCGCGGGCGCCGTCAAGTGACCACACCAGAAAGGCAGTCCGTGAACGACCTGAGCGCCCTCCCGCCAGATTTCACCTGGGGCGTCGCCACGGCCGCGTACCAGATCGAGGGAGCCGCGGCAGAGGACGGCCGCGCCCCCTCGATCTGGGACACGTTCTCCCACACGCCCGGCAAAATCGACAACAACGACAACGGCGATGTGGCCTGTGACCACTACCACCGGGTCCCCGAGGACATCGGTCTGATGAAGAAGCTGGGCGTCGACGCCTACCGCTTCTCGCTGGCCTGGCCCCGGATCGTGCCCGGTGGCGACGGCCCGGTGAACAAGGCCGGACTCGCTTTCTACGACCGGCTGGTGGACGGTCTGCTGGAAGCCGGCATCACCCCCTTCGCGACGCTCTACCACTGGGATCTGCCGCAGGCGCTCCAGGACCGGGGCGGCTGGCCGTCCCGGGACACCGCGGAGCACTTCGCCGCGTACGCCTCGGTCGTCGCCGAGCGTCTCGGCGACCGGGTGAAGGACTGGGCGACCCTCAACGAGCCGCTGTGCTCGTCGTGGATCGGTCACCTCGAAGGGACGATGGCGCCTGGTCTGAAAGACCTCACGGCCGCCGTGCGCACCTCGTACCACCTGCACCTCGGTCATGGCCTGGCCGTGCAGGCGATCCGCGCGGCCTCCTCGGACGCCCGGGTCGGCATCGTGAACAACCTCAGCCCGATCGAGCCGGCCAGCGACAGCGACGCGGACCGCGCCGCCGCCGTCCGGGCGGACGGCCACACCAACCGCTGGTGGATGGACCCGATCCTCGGCCGCGGCTACCCGCAGGACATGGTCGACCTGTACGGCGTGGAGCTGCCCGTACGCCCCGGCGACCTGGAGACCATCGCGGCGCCGCTGGACTGGCTGGGACTGAACTACTACTTCCGCCAGGTCGTCCGGGACGACCCGACAGGGCCCGCGCCCTTCGCCAAGCAGGTCGAGGTGGCCGGCCGCCACACCCACATGGGCTGGGAGGTGCACGCCGACGGTCTGGAGCAGCTTCTGCTCCGGCTGACCGAGGAGTACGGCGCGCGGCGGATCTACATCACCGAGAACGGCTCCGCCTACCCGGACGCCGTCCGGGCGGACGGCACCGTGGACGACCCGGAACGGGTCCGGTATCTGGAGGAGCACCTGGCGGCGTGCGCGCGGGCCGTGGAGAAGGGCGCTCCGCTGGCCGGTTACTTCGCCTGGTCGCTGATGGACAACTTCGAGTGGGCGTACGGCTACGACAAGCGGTTCGGTCTGGTCCACGTGGACTACGAGACGCAGCGCCGCACCATCAAGCGCAGCGGCCACCGCTACGCCGAGATCATCCGCGAGGCGTCCGCCAAGCGTTCCTAGAGCATCTCGCACGCACCCGGTGGGACGGGTCCTGCCGCGTCCCACCGGAGAACAGCCGGAGCCACCGCCCTTTCGGGGAAGGGCGGTGGCTCCGGCCTGTGGGGGGGGCGGTATCGGCCCGGTCCGTCCTGATCCGGTCCCGACCGCTGTGGTCTCCGCCCGGTCAGATCCGGGCCGGCATCGAGGGTTCCGTGCCCGTCTGGGCGCATACCGAGGCGGCCACCTGGGAGGCGAAGCCCAGCATCGCCTCCACCTGGTCGCGCGGCAGCCGGTCCGGCCCGCCGTCGAGGTGCGCGCCGGTGGTGGTCAGCCAGTTGAGCACCCCGGCCATGAAGGCGTCACCCGCGCCGATCGTGTTGACCACGTCGACGGGCACCGCCGGCACGGACACCGGTTCGCCGGTTCGGGTGTAGGCCGTACTGCCCCGGGCGCCCCGGGTGAGCACCACGAGCCGGCCCTCCTCCGCCAGCCGCCGGCAGGTCTCGCCGGGCGCGCTGCCTGGCCAGAGCAGGGCCATGTCCTCGTCGCTGGCCTTGATCACATGTGCCAGGGAGCAGAGGTCACGCAGCCGGCGCGCGCTCCGCTCCGGATCGAGTGTGCGGTCCTCGCGCACATTGGGGTCCACCACCAGCAGGGAGCGTTCGGCGCCGGCGCGGGCGGTGGCCGCGACGGCTTCGGCGGCCGGTTCGACGACCGCCGCGAGCCCGCCCACGTACACCGCGCCGAACCGGTCCACGTCCGCGGCGCGGTCCGCCAGCCGGAAGGTCGCCGTGTCCTGGAGGTGGAAGTGGTAGCCCGTGCTGTCCGGGCCCGGGTCGGCGACCGCGAGCGCCGTGGGCAGCGGCGAGCGCGCGCACAGGCCGAGTTCCGTGCCGGCGGAGACCAGCCGCCGCTCGATGGCACGGGCGAAGCCGTCGCCGCCGAGCGCCCCGGCGAACCAGCTCGGTGTGGCGAGCCGGGCCAGTCCCGCAGCCACATTGGCGGGGGCGCCGCCGGGCTGGGCGCGGTGGGTCTCCGGATCGTCCGCCGACGGGACGAGATCGATCAGCGCCTCCCCCATCACCAGGACGGGCCGCCGTCCCGCGCGCGGGTCAGCGGTCACGGCTCGACCACGATCTTGCGGCCCTGGCCCGCCTTGAACCGGTCGATCGCCTGGGGGTACTGCTCCAGCGGCAGCCGGTCGCTGATGAAGACCGCGGGGTCGAGCACACCGGTGGCGAACAGCGCGGCGGCCCGCTCGTAGCTGTGCAGCACCGCCATGGAGCCGGTGATGGTGATCTCCTGGTTGTAGATGCGGTACGGCTCGATGACCGCGGTCGTGGCGTAGTCCGCGACGCCGAACTGGAGGAAGGTGCCTCCCTTGGCGACCCGGCCGAGGCCGTCCTGGATCGCCCCCGCGTTACCGGTGGCGTCGATGACGACGTCCCAGCCGCCGGGCCTGTCGAACTCCTCGGCCGAGGCCGCGGAGCGCGAGCAGCCGAGCTTGGCGGCGGTCGCCAGCCGCTCCGGGTTGATGTCCAGGATGTCGACGCCGGCCGCTCCGGTGCGCTTGGCGAGTTCCAGCATCATCAGGCCCATCGTGCCGGAGCCGTAGATCAGTACCTCGGCGCCGAGGGTGGAGCTGAGGACGTCGTACCCGCGGACCGCGCAGGACAGCGGCTCGATCAGCGCCGCGTCCCGCACATCGATGTGATCGGGCAGGCGCACGCAGTTGGCCACGGGCGCGACGGCGAACTCGGCCGCACCGCCCGGCTCGGTCACCCCGATGGCGGCCCACCGGTCGCAGAGGTTTCCCCGTCCGGCCCGGCAGTAGCGGCATTCGTGGCAGTGCAGTGAGGGATCGACGGCGACCCGGTCACCCACGGACAGTTCGGTGACCTCCGAGCCGATGCCCACGATCTCACCGGCGAACTCATGACCGGGCACGATCGGCAGGGTGGGCGCGAACTCGCCCTGGAGGATGTGCAGATCGGTACCGCAGAGCCCGCACGCGGCGACGGAGACGACCACGTCCCGGGGGCCCGGGGTGGGGTCGGGGACCGTGGCCACGGTGACCTTGCCGGGGGCTTCGACGATCGCTGCCCTCATTATTTAACAGCTCCAAGGGAAAGGCCCTGGACAAGTTTGTCCTGGGCTGCGAAGCCGGCGGCGAGCACCGGCAGGGACACGACGACGGACGCGGCGCACAGTTGGGCGAGGAAAAGCCCCTGGCTGGTGACGAAGCCCGTCAGGAAGACTGGAGCGGTCTGGGCCGTCACCCCGGTGAGCACCCGGGCGAAGAGCAGTTCGTTCCAGCTGAAGATGAAGCAGATCAGCGCGGTGGCCGCGATGCCCGGCGCCGCCACGGGGGCGACCACCCGGGCCAGGACGGTCGGCAGCCGGGCCCCGTCCACCTGCGCGGCCTCGATGATGGAGACCGGCACGTCCGCGAGGAAGGACTGCATCATCCATACCGCGATCGGCAGGTTCATCGAGGTGTAGAGGATGACGAGCAGCCAGATGTTGTCCAGCATCCCGATGTTCTTCGCGAAGAGGTACACGGGCAGCAGACCGGCCACGACGGGCAGCATCTTGGTGGAGAGGAAGAAGAACATCACGTCCGTCCACTTCTCCACGCGCTTGATGGAGAGGGCGTACGCCGCCGGCAGGGCCAGGACGAGCACGAACAACGTGGAGAAGAGCGACGCGGTCAAGGAGTTGATCAGCGGTGGCCAGGGGCTCGCCCCGCCCCCGGCGCCGAAGAACACCCGGTAGCTGTCGAGTGTGAGGCCCGCCGCGAACGACGGCGGATTGGTCGCCGCGTCCGCCTCGGAGTGGAAGGACGTGAGCAGCATCCACAGCGCCGGCAGGCAGAAGACGATGCCGACGATCCAGGCCAGCAGGCCCAGTCCGGCGGAGCGCCGCCTGGCCCGCCGGGCGGCGGGTGCGTACGGATCGAGGCGGCGGCGCGCCGCCGGGGCGGTGGTCGCCGGGATCCGCGTGACGGAGTCGGTGCTCATGCGCGGCTCGCCTCCTCACTGAAGAGGGACGAGACAACCCGCAGGGCGAAGGTCGCGATCACGATGGTGCCGATCACGACGACCACTCCCGCCGCGGAGGCCAGTCCGTATTCGTGAGCCTGGTAGAAGGTCTGATAGATGGTGTAGGGGAGGTTCGCGGTGCCCAGCCCGCCGGAGGTGAGGGTGAACACCGCGTCGAAGTTCTGCACGATGTAGATCGAGCCGAGCAGGATGCCGAGCTCCAGATAGCGGCGCAGGTGCGGCAGGGTCAGATACCGGAACATCTGCCAGGCGGTCGCGCCGTCCAGCCGCGCGGCCTCCATCATCTCGGCGGGCCGGCTCTGCAGTCCGGCGAGCAGGATGAGCATCATGAACGGTGTCCACTGCCAGACGAGGGACGCCTCGACCGCCATCAGCGGCATGTCCGAGATCCAGTCGGGCTGGCCGGGCGCGGAGTCCCCGAACAGTCCGGTGAACCAGGCCCACCCCCCGTTCAGCAGGCCGTACTCGGGGTTGTAGAGCGCGTGCTTCCACAGCAGCGCCGCCGAGACCGGGACCAGCAGGAACGGCGTGATGAGCAGGGTGCGGACAAAACCACGGCCCCGGAATTTACGGTCCAGCAGCAGAGCGAGCAGCAGCCCCAGCACCACGCTGACGATGACGACGGTCGCGGTGAGCAGCACGGTGGTGACCACCGAGTCGCGCAGCGAGGCATCGGTGAACACGGATCCGTAGTTGCCGAGCCCGGCGAAGGAGCGCTCGTCGGGAGCGAGCGAGTTCCAGTCGAAGAGCGAGATCACCAGTGTGGCCACAAAGGGGAGCTGGGTGACCGCGACCAGGAAGACCAGGGCGGGCAGCAGGGGCGCCCTGGTGGCCCAGGCGCGTGCCCGTCCCGGAGTCCCCCGGCCGGCCCGCCGCTGCGGGGAGGGGCGCGACGCGCCGGCCGGGGACAGTGAGGGGGTAGGGACGGAGGTGCTCACCGCTGCTCCTCGGCGACCTTCTCGGCGAGCCCCTGCGAGATCTTCAGCGCCTCGGCGACGGACTTCTTGCCCGCGATGGCCGCGCTGATCTCCTGGGAGACCTTGGTGCCCAGGTCCGTGAACTCCGGGATGTCGACGAACTGGATGCCGACGGTCGGGCGCGGCTGGGTGCCCGGGTCACGCGGATTGGCGTTGGCGATGGCTTCCTTGGTCACCTCGGCGAAGGCGCTCGCGTCCTTGAGGTAGTCGGGGTTGGCGTAGGTCGAGGCGCGCTTTCCGGCGGGCACATTGGCCCAGCCGATCTTCTCGCCGACGAGGTTCTCGTACTCCTTGCTGGAGGCCCAGGAGATGAACTTCCACGCGCTCTCGGTCTTGCTGGAGGCCTTCTGCATGCCCCAGGCCCAGGTGTAGAGCCAGCCGGAGCTGTCCGTCTTCTCCACGGGCGCCGGCACATAGCCGATCTTGCCCTTGACCGGTGAGCCGGCGGCTTCCAGCGAGCCCGCGCCGGCGGTCGCGTCGTACCACATGGCCGTCTTGCCCTGCGTCATGTTGTTGAGGCACTCGGCGTAGCCGGACTGGGGCGCGCCGGCCTCGCCGTGCTTGCGGACCAGGTCGACATAGAACTGGGTGGCCTTGGTGAATTCGGGCGAGGTGAGCCGCGCCTGCCAGTCCTTGGTGAACCAGGTGCCGCCCATGGTGTTGACGACGGTGGTCAGCGGCGCGATGACCTCGCCCCAGCCGGGCAGTCCGCGCAGACAGATGCCCTTCATCCCGCTCTGCGCGCCGTCCGCCTTGGCGGCGAGATCGGCGACCTGCTGCCAGGTCGGTTTGGCGGGCATCTTCAGGTTCTTGGCGTCGAAGACGTCCTTGCGGTACATGAGGAAGGACGACTCGCCGTAGAAGGGTTCGGCGTAGAGCTTGCCGTCCTCCGCGGTGAGCGACTCCTGCAGCGGCTTGAGGATGTCGCCCTGGTCGAAGGCCTTGTCCTTGGCCGTGTACTCGTCGAGCGAGTGCAGCCAGCCGTTCTTCGCGTAGAACGGCACCTCGAAGTTGCTGATGGTGGCGACGTCGTACTGGCCGGCCTGGTTGGAGAAGTCCTGAGTGATCTTGTCGCGGACGTCGTTCTCCGGCAGGACGGTGAAGTTGACCTTGATGCCGGTCTCCTTCGTGAAGTTGTCCGCGGTCAGCTTCTGCAACTCGATCATCTGCGGGTTGTTCACCATGAGCACGTTGAGGGTTTCGTCCCCTCCGGAGGAGGCGCCGCCCGCGCCGCTGCAGCCGGCGAGCAGGGCCGCCAGTCCCGCGGTCGCGCCCAGGCGTACACGGATTCCGCGTCGTCGTTGCTGGAGTGGCATGAGATTCTCCTGATCATTCGTTGGCTCAAAAACCTGAGAGATTTGAGGGTTTTTCGGGTTCTGTGATGTTGATGAAGCTGGGGGTGTTTGTACGGGTTCGCGTGGAGTGTGCGAGGTTCTGGGACGTCCCTGCCCCGCCTCCCGGCCGGCAGGACGGCCGGCGGTGCCGGAGTGGGGCCCGGGGCGCACGGGAGGGGTGGGACGGGACTCAGACGCGAATGACTTGCGGTCCGAGAAGCGAGTAGCGCTGGGCCTCGGCCGAGGGCAGCCCCGCGTCCGTGACGATGGATTCGAAATCCCCGACCTCGGCGAAGCGGCAGAAGCTGACCGCGCCGAACTTCGTATGGATTCCGGCGAAGACCCGGCGGCGGGCGCTGCGCATCGCCTGTGCCTTCACTTCGCTGACGGCCGGATCCGGGGTGGTCAGGCCGTATTCGCGGGAGATGCCGTTCGCTCCGACATACGCCAGGTCGATGACGAACTCGGAGAGCATACGGGTGGTCCAGTGGTCGACCGTGGCCATCGTGGAGCCGCGCACCCGGCCGCCGAGCAGCAGTACGGCGATCTTCTCCGCGTCGGCGAGTCCGGTCGCCACGGCGAGGGACGCGGTGACCACGGTCAGCGGCCGGTCCCTGGGCAGGGCCTCGGCGACGAGCTGGGGGGTGAAGCCCTCGTCGACGAAGACCGTTTCCGCGTCACCGAGGAGATCGGCGGCGGCCGCCGCGATCCGGGACTTCTGGGGTACGAGCCGGGTCGTCCGTACCGCGAGGGTCGTCTCGAAGCCGGCGCTCTCCACCGGATAGGCGCCGCCGTGGGTGCGCCGCACCAGCCCGTGCTCCTCCAGGACATGCAGGTCACGCCGGACGGTCTCCTTGGCCACGCGGAGTCTTCCGGCCAGCGCGGTGACTTCCACTGACCCGTCACGTCGGGCGATCTCAAGGATTTCTCGTCGGCGTTCGTCGGTGTCCACGACACACTTCCCTGCTTTGCTGCGGCTCAGCACCCGTTCGGGCTCATGCGTCGTTTGTACAAGCAAGGGACCGGCCACGACCAGGCTCTTCGCAACATCGACTGTGCCCGTTCATGCCCGTTTTGCCAAGACCGTCTGCCCTGGTCACCACGGCGATCCAGGGCGCCGCCGTACGCGCCACTGCCCGATTGGCACCAACCGGCGCCCGATCGGCGCCCGGTGCGGTACATGTTTTCGGCCCGGTCGGAGCCGGCGGGAGGGCCCGCTCGGACCGGGCCGGCTCCCCGGAACAGCAGAAATCCGCGGCGGGCCACGAACGCACATGGCCCGCCGCGGACCGCTGTGCCGCGCCGACAGCGGGGAGGGGACGGCGCGGCACCCGAGCTCAGCTGTAGACGCCGAACTCGTAGAGCGAATATCCCCAGGGGGTGCCGCGCACGGTCGCGTTCACCCTGACATAGCGGGCATTTCCGGCGACATCGAGATCATCGATCCCGCCGTTGCCGTCGGTGACGGTCCGCAGAGTGGTCCAGTCCACGCCGTTGTCGGAGGTCTGAAGGGTGTAGTTCTTGGCGTACGCCGTCTCCCAGGCGAGCTGGACATGGCGGAACGCGGTCTTGCCGCCGAGGTCGACCTGGACCCACTGCGGGTCGCTCCAGTCGCTCGCCCAGCGGGTGTCGAGCGACCCGTCCACCGCGTTGCCCGCGACGCAGGGACAGCCCGTGCCGGTGGGCTGCGAGGTGGACGCCGTGGCCGGCTTGCCCCTGGCGACATTGGTCCCGCCGACCGGCGGCGGCACCACCTTGAACGACTTGGTCTCGATGCCGACATTGCCCTTTCCGTCGGTGGCCTTGATGTAGACCTTCCATACGCCGAGCCGGTCGGGGGCGGTCACCTTGAACGTCCCGCCGCCCTGCGCGGTGAAGGGCACCTCCGTCAACTGGCCGGAGTTGTCCAGGTACTTGCTGCCGAACAGCACCTGGTAGGAGAGCGGATCGCCGTCCGGGTCCGCGACCGCGGCGCGCACGGTGAACTCCCGGCCGGCCGGGACGGACGCGGCTCCGTCAACGGTCATCGAGGAGATCACCGGCGGTGTGTTGTCGCGCGAGGTGTCACCGCCGTAGGCCCTTTTGACCGCGTAGTACGAGAGCCGCTTCTGGCCCGCGGGCAGCAGATTGAACCAGACGCCACCGAAGTCGTACTCGGTGCCGTAGTGGAAGAGCGTCGCTCCGAGTGCCACCCCCCGGTGTCCGGTGACACAGCCCCAGGCATTGGTGTAGCCGGCCGCCTTCGCGGTGTCGGCGGGCTCGTCGGGTACGCCGTTGGCGTCGTTCGGCACCTCCCACTCACCGGCCGGACCGCCCTCGGTGACGATGTACGGCTTGGTGTAGCCGCCGGACTCCCAGGTCTGCCTGATGTTGCACACGTCGCCGTAGGAGTTCACCGCGTACAGATCCAGGTCGGGCGCGTTGCGCTTGTAGTAGGGCCACGCACCGGTCCACGCGTCGGTCGAGGTCACCGGGTGGTTGGGATCGACGGCGTGGATCTTCTTGGCGACCTCGTTGACGAAGGAGGTGTACGCGTCGCGCTGCTGCTCCAGCGCGGTCCCGCTGTAGCAGTTCTGCAGCCCGAGGACGGACTCGTTTCCGACGTTCCACATCAGCACGCCGGGGTGGTCCTTGTAGGTGTCCACCCACCGGGGGAACTCGGCGAGCATGTCGTTCTTGTACGTGGTGTCCGTGAGGTAGTTGACGCAGCCACCGCTGCCGGGGCCGCCGCCCGGCTGGAGCCAGAAGCCCGCGATGACCTTGACTCCGTTGGCGGAGGCCGCGTCCAGCAGCGGTCTGGTGGTGGCGTCGGTGCCCCAGGTCCGTACGGTGTTGGCGCCCATCGACTTGACGTCGGGCATGTAGCGCGCGGCGTCCGCCACGGCGGGCCCCCAGGTCAGGCCCTTGACCTGATAGGGCGCCCCGTCGACGGTGAGCTGCCAGTTTCCCTGCGACCCGGTGACCTTGACTACGCTGCCGGCCGCGTGCGCGGCCGGGGCCGGCAGGGCCACGGCGCCCGCCGCGAGCAGAGCGACAACGGCGAGCGGAGCCGCCGCGCGCCGCTTTCTGATGGCTGGTCGGTACATGAGGTGCTGTCTCCTCCGAAGGTGGGAGAGCGCTCTCCCGTACGGGGGTGAGAGGCCCGTACGGGAGAGCGCGCCGGTCAGGGCAGTTCGTAGTCCGCGTTGAGCGCGGCGCCTGCCTCGGGATGGGTCTGGTCGTAGCCCCGGGCGTCGCACTGGAGCGCCCCGACGACACAGTGCCGCACCAGGGCGTTCAGGGTGGCGTCGTCCCAGGCGTTGAAGAAGTCGTAGTGGAAGGAGTGTCCCGTCCCACTCGCCAGCCTGACCTGCGACATATCACCGTTGACGGGCCAGGCCATCTTGAACTCGATCATCGGCAGAGCCACCGGGTGGGAGGTGGGGCAGACATCCTGGTTGGCGCCCTGGGCGACCGGATAGGCCATGTGGCTCTGGTGATTGGGCGTGTCCAGATACTTTCCGTCCCAGCAACTGGGTGCCTGGAAGCGGAGGTTGAGCTGGACATCGGCGCTGGTGGGACAGGTCGCCGGGAATTCGGTGTTGTTGTACTGGTTCCCGCACTCCCAGCCCTCCACCCAGCCCGGGTGGTTGCGGAACTGCTCGGCCGACTGCGTGGGGCTGCCGACCACAAACCGCAGCCCCTTCGGGAACGGCCGTACGGTGCGGTAGTCCGTGACGCCGGACTTGTAGTAGATGGTCTGCGGACCGATGGGCCGGATCTCCTGGTTGCCCTTGTACAGGGTCGGCATCCAGTAGGCGGACTTGTCCCCCGGGGCCAGGCACGCCGTTCCGCCGCCGTTCAGTGAGGCCGTGGTGCTGTTGGCGGCGGTCGTGGTGTTGCCCATGAAGGTGTGGTCGTGCGAAGCGCCGGGCTGACCGGGGTAGACGATCGGGTCGTCGGGCCTGGTGTGCGAGACCGAGCAGTTCGCCTGGAACTCGTGGAAGTAGCGGTGCGGCGGAATCTCGGTGGACGGCACCACCCCGGTCACGGGCGGGTTCGCCGGGATGTATCCGTCGCCGTCGGGGTCGTCACCGAAGGCCACGGGGACGGCCGGGGCCATCTTGTGTCCCAGGTGCGCCGCGCCGGCCCGCGGCTCGGCGGCCTGGGCGGTGGCGGTGGTGGCGTCCGGGATCGCGGTGAGCCCGAAGGCCACCAGAGCCAGGGCTGCCGCGACGAGAAACGCGGACACCAGGGCGGTTCTGCGGAATCTATCGGCCATGCGGACCTCCATGCCGCTCTTCGTCCGCACACGTCGGGTGTGCGGTGGGGGGAGAGTGGAGCTGGACGGTGCACCGCGGAGAGCCGGATCCGTGATCGGCGGCGAAGCCGGGATTCCTTGGGAGAGCGCTCTCCAAAGCGGTGCCAGTGTTACGCCGACGCTGAGAGAGTGTCAATACTCTGTGAACGATCCCGCGCGGGCGAGCGCTGTCGCCGCTGCCCCGCGGCGCACCGATCCGCAGCCGGTCAGGAACGGCGTCCTCGCCCGCACACAGAAGTGCGCAGCCCCGGCAGGCCGGGACTGCGCACCAGTGATCGGGCGGAACGTCAGCAGCTCAGGTTGTTGCCCGGGGTGGTACCCAGGATCTGAACGAAGCGCTGATAGGCGTTGATACGGCTCTGCACCTGGGCGGGGTTCCTGCCGTCGCACTCCAGCGAGCCATTGATGCTGCGGATCGTCTGGCCGAAACCCGCTCCGTTGACCATGGCGTTGTGCGGCGTCATCGTGCCGGGACCGCTCTGGGTGTTCCAGTACCAGAGTCCGGTCTTCCAGGCCACCGAGGAGTCGTTCTGGACGAGCCAGGGGTTGTTCAGCAGGTCGATGCCGAGCGAGTCGCCCGCGGCCTTGTAGTTGAAGTTCCAGCTCAACTGGATCGGACCGCGGCCGTAGTACGCGGCCTGACCGGCCGGGCAGCCGTACGACTGGTTCGGGTCACAGTAGTGCGGGTAGTTCGCGGTGTTCTGCTCCACCACATGGACAAGACCACCGGTCTCGTGGTTGACGTTGGCCAGGAAGGCCGCCGCCTCCTGCCTCTTGACGGTGTCACTGCCCGTCTTGGCGAAGCCCGGGTACGCGCCCAGCGCGGCCACCAGACCGCTGTAGGAGTAGAAGGAGTTGCGGCTCGGGAACATCTGGTTGAACTGAGCCTCACTGACGATGAAGCTTCCCGGGTTCGAAGGAGGCGTGCTGCCACCCCTCGGCGCGTTCCACTTCTGGTTGGGCGCTCCGGTGCAGGTCCAGATCTGCAGACGTGCGCCATTGGCGGAGGTGTTGCCCGTGACGTCCAGGCACTTGTCGGCCGCCGGGTTGACGATGTCGTTGGCGGCGGAGACGACCCACTTCTGGTTGGCGCCCCCACCGCAGTCCCAGAGCTGGACGGTGGATCCATTGGCGGTACCGCGTTCGGTGATGTCGAGACACTTGCCCAGCGCGCGCAGGGTGCCGTCACCGGCGACGGTCCACTGCTGCGCGCCGGAGCCGTTGCAGTCGTAGAGCTGGACCGGTGTCCCGTTGGCGTTGCTGGCCGCGGCCACGTCCACGCACTTGCCGGCGAGACCGGTGATGCTGCCGACCGGGTCCGCGGCCGAGGCCGGCACGGTGACCAGGACAGACAAGAGAGCCGCCACGGCCAGCGTGACGGCGGAACGGACAAGCGTGAGACCTCTGAGCGAGATTCTTTTCATCTCTACTGAATTTTTCCCTTCACGTCATTGACTCCGGTTCAGATTCGAACCATTTGATGTGGAGAGCTGGTAATGACGCATTTGTGCCGTCACGCACCAATCTTCCGTTGATTTAACTGGCATTGGTCTAGACTTGTCAAGCATCTGACAAGTCGAGGGGCCCCTCGGAGCCCCATATCAACAGATCTGACGCATGCTCAGGCATGTTGCGGCGTTTGTTCGATAAATCAATAAATTACGGAATGCCCTTGTGGGCCGCCAGACGGCCGGGCGCCGTTCTGCCGGAAAGAAACGGCGGTCTCCGCGAGCCGATGACGGGGACAACCCCCAAGGCCCGAAGATCGGGACATGCCGCCCGCTCTCGGACCCTCGCGCTCGGGACGATCGCAGACGGACAGGCGGACGGACGGGGCGGTGCGCGGCGTGCCCCTACGGGCGCGGGCGGTCGAACCAGTCCCTGCTGTCCCGTCCGGTGCAGAGGGCGACCATCACGCCACCCGCCACGATGCCGGCGCCCCACGCGCCACTGTCCGCCGTCATGCCGACCGCGCCAACGGCGGCGGTCAAGGAGCCGATGACCACCCCGCCGGTCCTGACGCCGTCGCCGCCCTTCGCGAACTTCGAAGCGATCACGAGGGAGATCGTGGCCAGCGCGCCGGCCAGGATCGCCGCCAGGAGGAGGGCTACCACTCCCACCAGGCCCAGAGCGCCGCTCTCGAAGGTGACACCGGCCACCGCGAACCACCCGGCGCCCACCGCGTTCAGCGCGCCCACGGCACAGAGCATGGCGCGGACGGACCTGACAGTGCCCGGCATCCGGGTCATGGACTTCCTTCGGACCGGGGATACGGACGGCATCAGCGCCGCCGCGCGTACCGGGGAGTGTACGACCGGCGGGGCCGGTGAATCGGGCGGGGTCGCGCGACCCCGCCTGACACCCACTCAAACACACTGCACGGCTGTGGCTGTTTCCCGTCCCTTCCACCGACGGGAAGCCGGTCTGTTGTGAAAGGATCACCCACAGCACGACAACGGATTGAGGGACACGGCCCGCGCGGCTCCGGTACGTCCGGCGCCCACCGGAACAGGACCGGCGCCCACCGTCGCCGGCTCCGGCCAGGAGCGGCGATGTCCTCCCCACGCGTGCTCCCAGGACCCTCCGACCCGGCACCTCGCGGTCGCGCCGACCCGGCGGACACGACACCACACGAGGAACCCGGAATGCGAAACGGTCCAGGCGGCTTGACGATTGATGAATGACCGCGTCCGGCGGCGGACGCGGCACAACGTTCCGTCCGAGAGAATCCAGGAGTACAAGCAATGAGTGGTACTGCCCAGATCGGCGTCACGGGGCTCGCGGTAATGGGGCGCAATCTTGCCCGGAACTTCGCCCGCAATGGCTTCACGGTCGCCGTGCACAACCGCACCGCGTCGAAAACCCGGGCCTTGGTCGACGAGTTCGGCGACGAGGGCACCTTTGTCGCGGCCGAGTCCGCCGAGGACTTCGTCGCGGCGCTGGAGCGTCCGCGCCGCCTGGTCATCATGGTGAAGGCCGGCGATCCGACGGACGCCGTGATCGAGGAGTTCGCCCCGCTGCTGGAGAAGGGCGACGTCATCATCGACGGCGGCAACGCCCACTTCGCCGACACCCGCCGCCGCGAGAAGGAGCTGCGCGAGCGCGGTATCCACTTCGTCGGAGTGGGCATCTCGGGCGGCGAGGAGGGCGCGCTGCACGGGCCGAGCATCATGCCCGGCGGCTCCGCCGAGTCGTACAAGTCGCTCGGTCCGCTGCTGGAGAAGATCGCCGCGAAGGCTCCCGACGGGGCGCCCACGGTGGCCCACATCGGCCCGGACGGCGCGGGCCACTACGTGAAGATGGTGCACAACGGCATCGAGTACGCCGATATGCAGCTCATCGCCGAGGCCTACCACCTGCTGCGTTCCGTCGCGGGCTACTCCCCCGCCAAGATCGCGGAGACGTTCCGGACCTGGAACACCGGCCGGCTCGACTCCTATCTGATCGAGATCACGGCCGAGGTGCTCGCCCACACCGACGAGGCGACCGGCAAGCCCTTCGTGGACGTCGTGGCCGACCAGGCCGAGCAGAAGGGCACCGGCCGCTGGACCGTACAGGTCGCCCTCGACCTGGGCGTGCCGGTCTCCGGTATCGCCGAGGCGGTCTTCGCCCGCTCACTGTCCGGACATGTGGGCCTGCGTGAGGCGTCCCATTCGCTGCCGGGCCCGAAGACGAAGCCGCTGAGCGAGTCGGAGGCCGCGCGCTTCGCCGACCAGGTCGAGCAGGCGCTGTACGCGTCCAAGATCGTGTCGTACACCCAGGGCTTCCACCAGATCCAGGCCGGCAGCGAGGAGTACGACTGGGACATCGACCTCGGTTCGGTGGCCGCGATCTGGCGGGCCGGCTGCATCATCCGCGCCGCGTTCCTCGACCGTATCCGCGAGGCGTTCGACAGCAGGCCCGACCTGCCGAGCCTGCTGTCGGACAAGCAGTTCGCCGAGGAGATCGGCGCGGCGCAGGACGACTGGCGCGATGTGGTCGCCACCGCGGTGCACCAGGGCGTGCCGACGCCGGGCTTCTCCGCGGCGCTCGCCTACTACGACGCACTGCGCGCGGAGCGGCTGCCCGCCGCGCTCACCCAGGCGCAGCGCGACTTCTTCGGCGCGCACACCTACCGGCGCACCGACCGGGAGGGCTCGTTCCACACCCTCTGGGGCGCCGACCGGACCGAGGTCCAGTCCGGCTGATCAGCTGAGCGGCCCGGGTGAGGGCTCCGGCTCCGGTACGGGGTCGGGGCCCGGCGGGCTGGGGATCGGGTCCGGCGCAGGCACGGGGCTGGGGCTCGGCGGCGGTGACGGACGCGGCGGCGGCGTGGGGATGGGCGCCGGTCCCGGCAGCGGCCCCGGCTCGGGTCCCTGCGGTCCTGGCGTCGGTGTGGGCGACGGAGGGACCGGGTCGGGGTGCGGAGTGGTCATGGCTGACCTCCTGTAGTGCGGGAGCGTGTGTTCCCAATGTCTCGCGGTGCGCCTGCCCACGCTCGCCAGGTCCATTCATGATCCCCGCACATCGGCGGGCGTGCGCCGGGGACTCACGGCGGCCATTCTCCTCACCGGAATTACCACCGCCTTTCCGCGCGGGTACGCGCGTGACGCGCCCCCGCGCCGCCATCGGCACGTAATAGTTCCGGCGCCTTTCGTCCATGGCGGAGAATTCGGCGCCCGACCCAACCGACCACCCATCATTCGGTAATAGAGAATTCTGACAACGCCGGTGAAGCGTCGATTACCGGAGCATGACCGGAGCACAGAAGCGTTTCCATACCCGGCCGGTAAGGTGACCCGCGGCAGTTGTCGAGGGATCGCTGACCTCGATCTACACATTGTGATGATTGGAGGGGGCAGTATGGCTACGTCCCAGGAGAACCTCGCGGTGGTGCTCGACGCCGTCAGGAAAATCTCTCCGACGCTGAGGGAAAACAGCTCAGCGGCGGAGTCCGGGCGCTGGATACCGGAAGAGAGTATCGAGCTGCTCAAGGACGCGGGCGTGTTCGGCGTCGCGGTGCCGGAGCGTTTCGGCGGCCTGGATCTTTCGGCCACCGACCAGGCCGAGATCCTGTCCGAGATCGCCCGGAGCTGCGGTTCGACCGGCTGGGTCGCGTCGGTCTGGATGTCGAGCACCTGGATCGCGAGCCTGTATCCGGACAAGGCTCAGGAAGAAATCTTCGCGAACGGATCGGTCCGGATCTCCGGTGGTTTCACCCCGTCGGGAACGCTCAAGGCGACCGACGGCGGATACATCCTGAATGGCACCTGGCGTTTTAACACCGGTGTCCGGGGGGCCGAATGGAACATATGCGCCGCCATCACGGAGCTGCCGGACGGATCGCATGAAGAGCTCTTCGCGATCGTGCCGATCGCGGATGTCTCGGTCGCTGACGACTGGGACACCTTCGGCGCGGCGGGAACGGGAAGCGTCACGTCCACGGTGAAGGACGTATTCGTCCCCGCTCACCGTGTGGTCGACGCCACCGTGTACGACGCCTCGACCCGGGAGCGCTGGAACGCGGACGTAAACGGCCGCAACTACAACCTCATCAGCTACATATTGGCGACCTGCGCGCCGGTGTACATCGGCCTCGCGAAGGCCGCGCTCGACCTCTTCCTCGAACGGCTCCCCGGCAAGGGAATCACCTACACGGACTGGACGGAGCAGAGCGCGCATCCGTACACCCAGATCCAGGTGGCGACCGCGGCCAACAAGATCGCGGCGTGCGAGGCGCTGCAGCAGGTCTGGCTGGAGAGCATCCAGACCACCGAGGACGCCGGCGAGAAGATGACCGTCGCGGCGAAGGCCGCCGTCCGCGGCCAGGTCGGCTATGTCGTGCAGACGGCCAAGGAGGCGGTCGAGGTGCTGTACAACATCTCCTCCGCCTCGACGATCTCGCGCGGCAACGCCTTCCAGCGGGTCTACCGGGACATCTCGGCCCTGTCGCTGCACGGTCTGCTGACCCCCGTCAGCTCCCTGGAGGCACACGGCCGGGTGCTCCTCGGCCTGGAGCCCGGTACCGAGTACATCTGACCGGCGCCGGGCGGTCGCGCCGGCTCGTCGGGGCCCCCGCGGCGCCACCGGCCCCGGCATCCCCGGGACGTTTCCCGGGGACGGGTGCGCCCGGGTGTCCCCGGCCCCTGAACCGCCCTTGTCCCGGTCCTGTGCCCCGACTGCCGTTCACGTGATCCATGTTCAAGTGATCCATGAGTGCCCCCGGTCCTTCGACCGGGGGCATTTGTGCTTTCGGTGAGCATTCTGGGCACGCCGGGGACGGCGGCGCAGTCCCTGATCTCGGAGAGTGCGGTCTCATTCCCAGAGAGTATTCGCGCGAAACCTCAATGTGCGAATTATTACCGTGCAATGGGCGGACATAGTCCGGTCGGTGACGGGCGCCCTTTACAGTCATGAGCAAGGCTTCGGCGCAAAGAACAAGGATGTTTTGCGCCGAGCCGTGCACGGGGGGAACAGCAATGACCAGACACATCCGGGGGCACCCCGGAAGCGCAGAAAATAGCCATTCTTCACGCGGCGGTCACGTCCGGAGGCAGCGCAGCCTTCCACTCGCAGACGTGACGGCCGCTTCCCACCGCCTTCCGCTCCGCTTCCAGGGGGAATGACGGCGCGGATCTTTTTCGGCACCCGCATATGACGCAGAGCGCCCAGATGTAGGCCGCAGCATTCCATGACGACGAGCTGACGCCGTTTGTCTCCGGTGTGCCTCTGCACCGCACAGCGATTCAGCAGGCCACGGCTTACGAGACGTCAGTCGATGCCGTGCGCCCGGCTGATTCGGCGTGCGTTCCTCCGCCCGATGGCGAACACCCGACACCCAACATCAGTGGAGTACATTCATGTCTTTCCGTGGCACTCAATCCAGCCATCCGGCCGACCGCCGGTTCGGTCGCCGCAGCCTTCTCAAGGCAGCCGGCGCGGCCGCGCTGTCCGCCCCGCTCATTCCGGCCACGGCCGGTGTGGCACGGGCCAAGGACGCCGCGACGGTGGACGCCATTGTCATCGGCGCCGGATACGCGGGCGGCACCGTGGCGAGGGAGCTCGCGCTCCGGGGTCTGAAGCCGCTCGTGCTCGAAGCGCGGAACCGGATCGGTGGCCGGATCTGGACCGGGACCTTCTCCGGCGCACAGGTCGAGATAGGCGGGAGCTGGCTCGGTCCCCAGCAGACACTGATCCACAAGGAACTCAACCGCTACAAGCTGAGCACCTTCGAGGACGTCGCCGCCGAACAGGTCGTCCTCCCCGGGGACCAGGGGTTCCAGATCCTTCCGCCCGCGGACGCGTACAACACCCTCGGCAAGTTGTGGGGTGAGTTCTACGCGGGATCGGAGAAGTACTTCGAGCGGCCCCACGAGCCGCTGTTCCGCAAGGACCTGCTGGCGGCGGTGGACCCGCTGTCGCTGGCCGACCGGCTCGGGCAGATGCAGCTTTCGCCGACTGAGCTGCAGTGGCTCAACAGCGAGACGTCCGTGTACTCCGGCGGACCCAGCACCCGTGGGTCGCTGACCGGTATGGCCCAGTGGATCCAGCTCTCCGGCGGCTCGTACGGCACCTACTCGACCACGATGAGTCTGAGACCCACGGGCGGCATGACGGCGGCGCTCCAGGCGATGTTCGACGAGTCCCGGGCCGACATACGTCTCAACTCCCCGGTGAAGAAGGTGACCGAGTCGAACGGACTGGTGACGGTCGAGACCGCCGCCGGCGCCCGGTTCGTCTCGCCGGTGGTGGTCGTGGCCACTCCCGCCAATGTGTGGAAGACCATCACCTTCAGCCCCGGGCTGCCCGCCGCGCACACGCAGGCCACCACTCAGGGCATCGGCGTACCGCACGCCACCAAGATGTGGGTCCATGTCCGGGGCAATGTCCCGGCGACGGCCGCCCAGGCGGGCGAGGGCTCGCCGATCCTTCTCATGGTGCCGCAACAGCAGCTCTCCGACGGGCGGTTGTTCATCGCGTTCACCGGTCCCTCGCTGAACGTCAACAACGCGGCTCAGGTGCAGGCGGCCGTCCAGCAGTTCCTGCCCGGGACCACACTCATCCGCTACCAGGCGATGGAGTGGGCCAAGGACCAGTACACGATGGGGGGCTGGGGTCTGCGCCGGCCCAATCAACTGCTTCAGCTCTTTCCCAGGATCGAGGAACCGCACGGCCGCATTGTGTTCGCGGGTGCCGACATCGCGAGGGGCTGGCACGGCGCGTTCATCGAGGGAGCGATCGAGTCCGGCTTCCGGGCGGCCGAGCAGGCGGCGGCGCTGGCCTGACGAAGAGCCGCCGGGCCTCGCCGACTACCGGGTGAGGCACTGAGGGCCGGGTCTCCGGGGACTGTCCGCGGAGACCCGGTTCGGGGCACGGCGAAGACCCGTACCGTCCCCGGTGGGCGCGTGGCACAGGCCGGGCCACCCGCGCCGGGGACAGTACGGACCGAGGCCATGTCCTCGGTCCGTGGAACCGCAGGCTCAGACGGCGGGCTTCTTCAGCACCTCGATGAGGCTGGAGAAGCTGTTCTCGCCGAAGCCCTTCGCCATACCGGCGTTGAAGATCTCAGCGACGGCGGCCGGCAGCACGGTGCTGACGCCCGCGTCCTTGTGCGTGTGCAGGACGTGGTCGACACTGGCCGCTCCCATGGCCAGCCGGTCCACGTCACCCGGGTACTCCGCGGAGTCCACGTGCTGCGCGTACAGCTCCAGGAAGTGAGGCATCATCGACGTCATCATCGTGGCGTAGGGCAGCAGTTCCTTCGCCGAGACACCGTTGGCCTGGCCCAGCGCGAGGGTCTGGTAGTAGCTCAGCATCGTGGTCCAGAAGATGGTCATCTGGGCCTGGTAGTACATGGCCGCGAGGCCGGCGTCCTCGCCGCGGTAGTCCGCGTTGGTGAGGACCTTCAGGGTCTCCTCGTGGGCCTCGAAAACATCCTGCGGACCGCTGTAGTAGGTGGAGGACTCGGGCTTGCCGATCAGCGGCGGCGGCACCTGCACACCACCGGTGAGGTGCTTCGCACCGTGCTTCGCCGCCCACTTGGCCGCCTCGCGTGCCTTGTCCGGGGTGTCCGAGCTCAGGTTGGCGATGACCTTGCCGGACAGGGAGGACGTCACCGGCTCGAGAATGGCGTACACCGCGTCGTAGTCCGTCAGGCTGAGCACGATCAGCTCATTGGCGCTCAGCGCGTCCTCGACGGTGGGGGCCAGTGTGGCACCCCGGGCAACAAGCGCCTCGGCCTTGCTGGCGGTCCGGTTCCACACGGTCACCTCGTGGCCGTTGTCCAGGAAGGTGTTCACCATCGCCTGGCCCATCGGACCGAGACCGATAACAGTTACCGATTGCTTGCTCATCTGGAGCTCTCCTTGATTCATCTCGGGTGAACCGCCCTGTCGCCGCTCAGGCATGGGGATGGACGGAGCGGCGACAGGGCGACCGGCTCGATCCACTAGAACGAGCGATCTATCCAGAACAATGTAGCAGCCTTCCAGAACGATCGCTCTATCAAGTAGATTGATGACATGGAGACCAAGCCGCACCGCGAGAGCGCCAGAGACACGGAGGCGGGGGTCGGCACGCGCGAGCGGGTGGTGCGCGCCGCTTCGCGACTGCTCCAGCGGCAGGGATACGAGGGCACCGGGATCAAACTGATCGCCCGGGAGGCCGAGGCCACACTCGGTTCCGTGTACCACTTCTTCCCCGGTGGCAAGGAGGAGTTGGCCGTCGCGGCGATCCAGCACGGCGACCAGGAGTTCGCCGACGCTCTCCGTGCCGGGCTCGACAGCGCGGAAGATCCGGCGGTCGCGGTGGAGAACTGCGCCCGGCATCTCGCCACCGCTCTGCGCGAGTCGGGCTGGACCGACGGCTGTCCGGTCACCTCGACCGCTCTGGAGACGCTCGGGCGCACGCCGCGTATCCAGGAAGCCTGCTACGCGGCGCTGCGGAACTGGCAGAACGTGCTGGCCGCCAAGTTCCGCGGCAGCGGTTTCAGCGAAGAGGCGGCAGAAGATCTCGCCTCCACCGTGCTGTCCGCCCTCGAAGGCGCCGAGATGACCTCACAGGTCTTCCAGAGCGAGCAGCCGCTGCTCACGGCGGGCCGGCACATGGCACTGCTGGTCAAGTCCTGGTCGTAGGCGTAGACCGCCGGGCCCGCGCGAGCGGCCGGGGCGGGGCCGCCGTACAGCGGGCGGTCTCGGTGTCGGTTGCGACAGCGTGTGTCAGTGTGCCGAAGTGGCAAAGTGTCGGTAAGTCGGTGTGTTCGTCTCCCCGTGCGCGACTCCGGGGTGACGGGAGCGGGGTGGTGGCCCTCCTGCCAGGACGGCCACCACCCCGTTCTTCCTCTCCGCCGGTCTCCGGGCGCGGTCCCGGCGGCCCGCGTGGGCCCGGCCCCGGATCAGTGAGCGGCCGGGAAATGCCCCTCCCGGACAAAGAAGTCCACATACGTCGCGAACAGTTCCCCGGTCAGCGGCGGGCAGTTGATCCCCGTGCCCTCCAGCGCCGCTTCCGTCTCGGTGGTGTCGATGGGCGGATAGAAGGCGTCCGTGTCCGAGGTCATCATCTCGAACGCGTGCAGGAGAGGCAGTAGCGCGTTGTTCCGGTCCGCCCGCACCGCCGCGCTCCACTGCTGCCAGTCGGCCTCGCCCAGCCGGTACCCCAGGCCGCGTAGCTGCGACACACAGTCGGACAGGGTCAGATAGCTCTGGTTGAACAGATGGAAGGTGCCGCCGGCCGTCTCGGGCTTGACGGAGATCCCGATGATCGCCGCGCTGACGTAGTCGACGGGCAGCAGATGGAAGCGGCCGTCGACGCCGGACGGCACGGCCTCCGCCTGGAGCAGCCCCTTGAGGCTGAG
The DNA here is from genome assembly GCF_040635655.1 of Streptomyces sp. NPDC006923. Classification (NCBI taxonomy): domain Bacteria; kingdom Bacillati; phylum Actinomycetota; class Actinomycetes; order Kitasatosporales; family Streptomycetaceae; genus Streptomyces; species Streptomyces sp. NPDC006923. The sequence continues at coordinate 140,793 of NZ_JBEYIF010000017.1, forward strand.
CCAGACGAAGTCGCGGGTCTGGCAGGCGCCGTTGCGCTGGTCGCCGGAGATCACGTCCACGCGGTAGACCGAGACGGGCATTCCCCGGTCGCGGGCCAGCCCGACGATCTGCTCGGCGACCCACTTGCTCCGCAGATAGCCGCTGGGCAGCGCTTCGGCCGGGCCGGTGGGGTCGGTCACCTTGAGCGGCACACCCTCGGTCACCGCACCGTCGAAGACACCGACCGTGGAGACATAGTGGACCGGGACCGTGCGGTGGCGCGCGGCCAGCCGGAGTATCTCCTCGGTGCCACGGACATTCGCCGCGCGCAGCGCCGAGTACGGATGCAGCCAGTGGACCGTCGCGCCCGCGTGGTAGACGACATCGGCCGTGCGGGCCAGCGCGTCGAAGACCTCCGGGGACAGACCGAGTCCTTCCTCGGCGAGGTCGCCGACCAGGACCGAGAGCCGGTCGGGATCGATGTCCTCCCAGACCCGGTACCACTCCAGACTGGTACGCAGCCGTTGGTACGCGGCTTCCTCGTCGGCGCCGCGCACCAGGCAGTGGATCCGCGCCCCGGTGGTACGCATCAGGTCGCGCAGCAGAAACGCACCGAGGAAGCCGCTCGCTCCCGTCAGCAGGATCTCCCGCGGACTTCCGGTGGCGCTCACGATCTCGGCGGCGGGCCGGATGTCATCGGCGAGACGGATGTCTGCCGCGTAGTCGACGGTGTCCTGAGCGGCGCTCCGCCCGTCGGCCGCAGGGCCGGCGCCCTCGGCGAGGATCTCGGCCCGCAGCCCGGCGGCCAGGGCCTCGGGGGTCGGATGGTCGAAAACCAGAGTGGCGGGCAGCCGCAGACCGGTCACGGCGGCGAGCCGGTTGCGCAGTTCCACCGACGTCAGCGAGTCGAACCCCAGTTGAGAGAAGGGCCGTTCGCGGTCGATGCCCCGGCCGCCGCTGTGCCCGAGGACACCGGCCATCGCGTCGAGCAGTGCCTTCAGCACCACCTCCTGCTGCTCCGCCTCGGTCAGGCCGGCCAGCCGGTCGGCGAGACCGGCTCCCTCGTCGGCTGCCGCGCGGGCGACACCGCGCACCGGGGTACGGACCAGGGAGCGGAGCACGGCCGGCACCTGGGACTGGCCGCGGAGCACCGCCAGGTCCAGCGGGGTGGCGACGGTGTACGGGCGGCCGAGCCGCAGCGCCAGGTCGAGCAACGCGGGGCCCTGCTCGGTGGCGACCGCGCGGAAGCCACTGCGGGCGATGCGCCGGAGATCGGTCTCGGTCAGCCCGCCGGTCAGTCCGGAGCTCTGCTCCCACAGGCCCCAGGCGACGGAGAGGGCCGGCAGTCCGTGCGCGGCGCGGTGCTGGGCGAGCGCGTCCAGGAAGCTGTTGGCCGCGGCGTAGTTGGACTGGCCCGGCCCGCCGATCACGGCGGCGACGGACGAGAACAGCACAAAGGCGGTCAGGTCCAGATCCCGGGTCAGCTCGTGCAGGTGCCAGGCCGCGTCGGCCTTCGGACCCAGCACGCCGTCCAGCCGCCGCGCGTTCTGCGCGGCGACGAGTCCGTCGTCCAGGATGCCCGCCGTGTGGACGACCCCGGTCAGCGGATGCTCCTCCGGTACCCGGGCCAGCAGCGCGGCGAGCGCCGCACGGTCGGAGACATCACACGCCTCGACCGTGACCGTCGCCCCCAGTGCCGTCAGCTCTCCGGCCAACTCCGTTGCCCCCGCTGCCTGTTCGCCCCGACGGCTCACCAGAAGCAGACGACGTACTCCATGCCGGGACACCAGGTGTCTGGCGAACAGGCCGCCGAGCGAACCGGTACCGCCGGTGATCAGCACCGTGCCCCCGGGGCTCCAGACCGGCTCCGCGCCCCGGTCCTCGCGCCGGATCCGGGCCAGGCGGGGCACCAGCACCCGGCCCTCGCGGATCGCGCCCTGGGTCTCACCGGCTGCCAGCAGACCGGACAGCAGTGTGTCCCTGGTCGTGTCCGTGACGGTGGCCGCGCCGGACGGCAGGTCGACAAGGACGGCACGGCCGGGTGCTTCGGACTGCGCCGAACGCAACAGTCCCCAGGCCGCCGCACCGCCCAGATCGGTGATGTCGTCCCCGTCCGACACCGCCACCGCGCCGGAGGTCAGCACCACCAGCGGCACATCCGAAAGCCGCTCCTCCGCCAGCCATTCGCGCACCAGCGTCAGCGCCCGGCCGGTGGTGTCACGCACCGAAGCGGTGGTGTCGGCGGCCCCGCGCTCGGAGGTCAGGTGTACGTACACGGCGTCGACCGGCGCTCCGGACGCGACCGCGGCGGCGGCCTCGGCCACGGTCGGGAAGGCGGTGGTGCCCGTCCTGGCGCCACCGAGCAGGGCCCACCGGCGCTCGGTGACGGCCGCGGGCAGCGGGGACGGCGTCCACTCGATCCCGAAGAGCGCGTCATGGGGCCGGCTCTTCGCGGAGGCGAGGCCGGCGATGTCGAAGGGCCGCACGGTCACGGCGTCCGCCTCGGCGACGAGTTGGCCCGTCGGATCGGTGAGGCGCAGTGTGAAAGATCCGTCCGGCGAGCCGTCCGCCGGAGCGAGACGGACCCGCAGGGCGGTGGCGTGGGTGGCGTACAGGCGTACGCCACGCCACTGAGCGGGCGTTCCCGCCCGGCTGGTGGGTCCGGTGAGCAGCAGCGGCTGGAGCGCTGCTTCCAGCAACGCGGGGTGCAGCCCGTACTCGGGGGCCCGTTCCGCCATCGCGTCGGGCAGCAGGACCTCGGCGAACAGTTCGTCGCCGTGCCGCCACAGCCCGGTGAGGCCCTGGAAGGCCGGTCCGTACTGTATTCCGGCTTCCGCGAGGCGCGACAGCACATCGGCCACCGGAAGCGTTTCGGCGCCGGCCGGCGGCCAGGGTGCCGCCGCCCCGGCGGAGTGCGGCGCGGTGAGCGGGCCGGAGCTGAGCCGGCCGTGTGCGTGCCGTACCCAGGACGCACCGGTGTCGTCGGGGCGGGAGTGGCAGGCGAGGGCATGGTGGCCGGACGCGTCGGGCGCGCCGACCGTGATCCGCACATGAACGCCGCCGTCGGCGGGCAGCACCAGCGGTGTTTCGACCGTGAGCGTGTCCAGCGCGGTGCAGCCGACCTCGTCGCCCGCCTGTATCGCCAGCTCCACCAGCGCGGCGACCGGCAGGACGGCCGTGTTGTCCACGGTGTGTTCGGCCAGCCAGGGGTGGGTGCGTAGCGACAGCCGGCTGGTGAACACCGCCTCGTCGCTCTCTCCCAGCCGCAGGGCAGCGCCCAGCAGCGGATGCCCGGCCGGCTCAAGTCCGAGCCCGGTGGCGTCCGTACGCGCCTCGGCCGCCTCCACCCAGTAGCGCTGGTGCTGGAAGGCGTAGGTGGGCAGCGGCACCGTGCGGGCCCCGGTGCCGGCGTAGAACGCCTGCCAGTCGGGCCGTGTGCCGGTCTGGTGCAGCAGTCCGAGCCCGCCCACCAGGCTGCGGGACTCCGGCTGGTTCCGGCGCAGCAGGGCGATGGTGAGGGCGGCGCCGGGCCGGTCCGCGAGGACGCTCCGGGCGAGGGCGGTGAGGACGCCGTCGGGGCCGATCTCGGCGAAGGCCGTCACGCCCTGTTCGTGGAGGGCCGTCACGGCTTCGGCGAACCGTACGGCCTGCCGGACCTGGCTCACCCAGTAGTCGGCGGAGCGCAGCTCGTCGCCGGAGGCGAGCCGGCCGGTCAGTGTCGACACCACCGGGATACGGGGATCACGGTAGGAGACGCGTTTCGCCGCCGTACGGAACTCCTCCAGCATCGCGTCCATGTGCGGCGAGTGGAACGCGTGGGACACCGTCAGCCGGTTTGTCCGGCTGCCCTGCGCCTCGAAGTGCCGTGCGATCTCCGCCACGGCCGCTGTGTCGCCGGAGAGCACCACGGAGGACGGTCCGTTGACGGCGGCGATGCTCACTTCGTGTTCGCGGCCCGCCAGCGCCGCCGCCACTTCCGGCTCCGCCACGCGGACGGCCACCATCGCGCCACCCCGGGGCAGCGCCTGCATCAGCCGGGCGCGGGAGGCGACCAGCCAGGCGGCGTCCGCCAGATCGAGCACTCCGGACACATGCGCGGCCGCCAGCTCTCCCACCGAATGCCCCGCGACCGCGTCCGGTGTGACACCCCAGGACTCCAGCAGCCGGAACAGCGCCACCTCGAACGCGAACAGCGCGGGCTGGGTAAAGCCGGTCTCCGTGAGCAGCGCGGCCTCCGCCGAGCCCTCCTCGGCGAACATCACGGGTTGCAACGGGCGTTCGAGATGAGGGTCGAGCGCCGCGCACACCTCGTCCAGCGCGCTCGCGAAGGCGGGCCAGGACGCGTACAGCTCACGTCCCATCCCGGCCCGCTGCGCGCCCTGCCCCGAGAACAGGAACGCCGTCCTGCCCGGGGACCGCACACCGCTCACCACACCGGGGGCCGGCCGGCCCTCCGCCAACGACCGCAACCCGTCGGCCAGTTCCGCCCGGTCACCGCCGACGACGGTGGCGCCGTGGTCGTGTGCGGTCCTGGTGGTGGCCAGGGAGAGGCCGATGTCGGCGATGTCCAGTTCCGGGTGCGCTCCGACGTACTGGGACAGCCGCGCGGCCTGAGCCCGGAGGGCGTCCTCTGTTCTCGCCGAGAGCTGCCAGGGCACCAGGGGCAGGCGTCCTGACTCCGGCCGCCGGTCCTCCGCCGGTTCTCCGTCCTCGGGGCCGGGCTGTTCGAGGATGACGTGCGCGTTGGTGCCGCTGACACCGAACGCGGAGACGGCCGCGCGCCGGGGGCCCCCGGCGCGGGCGGGCCAGGGGCGGGCCTCGGCGAGGAGTTCCACGGCTCCGGCCGACCAGTCGACCATTGGCGTCGGTTCCGCGAGGTGCAGTGTTCTGGGCAGCACACCGTGCCGCATCGCCTGCACCATCTTGATCACACCACCGACACCGGCGGCGGCGACCGTGTGACCGATGTTGGACTTCAACGAGCCCAGCAGAAGAGGCTGTTCGCGTTTCTGCCCATAGGTGGCGAGCAGGGCCTGGGCCTCGATCGGATCACCGAGCCGGGTCCCCGTGCCATGTGCCTCCACCGCGTCGACCTCGGCCGCAGTCAGACCCGCGCTCGCCAGCGCCTGCCGGATCACCCGCTCCTGCGAGGGACCGTTGGGAGCCGTCAGACCGTTGCTGGCGCCGTCCTGGTTCACCGCGCTGCCCCGCACCACGGCCAGCACCCGATGGCCGTTCCTGCGGGCGTCCGAGAGTTTCTCCACGACGAGCAGGCCGACCCCTTCCGACCACGAGGTGCCGTCGGCCGAGGCGGAGAACGACTTGATCCGGCCGTCGGGCGCCAGTCCCTTCTGCCGCGAGAAGTCCACGAATCCGCCGGGCGTCGCGGTGACGGTGGCGCCGCCCGCCAGCGCGAGCGTCGACTCGCCGCTGCGCACCGACCGTACCGCCAGATGCAGGGCGACCAGCGACGACGAACATGCCGTGTCCACCGAGAGCGCCGGGCCCTCCAGGCCGAAGGTGTAGGAGATCCGGCCGGAGGCGACACTGCTGAGCTTGCCGGTCATCAGATAGCCCTCGAACTCCTCGGGCCCCTCAAGTCCCAGGTAGCTCTGCTCCACCACACCCGCGAAGACACCGGTCTTCGAGCCCTTGAGCGTGGCCGGATCGATCCCGGCGTTCTCGAACGCCTCCCAGGCGGTCTCCAGCAGGACCCGCTGCTGGGGGTCCATCGCCAGTGCCTCGCGCGGGGAGATGCCGAAGAAGCCGGGGTCGAACAGCGCGGCACCGTCGAGGAATCCGCCCTCCCGGGTGTACGAGGTGCCGGCCTCCTCGGGGTCGGGGCTGTAGAGCGCCTCCAGGTCCCAGCCGCGGTCGGTGGGGAACGCGCCGATCGCGTCGGTGCCGTCCGCGACCAGCCGCCACAGATCGTCCGGCGATGTGACACCCCCGGGGAACCGGCATGCCATCCCCACGATCGCGACGGGCTCCTCGCCGGCTGTCTCCAGCTCGGTGATCCGCTCGCGCGCCTTCTGCAGGTCGGTCGTCACCCATTTCAGGTAGTCGACCAGCTTCTGCTCTTTGGCCTCGGCCTGCTTCTGCTCATTGGACCTGTCTGCGGACATGCGGAATCAGTCTCTCCTCGGTACGGCACGATGCCATGAACGCGATACGGGAGGGTGCGCCGGACGGTCAGCCCGCCGCGCGGCCGAGCTGGGTGTCGATGAAGGCGAAGATCTCGTCCGTCGAGGCGGAGTCGATCAGGTCCTGCCGCGGTGCGGTGTCCGTGGTGTCCACGGGCGCGGTCACCTTCGCCAGCAGGGTCTGGAGGCGTACGGAGATCCCGGAGCGGGCCTCGTCGTCCTGCGGAAGCTCCGCCAACGACGCCTCGATACGGTCCAGTTCCTCGTGCACGGAGCGAGCCGGGTCCACGGTTTCCGGGGCGGCCTCGGCCAGCAGATACGCGGCGAGGGCGGCCGGGTTCGGATGGTCGAAGACCAGGGTGGCGGGCAGCCGGACGCCGGTCGCGGCGCCCAGCCGGTTGCGCAGTTCCACACCGGTCAGCGAGTCGAAGCCCAGCTCCTGGAAGGGCCGGTCCGGTGCGATTCCGGCCGGGCTCCGGTGGCCCAGGACCGCCGCGACCGTGGTGGTGACGGTGCGCAGCAGATACTCCTCGCGCTCGGCTTGGGACAGCCCCGCCAGCCGTTCGCTCAGGGCCGGCTCCCCGGCCGTGCGCGCGCTGGTGTCCTCGCCCGTACCGGCGGCCCGCGCGCCGGTGGTGACCGCCGGAGAGATCACCGGCGAGGCCACCAGGGCCGCCACACCCGAGGCCAGCCCCCGGTCGAACAGGGTCCTTCCCTCGTCCTCGGTGACAGGCCGGAATCCGTCCCGGGCGAATCGGGTCATGTCCCTCTCGGTCAGACCGGCGTTGATACCACGGCTCCCCCAGAGGCCCCAGGCGAGCGAGGTGGCGGGCAGTCCCCGGGCGGCGCGGTGCCGGGCGAGCGCGTCCAGAAAGGCGTTGGCCGCCGCGTAGTTGGACTGACCCGGTGCGCCGAAGACTCCCGCCGTGGAGGAGAAGAGCACAAAGGCGGTGAGATCCAGGTCCTTGGTCAGTTCGTGCAGGTGCCAGGCTGCGTCGGCCTTCGGCCTCAGCACCCGGTCCAGCCGTTCGGTGTCCTGCGCCGGGAGCAGACCGTTGTCCAGGACGCCGGCGGTGTGGACGACGCCGGTCAGCGGATGCTCTTCCGGAATCCGCGCCAGCAGCGCGGCGAGGGCCTCCCGGTCCGAGACATCGCAGGCCGCGACCGTGACCGTGGCTCCCAGGCCGGTCAGTTCGTCCGTCAACGTGCCCGCGCCCGGGGAGCGTTCGCCCTGGCGGCTGACCAGCAGCACATGACGTACGCCGTGCCCGGCCACCAGGTGCCGCGCGAACACACCGCCGAGCGCACCGGTGCCGCCGGTGATCAGGACCGTACCCTCGGGATCCCAGACCGGGCCGTCGCCTCCTGCGCCACGGACGGCCGTCAGCCCCGGTGTGAACACACTGCCTTTGCGTACGGCCGTCTGAGGCTCTGACCCGACCGCGACGGCGGACAGTGCCTCGTCCGTCACCGAGTGCGCGTCGACCAGCACGATGCGGCCGGGTGCCTCGGACTGCGCGGAGCGCACCAGTCCCCAGGCCGCCGCACCGCCCAGATCAGTGAGGTCGTCCCCTTCGGACACCGCCACGGCGCCCGAGGTCAGCACCACGAGCCGGACCTCCGCCAGCCGCTCCTCGGCCAGCCACTCGCGCACCAGCGCCAGCGCGCGATGCGGTCCTTCGACGGCACGTTCCGAAGGGAGGTCCGGCGGGAAGGGCAGGAGTACCGCGTCGATCCGTGTGCCGGACGCCACCGCGCGGGCGATCCCCGCGACATCGGGGAACCGGTCGGCGCCGGGCAGTGCCTCGGTCGTCCGGTCCGCCGGAGCGAGAACCGCCCAGTGCGGCGGCTCTTCCGGCGCCGGTACGGTGGCCGGCGCCCATACGACCCGGAACAGCGCGTCCTCCGCCGGGGCGGATCCGGTGACCTCGGGGCGCAGCCAGTAGGGCTGGTGCTGGAAGGCGTAGGTGGGCAGTTCCACCCGGCGGGCCCCGGTGCCGGCGAAGAACGCCTGCCAGTCCGCCACCACGCCTCGGCAGTGCAGCGCGGAGAGCGCGGCGACGAGTTCCTCGGGCTCCGGCCGCCGGCCGCGCACTGCGGGGACGGCCACAGTGGTGTCGGGCTGCTCGACGGCTCCTGCCACCAGGGCGCTGAGCACCCCGCCGGGGCCGACCTCCAGCAGCGTGGTGACGCCCTCCGCCTCCAGTGTGCGGGCCGCGTCGGCGAACCGGACGGCGTGCCGCACCTGGTCCACCCAGTAGTCCGCGGTCCGCAGATCGTCACCGGAGGCGACCTGTCCGGTCAGTGTCGACACGACGGGGATGTCCGCGGCGCCGAAGGTGACTTCCTTGGCCGCCGTACGGAAGTCCTCCAGCATTCCGTCCATGTGCGGCGAATGAAAGGCGTGCGACACGGCCAGGCGGCTGGTCCGGCGCCCCAGCGCGGCGAAATGACCGGCGATCTCCGCCACGGCCGCCTCGTCTCCGGACACCACCACCGAGGGGCCGTTCACGGCGGCGACGGCGACCTCGCCCGCGCGTCCCGCCAGCAGCGGAGCCACCTCCTGCTCCGCCGCCTGGACGGCCACCATCGCCCCGCCCCGGGGCAGCGCCTGCATCAGCCCGGCCCGGGCGGCCACCAGCCTCACTCCATCGCTCAGGGTCAGGATTCCCGAGACATGCGCCGCCGTCAGCTCTCCCACCGAATGCCCCGCCACCACGTCCGGTGTCACACCCCAGGACTCCAGCAGCCGGAACAGCGCCACCTCGAACGCGAACAGCGCGGGCTGAGTGAAGCCGGTCTCCTCCAGCAGCGCGGCCTCCGCCGAGCCCTCGGCCGCGAACATCACGGACTTCAGGGGGCGTGGCAGATGCGGATCGAAGGCGGCGCACACCGCGTCCAGCGCGTCCGCGAACACCGGATAGGACGCGTACAGCTCATGTCCCATCCCGGCCCGCTGCGCACCCTGCCCCGAGAACAGGAACGCCGTCCTGCCCGGGGACCGCACACCACTCACCACACCGGGGCCCGGCCGGCCCTCCACCAGCGACCGCAACCCGTCGAGCAGCGCCTCCCGGTCGCCACCGACCACCGCCGCGCCATGGCCGAAACGGGCGCGCGTGGTGGCGAGGGAGTACGCCACATCCGGCCCGGACAGCTCGCCGCGCGCCTCGGCCATCGCGAGCAGCCGGCGTGCCTGCGAGCTCAGCGCCTCCGGGGTACGGGCCGACAGCAGCCAGGGCACCACGCCGCCGGTCGTGTTCTCGGTGACGTCCCCGGTCACGGGCTCCGGACCGGCCTCCTCGACTATCACATGGGCGTTGGTGCCGCCGAAGCCGAAGGAGGAGACGGCGGCACGGCGCGGCCGGTCCACCTCGGGCCACTCCCGCTCCTCGGTCAACAACTCCACCGCACCCGACTCCCAGTCCACATGCGGCGACGGCTCCTCCACATGCAACGTCCTCGGCAACACACCATGCCGCATCGCCTGCA
>NZ_JBEYIF010000018.1:0-122096 GCF_040635655.1 Streptomyces sp. NPDC006923
AAAGGGCAGCCACTTCCTTGCCTTCCTCGGCCTCGCCGCAGCCCTCACCTGCTACAAAAGACTCGCGAAGCTCGCCACGTGAGACATCCTCTAAGGAAAACATATGTCCATTTTTCGTTCACGCACTGCTTGGGTCGTTGCCATGCTCACAGCTGCGGTCTCCGCTGGCACCCTTACTGGAATCCCCGCGCAGGCTTTGGACGGTGTGGCCGCAGCAAGCGGTGCAAGCACCTTCACCGCGAAGATCGACGTCGGCGGGGTACGCGCCTGTTCGGGAACGCTCATCAATAATCAGTGGATGATCACCGCGTCGAGCTGCTTCGTCGACGACCCGGCCCAGGCCACTGCTCTTGTCGCGGGCACGCCGAAGCTCAAGTCCACCGCCACTATCGGCCGTACGAACCTGACCGGCACTGCAGGACAGGTGCGAGAGATCACCCAGTTGATTCCCCGCACCGACCGTGATCTCGTGCTGGCCAAGCTCGCCAGCCCTGTATCCGGTCCGACATTCCTCCACCCCGCAACCACTGCACCAGTGGCTGGTGAAAGTCTCAAGACTGCGGGTTATGGACGTACAAAGGACACATGGGTCCCTGACGCCCTTCACACCGGCTCCCTGGCCGCAGGTGTCGTCGAGGCCACCGCCATGGGGGTCGACGGCACCCCCATCTGCCAGGGTGACACTGGCGCACCCGTGTTCCGCGAGAAGAACGGCCGCCCGGAACTCGCCGCGATCGCGACGAACTCGTGGCAAGGTGGCTGCCTCGGGTCCACTGAGACCCGCACCGGGGCGTCTGCCAGCCGGGTGGATGACATCCGGGCCTGGATCACGGAGAACACCGCGTCCACCCTGAACGTCTGGAACCTCCAGATGCTCGCCAAGACGACCTCCGGTCTCTACCACTCCATGCGTAACAGCAATGGCGACTGGACGTCGTTCGGGAACGTGCTGAACGCCGCCGGCACCATCAAGGACCTCGAGTTCGCCGCGGATGCCGCCATCAAGGGCAAGAACTACGTCTTCGCCGTCGGCGGCGACGGCCACCTCTACGAGGCCAACCGGCGGGCAACTGGCGGTTGGGAAGACTTCCGCGACATCACGGCAGAGGTCGGCGACAAGCCCGGGCTCACCCGCGTCGCCGTCACTTCCACCGGCACCGGCCTGGCCCTCATCGGCCTGGCCAACGGCCGCGTCTACCACGCCACCCAGGACGCCAACGAGGTCTGGACGAAGTGGGGCGACGTCAGCGGCAAGCTCGGCGTGCTGGGCAACGCCACCCAGGTCACCGTCGCCCACACCTCCGGTGGGGAAACCCAGGTCGGCGTCACCGCCGACGGCAAGGCCTACCACGGCATCCGCAAGTCCGACGGCTCGTGGAGCGCGGACTGGGGCTCCGTCAGCGGTCTGGCCACCGGTCTCACCGCCAAGGTCAACGGCATGTCCTTCGCGAGCGTCGCCGGCGACCTCCAGATCGTGCTCACCGCCGCCGACGGCAACAAGAAGCACGCCACCCGCAAGGCGGCCGGTACCTGGAGCACGTTCGGCGACCTCGGCGACGAGCTCGGCCGCGATACCACGATCGGCGTCGACGCTACCGCGGTCAACGGCGAGTTCCAGGCCGCCGTCGTCACCACCGACGGAAAGATCAAGCACACCCTGCGCCACGCGGATGGCAAGTGGGACGCAACCGACCAGGTCGTCGGATACCCGGGCACCGTGGAGTCGATCGCAATGACCGGTAGCACCGACTGATCACAACCACACCGGCTCCTCCCGGAAGCCGGCAGACTCGGCTGCTTTTCCGAGCAGTCGTTTCATGAAGCGGGCCCCGTGCCGTTCCAACCGGAGCGGCACAGGGCCCGCATTCTCTGTGCCCCTACCAGCAGACGGCCACGCCCCTGCCCGGGCGCCGTGACGAAGCCACCGGAGCGCCGCGCTCAACTGTTCCAGGGTACGGGTACGTACCCGTACCCTGGGGGATGGGAAGGAGCACGATGATGTCTGATGCCAATGTCCGTATCCCCGAAGAGGCCAAGGACCGGCTCGCCGCGATCGCGGCCGCGGAGGGCCTGTCACTGCGCGCTTTTCTGGCCCGTTTGGCGGAGACTCTGCTGACGCCGGCGGAGCGCGCCGAACGCGCCGAACGGGCGCTGGCGGCGTTGAAGGACTGGAACGGTTATGCCCCGACGCCCTCGGAGCAGAACGACCTGGACGTTGAGCTGGACCGGCGTCTTGCGCAGGTGACCGGTCGGTGAGCGACTCCATGCACATCGTTCTGGACGACACGGCGATGGCCGCGGCGGGGCAGGGCAACGTCCTCGCGTCCCGGCTGATCCACCGGGCGCACGCCGAGCCGGGCTGGTTCCTCTACGTTCCGGCGTGCGCGCTCGTCGAAGCGGACCGGGCCCGTGCCGGCACGGCCGAGCACCTGGCTTCCCTGCCCGGCATCACGGTCCTGGAGCTGGACCTCGCCGCGGCGTTGGCCGTCGCCCGGCAGGAGACGTGGGCGGCCGCCCACAGCTGGTACGCGGCGCAGCCGACGCCGGACCGGCCGGACGGGGCGATCATCGCGACGACGGCACCGGACCGGTGGGTTGGTGAGCCGGTCCGGGTCCTGGACCTCACGTCCTGACCCTGCTGTACGACGAGTGCGATGGCCCCGCCGGAAAAGCGGTACGCCGCGGCCTCGTCCCCCAGGTCCGGCGCCTCGGCGGGCTCCACCCTGAGATATTTGGCCCGCGCCAGCGCGCGGTTCTCGATGAATCCGCCCCTGCATTCGCGGCCCGCCTTGTCGAGGGCCGCCATGACACCGGTCGCGTCCCGGGCCCGGTACGAACGGAGCTGTACGGCGACGGTCACGCCGAGCGTCTCGCCGGGGACATCGGCCTTGCGGTGGACCTCCGCGACGGGGTCGTACGCGGTGGCGCCGCGGGCGAGGCTGACCAGCGGCTGGCAGACGGCCGGCTCGGCGGCGTAGTCCTCCCCCAGCGGCGCGCCGAGGGTGTAGCCGGACGCGGTGTACTTCCCGAGCCTCTCGCCGTCGGTGAAGGCGGCGGCGGTGAGCCGGCTCTCGGTCAGCGGTGCGGGCCCGGACGGTGTGGCGGCGTTCTTTCCGTCCCGGCCGTCCTTTCCGTTCCCGTCGGTGTCCTCCGCGCCACCGCCGCACGCGGTGGCGAGCAGGACGACTCCGACCGCGACACCCGCCGGCCCGCGCCGTGCCCGCTTGCTTCCGGCCCCGAACATCGCAGCCCCCCAAGTGAGTTGACTTCTCCAGAGGCTCGATTGTGCGGCACGGGGAAGGCCGGCGGTGCCGTTACGCACACCGCCGGCCCTCTTCGGGACGGTCAGCGGACCGGGCGGTGGACGTTGTCCCGTTCGGAGGGCCCCGGCGTCGCGTCCGCGATCCAGGGGCCTTCGCCGCTCGGATCCACGATGCCCTCCTCCAGCCAGGTGTAGGTGCCGGACATGACGCCGTGCACGACCTTGCGGTCCAGGTCGTCCGTGTTGGACCACAGCCGGGTGAAGAGCTCCTCGACCCGGATACGGGCCTGCCGGCAGAAGGTGTCGGCGAGTTGGTACGCCTCGCGTCCGTGGTCCCCGTTCGTCCGCAGCAGTTCGGCCCGTACGCAGGCCGCGCTCATCGCGAACAGCTCGGCGCCGATGTCGACGATCCGGCCGAGGAAGCCCTGCTTGGTCTCCATCCGGCCCTGCCAGCGCGACATGGCGTAGAAGGTGGAGCGGGCCAGCTTGCGGGCGCTGCGTTCGACGTAGCGCAGATGCGACGACAGGTCCAGATGGCCCGCCGGGTGGAACTCCGCGTACGAACGGGGCAGTTGGCCCGGTCCCGCGACGAGCTGCGGCAGCCAGCGCGCGTAGAACCTGCCCGCCTGCGCACCGGCTTTCGCCTTGTCGGACAGCGACTTGTCCGGATCGATGATGTCGCCGGCCACCGCGAGATGGGCGTCGACGGCCTCACGGGCGATCAGCAGGTGCATGATCTCCGTCGAGCCCTCGAAGATCCGGTTGATCCGCATGTCGCGGAGCATCTGCTCGGCGGGTACGGCCCGTTCACCGCGGGCGGCCAGGGAATCCGCGGTCTCGAAGCCGCGGCCGCCACGGATCTGGACCAGTTCGTCGGCCATCCGCCAGCCCATCTCGGAGCCGTACAGCTTGGCCAGGGCCGCCTCGATACGGATGTCGTTGCGGTCCTCGTCGGCCATCTGGGAGGACAGGTCCACGACCGCCTCCAGCGCGAAGGTGGTCGCGGCGATGAAGGAGATCTTCTCGCCGACGGCTTCGTGCAGGGCGACGGGCTTGCCCCACTGCTCGCGCGCGGCCGACCACTCGCGGGCGGTCTTCAGACACCACTTCCCCGCCCCCACGCACATCGCGGGCAGCGAGAGCCGGCCGGTGTTGAGCGTGGTGAGGGCGATCTTGAGGCCGGCGCCCTCCGGGCCGATACGGTTCGCGGCGGGGACCCGGACCTGGTGGAAGCGGGTCACGCCGTTCTCCAGGCCGCGCAGGCCCATGAAGGCGTTGCGGTTCTCGACCGTGATGCCCGGCGAGGCCGCCTCGACGACAAACGCCGTGATCCCGCCCTTGTGCCCCTCGGACACGGGCACCCGGGCCATCACCACGAGCAGATCGGCGACCACACCGTTGGTCGTCCACAGCTTCACGCCGTCGAGGAGGTACGAGTCGCCGTCGGGGACGGCCGTCGTCGCCAGCCGGGCGGGGTCGGAGCCCACGTCCGGCTCGGTGAGCAGGAAGGCCGAGATGTCGGTACGGGCCAGGCGCGGCAGGAAGGTGTCCTTCTGCTCCTGGGTGCCGAAGATCTTGAGCGGCTGGGGTACGCCGATGGACTGATGGGCGGAGAGCAGCGCGCCGACGGCGGGATTGGCGGTGCCGACCAGCGCCAGGGCCTTGTTGTAGTACACCTGGGTGAGGCCGAGGCCGCCGTACTTGGTGTCGATCTTCATACCGAGCGCGCCCAGCTCCCTGAGGCCGTTGATCACCTCGTCGGGGATCCGGGCCTCGCGGTCGATCAGCGCGCCGTCGATCGTCGTCTCGCAGAAGGCGCGGAGCTTCGCCAGGAACGCCTCGCCGCGCTTGACGTCGTCGGGGGCGGGCTGCGGGTGCGGATGGATGAGGTCGAGGCGGAATCGGCCGAGGAACATCTCCTTGGCAAAGCTCGGCTTGCGCCAGCCCTGCTCACGGGCGGCCTCGGCGACCTGCCGGGCTTCCCGCTCGGAGACCTTGGGCTCTGCTGGCTTGCCCTGCGGTTCCTTCGGTGCGGATGCTTCGGACGGAGCGGATGGGGCGGACATGAGGAACTCACCTCGCCGCTGGAGTCGGATCGGATGACGGTTTTACCGGCCGGTTCTACTCGTCCGTATTTACCCGATTCCCGGCACTCGCACCAGTGGTGGGCCGACCAATCAAATCCTCCCGCCGAATGCCCCGCGCGCACGGCGGTACGGCCGGGGCCCGCACCGCGGACTCCGGCCGTACCCGGTGGGGCCGGGCCTACAGGGCGAGGCCGGTCAGCACCATGACGCGTTCGTAGGTGTAGTCGTCCATGGCGAAGCGCACGCCCTCGCGGCCGACGCCGGACTGCTTGACGCCGCCGTACGGCATCTGGTCTGCGCGGTACGACGGGACATCGCCGATGATCACGCCGCCGACCTCCAGGGCCCGGTGGGCGCGGAAGGCTGCCTGCAGATCATGGGTGAACACACCGGCCTGGAGGCCGTACTTGGAGTCGTTGACCGCGGCGAACGCCTCGGCCTCGCTCTCCGTCCGGCGGAGCGTCAGGACGGGGCCGAAGACCTCCTCGCAGGAGATCGTGGCGTCCGGGGGGACGTCGGCGAGCACCGTGGGCGCGTAGGTCGCGCCGTCCCGCCTGCCGCCGGTCAGGAGCCGCGCGCCGGACCGTACGGCCTCGTCCACCCAGGACTCCACCCGCTTGGCCGCGTCCTCGCTGACCAGTGGACCCACATCGGTCTTGTCGTCGCCGGGGTCGCCGGTGACCTGCGCCTCGACGGCGGCGACGATCTTGGGCACCAGGCGTTCGTACACCGAGGCGTCCGCGATCACCCGCTGGACGGAGATGCAGGACTGGCCGCCCTGGTAGTTCGAGAACGTGGCGATCCGCGCCGCCGCCCAGTCCAGGTCCTGCTCGCTCGCGTAGTCGGACAGGACGACGGCCGCGCCGTTGCCGCCGAGTTCGAGCGTGCAGCGCTTGCGCGGGACGGAGTCCATGATCGCGAAGCCGACCTTGTCCGAACCGGTGAAGGAGATCACCGGCAGCCGCTCGTCCTGGACGAGGGCGGGCATCCGGTCGTTCGGCACGGGCAGTACGGACCAGGCACCGGCCGGCAGCTCGGTCTCGGCGAGCAGCTCACCGAGGAGCAGGCCGGAGAGCGGGGTCGCGGGGGCGGGCTTCAGGATGATCGGGGCGCCGGCCGCGATGGCCGGAGCGATCTTGTGGGCGCACAGATTGAGCGGGAAGTTGAAGGGCGCGATCCCAAGGACGACGCCACGGGGGAAGCGGCGGGTCAGCGCGAGGCGGCCGGCGCCGCCCGCGTCGGTGTCGAGGCGCTGCGCCTCGCCGGCGTTGAAGGCGCGCGCCTCCTCCGCGGCGAAGCGGAAGACGGAGACGGCGCGGCCGACTTCGCCGCGGGCCCACTTGAGGGGCTTGCCGTTCTCGGCGGAGATCAGCCGGGCGATCTCCTCGGTGCGCTCCACCAGCCTGCGCGACACATGGTCGAGAGCGGCGGCGCGCACATGCGCGGGCGTCGCCGCGAACTCGTCCAGCACGGCGTGCGCCGCCGCGACGGCCTCCTCGACCTGTGCCCCGGTCGGGACGGCGACGGTGCCGACGAGCCGGCCGTCCCAGGGGGAGGTGACGTCGAGGGTCTCCTCGCCGGTGGCCCGGCGGCCGGCGAGCCAGAAGGCGTGGGTGGAAGTCATAGCGAGTCCCGGCCCTTCCGAGTAGTCGTGGTGTCTGCGTCCACGGTAGGGGTGCGCGGGCGGCCGGTCGTTTGTCCGGGATGGAGTGATGGGACGGGAAGGACGCGACGCTTTGTAGGAGGCGCGCCACCGGCCGCCGCGCCGTCCGGACCCGGGCGGGTTATCGCGAAGCCGTCGGTCCCGGCGGCGTCGGCGGCGTGGCGGTCTTCAGCGCCAGCCACAGCTCCATCCGGACATCGGGATCGTCCAGCGAGCGGCCCAGGATCTCCTCCACCCGCCGCATGCGGTAGCGCAGGGTGTGGCGGTGGACGCCGAGGTCCGCCGCCGCCGCGTCCCACTGGCCGTGCCGGGAGAGCCAGGCGCGCAGCGAGGCCACCAGATCTCCCCGGCCCTTCGCGTCGTGTTCGTAGAGCGCCCGCAGCATGCCGTCCGCGAACGCCCGTACCGCGTCGTCCGCGAGCAGCGGGAGGATCGAGCCCGCCGCCAGCTCCTCGTGCTCGACCAGCGCCCGGCCCCGCCGCCGCGCCACCGACAGCGCCTGTTCGGCCTGTTTGTACGCGCCGGCCGTGGCGATCGGGCCGCTCGGCGCGGAGAGGCCGATGATCACGCCCGCCTCCTCCGCCTCCCGCGCCGCGTAGCCCTCGGCTGCCCTGACGACCGCTCCGCCGTCCGCGGCCAGGACGGCGAGCCGCTCCTCGCCGTCCGGGACCACCAGCACCGCCTCGCCCGCCCGCGCCGCCGCCGACTCCACCGCTTCGGCCAGGGTCCCCAGCGGATGGCCCGCCGCGCCGTCCGTCCCGCCCTGGACGGCGGCGGCAGCCGCCCCGGACGCCCCTGGCGACGTTCCGGACCCGGATGTCCCGGCCGTGGACGACCCGGACGCCGACTCCGCCGACTCGGCGATCAGCAGCCGGAACGGAGCGTCCAGCAGGCTCCCGTACAGCTCACCGGCGACCGACCGCGCGTGGTCCGGCTGTCCGGACAGCAGCATCCGCAGCACCGCCGCGCCCAGCCGCTGCTCCGCCGTCTGCAGGGCCCGTGAGCGCTCTGTCGTCAGCGTCAGCAGCGCGATCGCCGAGTGGACCGCGTAGCGCTCCGCCGTACCGAGCGCGGCTTCCGTGCCCACCGCCAGCGCGCCGCGCACCCGTCTGCCGGTGCCGAGGGACTGGAGCTCCACCCGGTCGTCCGCGTCGCCGACCACCGCGCTCGCGGGCGCGGGCCGCTCGCGCAGCCGCTCCACATCGGCGGTGAGCCGGGCGGCCCGGCGCGCGGCCCACTCGGGCGCGGCGGCGACCACGGCGCCGGTGGCGTCGTACAGCGCGGCCCAGCCGTCGACATATCCGGCGAGCCGGGCCAGCAGCGCCGTGGGGCCCTCGGTGAGCGCGGCCCTGGTCAGCTCCCGCTGGGCCTCGAACCCGGCGGTCACCGCCCGGTACTGGTCGGCCGCGATCGCCGCTGAGACGGCCTTGCTGATGGCGAGGAACGGCGTGCGCCGAGGCACTTCCAGCAGCGGCAGCCCCGCTGCCCGCGCCGCCTCGACCAGTGCCTCGGGGATGTCCTCGTAGTGCACCCCGACGGCGAAGCCGAGCCCGGCGACCCCGGCGTTCACCAGCCGCCGTACGTAGCGCCGCATCGCCTCCGGGCTCTCGGCGTCCAGGGTCGTGGCGGTGACCAGGAGCAGCTCGCCGCCTTCCATGTACGGCACGGGGTCGGCCAGCTCGCTGGCGTGTGCCCAGCGCACCGGCGTCCTGAGCCGGTCCTCGCCCGCCCGGACGGTGAGGTTCAGTGCCGAGTGCTGGATGAGCGAGGCGAGAGTGGGCGGCATGGTGGACCGTAGGTCCTTCGGCAGAGGGCGGACAGGGCGGCGGAGGTGCGGCGGAGCGGCACGGCGCCGCACACACCACCGGCACCACGAGCGCCACCGCGGACGACTACGCCGTCCCGTATGAACGGCTACCCCGATTCTGCCAGCTTGTACGACCGGCCGAACAGGTGAGCCCGGCCGCCCGCCGCCGCCCGCCGCCGTCAGGTGCGCAGATCCACCAGCAGCGGTGGCGCGTACTCGCCACGCACCGTCCGCAGGGACAGCACGGCGTGCCCCGCCGGTACCGAGTGCGCCAGTTCCGAGGCCGACCAGCGTTCCCGCTCGACCTTGCGCACAGTGACCGCGTCCGTGGTCACGGCCTTGCCCGTGACCAGCTTCCGGAAGGCGTGGATGGCCCGGGTCAGCGGCTGGTCGGCGAAGACGGTGCGCTGGGTGACGTCCCGGGTCTCGACCCACTCGGTGCCCCACGCCTCCGCGAAGCGCTTGCCGTCCCAGGTGGTGATGCCGGAGAAGGCCAT
The DNA here is from genome assembly GCF_040635655.1 of Streptomyces sp. NPDC006923. NCBI lineage: Bacteria > Bacillati > Actinomycetota > Actinomycetes > Kitasatosporales > Streptomycetaceae > Streptomyces > Streptomyces sp. NPDC006923. Next base: position 9,317 of record NZ_JBEYIF010000018.1, read on the forward strand.
CCGGCAGCCGACGGCGCCCAGCAGCGCGGTGTGCAGCGCCTCCGGCACATCGTCGAGCGTACGGAGGGTGAGCACGGCGCCCGCGTTCGCCGACCGCAGCCGCTGCACGCCGCGCAGGGTCTCGGCGGTCAGCGTGCGGGTCGCGTCGTCCAGGACGAGACAGGCGAAGAGCGAACGGTCGGAGCGCGCCGAGGCGTTCGCCGTGAACTGGGCGAGGATGAGCCGTGCCAGCATCCGCGAGGCCTCGCCGTGGCCCCGTTCCGGCAGGTCGATACGGACCCGCAGCGGGTGTTCCAGGGTGCGCAGCGAGAACGGCCTGGTCCTGCCGCTGGTGTCGAAGAAGCTCGCGAAGGCCGGCCGGTCCAGCAGTGCGACCCGGTCGGCGAGCGCGCGGCCCGGATCGCCGGGAGCGCCGGACTGCCGCTCCCTGGCGTCGAGTTCACGCCGCATGGTGGAGTGCCCCGCGGAGTCGAGCGTCTCCCTCAGCGCGGCCAGCGCGGCGGGCTCGCCGTCCAGCAGCTCGCGCAGCTCCGGCACGCCGGGCAGCCGTCCATGCGCGGCGCGGAACGGCCCGAGGAGCTGGGCCAGCGCCGTGGTGGCCCGCCTGCTGTCCGTGTCGGTGAGATCGCCGACGAGGCCCTCGGCGAGTACGGCGGCGGCCTCGTCGGGGTCGTTCGTGCCTCCGTACAGATCGAGGTCGTACACGGACCCCGGATCACCGATCCTGATCACGACGTCATAGGCGTCGTCGGGGCCGAGCTGGGTGCCGCCGGCGCAGACGGCGATCACCGCTGCCTGTCCCGCGAGGGCCTGGAGCGAGAGCGACTCGACGACCGGCCGTACGAGGGCGTGGGTCTTGCCGGCCCCCGGCGGCCCCACGGCCAGCAGCGAGGTCCCCAGCAGCACCGGGTCGAGCGCCAGACCGGTCCCCCGCCTGGGATACGGATTGCGCTCGCCGTCCTGCACCGTGCCGAGCCGGACCTGGCGTGCGAGCAGATCGTGCCGGGCCGCGCGGACCGGCAGGTCGCGCTTGCCCGAGGGATGGACACAGGCCGCCGCGCCGTCCGCGCGCACCGCCGCGGTGAACGCCGTCAGCCGGGAGGGGTCGGCCCGCACGGACTGCCAGGCGCGACGGATCCTGGCGTAGTCGACGTCGTTCATCCGCTCGGCCCGTACCTCGGAGGCGAGCCGCGCCGCGGTCTCGCCGTGCCCGGCCGCTCTGAGCTCGGGCCACTCGGCGAGATCGTCCTCGGGGCCGGGAGGCGGCGGGGCGGCCTCCTTCGCCGCGCCGGACGCGCGGCCCAGCGCGCGCCGGGCCAGCTCGGCCCAGCGGCCCAGCCGGCCGAAGACGACCAGGAATCCGGCGACGACCAGCGCGTAGTACACATACGCGGCGACGACGGAGGCCATCGTCCCGCGCCAGGAGTCGGGCGTGAACACGAAGAGCGGCCAGAGCCAGAAGCCGCCGAGGTAGCCGTTCCACACCAGTGACCAGAGGAGCAGGCCCGCGAGGAGCGAGATCAGCGCTCCGCTGACAAGCTGGCGCGTCGGCGTGCGCTCCGGCTCTTCCGGCGGCCTCGGCCGGTGCCCGTACGCCCAGACCCCGGGCGCGTCCGCGATCCGGGGCACCCGCAGCCAGTCGCGCAGGGTCGGGCCGGTGGACGGCGCGTGCTCGGGAGCGGGCGGCAGTCCTCCCCCTCCGGCCGACCACTCCCGGGACGCCGGAACGGCGTGGGACGGGGCCTCGAACGGCGCGGCGGACGGCATGGGCGGCGGCCCTGCCGGACGCGGTACGGGATTCGCGCGGATGCCCCGTGAGTCGTGCGTGCCGTCGGTGTCCATGAACCCCTGCCCCCTGACCATCCGGGTCCGCCCTGTGCAGCCGCTCTGTGCTCACGTCAATGTAGTGCCAGGGCCCCGGCTTTGACGGCCAGGACGTGTCGGCAGAGCCGGGCCGGACGGGCGGAACAGCGCGACACGCCGCGTTCCGGCGCCGCAGGGCCCGAACGGCCCCCTATGTCCGTCGCGGACAACGACACGCCCCCATCACTACCGAACGGCGCATGCCTGCCGCCCGTCACCACCCCTAGCCTGCGGAGAAAGACCCGGAAACACCCCCAGGAGCCCCTCATGACCGCCATCCCGCAGGAGCGCCGCATCGTCACCGCCGTCCCCGGCCCCAAGTCACAGGAGTTGCAGGCCCGCCGCAGCGCCGCGGTCGCCGGGGGTGTGGGGTCCGTGATGCCCGTCTTCGCCGCCCGCGCGGGCGGCGGTGTCGTCGAGGACGTGGACGGCAACAGGCTGATCGACTTCGGTTCCGGGATCGCCGTGACCTCGGTCGGTTCCAGCGCCGAGGCCGTCGTACGCCGTGCCTCCGCCCAGCTCGCGGACTTCACCCACACCTGTTTCATGGTCACGCCGTACGAGGGGTACGTCGAGGTCTGTGAGCGGCTCGCCGAGCTGACCCCCGGCGACCACGCCAAGAAGTCGGCGCTGTTCAACTCGGGCGCCGAGGCCGTCGAGAACGCCGTGAAGATCGCGCGTTCGTACACCGGCCGCCAGGCGATTGTCGTGTTCGACCACGGCTATCACGGCCGTACGAATCTCACCATGGCCCTGACCTCGAAGAACATGCCGTACAAGAACGGCTTCGGACCGTTCGCCCCGGAGATCTACCGGGTGCCGGTCGCCTACGGCTACCGCTGGCCGACCGGCCCCGAGAACTGCGGCCCCGAGGCGTCCGCCCAGGTCATCGATCAGATCAGCAAGCAGATCGGGGCCGAGAACGTCGCCGCGATCATCATCGAGCCGGTCCTCGGCGAGGGCGGCTTCATCGAGCCGGCCAAGGGCTTCCTGCCGGCGCTCGCGAGGTTCGCCAAGGATCACGGGATCGTGTTCGTCGCCGACGAGATCCAGTCCGGCTTCTGCCGCACCGGCCAGTGGTTCGCCTGCGAGGACGAGGGTGTGGTCCCGGACCTGATCACCACGGCGAAGGGCATCGCGGGCGGGCTGCCGCTGGCCGCCGTCACCGGCCGCGCCGAGATCATGGACGCCGCGCACGCGGGCGGACTCGGCGGTACGTACGGCGGCAACCCGGTGGCCTGCGCCGCCGCGCTCGGCGCCATCGAGACGATGAAGGAGCTGGACCTCGTCTCGAAGGCCAGGCGTATCGAGGAGATCATGAAGTCCCGGCTCGCCGGGATGCGGGAGAAGTACGACATCGTCGGCGACGTCCGGGGCCGTGGCGCGATGCTCGCGATCGAGCTGGTGAAGGACCGGGACACCAAGGAGCCGGCCCCGGAGGCCACCGCCGCGCTCGCCAGGGCCTGCCACGCGGAGGGGCTGCTCGTCCTGACCTGTGGCACCTACGGCAATGTGCTGCGGTTCCTGCCGCCGCTGGTGATCGGCGAAGACCTGCTGAACGAGGGCCTGGACATCCTGGAGCAGGCGTTCGCCGCCCTCTGACGGACCGGCCCGGCCGCCCCGGCTCCCTCCGCCGGCCTCCGCGCCGACGCCGGGAACGGGCCTTCGGTCAGGGCCTGTGAAGAAGGTGTGCGAGGGCGATGGCGGGATCGGATTCCGGCTGTCGGTCCGCGCCGCCCTGACGTACGGTTTCCGCAGATGAGAGAAACACCCCGCTCGCAGGAGACTGCGGGCGACGCCGAAGCGGGGCATCCCCAGCATCGCCTCGGCCGTGCCTTCGCGCACACCACTGGGGCTTCAGGCTCCAGAACTCCTCACCGATCGGACGGCCGCCCGCCCCAAACCCCCCGGGGCGTGCGGCACACCGGTCCGGCTGGCCGTCCCGGAACTCCCCCCCCTGTTCTCGGACGGCCGGCCCTCCTCTCCTTCCCGCGCTTCGCACTGCTCTTCGGAGCGTGCGCGGTCCTCTTCGCGCTCATCACCTGGCAGGCCACCGCCGGCGGGCCCCTGCGGGTGGCGGACGAACGCGCCGGTCTCGCTCTCGCCGGGCACGGTCCCCGAGGGCTGACGCAGTTCCTCGCCGACCTCGGCGGCCTGCCGGTGGCACTGCCCGTGCTGGCGGTGGCCCTCGCCTGGACACTCCGGCACGGGCAGCGCGCCCGGGCCCTGGCGGCCGCGGTCGCGATGGCCGCCGTGCCCGCCCTGGTCGTACCTCTGAAGATCTGGACCGACCGGCCCGGCCCGCTCACCGAGGCCACCGGCTACTACCCGTCCGGTCATACGGCGACGGCGATGGTCGCGTACGGCGGAGCGGCCCTGCTGCTCGCCCCGTACGCGGGCCGGAGGCGGACGGTGCCCGTCGCCGTCCTGCTCACCCTGGCGACGGGCACCGGTCTGCTGCTGCGCGGCTACCACTGGCCGCTGGACGTCCTCGGCAGCCTGGCCCTGTGCGGGATGCTGCTCCTGGTCCTGGCGCGGATCCTGGCGCGGCTCGGCCCGCCCGGATCCGGCTTGTCCGGCGTCCCCGGGCGGGCTCAGCCGAAGTAGGCGTCGAAGTTCCGGCTGAACTCCCCCTGGTTGAAGCGGTCCCAGTTGATCGACCAGGTCATCAGTCCGCGCAGCGCGGGCCAGGTGCCATGGGTCTGGTACGAACCGCAGTCGGTCTTCTTCGTCAGGCAGTTCAGCGCCTTGTTGACCTCGGCGGGCGTGGTGTAGCCGTTGCCGGCCTGGGTCGAGGCGGGCAGGCCGATCGCCACCTGGTCCGCGCGGAGCGCCGGGAAGACCCTCGTGGCGTCCCCGGCGACCGGGAAGCCGGTGAGCAGCATGTCGGTCATGGCGATGTGGAAGTCGGCGCCGCCCATCGAGTGGTACTGGTTGTCCAGCCCCATGATCGAGCCGGAGTTGTAGTCCTGGACATGCAGCAGCGTGAGGTCGTCGCGCAGCGCGTGGATGACCGGGAGGTACGCACCGGCGCGCGGGTCCTGGCCGCCCCAGGGGCCGGAGCCGTAGTACTGGTAACCGAGCTGTACGAAGAAGGTCTCGGGGGCCATGGTGAGGACGAAGTCCGGGCCGTACCTGGCCTTGAGGGTCTTGATCGCGGAGATCAGATTGACGATGACCGGGGTGGTGGGGCTGCGGAAGTCGGTGTCGCCGGTGTTGAGCGAGAGCGAGTGGCCCTCGAAGTCGATGTCCAGGCCGTCCAGACCGTACTCGTCGATGATCCTGGAGACCGAGGAGACAAAGGTGTCGCGGGCGGCGGTGGTGGAGAGCTGGACCTGGCCGTTGGCGCCGCCGATGGAGATGAGGACCTTCTTGCCCGCGGCCTGCTTCGCCTTGATGGCCGCCTTGAACTCGGCGGCGGATTCGACATTCGGGCATTCGGCGGCCGGGCAGAGGCTGAAGCGGATGTCTCCGGAGGTCACCGAGGTGGGCTCGCCGAAGGCCAGGTTGATGACGTCCCAGGAGGCGGGCACGTCGGACATCCGGGTGTAGCCCGAGCCGTTGGCGAAGCTGGAGTGCAGATAGCCGACAAGGGCGTGCGCGGGGAGGTCCGCGCCGCTGCCGCCGTCGCCGCCCGCGGCTGAGGTGGTGGCGCTGACGGCGGGCGAGAGCGCGGACGCTCCCGCGGCGTTGGTCGCGGCGACCTGGAAGCTGTACGCGGTGGCCGGGCTGAGGCCGGAGACGGTGGCCGAGGTGCCGCTGACGTCGAGGGCCTTGGTGCCGCCCCGGTAGACGGTGTAGCCGGTGGCGCCCGTGACGGGTGACCAGGACAGGGCGACGGAGGAGGACGTGGACTGTCCGGCGCGCAGGCCGGTGGGCACGGCCGGAGGCTGTACGGGGGCGCCGCCGGGGCCGACCAGGGTCAGATCGTCGGCGTAGTAGGCGGGGGTGCCGTACCAGCCGTGGGTGTAGATGGTCACCGTGGTGGTGTTCGGGCCGGTGCGGAAGCCGGTGGTCAGCTTCTGCCAGTCCGGCGCGGACTGCGTCCACGTCGAGACATCGGTGGTGCCCGTCCCGGAGGCGCCGAGATAGACGTAGCTGCCCCGGACCCAGGCGCTCAGCGTGTACGCGGAGTCCGGCTTGACCGTGACGGTCTGGGAGCACTTGGCGTTGTCGCTGCCCGCCGGGGTGCCCTTGAGCGCGCCGCTGCCGCCGTGCACCGGCGTACTGACGACGGCGCCGCTGCCGGCCGTACAGCTCCAGCCGCTCAGCCCGGACTCGAAGGTGCCGTTGCGGGCGATGTCCGTGTCGGCGGCCCGCGCCGTCTGCGCGGAGGCGAGAAGACCGCCGGCGGTGAGTACGGCGGCCGCGAGGACGGCCACCAGTCTTGGGTACAGAGCAGGACGTCTGGTGCGTTCCACAACTGCCTCCGGGCATGGGGGAATGGGCGGGGCGGGGCGCGCACAGCATGGTCCAGACCAATTGGTGTGGTCAAGACCTGTGATGACCCATGGCGCCGGACCCCGCCCCCCGCCGCAGCCAGATGCAGACGAAAGACCCTAGCTGTCGAAGCCGAGCCCCAGCCGGTCCATGGTGCGCAGCCACAGGTTCCGCCGGCCGGCCCTGGCGTCGGCGCGGGCGAGCGACCACTTGGTGAGACCGATCCCGGCCCACGCCGCCGGTTCGGGCGGGAACGGCAGCGGCTTGCGGCGGACCATCTCCAGCTCCGTCCGCTCGGTGCGCTCACCCGCCAGCAGGTCGAGCATCACCTCCCCGCCGAAGCGGGTCGCCCCGACACCGAGGCCGGTGTATCCGGCGGCGTACGCCACCCGGCCGCCGTGGGCCGTGCCGAAGAAGGCCGAGAACCGCGAACAGGTGTCGATCGCGCCGCCCCAGGCATGGCTGAAGCGCACCCCCTCCAACTGCGGGAAGCAGCGGAAGAAATGGGTCGCGAGTCTGAGATAGGTCTCCGGCCGGTGTTCCAGGCCGGCGCTGAGCCGGCCGCCGTACGGATAGATCGCGTCGTAGCCGCCCCACAGGACGCGGTGGTCGGAGGTGATCCGGAAGTAGTGGAACTGGTTGGCGCTGTCGCCGAGGCCCTGCCGGTTCTTCCAGCCGATCGCGCCGAGCTGGTCCGCCGTCAGCGGCTCGGTCATCAGCGCGTAGTCATAGACCGGGACGGTGTACGGACGCACCCGCCTGACCAGCGAGGGGAACACATTGGTGCCGAGGGCCACCCGCCGGGCGAAGACCCTGCCGTGCGGGGTGCGGACCGCCATCCCCGCCCCGGACCCGGCGAGTGCCAGGCCGGGGGTGTTCTCGTAGACGCGTACGCCGAGGTCGAGGCAGGCCCTTGTGAGACCCCAGACCAGCTTCGCCGGATGGAGCATGGCGACCCCGCGCCGGTCCCACAGCCCGCCCAGGAATGTCGGCGAGTCGACCTCGGCGCGCACCGCGTCCCGGTCCAGCAGCTCCAGCCCGGTGAAGCCGAGCGCGGTCGCCTCCTCGTAGATCTCGCGCAGACCGTCGAGCTGGTAGGGCTCGGTGGCGACATCGATCTCGCCGGTGCGCTCGAAGGCGCAGTCGATGGAGTAGCGGGCGACGGCCGCCTCGATGGCGTCGAGATTGCGCGCACCGAGCCGCTCCAGTGCCCGCAGTTCACCAGGGAAGCGGGCGAGGCCGTTGCTGAAGCCGTGGGTGAGGGAGGCGGAGCAGAAGCCGCCGTTGCGGCCCGACGCGGCCCAGCCCACCTCACGGCCCTCGATCAGGACGACGTCCCGCAGTGGATCACGCTCCTTGGCGAGCAGCGCGGTCCACAGACCGCTGTAGCCGCCGCCGACGACCAGCAGGTCGGCGTGTTCGTCGCCGGTGAGCGCGGGGAGCGCGCCGGGCCTGCCGGGGTCGTCCAGCCAGTACGGGACGGGCTGGGCGTCCGCGAGCGACGCGGTGGCGGTACGCATGGCACCTGGGGCCATGTCTTCCAACTCCTTCAGGACCTGCTGGGGCCGGGGCGGTCGGGATGCTGCGGTGAGGACGCGCGCTCAGGAGGCGGGGTCAGGAGGCGGCGGTCCTCCGCCGCCGGTCGCCGGCCAACTGGCCGACGATCACGATCAGTACGGCGATGACGAACATGGCCGTCCCGATGACATTGATCTGCACCGGCGTGCCGCGCTGCGCGGAGCCCCAGACGAACATGGGGAAGGTCACGGTCGAGCCGGCGTTGAAGTTGGTGATGATGAAGTCGTCGAAGGAGAGCGCGAAAGCGAGGAGCGCGCCCGCCGCGATGCCGGGCGCCGCGATCGGCAGGGTGACCCGTACGAAGGTCTGCACGGGCCCGGCGTAGAGATCGCGCGCGGCCTCCTCCAGCCTCGGGTCCATGGACATGACCCGTGCCTTGACGGCCGTCACCACAAAGCTCAGACAGAACATGATGTGGGCGATGAGGATCGTCCAGAAGCCCAGCCGCGCGCCCAGGTTGAGGAAGAGCGTGAGCAGCGAGGCGGCCATCACGACCTCGGGCATCGCCATCGGCAGGAAGATCAGCGAGTTGATGGAACCGCGCGCCCGGAAGCGGTAGCGGACCAGCGCGAAGGCGATCATCGTGCCCAGGACGGTGGCGCCGAGCGTGGCCCAGGCGGCGATCTGGAGCGAGAGGCTCAGCGAGCCGCACAGGTCGGCGACTCCGCAGGGGTCCTTCCACGCGTCCAGGGAGAAGCGCTGCCAGGAGTAGTTGAAGCGGCCCTGCGGCTTGTTGAAGGAGAAGACCATCACGACGAGGTTGGGCACGATCATGTATCCGAGCGTCAGAACGCCCGCGACGACCACCAGATTGCGCCGGATCCAACGCGTCACACCCATCAGACCAGGTCCTCCGTCCCTGCTCGGCGGATATAGACGGTGACCATCAGCAGGACGACCGCCATGAGGATGAAGGAGAGCGCCGCGGCCGTCGGATAGTCGAGGACCCGCAGGAACTGTGTCTGGATGACGCTGCCGACCATCTTGGTGTCGGTGGAGCCCAGCAGTTCGGCGTTGACGTAGTCGCCGCTCGCCGGGATGAAGGTGAGCAAAGTGCCGGAGACGACGCCCGGCATGGAGAGCGGGAAGGTCACCTTGCGGAAGGTGGTCAGGGGCCTGGCGTAGAGATCACCCGCGGCCTCGTGGAGCCGGCCGTCGATGCGTTCCAGCGAGGTGTAGAGCGGCAGGATCATAAAGGGCAGGAAGTTGTAGGTCAGGCCGCAGACCACGGCCATGGGAGTGGCCAGCACGCGGCTGCCCTCGGTCCAGCCGAGCCAGCTCGTCACATCGAGGACATGGAGGGTGTTCAGCACGCCGACGACCGGACCGCCGTCCGCGAGGATCGTCTTCCAGGCCAGTGTGCGGATCAGGAAGCTGGTGAAGAACGGCGCGATGACGAGGACCAGGAGCAGATTGCGCCATCGGCCCGCCTTGAAGGCGATCAGATAGGCGAGCGGATAACCCAGCAGCAGACACAGGACGGTGGCGGTGCCCGCGTACAGCAGGGAGCGCAGAAACTGCGGGTAGTACTCCCGGAGCGCGTCCCAGTAGGTCGCGAAGTGCCAGGTGACCTGGAAGCCCTCCTCCAGCGACCCGGTCTGCACGGAGGTCGACGCCTGGTAGATCATCGGCAGCGCGAAGAAGATCAGCAGCCAGAGGATGCCGGGCAGCAGCAGCCAGTAGGGGACGAGCCGCCTGCGGGCGGACGTCTTGCGCACCGCTGGGCCGGGCTGTTCCGCGGCGGACGGTGTGGGAGCGGCGGGCGGCGCCTGCGTGGCGGTCACGCGGCCTCCTCGCCGGCCGTCTCGACACCGGCGGAGCCCACGGTCCCGGCGCGCGGGGACTGCGCGGCGTCGAGGCCGAAGGTGTGCGCCGGATTCCAGTGCAGGACGACCTCGGCGCCGGGCACGAGGCGGCTGTCGCGTTCGATGTTCTGCGCGTACACCTCAAGGCCGGGGCAGACCGGGCTGTCGATCACGTACTGCGTCGAGACGCCGATGAAGCTGGAGTCGGCTATCCGGCCGGTTATCCGGTTGCGTCCTTCGGGGATCGGGCCCGCGTCGTCCGCGTGAGCCAGGGAGATCTTCTCGGGCCGCACGCCGACCAGCAGTCGGCCGCCGTTCGTGGCCGGCGCGGAACACCGGCCCGAGGGCAGCAGCAGCTTGGCGCCGCGGGCCGTGACCACCAGGTCGTCGCCGTCGGTCCCGGCGACCTCGGCCTCGATGAGGTTGGAGGTGCCGAGGAAGTTGGCGACAAAGGTGGTCTTCGGGTTCTCGTAGAGATCGGCGGGGCTGCCGAGCTGTTCGACCCGGCCCCCGTTCATCACCGCGACGGTGTCGGCCATCGTCATGGCCTCCTCCTGGTCGTGGGTGACATGGATGAAGGTGATGCCGACCTCGGTCTGGATGCGCTTGAGTTCGAGCTGCATCTGACGGCGCAGCTTGAGGTCCAGGGCGCCGAGCGGCTCGTCGAGCAGCAGCACCTTGGGGTGGTTGATCAGCGCCCGGGCCACGGCGACCCGCTGCTGCTGCCCGCCGGAGAGCTGGTGCGGCTTGCGCTTGGCGAAGTCGCCGAGCTGGACGAGGTCGAGCATGCCGGCGACCTGCTCGCGTACGGAGGTGACGCCGCGGCGGCGCAGTCCGAAGGCGACGTTCTCGTAGATGTCGAGATGCGGAAAGAGCGCGTAGCTCTGGAAGACCGTGTTGACCGGGCGCTTGTACGGGGGCAGATCGGTGACGTCCCTGTCGCCGAGGAAGACCGTCCCGGTGGTCGGGTCCTCCAGGCCGGCGATCATCCGCAGCGTGGTGGTCTTGCCGCAGCCCGAGGCACCCAGGAGGGCGAAGAAGGAGCCCTGCGGCACGGTGAGATCGAGCGGCTGGACCGCCTGGAAGGAGCCATAGGTCTTGCTGATCCCGGTGAGGCGGACGTCGTCGCCGCCCCGGCCGGTGAATGCGGTCTCTGTCATGGGTAACGGTCCCGGGGGCTGGAGGGAGTGGGGCGGGCGGCGTGCTCAGGCGCCGATGAGCTTGGCGAACTTCTCCTCGTACGCCGTCTCTTCCTTGCTGCTGAGGGAGCGGAAGGCGTGTGAGGAGGCGGCCATCGCCGCGTCCGGGAGGATCAGCGTGTTGTCGGCCATCGATTTGTCGATCTTTGTGAGCTCTTCGCGCACGCCGTCGACCGGGCAGACGTAGTTGATGTACGCGGCGAGCTGGGCGGCGACCGGCGGCCGGTAGTAGTGGTCGATGAGCTTCTCGGCGTTGGTCTTGTGCCGCGCCCTGGCCGGGACCAGCAGGTTGTCGCTGGAGATGATGTAGCCGGTTTCCGGGATGGCGTACTGGATGTCCGGGTTGTCGGCCTGCAACTGGACGATGTCACCGGCCCAGGCGACACAGGCCGCGATATCGCCCTTGTCGAGGTCCGCGGTGTAGTCGTTGCCGGTGAAGCGCCGGATCTGCTGTGTGTCGACGCCCTTCTGGAGCCGGGCGACCGCCGCGTCGAAGTCGTCGTCGGTGAACGTCCCGGGGTCCTTGCCGAGATCGAGCAGTGTCATCCCGATGGAGTCGCGCATCTCGGAGAGGAAGGCGACCCGGCCCTTGAGCGCCGGGTCGTCCAGGAGCTGGCTGACGGACTCGACCTTGCGTCCCCCGGTCGCCCTGGTGTTGTAGGCGATGACGGTCGGGATGCCCGTCCAGGGATAGGAGTAGGCGCGGCCCGGGTCCCAGTCGGGAGAGCGGAACTGCCGGGAGAGGTTCGCGAACGCGTGCGGGAGGTTGGCGGGGTCGAGCTTCTGCGCGTAACCGAGCCTGATCATGCGGGCGGCGAGCCAGTCGGTGACGCATATCAGGTCGCGGCCGGTGTCCTGGCCGGCCGCGAGCTGCGGTTGGATCTTCCCGAAGAACTCGACGTTGTCGTTGATGTCCGCCGTGTACTTGACGGTGATCCCGGTGCGCGCGGTGAACGCCTCCAGGGTCGGATAGTGCTTCTCGTCCTCGCTGGTGTCCATGTATTCGGTCCAGTTGGAGAAGACGATCCGCTTCTCCCGGGCCGAGTGGTCGGTGGACGCCGGGCCGGTGTCGTCGCGCTTCGCGGGCGGGATCCCGCAACCGCTCAGACCCGCGAGTCCGCCGATCGCGAGCGCGCCCACGCCGGTGGCGCGCAGCATCGAGCGGCGGGTGAGGGCGCCCCGGCCGCTGGTGGTGCTGCGCCGCATCGCGGCCCGCTGGGCCCCGGACAGACGGCCGGGCTCGTACTGCTCCATGCGCTGTGCCCCTTCGGATGGGTGGTGAGGGCGGCCGGCGGAGGGGGGCGGTCTACGGACGGTCCCCGAAGACGGTGCGGTGCCAGTCCTTCCTGGCGACCGCCGTGTTGTCGTACATCACATGCTTGACCTGCGTGTACTCCTCGAAGGAGTACGCCGACATGTCCTTGCCGAATCCGCTGGCCTTGTAGCCGCCGTGCGGCATCTCGCTGATGATCGGGATGTGGTCGTTGACCCAGACACAGCCGGCCTTGATCTCCCGGGTCGCGCGGCCGGCGCGGTAGACGTCCCGGCTCCAGGCGGAGGCGGCGAGTCCGTACGGGGTGTCGTTGGCGAGGCGGATGCCTTCGTCGTCGGAGTCGAAGGGCAGCACGGCCAGCACCGGGCCGAAGATCTCGGACTGGACGATCTCGCTGTGCTGGGCGGCGTCCGCGACCAGGGTGGGCCGGTAGTAAGCGCCGTTCCGCAGACCGCGTTCACCGTCCGCGGCGCCCGGTGCGACGCCGCCGGTGACGACGCGGGCGCCGGCGCGGGCCCGGTCGACGAAGCCGGCCACCCGGTCGCGGTGGGCGTGTGAGATCAGCGGTCCGAGATCGGTGTCCGGGTCGAAGGGATCACCGAGACGCACGGTCTCCATCAGATCCGCGACCCCGCTCACAAAGGCGTCGTAGAGCGGCCGTTGGACATAGGCGCGGGTGGCGGCCGTACAGTCCTGGCCGCTATTGATGAGGGACGCCGCGACGGCGCCCTGGACGGCGGCCTCCGGATCGGCGTCGTCGAAGACCAGGAATGGGGCCTTGCCGCCGAGTTCGAGATGGACGCGCTTCACCGTGGCGGTGGCGATCTCGGCGGCACGTTTGCCGACGGCGGTGGAGCCGGTGAAGGAGGTCATCACCACATCGGGATGGCCGACGAGGTGTTCACCCGCGTCGGGGCCCGCGCCGCTGACGATATTGATCACCCCGTCGGGCAGTCCGGCCCGCTGGGCGGCGCGGGCGAACATCAGCGAGGTGAACGGCGTGATCTCGGCGGGCTTCAGCACGATGGTGTTGCCCGCGGCGACGGCCGGAAGAATCTTCCAGGCGGCCATCTGGAGCGGGTAGTTCCAGGGGGCGACCGAGCCGACGACTCCGATCGGCTCCCGGCGCGTGTACGACGTGTGGTCACCGCTGTACTCGCCCGCCGAGACCCCTTCCAGCCGGCGGGCGGCACCCGCGAAGAAGGCGGTGTTGTCGATGGTGCCCGGCACATCGAACTCGGTGGACAGCTTGAGCGGTTTGCCGCACTGGAGCGATTCGGCGTACGCGAAGTCGTCGGCCTCCTCGGCGAGGACGGCCGCGAGCCGGTGCAGGGCGTCGGAACGCTCGCCGGGAGTGGCACCCGCCCAGCCGGGGAACGCCGCGCGGGCCGCGGCGACGGCCGCGTCGACATCGGCCCGGCCGGCCAGTTCATAGGTGTAGATCTCCTCGCCGGTGGCGGGATTCACCACGGCGTGTGTCCGTCCGGACGTTCCGGACTGTGCCCGGCCGCCGATGAACTGCGCACCGTCCGCGAAGCGGTCGCGTACCTGGAAGCCGTTGTCCATGACGCTCTCCGTAGTTCCGGCTGAGGTCCCGGCCACCGCGCCGGCTGGAGTTCCGGCCGTGGCTCCGGTTTCAATTGAGTGCCGATCCTGACAGAGCACATCCTCCTCAACAAGGGATTCCGTTGTTGCCTTTTGGTTACGCGACGGATTCGGTCGACCATGTGTCGTGTGAACGACCTGATCCGCGTACGGAGTGTCAGTGGTGGCTGCCAGACTCGCGTGCATGGGAATGGACACGGGGAACACGGTCCGCAGCGTGGCCGAACTGGCCGGACGGGCCGAGCGGGGCGCGCGGATCCGGTATCTGCACTTCTGGGGGCACGCGCCGCGGCGGGACGGCGCGCTCGGGCCGTCCTGTCTGAGCCAGTGGTGGCCGGCGCCGTTCACGGTCGAGGGCGTGGAGTACGCGACGGCCGAGCACTGGATGATGGCGGCCAAGGCGCGGCTCTTCGGCGACGAGGAGGCCGAGCGTCTCGCGATCGGGGCGGCGAATCCGGCGCTCGCGAAGAAGGCGGGGCGGCTGGTGAGAGATTTCGACGAGGCCGTGTGGCAGCGCGAGCGGTACGCCATCGTGCTGGAGGGCAGTGTCCACAAGTTCGGGCAGGACGCCGGGCTGCGTGGATTTCTGCTGGCCACGGGCGAGCGGATACTCGTCGAGGCCAGCCCGATGGACCGGATCTGGGGCATCGGACTGGCCGCGGCCGACGAGCGCGCCCAGGATCCCGCGCGCTGGCGCGGGCTGAATCTGCTGGGCTTCGCACTGATGGAGGCGCGTGAGCGGCTCCGGGCGACGCACCCGGCCTCCGGAGCCGGGACGGCCCCGGAGCGGGGTTAGGTCGTCATCACAGCGCGTAGGGCATGTGCGCCGGGCGGTCGGCGCCGACCACCAGCGAGGTGGCGAAGGGGTCGCTGTCCGTCGTGTCCAGCTCTTCGCCGTTGGCGATCACCCAGATCAGGAACGCGACGAACGCGCCGCTGATCACGGCCCCGATCGCGCCCAGGATGATGCCGGCCAGCGCCATCCCGCCGTTTGTCGCCTGCCCCCGCCGGGCGCGACGGCGGCCGATGATGCCGAAGATCAGCGCGAGCACCCCGAGGATGACACCGAGCCCCCAGAGGCAGAAGACCGCCACCGCGATGATGCCGAGCACCATGGCCGCGATGCCCATGCCGTTCGACGGGGTCTCCTGCCAGCCGGGCTGGCCGTATCCCGGATAGCCGGCGGCGGGATAACCGGTGCTCTGGAGGTCCGGGGCCGGGTAGCCGGGGCCCTGGTAGCCGGCGGTCGGATAGCCGTACCCGGTGCCGGTGCTGTACGGAGAAGCCGACTGCTGGTCACCGGGTGCGGGCTGGGCTGCCGGATAGCCGTACGGGCCCGGCGCGGGCTGGGCGGGGCCGCCGGGAGCGATCGGCGGCGGCGGCAGCGCACCGGACTCGGACCGCGCTCCCGGCACCCCGCCGACGGTCAGCTGGTCGTGGACGGACCCGGCCCCGGGCCGCGGCGGTGACCCCGGGGGCTGGTCGTGGACGGACCCGGCCCCGGGCCGCGGCGGTGACCCCGGCTTGTCCAGTGGCACCTTCCGCTCGGGCGGAGCCCACGGATCACTGGGCTCGTAGCCGCCCGACGGCTGCTCGCTCTGGTCTGACATGGGCCTCCCCCATCGTGATGCCGTCATGCTACGGCCTCCGCCGCGCCCGGAAAGGGCCCGGCCTACGATGATCCGTGACCTGAGCGCGCCGGGGCAGGGGCGGACGTCCTGCCCTGCCGACGCCACACCTCTGGCACCCGCATCCGCACCCGCATCCCGGAGAATCCCGATGACCGACCCGCACCCCTTCATCTCGGGGCTTCCCAAGGCCGAGCTGCATGTCCACCATGTCGGCTCCGCCTCCCCCCGCATCGTCTCCGAGCTGGCGGCCCGGCACCCGGACTCCAAGGTGCCCACCGACCCCGAGGCGCTCGTCGACTACTTCAGCTTCACCGACTTCGCGCACTTCATCGAGGTCTATCTCTCCGTCGTCGATCTGATCCGCACCCCCGAGGACGTCCGGCTGCTGACCTTCGAGGTCGCGCGCGACATGGCCCGGCAGAACATCCGCTACGCCGAGCTGACATGCACACCGTTCAGCTCGACCAGGCGCGGCATCCCCGAGCAGGGCTTCATGGAGGCGATCGAGGACGCCAGGAAGTCCGCGGAGGCCGAGCTGGGTGTCGTGCTGCGGTGGTGCTTCGACATCCCGGGCGAGGCCGGTCTGGAGGCGGCCGAGGAGACCACGCGGCTCGCGGTCGATCTGCGCCCCGAGGGCCTGGTCTCCTTCGGTCTCGGCGGTCCCGAGATCGGCGTGCCCCGGCCCCAGTTCAAGCCGTACTTCGACCGGGCGATCGCCGCGGGCCTGCGCTCCGTGCCGCACGCCGGTGAGACGACCGGGCCGGGGACCGTCTGGGACGCGCTGAACGAACTGGGCGCGGAGCGCATCGGCCACGGCACCAGTTCGGTCCAGGATCCGGAGCTGCTGGCGCATCTCGCCCGGCACCGCATTCCGCTGGAGGTGTGCCCGACCTCCAACATCGCCACCCGCGCGGTCGCCGATCTCGACGAGCACCCCATCAAGGCGATGGTCGACGCCGGTGTGCTGGTGACGGTGAACAGCGACGATCCGCCGATGTTCGGCACCGACCTCAACCAGGAGTACGCGGTGGCCGGCCGGCTGCTCGGCCTGGACGAGCGGGGCCTCGCCGATCTCGCGAAGAACGCGGTGGAGGCGTCCTTCCTCGACCCGGCCGGCAAGAAGCGGCTCACCGAGGAGATCGACACGTACACCGCCCAGTGGCTGGCGTCGTAACGGACGCCACCGGCACTGGCCCCATGCGTACCACGGTTGCCGTGGGCCACCGCGGCGATCCCTACCGGGTCCGGGAGAACACCCTCGCGTCGGTCCGCTCGGCCCTGGCGCGCGGAGCGGACGCCGTCGAGGTCGATGTCCGGCTGACCCGGGACGGTGTGCCCGTCCTGCTGCACGACGCGTCGCTGGAGCGGCTCTGGGGGCATGAACGCCGCCTCGCGGAGCTGACCCACGAGGAGCTGCGCGGCCTGACCGGCGACGGCGTCCCGACGCTGCGCGAGGCGCTCCGCACGGCCGGTCAGAACCGGCTCATGATCGATCTCCCGGGCGCCTCGGCGGAGTCGGTGCGAACGGTCCTCGGGACGGTGCGCGACTGCGGGGCCGGCGAGCGGGCGTACTACTGCGGGGCTCCGAGCACGATGCTCGCGGTACGCGCCGCCGACGCGTCCGCCGAGATCGCGATGACCTGGAGCACGGTCGCGGCGCCCCGGCCGGCCCTGCTCGCGGCGGTACGGCCGCGCTGGCTCAACTACCGCTTCGGGCTGGTCACCGGGGAACTGACAGAACGGGACCACCGGGACGGACTGCTGGTCTCCGCCTGGACCGCCGACACCGGCCTCGCCATGCGCCGCCTGATCGCACGGGGTGTCGACTCGATCACCACCAACCGGATCGGCGTGCTGGCGGCTCTGACCAAGAAGTCCGCTGTCACCGGACGTACGTGAACCGTCGGGCGGGCGGCGTGCCGTATGTCCTCCCCCGCCCGGGACCGCACCCCGACGGCGGGCGCCGACACGTGGTCCGGCGCCCGCCCCGGTGCGTGCCAGAGGTGTGCCTCAGCCGTCGAGCGAGGTCATCACGTGCTTGATGCGCGTGTAGTCGTCGAAACCGTACGCCGAGAGGTCCTTGCCGTAGCCCGACTTCTTGAAGCCGCCGTGCGGCATCTCCGCGACCAGCGGGATGTGCGTGTTGATCCACACACAGCCGAAGTCCAGCGACTTCGACATCCGCATCGCGCGTGCGTGGTCCTTGGTCCATACCGAGGAGGCGAGGGCGAACTCGACGCCGTTCGCGTACTGGACGGCCTGGGCCTCGTCCGTGAAGGACTGGACGGTGATGACGGGGCCGAAGACCTCCTTCTGGATGATCTCGTCGTCCTGCTTGAGGCCGGAGACGACGGTCGGGGCGTAGAAGTACCCCTTGTCACCGACCTGGTGGCCGCCCGCCTCGACCTTGGCGTGCGCCGGCAGCCGCTCGATGAAGCCGGCGACCTGCTTGAGCTGGTTGGCGTTGTTGAGCGGGCCGTACAGCACGTCCTCGTCGTCCGGGGCGCCGGTCCTGGTCTCCGCGGCGGCCTTGGCGAGCGCCGTCACGAACTCGTCGTGGATCGATTCGTGGACGAGGACGCGGGCGGCGGCCGTACAGTCCTGGCCCGCGTTGAAGTAGCCCGCCACCGCGATGTCCTCGACGGCCTTGGGGATGTCGACATCCTCGAAGACGACGACGGGCGCCTTGCCGCCCAGTTCGAGGTGGACCCGCTTGACGTCCTTGGCCGCGGACTCGGCGACCTGGATGCCGGCCCGTACGGAACCGGTGATGGAGGCCATGGCGGGCGTCGGGTGTTCCACCATCGCGCGGCCGCTGTCGCGGTCGCCGCAGATGACGTTGAAGACGCCCTTGGGGACGATCGCGCCGATGATCTCGGCCAGCAGCACCGTCGAGGCCGGGGTGGTGTCGGACGGCTTCAGCACCACGGTGTTGCCCGCGGCGAGAGCCGGCGCGAACTTCCACACGGCCATCATCATGGGGTAGTTCCACGGCGCGACCTGCGCGCAGACACCGACCGGCTCGCGCCGCACGATGGACGTGAAGCCGTCCATGTACTCCCCGGCCGCCCGCCCTTCGAGCATCCGGGCGGCGCCCGCGAAGAAGCGGATCTGGTCCACCATCGGCGGGATCTCTTCGGTGCGGGTCAGCTCCAGCGGCTTGCCGGTGTTCTCCGACTCGGCGGCGATCAGGTCCTCCGCGCGCGCCTCGACAGCGTCCGCGATCTTGAGCAGGACCCGCTGGCGCTCGGCCGGGGTGGCGTCGCGCCAGGCGGGGAAGGCGGCCGCGGCTGCCTCCATGGCGGCGTCGACGTCCGCCGGTCCGGAGAGCGGGGATGTCGCGTAGACCTCGCCGGTGGCCGGGTTGACCACCTCGATGGTCCGTCCGTCGACGGCGTCCCGGAACTCCCCGTTGATGTAGTTACGCAGCCGGCGCAGCTCGGTGGTCACAGCCACCCCTCCTGTCACATGTCCGATGGGTGAGACGTCCCAGCCTAATCGTTCGGTCGACGCTTTCGACAGGCCCGACGCTCCCGATCTTCGGATTCGGTTAAATATGGTCTCTCCAACAACGAATTTCATCGCGATAGGGTTGCGGGACGGAAGAGTCGCAGTGCACAGTGAACCGCGTGGCAAGTCGTAGCGCAGACTCCAGGACCGGGAACGGATCGTCATCGGCGATCGACGCCGTATCCCTCGCCATCATCGAGCAGCTCCAGGAGGACGGGCGGCGCCCGTACGCCGCGATCGGCAAGGCCGTCGGCCTCTCCGAGGCGGCCGTGCGCCAGCGCGTGCAGAAACTGCTCGATCAGGGCGTCATGCAGATCGTCGCCGTGACCGATCCGCTCACCGTCGGCTTCCGGCGGCAGGCGATGGTCGGCATCAAGGTCGAGGGCGACATGGACACGGTCGCGGAGGCGCTGTCCGCCATGGACGAGTGCGAGTACGTGGTGATCACCGCGGGCTCGTTCGACCTGATGGTGGAGATCGTCTGCGAGGACGACGACCACCTGCTGGAAGTGATCAACAAACGGATCCGCGCGCTCCCCGGCGTGCGGTCCACCGAGAGCTTCGTCTATCTGAAGCTGAAGAAGCAGACCTATATGTGGGGAACCCGATAGCCGTGAGCAAGGACCTCTCCAAGACCGCGTACGACCATCTGTGGATGCACTTCACGCGCATGTCGTCGTACGAGAACGCACCCGTGCCCACCATCGTGCGTGGCGAGGGCACCTACATCTACGACGACCGGGGCAAGCGCTACCTGGACGGCCTCTCCGGTCTGTTTGTGGTCAACGCCGGCCACGGCCGCCACGAGCTGGCCGAGACCGCCTACAAGCAGGGCCAGGAGCTCGCCTTCTTCCCGGTGTGGTCGTACGCCCACCCGAAGGCGGTCGAACTGGCGGAGCGGCTGGCCCACTACGCGCCCGGCGACCTCAACAAGGTCTTCTTCACCACCGGCGGCGGCGAGGCGGTCGAGACCGCCTGGAAGCTCGCCAAGCAGTACTTCAAGCTCACCGGCAAGCCCACCAAGTACAAGGTCATCTCACGCGCCGTCGCCTACCACGGCACGCCGCAGGGGGCCCTTTCCATCACCGGCCTGCCGGCGCTGAAGGCGCCGTTCGAGCCGCTGGTCCCGGGCGCGCACAAGGTCCCGAACACCAACATCTACCGCGCGCCCATATTCGGGGACGACCCCGAGGCGTTCGGCCGCTGGGCCGCCGACCAGATCGAGCAGCAGATCCTCTTCGAGGGCCCCGAGACGGTCGCGGCGGTCTTCCTGGAGCCGGTGCAGAACGCCGGCGGCTGCTTCCCGCCGCCGCCCGGCTACTTCCAGCGGGTCCGGGAGATCTGCGACCAGTACGACGTGCTGCTCGTCTCCGACGAGGTGATCTGCGCCTTCGGCAGGCTCGGCACGATGTTCGCGTGCGACAAGTTCGGCTACGTACCGGACATGATCACCTGCGCCAAGGGCATGACGTCGGGCTACTCCCCGATCGGCGCCTGCATCGTCTCCGACCGGCTCGCGCAGCCGTTCTACGAGGGCGACAACACCTTCCTGCACGGCTACACCTTCGGCGGCCACCCCGTCTCCGCGGCGGTCGGGCTCGCCAACCTCGACATCTTCGAGCGCGAGGGCCTCAACCAGCACGTCCTGGACAATGAGAGCGCCTTCTTCGACACGCTGAAGAAGCTGCACGACCTGCCGATCGTCGGCGACGTCCGCGGCAACGGCTTCTTCTACGGCATCGAGCTGGTGAAGGACAAGGCCACCAAGGAGACGTTCACGGACGAGGAGACCGAGCGCGTCCTGTACGGATTCCTCTCCAAGGCGCTGTACGACAGCGGGCTGTACTGCCGCGCCGACGACCGGGGCGATCCCGTGGTGCAGCTCGCGCCGCCGCTGATCTCCGACCAGTCGACGTTCGACGAGATCGAGGGAATCCTGCGGACGGTGCTGACGGAGGCCTGGACGAAGCTCTGATCCGCCGGGCGGTTCCCGTACGGGACCGCGGTCCCATAGGCGGACCACCCGCATGACGGCCCGGGTGCACCCCATTCGAGTGAGAAGGGGCGCGCCCGGGCCGTGTGCTGTCCGCACACCCGGTCCCGAATACCTACGGTGCCCAGTGACCCATCGTCGCCGCCTTCGTTCCCCCGGACGGGGGACGGTAAGTCTGATCCAGAACCGAGGTGTACGCCATGGTGGCCCCGCCGGACAACGACGTGCTCTGGGCGCGTTCCCTGAACTACTCACACAACGGCTCGCCCGCTCTCGACGGCGTCTCGCTCGGCGTGCGCGAGGGCGAGATCCTCGCCGTGAACGGACCGCGCGGCAGCGGCAAGACGACTCTGCTGCGGTGCCTGTCGGGGCAGTTGGTACCGCAGGAGGGCGAGGTGTGGTTCAACGGCTCGCCGGTCCACACCATGAACGCGCTCCAGCGCGAACGGCTGCGCCGGGGCCGTTTCAGCTGGATCTCTCCCGAGCCGTCGCTCGTGCCCGAACTCAGCGCCTGGGAGAACGCGGCGCTGCCGCTGCTGATGCGCGGCGCGTCCCACCGCGCCGCCAAGACCGTGGCGATGGAGTGGCTGGAGCGGCTCGACATCGGCGTCTGCGCCCGTAAGCGGCCCCACGCCCTGCTCCAGGCCCAGCGGCAGCGGGTCGCCGTCGCGCGGGCCCTGGTCACCGTCCCGTCCGTGATCTTCGCCGACGAGCCGACCGCTCCGCTGCACCAGACGGACGGCGCGCAGGTGCTGCGTACGCTGACCACCGCGGCCCGGTCGCACAGCATCACCGTCGTCCTGGCCACCCTGGAGGCGGAGATCGCGACGGTCGCCGACCGCGTGGTCTCGCTCGTGGACGGCCGGCGCGTCGACTCGCCGGGGCCGACCGAGGCGGAAGGCCGGGCGGCGTGCTCGCTCTCCGTCTAGGCCGCGGCGCCCATCCCCTGGTCCTGCTGCGCCGGCTGCTGGTCGCCGCCGCCTCCGCCGGGGTCGGTTTTCTGCTGCTGTGCACACTGGGCTGGGCGATGGGCCACCCGGCGGGGTCCTGGCCGCGGCTGCTCTGGTGTCTGATCCCGCTGGCCGCCACGGTGCAGTTCGCGGTCGCGGTGGCGCGTACGGACGGCAGCACCCGGCCGCGCACCGGACTGTCGGCGATCGGTCTCGGCCCGGCCCGGATGACGGTGCTGGCCGCCGTCTCCACCGCGATGACCTGCGCGCTGGGGAGCGCGCTGGCGCTGCTGCTCTTCCTGCATCTCCGGGGCGACCTGAACGGGAAGCCGTTCACGGGCGAGGCGGCGGCGCTGCTCGCGGCGGGCCGTCCGCTGCCGCTGGGCGCGACGCTGACGCTGCTGGCGCTGGCGCCGTTCCTGGCCGGGCTGGCGACCGCGATCACGCTGCGCCCGCGGGCCGGCAAGAGCCCGGCCGAGGCCGACTCCTCGTCCACTCCCGTCCCCGCGCCCGCGCCGTCCGGACTGCCGTGGGGCGTCGCCCTCACCGCCGCCGGACTGGCGATCGAGACATACGCGACAAGCCGCCGCGGCGACAAGGCGGGCCTGCTCGACGGGAGCCTGGCCGGTGTCCTGGCCGGCTGGTCGCTGACCGCGGTCGGCCTGGCGCTGGCAGGACCCGGCATCACCCATCTCTGCGGCCGGCTCCTGCAGATGATGCGTCCCGGCGCGATCCGCCTGCTGGCGGGCCGGGCCCTGATGGACGAGGCCCGCCGTATCGGCCGGCCGCTGGGCGTGCTCTGCGCGGTGGTCTCCGGCGCCTTCGCCGCGGCGTCCATCTACGGCCCCGGTGACGAACGCCCCTTCGGCCCGCTCACCGGTCTCGGCGCGGGTCTGATCGTCGGCTGCGCCGCCGCCACGCTCCTGAACGCGGCCCTGGAAGCGAAGCAGGTCCGCGCGCTCACCACGGTGTCCCTCCAGGACTCCGGCGCCGCGCCGGGCCTGCTGCGCACGGCGGCTGCGGTGCGTGCGGCGGCGCTGCTGGCCGCCTTCGTCCCGCTGACCTGGGCGGTGTCGGCCCTGGCGGCGATTCCCCTGGCCACCTGACCGGCCGGCCCGGAGCCGGCGCCCGCCGTCCGCCGGCCTCCCGGGCCGGCGGACGGGGCCGGGCGGCAACACCCGGCGGAGCAGGGCCTATCGTGACCGCATGGTGAATGGCGAGCGGCCCGGCGCGCACGGTCAGGACCGGGAGATAGAGTCCCTCGACGAGTTCGACCGCACCGCCCGGGGCGGCACGCTCGGCGGCTACCGGTTGCAGTCCGTCGACCTGACGGCCCGTACGTCCGTCCTCCTGCGCGTCGACACCGGCGGCGCGGTGTTCCTCGGCTGCCCGATGGAGCCCGCCGCCACGGCCAAGGTGCGTGCCGACGGCGCCCTGGTGTTCCCGCCCGTGCCCGGCCTTCCCTTCAACCCGTACCGGGGGCTCCTCTACACGCCCGGCCAGCTCTTCGAGGGGCTCGCGGACGGCGGTTACGAGGCCACTCCCGACGCCCGCGCGTACGCGTGGTTCCAGCGGACCAAGGCCGACGGCGACATCTTCGCGTCCATGCTGCGCTCGATCCACGACGACGCGATCTCCGACGCGCTGGACGAACTCCTCACCGGCACACGGGTCGTGGGCGTCATGGGCGGACACGCGATGGCGCGCGGTACGGACGCGTACGCGGGCGCCGCGCGGCTCGGCCGCTCCCTCACCCGCACCGGACTGACCGTGGCCACCGGCGGCGGGCCCGGCGCCATGGAGGCCGCGAACCTGGGCGCGTACTCCGCGGCCCATCCCGACGCGATGCTGGACGAGGCGCTGGAACTCCTCGCCAAGGCGCCGTCGTTCGTCCCCTCCGTCTCCGACTGGGCGCGGGCCGCCTTCGAGATCCGGTCCCGCTGGCCGGAGGGCGACGACTCCATCGGCATCCCGACCTGGTTCTACGGCCATGAGCCGCCCAACGCGTTCGCGGCCCACATCGCCAAGTACTTCGCCAACGCCACCCGCGAGGACGGTCTGCTGGCGCGCTGCGACGCGGGCGTGATCTTCCTGCCGGGCGCCGCGGGCACGGTGCAGGAGGTCTTCGACAACGCGACGCCGAACTACTACGAGTCACGCGGCGAGCCGACCCCGATGGTCCTGGTCGACCGCGCCCACTGGACGGAGACTCTGCCCACCTGGCCGCTGCTCAGGTCACTGGCGCGGGGCCGCTCGATGGAGAACAGGATCGCGCTGGTGGACACCGTGGACGAGGCGCCGGCGGCGCTCGCCCGGCTCACGGGGGCCTGAGCCGCGCACCGTGGCCGGGGCGGACGTCAGACGTCCCGGCCGGTCAGCACCACCACGTCCTCCGCGGCGAACACGGCTCCGACCGTCGCGCCGACCTCCGGCGCGTCCCGGAGACCGCACTCCGCCTCCAGCCCGGGGCCGCCGTCGGGCCTGAGCAGCACGGCGACCCGGCTGCCCCGGAAGGTCCGGGCCTCGACGGTGCAGCGCAGCCCTTCCGCCGGGTCGGCGAGGCGCACCCCGTCCGGCCGCACCAGCACGGTGCGCCCGCCCTGCGCGGAGCCCCGGGGCACGGGGATCCTGCCCCACGCCGTGTCGGCGCTCTCGCCGCTCACCGTGGCCTCCAGCACATTGTCGAAGCCGAGGAACCTCGCCACGAACGCGGAGGCCGGCCGCTGCCACACCTCCAGCGGCGTGCCGGTCTGCTCGATCCGCCCGTCGCGCATCACCACGACCCGGTCGGCGAGCGCGAAAGCCTCGCCCTGGTCGTGGGTGACGGCGAGCACGGTCGTACCGAGCCGTCCGAAGAGCGCCCGCAGCTCGACGACGAGCCGCTCGCGCAGACTCCGGTCGAGCTGGCCGAGCGGCTCGTCCAGCATCAGCAGCCGGGGCCTGGGCGCGAGCGCCCGTGCCAGGGCGACCCGCTGCTGCTCGCCCCCGGACAGCGCGGCCACGGCCCGCCGCCCGGCGCCGGGCAGTCCGACGAGGTCGAGCAGCTCCTCGGTACGGCCGCGCAGTTCGTCACGTGACACGCCACGCATCCGCAGTCCGAACGCGACGTTGCCCGCCACGTCGCGCTGCGGGAAGAGCTGATGGTCCTGGAACATCAGCCCGACGCCGCGCCGGTGCGCCGGCACACCCGCCTGGTCGGCGCCGTCGAGCAGTACGCGTCCGCCGTCCGGCGACCGGAGCCCGGCGACCACCCGCAGCAGCGTCGACTTGCCGCTGCCGCTGGGCCCCAGCACACAGACGACCTCGTGTTCGGCGATCGTGAGGTCCACCGCGTCGAGGGCCCTCCGGTCGCCGAACCGTACGGTCACGTCCGCCAAGGTCAGCAAGGCCATCAGAACTCCCCGGAACGGTCGGTGCGGATACGTTCGAGCGCCAGCAGCGACACCGCGCACACCACCATCAGGACGGTGCTCAGTGCCATCGCCTGGCCGTAGTTGAGCTCCCCGGGCCGCCCCAGCAGCCGTGCCACGGCGACCGGGAGGGTCGGCCGGTCCGGTCGCGCGATGAAGACCGTCGCGCCGAACTCACCCAGCGACACGGCGAAGGCGAAACCCGCGGCCACCAGCGACGCCCGCCGCACCAGCGGCAGATCGACCTCCCGCCAGGCACGCAGCGGTGACGCGCCGAGGACCGCGGCCGCCTCACGCAGCCGCCCGTCCACCGCCCGCAGCACCGGCAGCATGGTCCGTACGACAAAGGGGACCCCGACCAGCGCCTGCGCGAGCGGCACCAGGATCCAGGACGCCCGCAGATCCAGCGGGGGCCTGTCGAGTGTGATCAGGAAGCCGAAGCCGACGGTCACGGCGGACACCCCGAGCGGAAGCATCAGCAGCGCGTCGAAGCCGCGCACCAGCCGCCCGGCCCTCCGGGTCAGCGCGGCGGCGGCGAGTCCGCCGACCAGCAGCGCGACAGCCGTCGCGACCAGCGCGTACCGCAGGGAGTTCCACACCGCCTCCAGCGGAGGCACCAGGAAGGTGCCGCCGCTCGCCTCCACCGACCCGAGCGCCCGGTAGAAGGCGAAGCCGTACCCGCCAGGGCCGTCGAGGGACCGCTCCACCAGTACCGCGAGGGGCAGCAGGATCAGCACGAGCACGCTCGCGAGGACGCCGCCGAGCAGCGCCCACTGCCCGGCGCCGCGCGGCCGGCTCGCGGTCCCCGCGGGATCGACCAGCCTCAGCGCGGTCTCCCGTCTGCGCACGGTCCACGCGTGCACCGCCAGGATCGCGCCGACCGCGGCGAACTGCACCAGCGTCAGCACCGCCGCCGTCGGCAGGTCGAGCAACTGCGCCGTCTGCCGGTAGATCTCCACCTCCAGGGTGGAGTACGCGGGGCCGCCGAGGATCTGTACGACGCCGAAGGAGGTGAAGGTGAAGAGGAAGACCATCAGGGCGGCTGCCGCGACGGCGGGAGCGAGCGCGGGCAGCGTCACCCGCCGCCACGCCGCGAACCGTCCCGCGCCCAGTACCCGCGCGGCCTCCTCCTGGCGCGGATCGAGCTGTGCCCAGAGACCGCCCACCGTCCGCACGACCACGGCGTAGTTGAAGAAGACATGCGCGAGGAGGATCGCCCAGACCGTGGTGTCGAGCCGCACGCTCCACAGCCGGTCGAGCAGCCCGCCGCGGCCGAGGAGCGCCAGGAAGGCCGTGCCCGCGACCACGGTCGGCAGGACGAACGGCACGGTGACCACCGCGCGCAGCACCTGCTTGCCGGGGAAGTCGAAACGCGCGAAGACAAAGGCGCCGGGCAGCGCGATCAGCAGGGTGAGCGCGGTGGAGGCGAACGCCTGCCAGGTGGTGAACCACAGGACGTCCAGGATGTCCGGCCGGCTCAGGACCTCACCGATCCGGCCGAGCCGCCAGGCCCCGTCCGCCTTCAGGCCGCGGCCGACGATCGCGGCCACCGGCCAGGCGAAGAAGACGGCGAAGAACGCGACGGGCACGGCCATCAGGCCGAGCCGCACCGCGTTCCCGCGCCCGGCGCGCCGGTGTCCCGCCGCTACTTCACTACGAGTGAGGACCACGACTGGATCCACTGCTCCCGGTTGGCGGCGATCCGGTCGGGAGCCACGTTCTCCGGCCTGGCGACGGTCGCGCCGAACTCGGTGAACAGCTTCGGCAGTTCGACGCTCTTCACCACCGGGTTCACAAACATGTTCAGCGGCATGTCCGCCTGGAACCGGTCACTGATCAGGAAGTCCAGCAGAGCCTTGCCGCCGGCCTCGTTCTTCGCGCCGTCGAGCAGTCCCGCGAACTCGGTCTGCCGGAAGCAGGTCCCGGTGGAGACCCCGGTCGGTGCCTCCTTGGGCTGCGGCTCGGCGTACAGCACCTCGGCCGGCGGGCTGGAGGCGTACGAAACGACGAGCGGCCGGTCCGCCTTGGCCTTCTTGCCGCCCGCGGAACCGGAGAACTCCTCGTTGTACGCCTGTTCCCAACTGTCGACGACGCGGACGCCGTTGGCCTTGAGCTTCTTCCAGTAGTCCTGCCAGCCGTCCTCGCCGTACCGCCCGACGGAGCCGAGGAGGAAGCCCAGGCCGGGCGAGGACGTCGCGGCGTTCTCGGTGACGAGCAGGTTCTTGTACGCGGGCTCGACCAGGTCGTCGAAGGACGTCGGCGGCGCGAGCTTCCTGTCGGCGAAGTACTTCTTGTCGTAGTTGACGCAGAGGTCGCCGGTGTCGATCGGGGTGACGCGGTTCTTTCCCCGGTCGAGCCGGGTGGCCGCGTCGACCCGGTCCAGGCCCTTCGCCTCGTACGGCGTGAACAGGCCGTTGTCGAGGGCGCGTGAGAGCAGCGTGTTGTCCACGCCGAAGAAGACGTCGCCCTGCGGCGAACCCTTCGTCAGGATCTCCTTGTTGAGGGCCTCGCCGGCGTCTCCGCTCTTCAGCACCTTGACCGTGTAACCGGTCTCCTGGGTGAACGCCTTCAGCACGTCGGGCGAGGCGGCGAACGAGTCATGGCTGACGAGTGTGACGGTCTTGGACGCGGAACCGCCGCTGCCGCCGTCGGACGGCGTGGAGCCGCCGCAGGCCCCGAGCGCCGAGGCGCCGAGTGCGGCGGCGAGCGCCGCGACCGCGGTCTTCCTGATGGTGGTCACTGGTTTTCCTCCTGGGGTGTCCAGGAGAAGACGCGGCCCTGCCCCGTGTCCGGAAGGGCCGGACGCGGGGCAGGGCGCAACAGCTTGAGTGATGTCCGAACTTCCTACCCAGAATGACCTGGGCAAGGTTCAGAGGGTCTGCGGCCGCTGCCCGTTGTCACCGGACATGTGCCGCACTCTCAGCGCTGTGGCGCTCCCCTGTCGGAATATGTGATGTTTCGAGCCAGCGTACAGGGCGCCTTTTGGGACGCCCGGTCCACCTCCCGGGCGCCCATCACCGCGCTGCTCGCGCCGCTACCGCTCCGCCGCCGCGAGCTGCCCGCACGCTCCGTCGATCTCCTGGCCGCGGGTGTCCCGTACCGTCACGGGCACTCCATGGGCCGCGATCGCCTCCACGAACGCCTTCTCGTCCTCGGGGCGCGACGCCGTCCACTTCGATCCCGGAGTCGGGTTGAGCGGGATCAGATTGACGTGCACCCGCTTGCCCTTGAGGAGCCTGCCGAGCCGGTCGCCGCGCCAGGCCTGGTCGTTGATGTCCCGGATCAGCGCGTACTCGATGGAGACCCGGCGGCCGGACTTCTCCGCGTACTCCCAGGCGGCGTCCAGCACCTCCCGGACCTTCCAGCGGGTGTTGACGGGGACGAGGGTGTCGCGCAGATCGTCGTCCGGGGCGTGCAGGGACACGGCGAGCCGGCACTTGAAGCCCTCGTCGGCGAAGCGCAGCATCGCCGGCACCAGGCCGACCGTCGACACGGTGATGCCGCGCTGCGAGAGGCCGAGGCCGTCCGGCTCGGGGTCGGTCAGCCGGCGGATCGCCCCGACCACCCGGTTGTAGTTGGCGAGCGGCTCGCCCATGCCCATGAAGACGATGTTGGAGAGCCGGGAAGGCCCGCCGGGGACCTCACCGTCGCGCAGCGCGCGCATGCCGTCGACGATCTGGTGCACGATCTCGGCGGTCGACAGATTGCGGTCCAGACCGGCCTGTCCGGTCGCGCAGAACGGGCAGTTCATCCCGCAGCCCGCCTGTGACGAGATGCACATGGTGACGCGGTCCGGATAGCGCATCAGCACCGACTCGACCAGGGTCCCGTCGTGCAGCCGCCAGAGCGTCTTACGGGTGGTGTCGTCGTCGCAGGAGATGTGCCGGACCACCGACATCAGATCCGGCAGCAGCTCCGTCGCGAGCTTCTGGCGCGAGGCGGCCGGGATGTCGGTCCACTGCTCCGGGTCGTGGACGTAGCGCGCGAAGTAGTGCTGCGACAACTGCTTGGCGCGGAACGCCTTCTCGCCGATCGCGGTGACGGCCTCCCGGCGTTCGGCCGGGGTCAGGTCGGCGAGGTGCCGCGGCGGCTTCTTGGCTCCACGCGGCGCGGCAAAGGTGAGTTCTCCCGGTGTCGGCGGGGCCATGTCTGACATCTCCTCGGTACGGCGAGGCCGGGCCATCCCCGCTGGCGCGGAGAGAACGACACGACAATGCCGGTGCCGGGAGACCTCACGGGATCAGCCCCGCAGTCGCGGGAGTGAAGGGGCTCGCCACCGGTGGGCGGCGAGCCCCTACCAGAGTACCCGTGCCGTTCAGCCCGTACCGACGAAGATCACCAGCAGCAGCCAGACCACCGGTGCGGTGGGCAGCAGGGAGTCGAGCCGGTCCATGATGCCGCCGTGGCCCGGCAGCAGCGTGCCCATGTCCTTGATGCCGAGATCCCGCTTGATCATGGACTCGCCGAGATCACCGAGGGTGGCGCTGGCCGCGACGGCCAGGCCGAGCACCAGGCCCTGCCACCAGATCCCGTCGTCGATGATGTACTGCATGCAGAGCGCGCCGGCCGCCATGGCGAAGACCACGGCGCCGAGCAGGCCCTCCCGGGTCTTACCGGGGCTGATGCGCGGCGCGAGCTTGTGGGTGCCGAAGCGCCAGCCCACCGCGTACGCGCCCGTGTCGCTGACGACGGTCAGCACCAGGAACATCAGCACCCGTCGCGGGCCGTCGTCCGCGGTGAGCATCATCGCGACAAAGGTGGCCAGGAACGGAACGTAGAACGCGGCGAAGATCCCCGCCGTGACATCCCTGAGGTAGCCCTCGGGAGGCTCGGTCATCCGCCAGACCAGCACCGCGAGCGCCGTCAGGGCCATCGCGACCCAGGCGCCCTCGGCGCCGCGCACATAGCCGGCGACGACCATCGCGGCACCGCCGACGGCCAGCGGGATCAGTGGGGCCTTGATGCCCTTCTTCTCGTCGAGCCTGGACGTCAGCTCCCACAGCCCGACGACCACGGCCACCGCTATGACGCCGATGAACACGGCCTTGACGACGAAGAGCGAGACCACGACGACGGCGCCGAGCCCGAGGCCCACACCTATGGCCGCACGCAGATCACGGCCGGCCCGCTTCTTCTGCGGCGGCGGTGGAGGTGCGGCCATGGGCTCCTGCGGAATCTTGTCGCGGAACTGGGGGCCCCCCGGCCCAGCAGCCCCCCGTTCGTCATCCTGGTCCCCGCCGTTCGCGGGTCCGTCGGGCACGATGGGCATGGGCCGAGTCTGCTGTGCGGGGTGCTCATCGTATGCGGGACCCGCCGGGGCAGCCCCCTGCTCGGGCGGCCAGTAACCGGCTGTCGCCGGGGCCCGCCAGGAAGAGTCGTTCATCAGACTTCGAGCAGCTCGGCTTCCTTGTGCTTCAGCAGCTCGTCGACCTGCGCGACATACTTCGCGGTGGTGTCGTCGAGCTCCTTCTCGGCGCGGCGTCCCTCGTCCTCGCCCACCTCGCCGTCCTTGACCAGCTTGTCGATGGTCTCCTTGGCCTTGCGGCGGACGGCGCGGATCGAGATCTTGGAGTCCTCGGCCTTGGTCTTGGCGACCTTGATGAACTCCTTGCGGCGGTCCTGCGTCAGCTCGGGGAACACCACCCGGATGATGTTGCCGTCGTTGCTCGGATTGACACCGAGGTCGGAGTCGCGGATCGCCTGCTCGATATTGCGCAGCGCGCTCTTGTCGAACGGGGTCACCACCGCCATCCGCGCCTCGGGCACGGCGAACGACGCGAGCTGATTGATCGGGGTCATCGCGCCGTAGTAGTCCGCCACGATCTTGTTGAACATCGCCGGGTGGGCCCGGCCGGTGCGGATCGCGGCGAAGTCGTCTTTGGCGACCAGGACGGCCTTCTCCATCTTCTCCTCGGCCTCGAGGAGGGTCTCTTCGATCACCACTTGCTCCTGCGTGTCTTGAGTGGGCCCGGCCTGCTGCCGGTCCGGCGGAACCTGCGTCGCGTCTTGTCCTGCACGGTGTCCGACCGGCAGGGCTTTGTCCATCCCCGTGCGGGGCAGTCCCGGATCAGGCCCGGGTGCCCTGGTCGCTCACGAGTGTGCCGATCTTCTCACCCTTGACCGCGCGCGCGATATTGCCCTCGGTGAGCAATTCGAAGACCAGGATCGGCAGCTTGTTGTCCTGGCAGAGCGTGATGGCGGTCATGTCGGCGACGCGCAGATCGCCGGCGATGACCTCGCTGTACTCCAGGGCGTCGAACTTGACCGCGGCCGGGTTGGTCTTGGGATCGGAGTCGTACACCCCGTCCACACCGTTCTTCCCCATCAGCAGGGCCTCGGCGTCGATCTCCAGGGCGCGCTGGGCGGCGGTGGTGTCCGTGGAGAAGTAGGGCATGCCCATGCCGGCGCCGAAGATGACGACGCGGCCCTTCTCCAGGTGACGCACGGCGCGCAGCGGGATGTACGGCTCCGCGACCTGCCCCATGGTGATGGCGGTCTGGACGCGGGAGTCGATCCCCTCCTTCTCCAGGAAGTCCTGGAGCGCCAGACAGTTCATGACCGTACCGAGCATGCCCATGTAGTCGGAGCGGGCCCGGTCCATGCCGCGCTGCTGAAGTTCGGCGCCGCGGAAGAAGTTGCCACCGCCGATGACGACCGCGATCTGGGCACCGTCCCTGACGACGGCGGCGATCTCGCGGGCGACCGCGTGTACGACGTCGGGATCGACGCCGAGCGCTCCCCGGCCGGCGAACGCCTCACCGGACAGTTTCAGCATGAAGCGGCCGGCCTTTTTGCCGGGGTCGCTCTTGTCGTCCTTGTCATCGGGGGACTGGATGGCGTCCGCGCCCTTGTTCATGGGGATCTCCTCGTGCACATACGAAGAAGGCCATTGCCGGTGGGTGTGTGTGTCCCTAGCGGCAATGGCCTCCTCGTCAGATCAGCGGTCGTCCGGCGCGTACACGTCCGGCGACTGTCCCCGACCCTAGCGGGGTCCGCCGACGTTCGTGTACGACTGCGCTGACGGTCAGGCGCCGACGCGGATGCGCGCGAAGCGCTTCAGCGTGACACCGGCCTCGTCCAGAATCTTCTTGACGGTCTTCTTGTTGTCCTTGGCGAACGGCTGGTCGAGGAGGGTGACCTCCTTGAAGAAGCCGTTGACGCGACCCTCGACGATCTTCGGCAGGGCGGCCTCGGGCTTGCCCTCCTCGCGCGAGGTGGCCTCGGCGACACGGCGCTCGTTCTCGACGATGTCGGCCGGGACGTCCTCACGGCTGAGGTACGCGGGCGCGAAGGCGGCGATGTGCTGCGCGATGTCCTTGGCGACCTCGGCGTTCTCCTTGTCCAGCTCGACCAGCACGCCGACCTGCGGCGGAAGGTCGGGCATGGTGCGGTGCATATAGGCGGCCACAAAGCCGCCGTCCGCGGGGAACTGCGCGAAGCGGTCCAGGACGATCTTCTCGCCGAGGTTGGCGTTGGCCTCGTCGACGTACGCCTGGACGGTCTTGCCGGCCTCGATCTCGGACGCGAGCAGGGTGTCCAGGTCGGCCGGGGTGGTCGCGGCGACATGGCCGGCCAGCGCGTTGGCGACGGCCTGGAACTTGTCACCCTTGGCGACGAAGTCCGTCTCGCACTTCAGCTCCAGCAGCACACCGGAGGTGTTGTCGTCGGCGATGAGGGAGACCACGGCGCCGTTCTCGGCGTTGCGGCCCTCACGCTTGGCGACACCCTTCTGGCCCTTGACGCGGAGCAGCTCGACGGCCTTGTCGACATTGCCGTCGGCCTCGTCCAGGGCCTTCTTGCAGTCCATCATGCCGGCGCCGGTGAGCTCGCGGAGCTTCTTGACGTCAGCGGCGGTGTAGTTCGCCATGTCTGTGAGTCTCTCTCGGAAGTCGAAGATCTACGGGTGGACGGCGGGGACCGGAGCCCCCGCCGTCATCATCCGAACCTGTGAGGTCAGGCCTGCTCGGCGTCCGCGGCCGGGGCAGCGGTCTCGGCCGGCGCCGCGGCCTCGTCGACCTGCTCCGCGTCGGCGACCTTCTCCGTCTCGGCGGAGGTCTGCACGTCGGCCTCGGCGGGCTTCTCGGCGTCGTCCTTCTTCTCGCCCTCGAGCAGGTCGCGCTCCCACTCGGCGAGCGGCTCGCCGGCGGCCTTCTCGCCCGGCTTCGAGTCACCGGTGGCGACACCGGAACGGGCGATGAGGCCCTCGGCGACGGCGTCGGCGATCACCCGGGTGAGCAGGGTGACGGAGCGGATCGCGTCGTCGTTGCCCGGAATCTTGTAGTCGACCTCGTCGGGGTCGCAGTTGGTGTCGAGGATCGCGACGACCGGGATGTGGAGCTTGCGCGCCTCACCGACGGCGATGTGCTCCTTCTTGGTGTCGACGATCCAGACGGCGCTGGGCACCTTCTGCATCTCGCGGATACCACCGAGGGTCTTCTCCAGCTTGGCCTTCTCGCGGGAGAGGACCAGGAGCTCCTTCTTGGTGAGGCCGGAGGCGGCCACGTCCTCGAAGTCGATCTGCTCAAGCTCCTTCAGACGCTGGAGGCGCTTGTAGACGGTGGAGAAGTTGGTCAGCATGCCGCCCAGCCAGCGCTGGTTGACGTAGGGCATGCCCACGCGCGTCGCCTGCTCGGCGATGGCCTCCTGGGCCTGCTTCTTCGTACCGACGAACATGATGGAGCCGCCGTGGGCGACGGTCTCCTTGACGAACTCGTAGGCGCGGTCGATGTACGACAGCGACTGGAGCAGGTCGATGATGTAGATGCCGTTGCGCTCCGTGAAGATGAAGCGCTTCATCTTCGGGTTCCAACGACGGGTCTGGTGACCGAAGTGGACGCCGCTCTCCAGCAGCTCCCGCATCGTGACGACGGCCATGGCCGTGCTCCTTGGTTTACTCGGTTGTCGCGTCCGCCGGACGGCGGTCGCGCCTGACGCCCCGATCGCGCTCTGCCACGGAGGACCGAGGAGCGCTGACACCGGCACGAAGAGGCCGACGGCGGGGCGTGCGAAGTCGACCCGGTGACCCGGATCGCCACAAGAAGTGTACGGGACCTTCGCACCCCCGGGTGACGGCGCTGTCCACAACCGGTCAGTACTCCACAGGACCGGAGCATGATCAGCGCGGATTGGTCCCGTTGGGAGACGGTGGCGTCATGATCACTGTCCGTACGCTGTTCCGGCGCACCGGAACGCATGTCCTCGCGCCCGCCGTGGTCACGACCGTGGCCGTCGCCGTGCTGTGTGTCCTCGTGTCCGCGTCCCGGGCCGCCGGAGCACCGGCCGACGAGGGGGCCCGGGCCTGGCCGGTCGGCTCGCGCCCGCCGGTGGTGCGGGGCTGGGATCCACCGGCCTCGCCGTACGGCCCGGGCCACCGCGGTGTGGACCTCGCCGCTCCGCCGGGCGCGCCGGTCCGGGCGGCCGCCGCGGGCCGGGTGTCCTTCGCGGGCCGGGTGGGCGGCAAAGGGGTGCTCTCGATCACGCTGCCGGGTACGGACACGCCGCCGCTGCGAACGACATACGAACCGGTGGAACCGCTGATCGGCGCGGGCACAGAGGTGGCCGCCGGCCAGGTGGTGGCGACGCTGGCCGCCGGCCCGCCGCACTGCCCGGTGAGCTGTCTGCACTGGGGGCTGCTGCGCGGCGACGTCTATCTGGACCCGCTGTCCCTGCTGCCCGCGGAGCTGCTCCGGCGGGGGCCGTCCCGGCTGCTGCCGGTCTTCGGCGTACCGGAACCGGGCCCGGCCGCCCCGGCGCCGGCGGCCCGGCCGGGGCCCCCGGGCCGGGCGTCGGCGGCTCCGGCGGTGGTCGCCGCCCTGCACACGGCGGCCCTGCTGGCGGTGGCCGTCCGGGCCCGCCGCACGGGGCGCCGACGGGCCTACGACGGTCCTCGGTGGCCGGAGCGCCCGCGCGGACGGGCAGCCGCGGAGCCGGAGTCCGGGCGTCCCGGCGGGCTCCGGGGCAGGCTCCGGGGGTTCAGCCCCGTACGCCGCGCAGCGCCATGGACACGGCGGCCTCGGCGATCTCCGCCGGATCCTCGGCCGCGCCCAGTTCGATACGGCGGACCGCCGCGTCGACTACGCCCTGAAGCAGCATCGCGGCCAGCCTCGGCCGCTCATGGCCCAGTTCGGCGAGGGCGTCCACGATCATGGCGATCAGCCCGCCGTGCGCGGCGCGGATCTTCTCGCGGGCGCCGCCGTCCAGCTCACTGGCGGAGATGGCGACGACCGCGCGGTGCCGCCGGTCTCCGACCAGCGCGAGCTGCTGTCGTACATACGCCTCGATCCGGGCCTCCGGCGTACCGGCCCCGGCCATGGCGGCCTCCACCTCCGCCGCCCAGACCGGGAAGTCGACGGCGCACAGTTCCTCGACGACGGCGGCACGCGAGCGGAAGTACTCATAGACCGAGGATCTGGCGAGGCCCGTCCGCTCGGCCAGGGCGGGGAAGGTCAGCGCTTCCGTACCGCCTTCGGACAGGAGGGAGCGTGCGGCGTCCAGCAGGGCGCCGCGCTGCATGGTCCGGTGCTCGGCCACGGAGGCCGCTCGAATCCTAGGCACGGCTCCACTCTACGGATGAGCTGGAGACGGCACGGCGTCAGCGTCCGACGTCGGCCAGCTTGGCCCGCAGTTGCAGCACGGACTTCGTATGGATCTGGCTGACCCGGCTCTCGGTCACCCCGAGCACGTGGCCGATCTCCGCCAGGGTGAGGCCCTCGTAGTAGTACAGCGTGACCACGGTCTTCTCGCGGTCGGGAAGCGTGTTGATCGCGCGCGCCAGCAGCCGCCGCAGCTCCCGGTCCTCGGCCACCTCCACCGGATCGTCGGCGGCGGTGTCCTCCAGCGTGTCCATCAGGCTGAGCCGGTCGCCGCCCTCGCCGCCGACATGCAGCAACTCCTCCAGCGCCACGACGTTCGCCAGGGACAACTGACTGAAAACCGCATGCAGTTCCTCCAGCGCGATCCCCATCTCGGCGGCGACCTCCGTCTCGGAGGGCGTACGCCTGAGCTGCGCCTCCAGCGTGGCGTAGGCACGCTCCACGGCCCGCGCCTTCTGCCGTACGGAGCGCGGGATCCAGTCCAGGGCCCTGAGTTCGTCGATCATCGCGCCCCGGATACGGGTGATCGCGTACGTCTCGAACTTGATCGACCGCTCGATGTCGAACTTCTCGATCGCGTCGATCAGACCGAAAACCCCGGAGGAGACGAAGTCCGCCTGCTCGACATTGGAGGGCAGCCCCACACTCACCCGGCCTGCGACGTACTTCACCAGCGGCGAGTAGTGCAGGATCAACTGCTCTCGCAGCCGCTCGTCGCCCGTGGTCTTGTACGACCGCCACAACTCGTCGAGCGTCGAGGGCGCGGGGGGCCGCATGGCGCCCCGGGCAGCGGGGGGCGCAGCCGCGCGGTCAGACCCGGAGGTGTGCTGGGGCATGCGTTGCCTTGAGCCGTTCTGCCGTGAAGTGCGGGGGATGTCTGTGTAGGCCGGAATCCACGTGAGCGTAGCGTGACTGCGGAGGAGCGGTACCCGCAGAACAGGCGCCCGTGCCTGCCGGAGGGGGCGCCGCCGGGCGCACCTTCGGTCCGGGGCCGACGCCAAGGGCGTCCGCCCCCCGGGTGTCGCCGGTAGGAATGCGTGGACCATCGCCCACACCTTTTCACCCGAATGCTCCAGGTCAAGTACCGCCTCGCCGCGCCGCGGCCTACGGTGTGGCCCGGGCGGCCGGCCGCCAGACGTCGCCGTGCCGTTCGACAAACCCCAGCGAGTGAAGTTCGTACAGCCGGCCAAGCACCTCGTCGGCGGTGAGGCCGGCCTGCAGCGCGATCGCCCTCCCGTCGGCCGCGCCCCGGGCAGGCAGCGCGTCCAGCACCCGCGCGCTGACGGGGTCGAGCAGATCCCTGGGCAGTACGGGCCCCCGGCGGAGAGGAGCGAGGTCACCGATGTCGCCGACCAGTTCGACCACTTCGTCGGCGTCCGTGACCAGCACGCCCTCGCCACGCAGGAGTTCATGCACGCCCGCCGAGAGCCCGCTGGTGGCCGGCCCAGGCACGCCCATGGTGAAGCGGCCGAGCCGCTGGGCGCCGCGCGCCGTGGCCAGTGATCCGCTGCGGTACTGCGCCTCCACGACGACGGTGCCCCGGGTGAGTGCGGCGATCACCCGGTTGCGCAGGACGAACCTGCTGCGGGTGGGGTGGTCGCCCGGCGGCAGTTCACCGATGACCAGTCCCTGTTCGGCGATGCGTCCGATCAACTCCGCGTGACCGGGCGGATAGGCGACATCGACTCCGCACGCGAGCACCGCGACGGTGGCGCCGCCCGCCGCCAGCGCGCCCCGGTGCGCCGACCCGTCGACCCCGAACGCGGCGCCGGACGTCACCACCCAGCCACGTTCGGCGAGGCCCGCGCCGAGACTCGCCGCCATATGTGCCCCGTACGGGGTACACGCCCGGGCGCCGACGACGGCGACGGAGCGCAGCGACCAGATCCGCAGGTCCGGCCGCCCCCGCACCCAGAGCCCGATGGGCCCCGCCGCCCCCAGGTCGTCGAGCTGGCTGGGCCACTCCCGGTCGCCGGGGCAGACGAACCGGCCGCCGAGCGCGGTCACCACCGAGAGATCACGCTCGGGGGCGACTGCCGCGGCGCGGCGCCGGTAACCGCCGAGCCGCTGCTCTCCGGCCCCGGTGAGCTGGTCCCGCTCGTCGTCCCGCGAAGTGAGCCGGGCCAGCAGGCCGACCGCGCCGAACTCCCGCAGCCAGCGCCCGCCGCGCTCGTCGCCCGGCTCGAACACCCGGGTGAGCGCGGCACGCGCGAGTCGCTCCTCCTGGCCGGTGCCGGTCGTCATGACACACCCCCGGCGGCGGCCG
The DNA here is from genome assembly GCF_040635655.1 of Streptomyces sp. NPDC006923. Taxonomy (NCBI): domain Bacteria; kingdom Bacillati; phylum Actinomycetota; class Actinomycetes; order Kitasatosporales; family Streptomycetaceae; genus Streptomyces; species Streptomyces sp. NPDC006923. Next base: position 47,432 of record NZ_JBEYIF010000018.1, read on the forward strand.
TCGCGCCCCGGGAGATGCCGGTGCGCAGCTCCAGCGCCAGATCGACATCGCGGGCCTCGGGCCGCTCTCGCCCGGCGAGATCCGCGGCCGTCCAGGCCACCCGCAGCACCCGGTCCAGGCCGCGGGCGGTGAGCAGGCCGCGCTCCAGATCGCGTTCCGCGGCGGCGAGCGCACCGGGGGCGACACGCCAGCGCGTGCGCAGCTCATGGCCGGGCACCTCGCTGTTCACCGACCACGGTGTCCCCTCCAGCCGGGCCGCCGAGCGCGCTCTGGCCTCCCGTACCCGCGCGGCGACGGTCGCCGTGGACTCGCTCGCGCCGCCCTGTCCCATCAGATCGGCACGGTGGACGGGCTGCACCTCGACCCGCAGATCGACCCGGTCGAGCAGCGGCCCGGACAGCCGTGACTGATAGCGGCGGATCACCGACGGCGGACAGTCACACCCCGCGCCCTCCAGCGTGTGCCGTCCGCACGGGCAGGGGTTGGCCGCCAGGATCATCAGGAAGCGGGCCGGCAGCCGCACCACCCCCGCGCTGCGCGCCACCACCACATGGCCCGACTCCAGCGGCTGCCGCAGCGCGTCCAGCGCCCGCCCGGAGAACTCCGGTGCCTCATCCAGAAAGAGCACGCCGTGGTGGGCCAGCGAGACCGCGCCCGGTCTCGGCAGGCCGTTCCCACCGCCGACCAGTGACTGCATGGTCGCCGAGTGGTGCGGTGCGCAGTAGGGCGCGGCGCGGACGAGCGGCTCACCGGGCGGCAGGGTGCCCGCCACCGAGTGCACCGCGGTGACCTCCAGGGATTCCCGGCCGGTCAGGGGCGGCAGCACCGCCGGCAGCCGTTCCGCCAGCATGGTCTTGCCCGCCCCGGGCGGTCCCTTCAGCAGTAGATGATGTCCGCCGGCGGCGGCCACCTCCAGGGCCGTGCGCGCCGCCGTCTGGCCCGCCACGTCGGCCAGGTCGGGCCGGTGCCCGCCGCCTTCCCGGCCGCCGCCTGACAGACCCGTGCTCACCCCCGCACCCGGCACCACCAGTCCCGCCGACGCCGGGTCGGGACGCCCCTGCCCCAGCTCCTGGGGCTCCTCGGGCACCGGCTCGCCGGCCAGCACCGCGATGAGCTGCCGCAGGCTCCGCACCCCGAGCACCGACACCCCTGGCACCAGGGACGCCTCGCCCGCGGTCTGCTCCGGGACGACCACCTGCCGGTAGCCGGCCTCGGCCGCCGCGAGCACCGCCGGCAGCACCCCGCGCACCGGCCGGACCCGCCCGTCCAGACCCAGCTCACCGATCAGCACCAGATCGGCGATCGCCGAGGGGTCGATGCGCTCCGCCGCTCCGAGCACGGCGCTGGCCACGGCGAGATCGAATCCGCTGCCGCTCTTCGGCACGGAGGCGGGGCTCAGCCCCACCGTGAGCTTCTTCTGCGGCCACTCCGCGCCGGAATTGACCACTGCCGCCCTGACCCGGTCCCGGCTCTCAATCAGGCTCTTGTCCGGCAGCCCCACCAGGGTGAACGCGGCGACGCCCGGCTCCAGGTCCGCCTGGACCTCGACCACCACACCCTCGACACCGACCAGCGCCACCGAACACGCCCGCGCGAACCCCATCAGGCCACCCCTCGCGCGTGCTCGACCACGGGTCGCCCACGGGCCGGCAGCACCACCCCGATCAGGTCGATGCGCACCCCTCCGGGAGGCGGCCCGCCGTGCCGCTCCAGCCAGCAGGCGGCGAGCCGTCTCAGCCGGTCCGCCTTCGCCGGTGTGACCGCCGCCATCGGATGCTCGAACACCCCGGTCCTGCGGGTCTTCACCTCGCAGACCACCAGCAGGTCCGCGCCCCTGGCGTCACTGTCCCGGGCCACGATGTCGATCTCACCGGTCCTGCCGCACCGCCAGTTCCGGGCCAGCACCGTCAGCCCCGCCGCGGTCAGCTCCCGCGCCGCCAGCTCCTCGCCGTACCGTCCCAGCGCACCTGTCGCGTTCATCTCGGCACCACCTCCGGCACCGACTCTGACGCGACCGCCCGCAGCTAGTGGATCTTGGTGGACAACTCGGCGGTTGTGGACAACTCGGTCACCCTCCCGGGTGAGGCCGGAGACAGCGGCGCGGCGCGGCCGGGACCGGCCGCGCCGCGCCTCCTGTCATGCTCTTCAGCCCCCCGGGAGTTCGAGATCGCTCTTGTTCAGCTCCTCGATATTCACGTCCTTGAACGTGAGCACCCGCACCTGCTTGACGAACCTGGCCGGCCTGTACATGTCCCAGACCCACGCGTCCGCCATCGTGACCTCGAAAAAGACCTCGCCCTGTACCGAATGCACCTGCATCTCGTAATCGTTGGTGAGATAGAAGCGACGCTCGGTCTCGATCACGTATTTGAACAAACCGACGACATCGCGGTACTCCCGGTAGAGCTTCAGCTCCATCTCGGTCTCGTACTTCTCGAGGTCCTCGGCACTCATGGCATGTTCCCCTTCAGCCGTACGTCCCCCCATTGTGCTCCGGCCCCTCGCACCCCTAGACGATTTCGGGGGCGAGGACCACCGGCGTATCCGGAGGACCCTCGTCGAGCAGCGTCCGCAGCAGCTCGGCGAGCCTGGTCGGATACACCGTCTCACGCGCCGCCGACAGTTCGGCGGAGGTCCACCACCTCAGCCCCGCGACACTGCGCATCTCCAGCTCGGTCAGCCCACCGGTGGATGTTTCGGTCTGTGTCGTACGTGCCAGGAAGTACCACTCGTCCTGGTGCCAGCGCCGTCCGTCGAACGGAAAGGAGCAGATCCGGCGCCACAGCACGGGGCCCAGCTCCACCCGTGTGATCCCGGTCTCCTCCGCCAGTTCGCGCAGCGCGGCGTCTTCCCTGGTCTCGTCGCCCTCCAGGCCGCCGCCCGGAGTGAACCACCAGTCGTCCTCCGGGGCGCCGGGCTCGTGTCCGTGCAGCAGCAGGATGCGGTCGTCGGGGTCGAGCAGCACCACGCGCGCCACCTTTCGCGGCGCGCCCGCGGCGGACACGGCACCGGCCCCCGGAACGCCCCCGCCGGACGCGGACGGCACGCTCTCAGCGGACACCTGAGGACACCCGCTCACCGGCTCGCGGCGCCGTACGCCGCTTCGACACCAGACCCGCGACCGGCCCGTAGGCCGCACCGCCCAGAATCAGCAGCGCCCCGGCCACCACGGCCCCGGCGAGCAGTTTCAGCGGCCCCGGTCCCGACACTCCGCCCGGCAGCGCCGCGAAGCCCTTCGGCCGGTCGACCAGGCCGCCCGACGGCCAGACGACGGCGTCGACACGAGCGTCCACCGCCGAGCGCGGCACCGAGCCCTGACCGGGGTCCTGGAGATGCAGGCGGGAGTCGAGCGAGACGCCGCGCTCGTCACCGAGCAGGAAGAGCTGGTCCTCGGGCACCGTCGCGGAGAAGTCGTTCGCGGAGGCGCGCCCCCCGACGGCCCCGCGCGCGTACGGCTCCTCGACCGCCGCACCGTTGACGGTGAGCCGGCCGTCCGGGTCACAGCAGGCGATCCTGTCGCCGCCGACCCCGACCACCCGCTTCACCATCGGCATGTTGCCCCAGTCCGAGTCGGTGAAGACCACCACGTCCCCGCGCCGTGCCTCGGCGCCGGATATCCGTTGCGCCAGAATCCGGTCCCCGGCCTTCACGGTGGGATCCATGGAGTTGGTCGGCACGGTGTACGGCCGGTACTCGACGGCCCCCCGGACGAACCCTCCGAGGAAGAGCACACAGCCGACGGCCACGGCCAGCCCCGACAGCACACTGCCGAGACGGCCGGGGCCGCCGTTCGTACGTCCGGTTCCGCTCATCCCAGCACTCCCCGATCCGGAGAATGACCGCCGGAGGTCGGCGGTCCGGGACGGCACCCTACCCGGCGGTAGAGCCGCCGGTCAGCCTCCTCCGGCGCCACAGGACGAGCGGCACCGCGCCGGCGAGGCCCATCGCCCCGGGGGCCGCGGCGGAGGCCACCGAAGCCGCGGTGCTCAGCCCGGGCTGGTCGAAGGTGTCGGGCACCGGAAGCAGGGACCAGCGGTTGAGCGGCCAGGCGACGACGAACGCGCGCCCGACGACCTCGTCCGTGGAGACCGTGCCGCGCCCGGGCAGCTCCTGGTGGTAGCGGGAGTCGAGCGAGTTCTGCCGGTGATCACCCATCACCCAGATCCGGCCCTGGGGGACATGGATCGGCCCGAACGGCTCGTCGTCACAGGCGGTGTTCCCGGGATAGATGTGCCCGGACTCGTTCAGCGGGTGTCCATTGACCTGGACCTTGCCGCCCTTCTTGCACTCCACCGTGTCGCCGCCGACCGCGATGACCCGCTTGATCAGGTCCTTCTCCTCGGCGGACGGCATCAGACCGATAAAGCTGAGGAACTTCTGCACCACATTCGGATCGGGTGTCTCGGCGTCCTCCAGCCAGCCGCCCGGATCATGGAAGACGACGACCTCGCCGCGCTCCGGCTCGGAGCCGAACCAGGGGGTGAGCTTGTCCACCAGCACCCGGTCGCCCCGCTGCAGGGTGTCCTGCATCGAATCGGAGGGGATCGAGAACGCCTGCACCAGGAAAGTCTTGATCAGCAGAGCGAGCAGCAGCGCGATCCCGATCAGGAGGGGCAGCTCCTTCCAGAAGGACCGCTGCTTCGCCCCACCGGAGTCTCCGCTGCCCGGGACCTCGCTCTCCGGCCCGGGGGCGGTCGCGGGTCCCGAAACACTGCCGGGTCCCGCGTCGCTCGCGAGCGCGGTCACGGTGACCCCTTCGGTCCCGCCGACCGACTCCGTACCCGTCCCCGGTCCACTCACAGCCACGGCTCCCGTTCCGTCCTTCGGTCCGGTCCCGGCCTTCGGTTCCGTATCCGTCTCAGATTGTGCACCGGCCGCCGGCTCCGCACCGGCCACGGTGTCGGTCCCGGCCCTGGTCTCCGTGTCGGCCGCAGGCTCGGTACCGGCCGCGTCCGCCCGGGGCCCGGCCTCGGCCGGGGTCTCCGCGTCGCCCGCCGGCTTGGCGTCGCCCGCCGGCTTGGCGTCGCCCGCCGGCTCCGTACCCGCCCCGGGCTCCGTGGGGGCGGCCGGCTCCGCGCCCGCCTCCGGTGTCGCACCGGCCTCCGGGGCCGTCCCGGTGCCCGGCGTCGCACTCGCCTCGGGCACCGCTGCCGCTTCCGTGACGGCCGCCGGCTCCGCACCCGTCGCCGGGCCGGTCCCTGTCCCGGATCCCGGTCCCGCACCGCTCCCGGCCGCCTCACCGGCCCCGGCCTCAGGTGCTGTCCCGGCCTCCGCGGCCTCACCGCTCGGGGGTTCCGTCGTATCGTCCGTCAAGACGGCGGGCGACTCGGCGAGCTGCTCCTGTCCCTCCTCGGCACCTTCGTGTCCGGACCGTGCGCCGACCGCCACGTCCCCCACATTCACTCCTTAGTCCGTGCGATTACTCCGTGCGACCGCCTGCCCCGGAGAAGAGACAGGCCCACCACTCCCATAACGAGCGGGAGTTCCGCAGGGCGCGGGAGCAGGATCAATCCGTTCAGATCCTGAGAGGAAAGACTATTCGACGGCCCCGCCGCCGTCGTGGGCGCGGCGCGCGCGTCAGGAACGGAAGCGTATGTCCCGGGTTCCTCCAGCCGGCGCCAGTGAGCGAAGGGCCAGGCGATCACGACCGCCCGCCCCACGACCTCGTCCTCGGAGACCGTGCCACGGTACGTGTCGTCCAGATGGAAGCGGGAATCGGCCGAAAGTTCCCGATGGTCCCCCATCACGAAGATCCGCCCGGCCGGGACGACCACCTCGAAGGAGAGCTGTGAGGGCGCGTTGCCCGGGTGGAGGTACGGCTCGGTGAGCGGTGCGCCGTTGACGGTGACCTTGCCGTCCTTGTCACAGCACTTGACGGTGTCGCCGCCGACCGCGACGACCCGTTTGATCAGGTCCTGCTCGTCGGCGGACGGCAGCAGCCCGATAAACGTCAGAGCCTGTTTGACCTGCTTGACGACGACAGGCGAGTCGTCCGGCGGGGTCTGCTCCTCGTGGAGCCAGCCACCCGGGTCCTTGAAGACGACGACATCACCGCGCGTCGGCTTCGAGCCGAACCACGGTGTGAGTTTGTCCACCAGGACGCGGTCACTGATCTTGATCGTCTGCTCCATCGACCCCGACGGAATCACAAACGCCTGTACCAGGAAGGTCTTCAGCACCAGCGCGATCAGCAGCGCCACGGTGATCAGCAGCGGTATCTCCGTCACCGCGGAACGGCGGCGGCGGCGCTTGACCTTGCGGGCGAGCTTGCGCCGCTCGGCCCGGCCCGGCATCGGCCGGCCGCTGGTGGGCCGGGTGCCGGTCGGCAGTCCGGTGTCCGGCCCGTGGCCGGCGGGGCGTCCGCGCTTACCCATGGACGCCGCCCGGATCCCGTACGTCCCGGAAGGCGTCGGTCGGCGGCAGCGAGGACCAGCGGCCCAGCGGCCAGCCGATCCAGTCGACCCGGCCGACGACCTTGTCCACGGGCACCATGCCGCCGCCCGGTTCACCGAGATGGTCCCGCGAGTCACGCGAATTGCCCCGGTGGTCGCCCAGGACCCAGAGCGTGCCGTGCGGTACGACGATGTCGAAGGGGACCCGGGAGGGCGCGTCCCCGAAGTAGAGGTACCGCTCCTCCACCGGGACGCCGTTCACTTCGAGGCTGCCCGCCGTGTCGCAGCAGACCACGTGATCACCGCCCACCCCGACCACGCGCTTCACGAAGTCCGTCTCGGCGGGTCCGGCGAGTCCCAGCGCCGTGGCCGCGCTGTGCAGCGGCCCGGTCACGGGGTTCTCCCCGGCCGGGGACTGGACGAACGACCCGGCGCCGTCGAAGACCACCACGTCGCCGCGGCGCGGCGCGCCGCCGAAGTCGTAGGCCAGCTTGTTGACCAGCACCCGGTCCCCGATCTGGAGCGTGGGCTCCATCGATCCGCTGGGGATCAGGAAGGGCTGCACCACAAAGGTGCTCAGCAGCAGTACGAAGAGCACACAGGCCACACCGGTCAGGCCCGCCCGGCGCCAGGACGGCCCGGAGTCCGGCGCCACCAGGTGTCCGCGGAAACGCGCGAAGCGCGACCGCTCCTCCGGCCCCGCCGGGGGCTGGGAGGAGCGGTCGCGCTCCGCGTGCTGTGCTTCGGTGTCCATCGGGCCCAGAGCTTATCCGGCGGCCCGCTGAACCCGGGTGCGAGTCAATCCCCCGGCCCGGTCGTCGCGCGCTTACTTGTCGCGCTTCTCCTTGATCTTCGCGGCCTTGCCGCGCAGCTCACGGAGGTAGTAGAGCTTGGCGCGACGGACGTCACCGCGGCTCACGAGCTCGATCTTCTCGAAGATCGGGCTGTGCACCGGGAAGGTCCGCTCGACGCCGACGGAGAAGGAGACCTTGCGGACCGTGAAGGTCTCGCTGACGCCCGAGCCCTGGCGGCGGATGACCACGCCCTTGAACTGCTGGATACGGGAGCGGTTGCCCTCGATGACCCGTACGTGGACGTTCACGGTGTCACCGGGGCGGAAGGCGGGGAGGTCGCTGCGGAGCGACGAGGCGTCGACAGTGTCGAGCAGGCTGGCCATGATGGTCTGCTTCCTCGCTGATGCCACAGGTCATCAGCGGTTATCGAAATGAGAGTCTGAGGGTGCCGTTCGCGTCGGGCGGGCGTCGTTCCCCCTGTGGCAGGGGCGCACTCCGGACGTACAGCAGCGGCTCATTCTTCCATGGCCTCGGGCCTGCGCCAAAATCGGCCGCCGGGCTCCGGTGCCCAGCCCATGATGGAGAGGGTCTCGCGGTCCTTCTTGTCGAAGGCCGCGGCGTCGCAGCGCTCGATCAGATCGGGCCGGTTGAGGGCGGTGCGGCGGAACGCCTCGTCCCGCCGCCAGCGCGCGATCCTGCCGTGGTGGCCGCTGAGCAGGACGTCCGGGATCCCGCGCCCGCGCCACTCGGGCGGCTTGGTGTAGACGGGACCCTCCAGCAGATCGGCCATCGCGCCGGGAGCGAAGGAGTCGTCGCGGTGCGACTCGGCGTTGCCGAGGACGCCGGGCAGCAGCCGGGCCACCGCCTCGGTGACGACCAGTACGGCGGCCTCCCCGCCCGCCAGCACATAGTCGCCGATGGAGACCTCGTGGACCGGCATCCGGGTCGCGTACTCGTCGACGACCCGGCGGTCGATTCCCTCGTAGCGGGCGGGCGTGAAGATCAGCCAGGGCCGCTCGGAGAGTTCCACGGCCAGCTTCTGGGTGAAGGGCCGGCCGCTCGGGGTGGGGACGACCAGGACCGGGCCGTGAGCACCCGCCTCGTAGCCGTCCGCCAGCACCTCGTCCAGGGCCTCGCCCCAGGGCTCGGTCTTCATGACCATGCCGGGACCGCCGCCGTAGGGCGTGTCGTCGACGGTGTTGTGCCGGTCGTACGTCCACTCCCGGAGGTCGTGCACGTGGACACCGAGCCGGCCGCGCGCACGCGCCTTGCCGACGAGTGACACGTTCAGCGGCTCCAGGTACTCCGGGAAGATCGTGACGACATCGAGCCGCATCAGTCGTCGTCCCCGCCGGTCGCGCGGTGTCCGCCGGTGTTCCCGCCAGCGGCCTCGCCGTCGAATTCGCCGTCGGATTCGCCGTCGGCCTCGCTGTCGTCGATCAGTCCCGGCGGCGGGTCGATGACGGCCCGCTGCTCCTCCAGGTCGATCTCGGTGACGATCTCCTCGACGAAGGGGATCATGACCTCGCTGCCGTCGGGGCGTTCCACGATGAACAGGTCCTGCGAGGGCAGGTGCGAGATCTCGGTGATCCGGCCGATCTCCGTGCCGTCGGCCAGGACGACATCGAGGTCCATGAGCTGATGGTCGTAGAACTCCTCCGGGTCCTCGGGCAGCTCCTCGGGGTCGATCTCGGCGATGAGCAGCACATTGCGCAGGGCCTCGGCGCCCGTACGGTCGCGCACACCGTCGAAACGGAGCAGCAGCCTGCCGCTGTGCACCCGGCCGGTCTCGATCGTCAGCGGTCCGGCCGACGCCGGGTCCGTGGTGAGCACGGCGCCCGGTCCGAGCCGGAGTTCCGGCTCGTCCGTACGCACCTCCACGGTGACCTCACCCTTGATCCCGTGGGCGCGGCCGATCCGCGCGACTACCAACTGCACGTGAGCCCCTTCTGTGCGGCGCGACCGCCGCCGCTCTCGCGGACGTGTCGTTCGCCGCGGTGGTTCCTCGATGGATGGCCGCGGTCGGGCGGCCGCGCGGTCATGTGCGCACACGGCACGCCGCGGTCGTCCGCGCACACGGCAAACGGGCACGGGCCGGAGAAGGCGGACGCCCTCCCCGGCCCGTGCCGGTGTTCTGCTGTGTCAGCGCACCTGATCCACGTCGACGAGGTCGACGCGGATGCCACGGCCGCCAATGGCGCCCACGACAGTCCGCAGAGCACGTGCGGTGCGGCCGTTGCGGCCGATCACCTTGCCGAGGTCGTCGGGGTGCACCCGGACCTCCAGCACACGGCCGCGGCGCAGGTTGCGCGAGGCCACCTGCACTTCGTCCGGGTTGTCGACGATGCCCTTCACGAGGTGCTCGAGAGCCTCCTCGAGCATGCTCAGGCCTCGGTCGACTCGGCGGCGGCCGAAGACTCGGTACCGGCTTCGTCGGCCTTCTTGTCGGACTTCTTCGCCTTCTGGGTGATCGCCTCACCCTTGGGCTCGTCGCCGGAGTCCTTCAGCGCGGCCTCGAAGAGGGCGCGCTTGTCGGCCTTCGGCTCCGGCTGGAGCAGCGGCGCCGGGGCCGGGAGGCCCTTGTGCGCCTGCCAGTCACCGGTGAGCTTGAGGATCGCGAGAACGGGCTCGGTCGGCTGGGCGCCGACGGACAGCCAGTAACGCGCGCGGTCCGAGTCGACCTCGATACGCGAAGGGTTCTGCACCGGGTGGTACAGACCGATCTCCTCGATGGCCCGGCCGTCACGGCGGGTACGGGAGTCGGCGACGATGATGCGGTAGTGAGGCGAACGGATCTTGCCCAGACGCTTCAGCTTGATCTTGACTGCCACTGGAGTGGTGTCTCCTGGTCTTGACGTGGTTGGGCGCAAAGGGATGCCGCGTGGGGTTGCGGTACCCGATCCGCCCGATGGACGCGTCAGCCGGAGGAGAGAGGGGTCCTGTGCGACTGTCGAGTACGGCTGGCCATTCTGCCACACACCCGCGGCGGGGCATGACCCGGATGAGGGACCGCTCGGGCCCGGGGGACTCAGCTCGCGGCCCCGACCACTTCCGGGATACGGAACGGCTTGCCACAGCCACCGCAGACGATCGGCGCCTGGGCGAGGACGGAGGGGACGACGCGGACGTTCCGGCCGCAGTCGCAGACCGCCTTGACGCGCACGCCGCCGCCGGACGAGCCGTGCCGCGCGGCAGGTCCGCGGAAGCTGCGCTTGGTGTCGGCGGCCGTCGCGACCGTGTGCGCCTTGAGGGCGCGTTGCAGCCGCTCGATGGTGGGGCGGTACCGCCGCTTCGCCTCGGGACTCAGCGAGACCAGGGAAAAGCCGCTGCTGGGATGCGGCTCCTCGGGGTGGTCGAGGCCCATCTCCTCGGCGATGGCCAGGAATCGGCGGTTGTGATATCGGCCCGCGCGCGAGGTGTCGCGGACACCTCTGGCGGCGGCGATGCCGTGGACCGCTTCGTGAAGCAGTCGTTCGAAGGAGAGCTCGGCGCCGCAGGCGGACGACGACTCTCCGATCAGGGACTCTGGCGCGGCAAGATCCGGCAGCTCGGGGTGGGACCGCTGAATATCGGCCCACGCCTGTGCCAGCTCTGCGGCGAGAACAGGTGGTGTCGTGCTCACGTCGTGAATAACGAGCCGGAACGCTCCCGGGTTCCATTACGGGGCATCCCAAATAATTTGCACGTACCCGTCAGTTGCCATTGATGCGTCCGGACGAGGGCGGGTGCGCTGATCTGCGGAGAAGTCTCACAGCTCCGCCCAAGCCGGTACGTAGTGCCTCGTACGCTTCGACGCGTAGCCGATCTACGTACACCGGCTTTTCCTGCGGCAAGAGGGGCTTCAGTAGGCGCGAGCCACGAGGGCGACAGTACCCGGCGCATCATCCGATTCCGGCACCGACCCGTCCTCAGCGACCAGGCACCGTACGGTCACCCCCCGCCCGGCGAGCGCCGCTTCGCCGCCCGGCCCCAGCGCCGCCCACGGAATGCGCGCCCAGCCGGCGCCGGCGGCCTCGGCGGCCTCCTCGACCGTGGAGACCTCGGCGGTACGGGACTCGCGGAACTCCCGGGACTGCCTGAGCAGCAGCGCCTGGTCCTCCTCCAGGATCCCGGGCAGCAGCGCGGCCAGGGCGTCGGTGGCCACCGGCTCCTTGCCGCCGGGGATCCTGCGGACGAGCATCGCGGTGCCGCTCTCCAGGTCCCGGGGGCCGATCTCGATCCGTACGGGCACGCCCTTCAGCTCCCAGTCGACGGCGCGGCGGCCGAAGGGCGTGTCGGTCCTTTCGTCGAGCTGGACCCGGATCCCCGCGGCCCGGAGCCGTTCACCGGTCTCGCGGACCTTCGCGAGCACCGCCGCGTCGTCCTTGATCGCGAGGACCACGGCCTGGACGGGGGCGAGCCGGGGCGGCACGCGCAGTCCGCCGTCGTCGCCGTGCGCCATGATCAGCCCGCCGACCATCCGGGTCGAGGAGCCCCAGGAGGTCTGCCAGACCAGCTCCCGGGTGCCGTCCTTGGACAGATACTCGGTGTGGAAGGCCCGGGCGAAGTTCTGGCCCAGCTCATGGCTGGTGCCCATCTGGAGGGCCTTGCCGTCACCCATCATGCCTTCGAGGGTCAGGGTGTTGATCGCGCCGGCGAAGCGCTCGCCGGCGGTCTTGCGGCCCAGGACGACATCGATGCCGAGGACATTGACCATGAAGTCCGCGTAGACGTTCCGGTGGATGTGAGCGGCGTAGTCCCTGGCGTCCTCGTAGGTGGCGTGCGCGGTGTGGCCCTCCTGCCAGAGGAACTCGGTGGTGCGCAGGAAGACCCGGGGACGCATCTCCCAGCGGACGACATTGGCCCACTGGTTGATGAGCAGGGGCAGATCGCGGTAGCTCTGCACCCATGTGGAGAAGTACTCGTTGACGATGGTCTCGGAGGTGGGCCTGACGACGACCGGCTCGTCCAGCTCCTTGCCGCCGCCGTGCGTCACGATCGCCAGCTCGGGCGCGAAGCCCTCGACGTGCTCGGCCTCGCGGGTCAGATACGACTGCGGGATGAAGAGGGGGAAGTACGCGTTGGCGGCGCCGGCCTCCTTGATGCGGGCGTCCAGCTCCTGCTGCATCCGCTCCCACAGGCCGTACCCGTACGGCCGAATCACCATCGTGCCGCGCACCGGACCGTTGTCGGCCAGTTCGGCCTTGTTGATCAGGTCCTGGTACCAGCGGGGGAAATCGGTCGCCCGAGGGGTGAGAACAGGTGCCTTCGCCATGGCGGAAAGCGTACGGCGACCGGACCGGCGAGACGGAATCATCCGCGTACGCCGGGGCGTGCGCCCGGGGCACGTACGGCTTTGCCCCGCACGCACTGGACGCGGGCACGGATGCGGAGTTTTCTGGCTTACGGGGGATGTGCGCGCGCAGGTACACGGGGGCTGTCAATCAGGGCACTGCCGACCTCTTGGCGGATTGGGGCGCTATCCATGACACGTACGCTCGTCCAGCACCACCGGCTTCCTTCGGGCGCGGCGGGGGCGCCGCCGGACCGTACGGACCTCAGCGAGCGCGCCCGCGACTGGGCCGAGATCCAGGAACGGATGCTGGTGCCCCTCTACGAGGCGGTGTACGAGCGCCTGGAGGTCCGTGGCGGGACGCGGCTGCTCGCGCTCGGCTGCGGCTCGGGGCTCGCGCTGCTGCTCGCCGCTTCGCGCGGCGCGCGGGTGACCGGTGTCGACTCCGACCACGAGCGGCTCGCGCTGGCGCGTGAGCGGCTGCGCGCGCCGGGCGAGCGTGCCAGACCGGGCGGCGCGCCGGCGGTCACCGGCACGCTGGTGCCCGCCGACCGGATGGCCGAGGCCGCCGGGCCCGACCGCCCTCCGTACGACGTGATCACCGCCTTCCAGCCGCTCGGCCACACGGCGGACGGTGTACCCGGGCTCGGGCGGGCGATACCGCTGGCCCGGCGCGGCGCCCCGGTGGTGCTGGCCGGCTGGGGTCCGCCGGAGCGCTGCGCCACGGACGCGGTGCTGCGGATCGGGGGCCGGCTGACGGACCGGCTGCGCAAGGGCGGCCGGCGCCCGGCGCACCGGGACGACCTGGAGGATGTCGCCGCGCGCGCCGGTCTGGAGCCGGACGGCTCGGGGCGGGTCGCCTGCCCCTTCGGCTACGCGGACACGGGGAGCGCGGTGCGCGGACTGCTGTCGACCGGAGCGTTCGACGGGGCGATCAGGGCGACGGACCGGCGGCAGGTGGAGAAGGAGATCGGGGAGGCGCTCCACCCCCATGTCCGGCGGGACGGCACGGTGTGGATGCCCAATGTGTTCCGCTATCTGATCGCGCGTACGCCCTGACCCGCGCGCCCGGCGGGCCGCCTCCCGCCCGCGCCCCCGCCCCGCCGGACGGCGACCCGTCAGCCCATGAACTTCTTGAACTCGTCCGGCAGCTCGAAGTTCTTGTCCTGCTGCCCCGCCGGCAGGCCGAACGCGTTGCCCGACTGCGCCGCCTCCTCGCGCCGGGCCGCCGCCGCCTGCTCCTCCGCCTTGCGCTTCATCGGGTTGCCCGAGCGCTGCTTGCCCTTCGCCTGCTTCTGCTTCTTCTTCGCGCGGCCGGGGCCGCCGCCCATGCCGGGAATGCCCGGCATCCCCGGCATCCCGCCGCCCTGCGCCATCTTGGACATCATCTTGCGGGCCTCGAAGAAGCGCTCCACGAGATTCTTCACCGCGCTGACCTCGACACCGGAACCACGCGCGATCCGGGCCCTGCGGGACCCGTTGATGATCGTCGGCTCCTGGCGCTCGCCCGGCGTCATCGACTTGATGATCGCGGCGGTACGGTCCACGTCCCGCTCGTCGATGTTGTTGATCTGATCCTTGATCTGCCCCATGCCGGGCAGCATGCCGAGCAGCTTGGAGATGGAGCCCATCTTCCTGACCTGCTCCATCTGGGCCAGGAAGTCGTCGAGCGTGAAGTCCTTGCCCTTGCTGCTCGCCAGCTTGGAGGCCATCTTCTCGGCCTCGGCCTGGCTGAACGTCTTCTCCGCCTGCTCGATCAGGGTGAGCAGATCACCCATGTCGAGGATGCGGGACGCCATCCGGTCCGGGTGGAACGCGTCGAACTCGTCCAGCTTCTCGCCGTTCGAGGCGAACATGATCTGCTTGCCGGTGACATGCGCGATGGAGAGGGCCGCGCCGCCGCGGGCGTCGCCATCGAGCTTGGAGAGCACCACGCCGTCGAAGCCGACGCCGTCGCGGAAGGCCTCCGCGGTGTTGACCGCGTCCTGGCCGATCATCGCGTCGACGACAAAGAGGACCTCGTCGGGGCTGACCGCGTCGCGGATGTCCGCGGCCTGCTTCATCAGTTCCTGGTCGATGCCGAGGCGGCCCGCGGTGTCGACCACGACCACGTCGTACTGCCGGGCCCGGGCGTACTCGACGGAGTCCTTGGCCACCTTGACCGGGTCGCCCACGCCGTTGCCCGGCTCGGGCGCGTAGACGGCGACGCCCGCCCGGTCGGCGACGACGGAGAGCTGGGTGACGGCGTTGGGGCGCTGGAGGTCACAGGCGACGAGCAGCGGCGAGTGGCCCTGGCCCTTGAGCCAGAGGCCGAGCTTTCCGGCCAGGGTCGTCTTGCCCGCGCCCTGGAGACCCGCGAGCATGATCACGGTCGGCGGCTGCTTGGCGAAGCGCAGCCGCCGCGTCTCGCCGCCGAGGATGCCGATGAGCTCCTCGTTGACGATCTTGATGACCTGCTGGGCCGGGTTCAGCGCCTGGGAGACCTCGGCGCCGGCCGCGCGCTCCTTGACCTTGGCGATGAAGGCCCGGACGACGGGCAGCGCGACGTCCGCTTCGAGCAGGGCGATACGGATCTCGCGGGCCGTGGCGTCGATGTCCTCCGGGCTGAGGCGCCCTTTGCCCCGGAGGCTCTTGAATGTGGCTGCGAGGCGGTCGGAGAGAGTGTCGAACACGGCGGTCGCGGATCCTCAGGTCGGGGGCGGGCAGGGGGGCTGTCCCGCGCGGTGAGGGACAGACCGTCCCCCAGGGTATCCGGCCGCGCGCGGTGAGGTCCCCCGTGCGGGTGACTGGGCCGTACGGCGGCCTCACCGCAGCGCGGCCTCCACGGTCCGCGCCAGCTCCGCGGCGACCGGCGCCGACAGCGGCCGGCCCCGGTCGGACGTCACATAGAAGGCGTCCACCGCGTTGGCACCCAGGGTCGACACATGCGCGCTCCGTACCCGTACCCGCGCGTCCTCCAGCGCCCGGCCGATGCGGTGCAGCAGCCCCGGTGCGTCCTGGGCCCGGACCTCGATGACCGTCGCGAGCTGTGAGGCGGTCGGCGCGACGGTGACCCGCGGCGGCGGGGCCTGGACGCCGCGGCGGCGCGGATACGCCGCCTCGCGCTCGGCGAGCCTGGTGCGGATGTCGAGCGAGCCGTCCAGGGCGCGTACGAGATCGGCGCGCAGCCTGGCGGCCTGCGGCAGTGAGCCGTACTCGGCGGCCACCCGCCAGCTCAGCAGCAGCACCTCGCGGCGCTCCCCGAGCCCGGTGGGCAGCTCCACGGCGCGCAGGTCGGCCGCCCGGACGGTGAGCCGGTGCAGGGCGAGGACCCCGGCGGCGGCGGGCAGCACGCCCGGCTGGTCGGGCAGCGCGATGAGCAGTTCCACGCCGACCGGCTCCGGCTCCACGTCCTCCTGCGGCGGCTCGCTCTGGGCGTGCAGGGCGAGCACGGGTCCACCGGTGCGCAGCGCCTCGACGGCCAGCCGTTCCTGCTCCGCGCTGGGCTCGGCCGGTTCGGGTTCGGCCGGGGCGTCGCCCGCGAGGACGGCGCCGACGCGGGTCACCAGGTCGTCGACGAGCGAGGCCCGCCAGGACGACCAGGCCGCGGGCCCGGTGGCGAGCGCGTCGGCCTCGGTGAGCGCGTGCAGCAGCTCCAGGGTGCCGAGCGAGCCGACCCGTGCGGCGACCGAGCTGACCGTGGCGGGGTCGTCCAGGTCGCGCCGGGTCGCGGTGTCGATGAGCAGCAGATGGTGGCGTACGACGGTGGCGACGACGCCCGTGTCCTCGCGGTCGAAGCCGATCCGGGTCGCGACGTCGCGGGCGATGACCTCGCCGGCCACGGAGTGGTCGCCGGGCCAGCCCTTGCCGATGTCGTGCAGCAGGGCGCAGACCAGCAGCAGGTCGGGCCGGCCGACGCGGCGGGTCAGCGAGGACGCCTGGACGGCGGTCTCGACAAGGTGGCGGTCGACGGTCCAGGTGTGTACGGGGTTGCGCTGGGGCCGGCAGCGGACCCGCTCCCAGTCGGGCAGGAGCCGGGTGATCAGGCCCTCGGCTTCGAGGGCCTCCCAGACCGCGACGGTCGACTCACCGGCGCCGAGCAGGGTGACGAGTTCCTCGCGGGCCTCGGCCGGCCAGGGCACCGGCAGCGGCTTCGACGCCGCGGCGAGGCGCCGGACGGCGTGCAGCGAGATCGACAGGCCGGCCTGGGCGGCGGCGGCTGCGGCGCGCAGCGGCAGGACGGAGTCGCGTTCGGGGCGGGCGGTGCGGGCCAGCACGACCTCACCGTCCTGTTCGACCACGCCTTCGGCGAGGGGGCTGCGCTCGGGCGCCGGCTTGCTGCCGAGCATGGCCCGCAGCCGGGGGCGTACGGAGCGGGAGCGCAGGACCCGGTTCACCTCGCGCCAGGTGACGTCGGAGGCGTACGAGACCGTGCGCGCCGCCTCGTACACCTGGCGCAGCAGGGCGTCGGCGTCCAGCAGGCCGAGTTCGGCGGCGACCGGGTCCTGTTCCTGGAGGGCGAGCCGGTCGGTGGCGCGTCCGGTCGTGAGATGCAGGGCGTCGCGCGCGTCGAGCAGCACACGGCGGGCGGCGGTGAGCCCTTCGCGGGGCGCGTCCGCGAGCCAGGAGGCGGCGACGGCGCGCAGCGCGGTGGCGTCCCGCAGTCCGCCCCTGGCCTCCTTGAGGTCGGGTTCCAGCAGGAACTGCAGCTCGCCCTGGCGTTCGGCGCGCTCCCGGCACAGTTCGTCCAGTTCGGGGAGGCGCTTGGCCGCGGTGTTGCGCCAGTCGGCGAGTACGGCGGTCCGCACCCGGGTGACCAGGCCCAGGTCGCCCGCGACATGCCGGGCGTCGAGGAGTCCGAGCTGGACCTTGAGGTCGTCGGCCGCCGTCTTCCGGACCTCGGCGGGTGTACGGACGGAGTGGTCGAGGGCGAGGCCGAGGTCCCACACCGGATACCAGACGCGGTCGGCGAGCGCGGCGATCGCCGCGGGCCCGGCCGTGCCATCGTGCAGGAGCAGCAGGTCGAGGTCGCTGCGCGGGGAGAGCTCTCCCCGTCCGTAGCCGCCGACGGCGACCAGGGCCGCGCCGCGCACCCCCGCTTCCTGGGCGGCCGTGCTGAACAGCGCGTTCAGCCAGTCGTCGGTCAGCCGGGCCAGCGCGGTACGGCGCGGCGGCCCTGACTGCGCCTTCTCCTGGAGGAGGCGCAGCCGGGCCGCCGCATAGCCGCTGGGTCCCGAGTCTGCCTGGTCGGTTGTCTCTTCGAGGCTCGTCACCCAGTTGTCCCTGTCTCTCAGAGGGCGTCAGGACCGCGCTCGCCGGTCCTGACCCGGACCGCCGTCTCGACCGGCACGCTCCATACCTTCCCGTCACCGATCTTGCCGGTGCGGGCGGCCTTGACCACCGTGTCGATGACCTGTTCCGCGTCGGCGTCCTCGACCAGAACCTCTATGCGGATCTTCGGTACGAGGTCGACGGTGTACTCCGCACCCCGGTAGACCTCGGTGTGGCCGCGCTGCCGGCCGTATCCGCTGGCCTCCGTGACCGTGAGCCCCTGGACTCCGAAGGCCTGGAGGGCCTCCTTGATCTCGTCCAGCCTGTGGGGCTTCACGACTGCGGTGATGAGCTTCATGCGTCCACCTTCTTGTTCGTCGCCACGGCGGCGAGCGCCTCGTCCTGGTTCGCGGCGGGCACGCTACTACGGCCCGACGGGGAACCTCCCACCGCGCTGTAGTCGTACGCCGACTCCGCGTGGTAGGCCATGTCCACACCGCTGGTCTCGTCGTCCTCGGAGGCGCGGAAGCCAATGGTGGCGTCGACGATCTTGGCGAGGATCCAGGAGACCACGAACGAGTAGGCCATCACCGAGAACGCACCGACGGCCTGCTTGCCGAGCTGCGAGAGGCCGCCGACGCCGTCGATCGCGAGGAGACCCACGAGCAGGGTGCCGATCACACCGCCGACGAGGTGGACGCCGACCACGTCGAGCGAGTCGTCGTAGCCGAGCTTGAACTTGAGGCTGACGGCCCAGGAGCAGACCGCTCCGGCGACGACACCGATGAGCAGCGCGCCGAAGGGGTTGACGGCCGCGCCGGACGGGGTGATGGCGACCAGGCCGGCGACGGCGCCGGAGGCGGCGCCCAGCGTGGTGAACGCGCCGTGCCGGATGCGCTCGTAGATGAGCCAGCCGAGCATCGCGGCGCCGGTGGCGATCTGTGTGTTGAAGGCCATGAGGGCGGCGGTGCCGTTGGCGGCGAGCGCGGAGCCGGCGTTGAAGCCGAACCAGCCGAACCACAGGAGACCGGCGCCGAGGACGACGAGCGGCAGGTTGTGCGGCCGCATCGGGTCCTTCTTGAATCCGATCCGCTTACCGACGACCAGGACGGCGGCGAGGGCGCCGACACCGGCGTTGATGTGGACCGCCGTACCACCGGCGAAGTCGATCACTCCCAGCTTGAACAGCCAGCCGTCGGACTGCCAGACCCAGTGCGCGATCGGGAAGTACACGACGCTGACCCAGAGGGTGATGAAGAGCGCCCAGGCGCTGAACTTCACGCGGTCGGCGAGCGCACCGCTCATCAGGGCCGGGGTGAGGACGGCGAACATGAGCTGGAAGAGGGCGAAGGCGAAGACGGGAATGCCTTCCTTGCCCCCGGTCAGCGTGTCGGCGGTGATGCCCTGGAAACCGACGTGGTCGAAATTGCCCAGCAGCCCGGCGCCGAGATCGTCGCCGAAGGTGAGGGAGTACCCGTAGAGCACCCACAGCACGCTGACGATACCGAGTGAGATGAGGGACATCATGAGCATGTTGAGGGCGCTCTTCACCCGCACCATGCCGCCGTAGAAAAATGCCAGGCCGGGCGTCATCAGCATGACGAGCGCGGCACTGATCAATACGAATGCGGTATCTGCGCCATTCAAAGCCAGCGTCCCCTCGTGGGTCGGAACGGCCCGTGCGGATGCTCAAGCAGGTATGGGCCGACTGTGGTGAGGAGAGTCGCGCAGTGCGGTTTCGGCCAGTGCCGCACGATGTTTCGCGGTCGTGACGAACAAGTCCGGCGTGTTACGGACCGATGAACCGGCGGATCGCGGCCGGCTGCCACGGATACCCTCGCCGGGCATCGTAAACCGGCCGCGGCCGTCACCCTGCTTACCTGGCGGCGGGGGAGCCGTGTCGGACTGTACGGGGTGACTGCCGCGGCCGGAGCTCGGGCGGTACGGGGTCGGAAGGACGCCCGGGAGGGGCGGCGGCCGTCTCAGACGGCCTCCGCGGACTCGGAGAGCTGCGTGGTGAGCAGTTCGGTGAGGTCGGCGATCCCGGCGACATCGCCGAAGTCCCTGGCGGCGATGTCGACGGTCTTGCGGAGCCGGTTGCTGACCCGCTCCGAGCGCACCCGGCCGGCCACCCTCAGGGCTTGCTGGGCCAGCACGGCGGACTGCTCGGGCTCCCTCTTGAGGAGATGGACGGTGGCCATGCCGATCAGATTCAGCGCGTACGACCGCTGGTGCACGTCGTCCTTGCCGAACAGGTCGACGGCGCGCCGCATGACGGGTTCGGCCAGGGAGGCGTACGTGGGGCTGCGGCCGGCCACATAGGCCAGATCGCGGTAGGAGTGGGCGTTCTCGCCATTGAGCTCGGCCTCGGTGAAGAAGCGGATCCAGTCCGGTTCCGGCTCGCCGTCCGCTCCGGCGTCGGAGAAGGTGTCCTCGGCCATCCGGACGGCCCGCCTGCACTTGCTCGGCTGGCCCATGTTGGCGTAGGCGCGCGCCTCCATCGCATACAGCATGGCCTGGGTCCGCGCGGTGGCGCACTCCCGGCTCCCGTACTGCGCGAGGTGGACCAGCTCCAGCGCGTCGTCGGGCCGGCCGAGATGGATCATCTGGCGGCTCATGGAGGACAGAATGTACGAGCCGAGCGGTTTGTCCCCGGCCTCCTTGGCCGCGTGCAGGGCGAGAACGAAGTATTTCTGGGCATTCGGCTGGAGGCCGACGTCGTAGCTCATCCAGCCGGCCAGCTCGGACAGCTCGGCGGCGCACCGGAAGAGCCGCCGGGCGGTGGCCTCGGACTGCGACTCCTGCAGCAGATCGGTCACCTCGTGGAGTTGGCCGACGACCGCCTTGCGGCGCAGCCCGCCACCGCACTGCGCGTCCCACTTCCGGAACATCGCGGTGGTGGACTCCAGCAGTTCCAGCTCCGGCTCGGACAGGCGGGAGGGGCGGTGCGAGGCGACCGGCCTGCCGGGCTCCCGCTGTTCCGGGGGCGGCGCGGGCACCAGCCAGCGCTGCATCGGTTCGACCAGCGCGGGCCCCGCGGCCAGCGCCAGCGAGGAGCCGAGGAAGCCGCGCCGCGCCAGCATCAGATCACTGCGGGAGAACTCGCTGATCAGCGCGACGGTCTGCGGGCCGGCCCAGGGCAGATCGACACCGGAGACCGAGGGCGAGCGGTGCGCCGTGCGCAGTCCGAGATCCTCGATGCCGACGACGGCGCCGAATCGCTCGGAGAACAGCTCGGAGAGAATGCGCGGAATCGGTTCGCGCGGCTGTTCGCCGTCCAGCCAGCGGCGCACGCGTGAGGTGTCCGTGCTGATGTGGTGGGCGCCCAACTGGCGCGCGCGGCGGTTGACCTGACGTGCCAGCTCGCCCTTCGACCAGCCACTGCGCAGGAACCACGAGTCGAGCTGCCCGTTCGTGCGCTTGCCGGTAGCCGTACCGCCTGCGCCGCTGCCGCCCACTGCCAACGCCCCCATCCGCTGAAACCCCTGTCGCGCGAACCGTTGTCGGAATGCCGTGGGCCCTCGCCTCGTGCAGGGAGGATCTCCCCCTCGAAACAAGGAATCGAGTTGCCCGGGGCATACCCACGAGAGCGCTCTTCTCCGAGGTTCGTGCACTGAAAGTAATCCTACGATCACCCCTACAGCGAGGGTGATTCCACAAACGCCACCATTCGCCACCCCATCGAATGAACTCGCATGCCCTGGGGCGCGATTCACTTGACACGCCGAGGTCACAAGGGGTGGAGCGATGTGCGCCGGGGCGCGCGGATTGAGGCGTGTCACCCCCAATGCACCTTCGCGCCGCCCAATTCGCCCCGGTGACGACGGAGCGTCACGGGCACACTGCGAGTCGTAACCACCGGCGAGTTCGACCCGTTGGAGGGGGCATGGGCTTCACGATCGGCGGCATCCGGGAGATCAGGTCCGGCTCACGCCGCCGCGGCCGCACCACGGAGTGCACCGCGGTGGCGGAGTACACGGGACTGTGGGGCTGGGACGTCGTCCCGGGCGCACGGGCCGCGGGCAGACGGTGTTCCTGCGGCGACAAGGGCTGCGCGGCGCCGGGCGCGCATCCGCTGGGCCTCGGCCCCGGGGTCCCGGCGGGCGCCACGCTGGACGATGTGACCAAGGTGTGGTCCGAGGCGCCGGGCGCGGCGGTGCTGCTCCCGGTGGGCCGCACCTTCGACGTCCTCGACGTCGCGGAACAGGCGGGCAGTCGCGCGATGGTCCGGCTCGAACGGATGGGACTGCCGCTGGGGCCCGTCATGGCGACCCCGGCCGGCCGGGCCCACTTCTTCGTCGCGCCGGGCGCCTCGGCCGAGCTGCCGGAGCTGCTCTACCGGATGGGCTGGGACGACGCCGGCCTGGATCTGCACTGCCTGGGCCCCGGGGACCATGTCACGGCCCCGCCCTCGGACCTGGCGGGCCTGGGGCCGGTGCGCTGGCTGCGCCCGCCGTCCCTGGACACGGCCGCCGATCCGCCGCAGGCGAGGCTGCTGCTGGGCACCCTGGCGTACATCTGCCACCGCTCGGCGGCGGCGTAGGCGCTGGGCATGTCCGGGCCGGGCCGCGCGTCCAGCCGTTACGGAAGCCCGCCCCCGGTTCGTCCGGGGGCGGGCGGTAAAAACCAGCCGGCTGGGATCCGGGCGGCGGACCCGCCCCCGGGACTGCGCTCAGTCGCCGATCAGCGCGTCGACGAACGCCCCGGGCTCGAAGGGCGCCAGGTCGTCCGGGCCCTCGCCCAGGCCCACCAGCTTGACGGGCACGCCCAGCTCCCGCTGGACGGCGATCACGATGCCGCCCTTGGCGGTGCCGTCCAGCTTGGTCAGCACAATGCCGGTGACGTCCACGACCTCCGCGAACACCCTCGCCTGCACCAGGCCGTTCTGCCCGGTCGTGGCGTCCAGGACCAGCAGCACCTCGTCCAGCGGCCCGTGCTTCTCGACGACCCGCTTGACCTTGCCCAGCTCGTCCATCAGACCGGTCTTGGTGTGCAGCCGGCCGGCGGTGTCGATGAGGACGACGTCCGCGCCCTCCGCGATGCCCTCCTTGACCGCGTCGAAGGCGACCGACGCCGGGTCGCCGCCCTCGGGCCCGCGTACCGTACGCGCGCCGACCCGCTGGCCCCACGTCTGGAGCTGGTCGGCGGCGGCGGCGCGGAAGGTGTCGGCCGCGCCCAGCACGACCGAGCGGCCGTCCGCGACCAGCACCCGCGCCAGCTTGCCGGTCGTCGTGGTCTTGCCCGTGCCGTTGACCCCCACGACCATCACGACGGCCGGGGTGTCCAGACCGCTCTCGGTCTTCACCGCGCGGTCGAAGTCGGTGCCCAGGAGATGCACAAGCTCTTCCCGGAGCAGCGCGCGGAGCTCTTCGGGGGTACGCGTGCCGAGGACCCGCACCCGCTCGCGCAGCCGCGCGACCAGTTCCTGGGTCGGCGCGACCCCGACGTCCGCGGTGAGCAGTGTGTCCTCGATCGCCTCCCAGGTCTCCTCGTCGAGGTGCTCCCGCGACAGCAGCGTGAGCAGGCCCTTGCCCAGCGAGTTCTGCGAGCGGGCCAGCCGGGCGCGCAGCCGGATCAGCCGGCCGGCGGACGGCTCGGGGATCTCGATGGCCGGCGCGGGCGGCTCGGCCACGACCGGGTCCTCGACGGCGACGGGAGTCCCGATCGCCCCGGAGAGGTCGACCTCCTCGATCGTCCGGCGTGGCTCGTCACGTGGCGCTTCCGCCTCGTCGCCCACATGCGGCTCGGCGGGTGGGGCTGTGAGGGTCGGCGTGTTCGACGGTGCCGAGGACGAAAGCCGCTTCTTCTTGCGGCTGCCGACCACGAGCCCGCTGATCGCGCCGACCGCGACCAGGGCGATAACTACAACAAGGATGACGATTTCCATAACGCTCCCAGTATCAGCCACGGCCGGGCCCGGCCCTGGCTTCAGAGGATCACACAAGGATCCATGCGGCGATTTACACCTTTTTGACGCAGACGTGCGGTACTCGGGTCTGGGTTCGTCCGTGTCGTCCCCGCCCCTGAGGTCCCGTACGGCGCGTCCGGACCGGCCGGGACTTCCGTCAGCGCCCTACCCCATCTCCTCCAGGGTCTTCCCCTTCGTCTCCTTCACGAACAGGAGCACGAAGGGAAGCGAGAGCACGGCGAAACACGTGTAGATGATGTACGTGCCCGAGAGGCTCCAGTCGGCCAGGCTCGGAAAGCTCGCGGTGATGGCCCAGTTGGCGATCCACTGCGCCGAGGCCGCGACGCCGAGGGCCGCCGCGCGGATCCTGTTGGGGAACATCTCGCCGAGGAAGACCCAGACGACAACTCCCCAGGACAGCGCGAAGAAGAGCACGAAGACATGGGCCGCGACCAGGGCGACGACGGCCTCGGTGTCCGGGAGCCTGCCGTGGACGAGCCTCGCGGAGAACGCCCACGCCTCGAAGGCCAGCGCGACGGCCATGCCCGCGGAGCCGACGAGCGCGAGCGGTTTGCGGCCGACCCGGTCCACCAGGAGCATCGCGACGACGGTGCCGGCGATATTGATGATCGACGTCGTGAACGAGTAGAGGAACGAGCCGGACGGATCGATGCCGACCGACTGCCAGAGCGTCGCCGAGTAGTAGAAGGCGACATTGATGCCGACGAACTGCTGGAAGACCGAGAGCCCGACACCCACCCACACGATGGGCAGGAAGGAGAACCGGCCGGCCAGCAGATCCCGGAAGACCGGCTTGTGCTCACGGCGCAGCGCGGTCTCGATCTCGGCGGTCCTGGCGTCCAGATCGGCACCCTCGCCCTCGACCTCGGCGAGCACCGTCCTGGCCCGGTCCGTCCGGCCCACGGAGATCAGGAAACGCGGCGACTCGGGGATGGCCAGCGTGAGCAGGCCGAAGAGCAGCGCGGGGACGACCATCACCCCCAGCATCCACTGCCAGGCCTCCAGCCCCATCAGATGCCCGCGCTGGTCGCCGTCCGCGAGCTGGAGGATGCCGAAGTTCACCAACTGCGAGACGGCGATGCCGAGGACGATGGCGGCCTGCTGGAAGGAGCCCAGCCGGCCGCGGTAGGCGGCGGGCGAGACCTCCGCGATGTACGCGGGCCCGGTCACCGACGCCATGCCGATCGCGAAGCCGCCGACGATCCGCCAGAACGCGAGGTCGTAGAGGTCGACGGGCAGCGCGGAGCCGACCGCGCTCACGGTGAAGAGGACCGCCGCGACGCGCATGCAGCGGATACGGCCGACCCGGTCGGCGATCCTGCCCGCGGTGGCGGCCCCGATCGCGCAGCCGATCAGCGCGATGGCGATGACCTGGGCGAGGACCGCGGAGCCGATGTCGTACCGGCTCCGGATGGCCTCGACAGCGCCGTTGATCACCGAGCTGTCGTAGCCGAACAGGAAACCGCCCATCGCGGCCGAGGCCGCGATGAAGACGACACGGCCGAGACGGTCCGGGTGCGCCGTCCGGCCGCCCGGCGGCGGCACCTGCGCTGTGCCGGTCACATGAACTCCAGAAGGTGCGCGGGCCTTCCAGTGGCGCACAGCTCGCCGTCAGCCACCACCCGGCCCGGGGCACCCCGGCGCCTTCGAGGACGAACGTACGGCCGAGGACGGCCGAGACCGGTGCGACGCGTCAGCGCAGCCGCTGGCTGATGACCTTGGACACCCCGTCGCCCTGCATGGAGACCCCGTACAGCGCGTCCGCGACCTCCATTGTCCGCTTCTGATGGGTGATCACGATGAGCTGGGAACTCTCCTGGAGCTCCTGCATGATGCGGATCAGCCGCTGGAGGTTGGTGTCGTCGAGCGCCGCCTCGACCTCGTCCATCACATAGAACGGACTCGGCCGGGCCTTGAAGATCGACACCAGCATCGCCACGGCCGTCAGCGAGCGCTCGCCCCCGGACAGCAGGGACAGCCGCTTGACCTTCTTGCCCGGCGGCCTCGCCTCGACCTCCACCCCGGTGGTGAGCATGTTCTCGGGATCGGTGAGAAGCAGCCGTCCCTCGCCTCCCGGGAAGAGCCGCGAGAACACCCCCTCGAACTCCCGCGCCGTGTCCCGGAACGCCTCGGCGAAGACCTGTTCCACCCGCTCGTCCACCTCCTTGACCACCAGAAGCAGATCGGCGCGGGTCTTCTTCAGGTCTTCGAGCTGCTCGGAGAGGAAGTTGTGCCGTTCCTCCAGCGCCGCGAACTCCTCAAGAGCCAGCGGATTCACCTTTCCGAGCTGCTGATAGGCCCGTTCGGCCGCCTTGAGGCGCTTCTCCTGATCGGACCTCACATACGGCTTCGGCTGGTTGCGCGGATGCCCCGGGTCCTCCGGCAGTTCCTCGCCCTCAGCGGGCGGCGACGGCGGCACAAGCTGGTCGGGGCCGTACTCGGCGATCAGCCCCGCCGGCTCCACTCCCATCTCCTCCAGCGCCTTCGCCTCCAACTGCTCGATCCGCAGCCGCTTCTCGGCGCCGAGGACCTCGCCGCGGTGCACGGAGTCGGTGAGCTTGTCCAGCTCGCTCTTGAGTTCGCGGCCCTGATCGCGCTCGGCCACCAGCTCCCGCTCGCGCTCCGCCTTGGCGTCCTCGGCCGCGGCGCGTTCGGCGTCCGCCCTGGTGACCGACACCTCCGTATGCGCGAGGAGCTGGCGGGCGCCCGACGCGACGGCCGCGGCGACCCGGGCCTCGTGGCGCAGCCGTGCCCGCCGCTGCTCCGCGCGCGCCCGCGCCTCGCGCTCGGCGCGCGCCCCTCTGTCGAGCGCGTCGGCCCGGCCGGCGAGCCCCTTGACCCGTTCCTCATGGGTACGGACCTGGAGCCGCGCCTCCATCTCGGTCTGCCGGGCATTGGCGCCGTCCGCGGCGAGCCGGTCCCGTACGGAGGTGTCCGGCTCCTCCTCCACCGGCGCCTCCTGCGCGACCAGCAGCCGCTCGGCCAGCTCCTCCACCTCGGCGGCGGCGCTCTCCAGGGCGTCCTGGGCCTTGGCCGCGGCGGCCGCCGTCCGTTCGGCCTCCCCCGCCGCGCCCCTGGCCTGCCCGGAGAGCCGGCCCAGCCGGCCCGACACGGCGGACTTCTCCCGATCGGCGGCCCGGCGCCGCTCCCCCAGCTCCTCCACGAGCGCGGCGGCCCCGTCCCGGCGCCCGGCGGCGAGACGCTGTGCCTCGGCCAGCTCTCCGCACCGTACGGACAGCTCGGCCAGCTCCGCGGCGGCCTCGTCGACGGCCGCCCGGACCTCCAGCAGACTCGGCACGCCCGCCGACCCGCCCTGGGCGAAGTGCGCGCCGAGCACATCGCCGTCGCTGGTCACGGCGGTGAGCGCGGGCCATTGCGCGACGAGTCTCTCGGCGTCCTCCAGCGTGCCCACGACCACCATGTCCCGCACCAGCCGGCGCACGGCCGCCATCAGCCCGGCGGGCCCCCGGACAAGATCGATGACCTGGGGCGCGGAGCCGCCGTCGACGGAGGTGCGCACCGTACGGACGGCGGCGGCCCCTTCGGTATGTGCATCGGCGGCGGTCCGGCCCCGGCCGGCCGGGTCGCCCCGTGCCTCGTCGGTGGCTTGCCCGGGGAGGGCCGGGGCGCGCGGCCCGGCGTCCGCGTCACCGGCCTGAGCGGGGACTCCCCCGGCCGTGGCGGGTCCGCCGAGCAGCAGCACGGCGCGGCCCGCGTCCTGTGCGCGCAGCAGACGGATGGCCTGCGCCGCCGCCGCCGGGTCGGAGACCGCCACCGCGTCGGCGGCCACCCCCAGGGCGGCGGCCACGGCGGTCTCCTGGCCGGGAGTGACGGTGAGCAGTTCGGCCGCCGGGCCGAGGAGACCCGCGAGACGGTCGCGGGCGGCCAGCAGCGCGCCGGTGCCGTCCTTCCGGCGCAGGCCCAGGGCCAGGGCGTCATGGCGGGCGGTGAGGGCCGCGCGTTCGCGTTCCGCCGTGGTGGCCGCCTCCCGCGCCGAGGTCAGCGCGGTCTCCGCGTCGGCGAGCGCGCGCCGGGCCGTCTCGTACCGCTCGGCCAGCTCGTGGTCGTCCGCCTCCAGGCCGTCGACCTCTGCCCGGAGCTGCTCGTACTCCTCCCGCGCGGCGACCGCGCGCTCCGCCGCCTCGTCGCGGGCCGCGGCGAGGCGGCCGATCTCGGCCTGCGCCGAGGCGGCCCGGCTGCGCGCCGCGTTGACCTGGCCGGTCAGCCGGGCCAGCCCCTCGCGCCGGTCCGCGATGGCGCGCGCCGCGTCCTTGAGCCGGCGTTCCTCGGCGGCCAGCTCCCGCTCCAGGTCGGCGCGGTGCGCGACGGTGTCCTCCAGCGCGTGTTCGGCCGCCTCCAGGGCCGCCTCCAGCTCCGCCTCCTGTTCACGGATCCGGGCGGCCTCGCGCTCCATGTCCTCGGGATCCCGGCCGTGCCGCTCCTCCGCCGTGGAGGCGGTGGCGCTCTTCACCCGCGCGTCGGCCAGGGAGATCGTGCCCCGGATGCGCTCGGCGAGCTGGGACAGCTCGTACCAGTTCTGCTGGGCCCGCTGGAGCCGTGGCGCGAGCCGCCGTACCTCGTCCTCCAGATCCGCCTCCCGGATCAGCGCCGCCTTGAGCCGGCCCTCCGCGTCCTCCTTGCGGCGCTTGAGCGCGGCCTCGTCGGCGATCTCGGTACGGAGCGCCTCCCGCAGCCTCACCAGATCGTCGGCGAGCAGCCGCAGCCGGGAGTCACGCAGATCGGCCTGGATGACGGCGGCCCGCCGGGCGACCGCGGCCTGCCGCCCGAGCGGCTTGAGCTGACGGCGCAGCTCGCCGGTCAGGTCCTGGACGCGGGCGAGATTCGCCTGCATGGCGTCCAGTTTCCGCAGCGCTTTCTCTTTCCGCTTGCGGTGCTTCAGAACGCCGGCCGCCTCCTCGATGAAGGCTCTGCGTCCCATCGGATCCGCGTGCAGTACGGAGTCGAGCCGGCCCTGGCCGACGATCACATGCATCTCACGGCCGATACCGGAGTCGGACAGCAGTTCCTGGATATCGAGCAGCCGGCAGGTGTCGCCGTTGAGCTGGTATTCACTGCCGCCGTTACGGAACATGATCCGCGTAATGGTGACTTCGGCGTAGTCGATGGGCAGCGCACCGTCGGAGTTGTCAATGGTGAGAGACACTTCGGCGCGGCCGAGCGGAGGCCGCCCGGTGGTGCCGGCGAAGATCACGTCCTCCATTTTCCCGCCGCGCAGCGACTTCGCCCCCTGCTCTCCCATGACCCAGGAGAGCGCGTCCACCACATTGGACTTGCCGGAACCGTTCGGGCCCACGACACAGGTGATACCGGGCTCGAAGCGCAGCGTTGTGGCGGACGCGAAGGATTTGAACCCGCGCAGGGTCATGGCCTTGAGATGCACGCCGCCGGACTCTACCCGTCGTACATGTGCCGCCGGCGGTTTCACCGCCGAACGCGCAGGGCACATCAGACGTTAAGAAAGGCGGCGCGCCGCCAACTGGGCTTCGTACAACGTCGGATGGAAAGAAAGAAGGGACGCCGAAGCGTCCCTTGCATATCTCGCGAGAGTGTTTCTCACCTGGCCCCTGCGGGGGCTTTCATCAGGTGAGCGCAGGCTCCCCCTGGGGTACGTCAATGTCGATGCCGTTGAGCAGCGACTCTCCAGGGTGCTGTGCGACGGCGGCGTTGAGCGCGTCGTTCTCGGACTGGATCCGTACGAGCTCGGATTCGAGGTCCTGGACGCGTCGCTGAAGCCGTCGCATCTCGGCGAGGAGTCGCGGGTCGGAACCGCCGACATAACCGAGAAGCGCCTTTGCCATGATGGATGGTCCTCCACACTGAGTGACCGACCGAATGCGGTGTGGGTCGTGAGGGAAATCGCACCCGCGGAGCTTGGCAGTGCTTGTTCGTCCTGCGGTTCTTACTGCCAAACAGCTAAGGTGCGCGGGGATTCCAGACTCTCACCAAAAAGTTTGACGGTCAACACGATCACAGCCCGTACCGACGGGCAGCCCGGGGGCGCGCGGCCGCGGAACGCGCGGCGCCGCCTCTCCCGAGGGGCCCCGGGGCCGTCAGGATCATCGTTAACCGGGCAGCCTGGCACGACTGGCCGTTCTTGGCAACCACCAGGTCACCGCAGACGCACGCCCCCGGCTCCGGCTCTCCGGCGGCCCCCGGCGGACCCGGGGACCGCCGGAGATTCAGCGGATCGCGAAAGTCTCGTAACCGCCTCGCGGGGTGTCCCAGATCTCAGTGACTCCGTCGACGTGTCCGGGAGTGTCGCCGGCGCGCAGCCACTCCAGCAGCCGGTGGCAATTCTCACGTGGCCCCTCCGCGACGACCTGCACCCGTCCGTCGTCGAGATTGAGCGCGAACCCGGTGAGACCGCCGATCTCCAGCGCGTTCGCCCTGGTGAACCAGCGAAAGCCCACTCCCTGTACTCGGCCGCGCACCCAGGCCGTGAGTCGCACATGTTCGTCCATGCACGCAAGCTAACCGGCCAATTGCCCGCAGCTCCCGGCGGCCCCACACGCCATGCCGTACAGTCCGGTCGCAATGAAACTCACTCGTACGAGTGAGAAGCATTGCTGTCGAGTGTATGAGGAAGGCACATCAGATGGGACGCCATCGACGCTCCGCCGATGTACTGGTCGCTGATGACGCCGTGGACGAGACGCAGGGCCGGCACCGGAGCACCCGCCCGAAGCGACGGGTCGTCGCCCCCATCCGTACCGGACTGCTCGGGGCCTCCGCGGCGATGGCGGTGGGCGCCGTCGCCGTCGCCTCGGGTCTGCTGCCCGGCGGCAATCTCTACACGGTCGGCGACGGAGGCACGGACGGCGGCCGGATCCGCGCCGAGGGCGCTCCGGAGCTCGCGCAGCAGGGCGGCTCGTCCGCCGAGCCGACGGGCCCGGCCCCGGCTTCCGAGAGCCGGTCGGGTACGCCGGCGAGGACGCCCGCGGAGTCGGCCTCGCCCACTCCCTCCAAGCCGTCCGCCATCCCCTCCCAGCGGTCGAAGCCCACCGCGGCCCCCACCCGGCCGCCGCGCACCGGGACGCCGACCCGCGACACCCCGGTGCCGGCCCGGACGACAAAGCAGGCGGTCCAGACGCCCGCCGTGCCGAACACCACGGAGGCGGCCGTGCTCGCCCTGGTCAACGAGGAGCGGGCGAAGGCGGGCTGTCAGCCGCTGCGGTCCGACTCCGGGCTGGACTCGCTGGCCCGGGACTTCAGCGACGAGATGGCGGAACGCGGCTTCTTCGACCACACCGACCCCGACGGCAGAACGCCCTGGGACCGCGCCGACGCGGCGGGGATACAGGGGCTGGGCGGCGAGAACATAGCCCGGGGCCAGGCCACCGCCCAGGCGGTGATGGATTCCTGGATGAACAGCGAGGGCCATCGCGCCAACATCCTGAACTGCGACTACACACGGCTCGGCGTCGGAGTGCACACCGGTTCCGGCGGCCCGTGGTGGACCCAGGACTTCGGTTTCTGAGATAGCCGCAGGTCAGGGGCTTATGAGCCGCCCGGCGCGCCGGTTACGGCACGACGCGCGGCGGCCGCTGACAGCGCGGGCAGAAATAGCTGGAGCGGTTCATCCAGGGCCGCCGCCGGATCGGGGTGCCGCACCGGCGGCACGGCTGGTCCTCACGTCCGTACGCGTCCAGTGACCGGTCGAAATAGCCTGATTCGCCGTTCACATTGACATACAGGCTGTCGAAGCTGGTGCCGCCCACGGCGAGGGCCGCGTTCAGTACGTCCCGTACATGGCCGAGCAGCTCGGCCGAGCGCGGCCGGGTGAGACTCGCGGTGGGCCGCTCGTAGTGGATTTTGCCGCGCCAGAGCGCCTCGTCCGCGTAGATGTTGCCGACGCCGCTGATGAGCGACTGGTCGAGCAGCGCGCGTTTGACCGTCGTACGCCGCAGCCGCAGGGCGGTGTGGAAGGCGGCGTCGTCGAAGGCGGGGTCCAGCGGGTCGCGCGCGATGTGCGCGATGACGTCCGGCAGCCCCTCGGGGGTGTTCTCGTGGAGCGAGAGGCCGCCGAAGGTGCGCTGGTCGACAAAGCGCAGCTCGGTGCCGCCGGTCCCGCCGGGGCCCGGTGTCTCCGTGTCGGTGAAGCGGATACGGATCCGCAGATGCTTCTCGTCGGGTGCGCTCCCGGGCCGGACGAGAAGCTGTCCGCTCATCCCGAGATGGCCGAGGACCGAGGCGTCGGTGTCGGCGAGCGGCAGCCACAGATACTTGCCGCGCCGCCGGGCCACTCCGACGGTGTGCCCCGTGAGCCGGGCCGCGAAGTCGGCGCCACCGGCGAGATGCCGCCGCACGGCACGCGGATGCAGGACCTCCGTCTCCGCGACGGTCCGGCCGCTGACCCAGCGCTCCAGTCCGCGCCGGACGACTTCCACCTCGGGCAGCTCGGGCACCGGGACTCCTCAGAACGGGACAGCGGAAATGGGAGACGCCCCTCGCGCCGGACGACGCGAGGGGCGTACCAGGAAGGAGAGCACGGACGTTCAGGCGTTGGCCGTGTCCGCGGGAGCCGGTTCCGGTGAAACCGGCGTCGCGTCGGCGGGATCCTGAACGCCGGCGGCGGACTTCTCCGCCGCCTCGCGTTCGTCCGCCGCGGTCCTGATGGCCCGCCACGCGGATTCCGCCGCCTGCTGCTCCGCTTCCTTCTTGCTGCGGCCGGTGCCGGTGCCGTACGAGACACCACCGACGCGAGCGGCAGCAGTGAAGGTTTTCTCGTGGTCCGGGCCGGTCTCCGTGACGAGATACTCGGGCACGCCGAGACTCTCCGCCGCGGTGAGTTCCTGGAGACTGGTCTTCCAGTCCAGGCCGGCGCCGAGGTTGGAGGACTTCTCGATCAGCGGGTCGAAGAGCCGGTGCACCAGCTCGGACGCCGTGTCGAGGCCCTGGTCGAGATAGACAGCGCCGATCACCGCTTCAAGGGTGTCGGCGAGGATGGACGCCTTGTCCCGCCCGCCCGTGCCCTCTTCGCCCCGGCCGAGCCGGACGAAGGAGCCGAGTTCGAGGCCGCGTCCCACTTCCGCGAGCGCACGCGAGTTGACCACCGCGGCCCGCAATTTGGCCAGCTGGCCTTCAGGCAGGTCGGGGTGGGTGCGGTACAGCGTGTCCGTGACCACCAGACCGAGCACCGAATCCCCGAGGAATTCGAGCCGCTCGTTGGTGGGCAGACCGCCGTTCTCGTACGCGTACGAACGATGGGTCAGCGCACGCACCAGAAGGGCGGACTCGAGCTGATAGCCGAGCCGCCCTTCCAGAAGCGTGTAGGGCGAGGCCGTACTGACATTGTCTGTCTGCTTCTTGGCGTTGGACAGTTCAGACATCGAGCCTCTCACCAGCCGCTCAGACCTCGAGGACCTGGCGCTTGTTATAGGTGCCGCAGCTCGGGCACGCGATGTGCTGCAGCTTCGGCTCCTGGCAGCGCTCGCACGCAACCAGAGTGGGGACCGCAGCCTTCCACTGCGACCGGCGGTGGCGCGTGTTGCTGCGCGACATCTTCCGCTTCGGAACAGCCACGGCTACTTCTCCTGCTTCTCGTCGACGCCCGCTTCGGCGCCGCCCATGTTGTCCTTCTCGCCGTCCTTGACGGTCTCGGCGAGTCCCTGCAGTGCCGCCCAACGGATGTCGACGGCGTCATGGTGGTGGTCCGGGTTCTCGTCCAGCCTGATCCCGCATTCGGAACACAGGCCGGCACAGGTCTCCCGGCACACCGGCTGCATCGGCAGTGCGAGCACCACCGCATCACGCAGCACGGGTTCGAGGTCGAACAGTCCGTCCTCGATGAAGAGCCTGTCCTCGTCCTCGGCGTCGTCGCCGGGCTCCACACGGATGCGGCCCCGGTCATCGGCGTCGTGGTACGAGAACATCTCCTGGAAGTCCGCCGACACCTCTTGGCGCAACGGCTCCAGACACCTTACGCACTCCCCCTCGGCCGACGCGCGGGCGGTGCCCGTCACGAGCACCCCCTCCATGACGGATTCGAGGCGGAGGTTCAGCTCCACGGGCGCGCCCTCGGGCGCCCCGATGACGTCCGCGATCCCGAAGTCCTTGGGCGCGGGCACCGAGCGGTTCAGCTTCTGGAGCGCACCGGGCCGCCGCCCCAGCTCGTGTGTGTCGAACACGAGGGGGTCGCGATGGTCAAGGCGCGCGTTCAGGACTTTTCCCGCTTTCGGATCGTGAGGGGGGCCGCGCCGTCGCGGAAGCGAAGCGGGCAGCCAGGACCGCGGACATACACGCGACCGAAGAGCCAGGGTACTGGACCGGCCGCCGTAGGCCCAATCCGGTGCCGCTCAGCGGCCCTGTTCGTACCGGCGGAGCTGATCGAGGTCGATCATGCTGGTGTCGAAGAGGCTGGTCTCCTCCAGGGCGCTCTGCTGCCCGCCGCCGGCCGGCAGCGCGGGCTGCTGCGCGCCCGGCTGCTGCTGCCAGCCGTAGTTCGGGTCGTATCCCTGGCCCTGGCCCTGGTCGTAGCCCTGCTGCTGGTAGCCGTACGGGTCCTGCTGATAGCCGTACGCGTCCTGCTGCTGGTAGCCGTTGTAGCCGGCCTCGGCGGCGGCGTAGGCGGGGTCCTGATAGCCGGTCCCCGGGTAGCCCGCCTCGGTGTAGCCGGTCTCCTGGTACCCGGCGGCGGCGCCCTGGTAGGCGGGGTCGGCGTAGGGCTGCTGGGCCGGCGGCGCCGGCGGCTGCGCCTGGGGCGGCTGCTGCGGCTGCGCCGGGGCCGCGGCCCGGGGCCGCTCCCGCGGTGTCTCCGCGAGGTCCGCCAGATAGTCCGCGTCGCTGGTGTGCCCCTGCGGGCCCGCCGCGTCCTGGGCGGCCATATGGGCTCCCAGGTCGTCGGAGGCGGTCCGTCCATGCAGCTTCTGCCGGCCGCGGCCGACCGCCTCCAGGGTCTTGGAGAGGACGGCCTCGAAGGCTCCGAGCTTGGCGTCGACATAGTCGTCGGCGCGCCGGATCAGCGTGTCGGGGTCGGCGCTGTACTCGGGGGCGTCGTCGTCCTCGGCGGAGGCGTACCCCTCCTCGCCGGCGCCCGGGCCGCGGCCGAGGAGCTTCTCACGGCCTCGGTCGACGGAGCCGATGGTCTTGGTGAGGACGACCTCGAAGTTGGCGAGCTTGGAGTCGACGTAGTCGTCCGCCTCGGCGCGGATCTCCTCGGCCTCCCTGCGGGCCTCGGTGAGGATGCGGTCGGCCTCCTCCTGGGACTGCCGGGCGATCGCGGTGTCGGAGACGAGGGTGGAGCGCTGGGCGTGGGCTCCCGCGATGATCCGCTCGGCCTCCTCGCGCGCCTGCTCGGCGAGCTGCTCACGCCCGCCGAGGAGTTCCTGGGCCTGGGCCAGCGAGCCCGGGAGCGCTTCCCGTACCTCTTCGAGCAGCGCGAGCAGCTCGGCGCGATTCACCACACAGGACGCCGACATGGGCATGGAGCGGGCGTTCCCCACCGTGTCGACGATCTCGTCGAGCTTCTTCTGCACGTCCACCGTGTGCTCGCCACTCTCTCGGCTGGTTTGGAGACGGACGCAACGACTGTACGGCCCCGTGGAGCCCGTCCGACACCGGGTGACGGGCCCTCAGCCGGTCATCGTTCGCCGAGGCGCCGCAGGAGAGCCGTGTGCACGGCCGGGGGCAGCAGATGGGCGACGTCTCCGCCCCAGGTCGCGACCTCTTTCACCAGGGAGGAGGAGAGGAAGCTGTAGGTGGGGTTGGTGGGGACGAACAGTGTCTCGACACCCGAGAGGCCATTGTTCATCTGTGCCATCTGGAGCTCGTAGTCGAAGTCGCTGACGGCCCGGAGTCCCTTCACGATGGCCGGGATGTCGCGCTGCTTGCAGAAGTCGACGAGCAGGCCGTGGAAGGACTCGACCTCGACATTGCCGAATTCGGCGGTGACTTCGCGGATCAGCTCCATCCGCTCGTCGATCGTGAACAGCCCTTTTTTGGACTGATTGATCATCACCGCCACGTGTACGACGTCGTACAGCTTGGAGGCGCGGGCGATGATGTCGAGATGTCCATTGGTGATGGGGTCGAAGGACCCCGGACAGACGGCGCGGCGCAACTGAATTCCCTCGCTCTCCGGTCCGGTCATGGTGCGTCTTCGCACGTAGAGGCGGCGCGACCGTACCAAAACGTCCCTTCGCCGTAGCGACGGGAGCGCACTGGCACAAAGCCGTCGGGCCAGCCGAACTCCCCGCCCCTGGTGCTGCGTTCCACGGTGGCGACGGCATCGCCGCTGAGCCAGCCCTGGAGGCGGAGTGTGAGCAGGATCTCCCGAAGATCGTCGTCCGTGACGGCGTACGGCGGGTCCAGGAAGACCAGGTCGTAGGGGCTCTCCGGGGCCGGGCCCGCGACGATCTGCTCCGCCTTGCCGGTGCGGACCTCCGCGCCGGGAAGGCCGAGGGCGCGGACGTTCTCGCGGACGGTGCGGGCCGCGCGTGCGTCGGCCTCGACGAGCAGGGCGTGCGCGGCGCCCCGGGAGAGCGCCTCCAGGCCGACGGCGCCCGAGCCCGCGTACAGATCGGCGATCCGGACCCCGTCCAGGGTGCCGAGGAGTGACTGCCAGGTGGAGAACAGGCCCTCGCGCGCGCGGTCGGAGGTGGGGCGGGTGCCGGTGCCCGGCGGGACGGCGAGACGGCGTCCGCCGGCGGCACCGGCGATCACGCGGGTCATGGGTGTCGGATCCTCGGTTCGTCGGTGGAGCGGCTCTTCGGTGCAGCGGTTCGTCGGCGGAGCGGCGGAAACGGCACCCACGATATGGCGTACGTCCGGCACGGGCCCGGCCGGCTCCGACCGGGCCCGTACGACCGCCCGCCGGTCCCCGGGCCTCAGCCCTTGTCGAGGTACTGCTCGCGTTCCGTGTCCAGCAGCGCGTCCAGCGCCGTCCGCAGCTCCGGATAACGCTCCAGCTCCGGATCCTCCCCAACGACGGCGACGGCCTCCTCGCGGGCGGCCGCGATGATCTCCTCGTCCTCGATGACCGCCAGCATCCGCAGCGAGGAGCGGACGCCGGACTGGGCCTGGCCCAGCACATCGCCCTCACGGCGCTGTTCGAGGTCGATACGGGACAGCTCGAAGCCGTCGAGGGTGGCGGCGACCGCGCCGAGCCGGGCCCGGGCGGGGCTCGCCTCCGGCATGTCGGTGACCAGCAGACAGAGGCCGGGGGCCGAACCGCGGCCGACCCGGCCGCGGAGCTGGTGGAGCTGGGACACCCCGAACCGGTCCGCGTCCATGATCACCACGGCGGTGGCATTGGGAACGTTCACACCGACCTCGATGACCGTGGTGGCGACCAGCACGTCCACCTCGCCCGCGGCGAAGCGGCGCATCACGGCGTCCTTGTCGTCCGGCTGCATACGCCCGTGCAGCACCTCGACACGCAGCCCGGCCAGCGGCCCCGAGGCGAGCTGCGCCGCGACGTCCAGCACGGCGAGCGGCGGGCGCTTCTCCGCCTCCTCGGCCTTCTCCGCCGCCTTCGCCGCCGTCTTCTTCTTCGGCTCGTCCTCGTCGTCACCGATGCGGGGGCAGACGACATACGCCTGATGTCCCTTGTCGACCTCCTCACGCACCCGCTCCCAGGCGCGGGCGAGGAAGTGCGGCTTGTCCTGGGCCGGGACGACATGGCTGGCGATCGGCGACCGGCCGGCCGGCAACTGGTCCAGGACGGAGGTCTCCAGATCGCCGAAGACGGTCATCGCGACCGTACGGGGAATGGGCGTGGCGGTCATGACCAGCAGATGCGGCGGCTGCTTTCCCTTGGAGCGCAGGGCGTCGCGCTGCTCCACGCCGAAGCGGTGCTGCTCGTCCACGACGACCAGTCCGAGGTCGTGGAACCGCACCTTGTCCTCGATCAGGGCGTGCGTCCCGATCACGATCCCGGCCTCGCCGGTGACCAGGTCGAGCAGGGCCTGCCGCCGGGCCGCGGCGCCCATGGAGCCGGTGAGCAGCACCACCTTGGTGGCGTGCTCGGCGCCGCCGAGCATCCCGCCCCCGGCCAGTTCCCCCATCATCTCCGTGACCGAGCGGTGGTGCTGCTGGGCGAGCACCTCGGTGGGCGCCAGCAGGGCGGTCTGGCCGCCCGCATCGACGACCGTCAGCATCGCCCGCAGCGCGACGAGCGTCTTGCCGGAGCCGACCTCGCCCTGGAGCAGCCGGTGCATGGGATGTTCGGTGGCGAGGTCCGCGAAGATCTCGGCGGTGACCTTCTGCTGGCCTTCGGTCAGGGTGAAGGGCAGCTTGGCGTCGAAGGCGTCGAGCAGTCCGTCCGCCACCGGTCCGCGGGCCACGGCGGGAAGCTGTCCGTCCGCGTACCGGCGCCGGGCGAGGGCGACCTGGAGGACAAACGCCTCGTCCCACTTCAGCCGGCCGCGGGCGGCCTCGATGTCCGCCCTGGTCTCGGGGCGGTGGACCTTGAGCAGCGCCTCGGGCAGCGAGGTGAATCCCCGGCCCTCGCGCAGCGCCGGCGGCAGCGGGTCCACGGCTTCGGCGGCCCTCGGCAGCACCGCGTCCACCGCCTTGGTGATCTTCCAGGACTCCAGCCCCTTGCAGGCCGGATAGATCGGGATCAGCTTGCCCGCGAAGTCGTCCACGGCGTCCTCGCCGCTGTCCGTGCCCAGGGGCACATAGGTGGGGTGGGCGAGCTGGAGCTTGCGGTTGAAGACGGACACCTTGCCGGCGAACATCCCGCGGCTGCCCGGCGGCAGCTCCTTGTGCGGCTTGTGG
This sequence comes from Streptomyces sp. NPDC006923, assembly GCF_040635655.1. Taxonomy (NCBI): domain Bacteria; kingdom Bacillati; phylum Actinomycetota; class Actinomycetes; order Kitasatosporales; family Streptomycetaceae; genus Streptomyces; species Streptomyces sp. NPDC006923. Next base: position 85,808 of record NZ_JBEYIF010000018.1, read on the forward strand.
ATCCCTCTGCCGAAGAAGACGAGCTGGAGCCGGCCGCTGCCGTCGGTGAGAGTGATCTCCAGACGCTGGCCCCGGCCGTGGTTGAACGTCAGCACCCGGGAGTCGGCGACCTGGGCGACCACGGTCACGTCCTCGTCCAGCGGCAGTTCGGACAGCTTGGTGAGCTGGCCGCGCTCCTCGTACCGCCGCGGGTAGTGGTGCAGCAGGTCGCCGACCGTGTGCAGGCCGAGGTGTTCGGCCATCACCTTCGCGGTGGCGGGGCCGAGCGTCTTCTTGAGGGGTTCATCCAGCGCGGACACGTGGTCCATTGCACACCACGCCACCGACAGACGTCGTGCACCCCTGGATTCGCGCAGGTCAGGGCCGTGCCGCGGGCCGGGTGGTCTGCCGCTACTCCACGCCGACCAGCAGCGGTACGGACTGCCGGCCGCCCCGGTAGACCACCGTGTCCACGGCCAGATGTCCTTCACGGACATAGAGCTCAAGGCGGTCCGCGAGACTGTCGGGCACGTCCTCGCCGAGCACCAGCGTCACGAGTTCGCCGCCGGCCGCCAGCATCCGGGAGAGCACGGCCTCCGCGGTGGCGGTGAGGTCGGCGCCGATCACCGCCACGTCCCCGTCGATCAGCCCCAGTACGTCCCCGGCCTGGCAGATGCCCGCCATGGTCCAGGACTGCCGCTCGGCGACCGCCAGTTCGGCGTACCGGGTGGCTCCGGCCGCGGAGGTCATCGCCACCACGTCCTCGTCGAAGCGGCGGTCCGGCTGGTGCACGGCGAGCGCCGCGATGCCCTGGACGGCGGCCCTGGTCGGGATGAGGGCGACCCGTACTCCTTCGGCGCGTGCCTGTTCGGCGGCGGCGGCGGCGATGTGCCGCAGCGCCGCGTCGTTGGGCAGCAGCACCACTTCCCGGGCGTGCGCCCGCCGGATCGCCTCGACGAGTTCACCGCTGGCGGGCGGCTCTCCCGGGCGCGCCAGGACGGTCGTCGCGCCGGCCTCCGCGCACAGCCCCGCGAGCCCCTCACCGGGCACCACCGCGACGACGGCCCGCTGGACCTGCTCCCTGGGCTCCTCCGAGGCGCCGAAGTGGGTGATGCGGATGCGGTGCGGCCGTCCCGCCTCGACACCGGCCTCGACGGCGGCTCCCGCGTCATGGACGTGTACGTGCACATGCCACAGCCCGTCGCCGCCGACCACGACCAGCGACTCTCCCAGCCCGTCCAGCCGCTCCCGCAGCCGGGCCACCGCGCTGTCGTCCGTCTCCAGCAGGTAGGTCACCTCGAAGGCGGGCCCGCCTTCCCCGGCCGGCACCGGTCCGGCCGCCGCGGGCTCCTCGTCCCGGAGCGGGGGCGCCGGCGGGACGGCCACCGGGGACGTCGGGGGCGCCTCGCCCGTGAGGGAGCGCACCAGCGCCCCGAGGACCGTGAGCAGCCCGCGCCCTCCGGCGTCCACGACGCCCGCGCGGCCGAGCACGGCGAGCTGCCCGGTGGTCGCCGCCAGCGCGGCGCGGGCGCCGGTGTACGCGGCGCGCGCGGTGGCGGCGTCGTCGGCGCCCGCCCGGGGCGCGTTCGCCTTCTCTGTCGCGTTTGTCACGCTCACGGGGTCCGCCGGGCCGTGCACGGCCGCCGCCGCGTCGGCGGCGGCTGCGGCCACGCTGAGGATCGTGCCCTCGACGGGACGGGCGACGGCCTCGTGGGCCAGCTCGGCGGCCCGCCGCAGCGCCCGGGCCAGCCGGTGCCCGTCCCCGGCCGCCTCGTCCGCCAGCACCTCCGCCATGCCGCGCAGAAGCTGCGCCAGGATCGTCCCCGAGTTTCCCCGGGCGCCGATCAGCGCGCCGTGCGCCATGGCCCGTACGGCGTCGGCGGCGGGCGGCGAGGCACCCGCGCCGGGTCCGGCGAAGAGCGCCTCCACCGCGTGCACCGCCGACTCCAGGGTCAGATAGAGATTGGTGCCGGTGTCACCGTCCGCGACCGGGTAGACATTGATCGCGTCGATCTCCTCGCGCTCCCGGCCGAGGGCCTCCAGAGCCAGCGAACACCAGCTCCGCACCGCTGCGGCGTCCAGGGTCTGCGACACCTGATGGTCCTCCTTGAGCTGCCTGGCCGGGGGCTGCCCGCAGGGTAGCCCCCGGCGGCGCCACTCGTGGTCCGCCGTCCGCCGGGACAGCCGGCGGGGCGCGCGTGCGTGATCGCTGATTTCAGGCGGTACGGAGCGCCGTAGTACGCTCGCTCCCTTCCCACCGGGATCCCTCGGGACAACCCCGGGGAAGCGGCCCCGACTCGGCCGTCACACGACCGCGAGGTCGAGTGAGAAGCCCCCTCGCTGACGGGACCCGCGTTTCTGAGCACCCTCGTTTCCCGAGGGAGCGGAGTCACGGTAGTTTCGTTGTACCGACGCAGCTGTTGTATGCTGCTTCGGTTGCCCGATGAAAGTCGGGCTATTTCCCCGGCAATGCCCACATCAGTCACTGATTCCGGCACGCCGGATTCCTCTGTAAGTGCATCTGAAGTCTTTGGAGTGACCCGTGGCTGCCAACTGCGACGTCTGCGGCAAGGGGCCGGGCTTCGGCAACAACATTTCGCACTCGCACCGCCGTACGTCCCGTCGCTGGAACCCGAACATCCAGCGCGTGCGTGCCGTGGTCGGTCGGACGCCGAAGCGGCTCAACGTCTGCACCTCGTGCATCAAGGCCGGCAAGGTCTCGCGCTGACGCCTGCGTCGTAGCGCAGCCCCTGCGGTTGCCTTGAAAAGCCGGTCCACCTCGGTGGACCGGCTTTTTGCCATGTCCGCGTGCCGGCCCGGCACCCGTGCCGGCGTCTCCGTCCGGTCAGCGGAAGCGCCAGGCGTGGTCCACCGGACCGATGCCGCCGCCCAGCGGAAAGCCTTCGCGGATCGCGCCGGTCACATACTCCTTGGCGGCGACGACGGCCGTCACCACGTCCTGCCCGTTCCCCAGCCCCGCGGCGACCGCCGACGCGAGTGTGCAGCCCGTCCCATGGGTGTGCCGGTTGTCGTGGCGCGGCGCGCGCAGCCAGTGCTCCTCGGCGCCGTCGGTCAGCAGGTCCACGGCGTCCCCCCGCAGATGACCGCCCTTGATCAGCGCCCAGCGCGGCCCGAACGCGAGTACGGCGTCCGCGGCGCGCCGCATCCCGCTCTCGTCCGCCACCTCGACCCCGGTGAGCTGCGTCACCTCGTCCAGATTGGGCGTGGCGACGGTCGCGCCCGGCAGCAGTTCGTTCCGTACGGCGTCCAGCGCCGAGGCGGCCAGCAGCGGATCGCCGTGTTTGGAGACACCGACCGGGTCGACGACCACCGGGGCGTCGGTCCCGGCGAGCAGTTCCGCGACGGCAGCCACCAGTTCGGCGGAGGAGAGCATGCCGGTCTTCACGGCCTGGACGCCGATGTCGTCGACCACGCTGCGGTACTGCGCCCGTACCGCGGCCACGGGCAGCTCCCAGGCGCCCTGCACGCCGAGGGAGTTCTGGGCCGTGACGGCGGTGAGCACGCTCATGCCGTGCACACCGAAGGCGAGCATGGTCTTCAGATCGGCCTGGATGCCCGCACCGCCGCCGGAGTCCGATCCGGCGACGGTGAGGACGCGGGCGGGTACACGCGCGGCAGCAGACATGTACCCGAATCTACTGGGCGTCCTCGATGTCGCCGAAGTGGTCCCAGCCGCCCTTGCTGGTCCACGGCGCTCCGTCGACCGTCACCTGCGGCAGCGCGGACGGGTTGAGGACCTCGCCGATCACCTTCCAGCGGGCCGGGAGCTTCACGTCCGGCGGGAAGGCGGCGACGATCGCGTGGTCCTCGCCGCCGGTCAGGACCCACTGGATCGGGTCGACACCGACCGCCTGGCCGATGTCGTTCATCTGCGAGGGGATGTCGATCAGTCCGGCCCGCAGATCGATCCGGACCTTGCTGGCCTCCGCGATATGACCGAGGTCGGCGACGAGTCCGTCACTGATGTCGGTCATGGCGGTGGCGCCGAGCCCGGCCGCCGCGGGGCCCGCGTGGTACGGCGGTTCCGGCCTGCGGTGCGCCTCGACAAACGCGCGCGGCGAGCGGAAACCGCGCGACAGCACCGCGTGCCCGGCCGCCGACCAGCCCAACCAGCCGGTGTACGCGATGACATCGCCGGGCTTCGCGCCGGACCTCAGCACCGGCTCGTGGTTGCGCAGATCACCGAGCGCCGTGATGGCGATCGTGATGGTGTCGCCGCGCACGATGTCACCGCCGACCACGGCCGCGCCCGCGACCTGGCACTCGTCACGGATGCCGTCCATCAGCTCGGTGGGCCAGGTGACCGGGAGTTCGGCCGGGACGACCAGGCCGAGCAGCACCGCGGTGGGGACCGCGCCCATCGCCGCGATGTCCGCGAGGTTCTGTGCGGCGGCCTTGCGGCCGACGTCGTACGCCGTCGACCAGTCGCGGCGGAAGTGCCGCCCCTCCAGCAGCAGGTCCGTACTGGCCACGACCCTGCGGTCGGGCGCGGCCACGACCGCGGCGTCGTCGCCCGGACCGAGCCGGACCGCCGGGGTGGTGGTGAGCCGGGAAGTGAGCTCTCTGATGAGCCCGAACTCCCCCAACTCGCCCACGGTTCCCTTCACCGAGTCTCCCCTCTCATCACCGGTCCGCGCCTGCGCCGCGAACCGCCACTGCTGTAGGTGCCGTCAAGAAAAACGTCAACTTCTGTCTTCGTACGCCCCACCGCTCGCGCCACAGACCACCCGGGTCTCCCCGTGGCCCACGGCTACGCGATACCGTGGCGTCCCTTCTCCCCACATGATCCTCGTGGCCGCCCTGGAGGTTCCGTGGTACAGGCGTACATCCTTATTCAGACCGAGGTGGGCAGGGCGACGACCGTCGCCGAGACCATCGCCAAGCTTCCGGGAGTGATCCAGGCCGAGGACGTCACCGGTCCCTACGATGTGATCGTCCGCGCTCAGGCGGACACCGTCGACGAGCTGGGCCGCATGGTGGTCGCCAAAGTCCAGCAAGTGGACGGCATCACCCGCACCCTGACCTGCCCGGTCGTCCATCTGTAGCCCCCGCCTATGCTTGGCCGGTGATGCGTTCCCACCGTCCGCTCTCCCCTCGCAGGCTATCCGGCCGCCCGCTGCTGCGCGTGACCGCCGTCGTCCTGTTGTCGGCGGTGTGCTGCGCTTCGGCGGACGGGTCGGCGCGGGTCGCGGTACCCAGCCCGCCCCCGCGGGAGGCGGCGCTGTGCCGCGCTCTGCACGGGGAGCTGCCGACGACGGTGGCGGGCCTCGGCCGTGCCGACACCGAGCCGCGTTCGGAGCTGACCGCCGTGTGGGGCGACGCCGCGATCGTACTGCGCTGCGGAATTCCGCGGCCGGAGCAGCTCAATGACCCGCAGACACGGGCGGTGGAGGTGAACGGCGTCAACTGGATGCTGGAGGAACGGGACTCCGGGCCGCGCTTCGTCACCACGTACCGCGAGACATATGTGGAGGTCGCCCTGAGCACCCGGTTCGCCCATGACATCGGGCCGCTCACGGAGCTGGCGGGGCCGGTCGCCAGGACCGTGCCGGCCGGCCTGTAGCGCCTGTCCGGAAGACCGGCCGTACACGGCACCGGCCCGGACCCGCCGGTGCGGCGGGTCCGGGCCGGTGCCGTACGGAGCGACCTGGCGGGGCCGTCAGCGCAGACCGGTCGGACGGCGCAGCGCGGCCCGGATCAGCAGGTCGATCAGTTCCGCGTAACCGACGCCGCTCTCCTGCCACATCCGCGGGTACATGGAGATCGGTGTGAAGCCCGGCATCGTATTGATCTCGTTGATGACGAACTCGCCGTCCTCGGTGAGGAAGAAGTCCGCCCGGACCAGGCCCTCGCAGGAGGTGGCCTCGAACGCCTCGACGGCGAGCCTGCGTACCTCCGCGGTCTGCTCCTCGGTGAGCGGTGCGGGCACCAGCCCGGCGGCCGAGTCGATGTACTTGGCCTCGAAGTCGTAGAAGTCGTGCGCGGTGACGGGCGGGATCTCGGCGGGCACGCTGGCCCTGGGACCGTCCTCGAACTCCAGCACACCGCACTCGATCTCGCGGCCGCGCAGCAACGACTCGACCAGGATCTTGGGGTCGTGGCGCTGGGCCTCGGCGATCGCCTCGTCCAGACCGGACAGATCGTCGACCTTGGTGATTCCCATGGAGGAGCCGGCGCGGGCGGGCTTCACAAAGAGCGGCCAGCCGTGCTCGGCGGCGAAGTCCACGATCCTCCGACGGGCCGCGGCGCCCTTCTCGTCCCCGCTGCCCTGCTCCCACTCACGGGGCCGGATCACCAGATACGGGCCCACCGGCAGCCCGAAGGAGGTGAACACCCGCTTCATGTACTCCTTGTCCTGGCCGACGGCTGAGGCGAGAACGCCCGCGCCGACATACGGGACACCGGAGAGTTCCAGCAGGCCCTGGAGCGTGCCGTCCTCGCCGTACGGGCCGTGCAGCACAGGGAAGACGACATCGACCTCGCCCAGCGCCTTGGGCACGGAGCCCGGCTCGCTGTAGACGACCTCGCGGTTGCCCGGGTCCACGGAGAGGACGACACCGCCGTCCGCGGACTCGGCGATCTGCTCGACGCTCGGCAGGGTGCGGTCGGCGATGGCCATCCGCTCCGGATCGTCGGCGGTGAGCGCCCAGCGGCCGTCGGTGGTGATCCCGATGGGCAGAACGTCGTATTTCGTACGGTCGATGGACCGCAGTACGGCGCCGGCCGTGACCACCGAAATGGCGTGCTCGGAGCTCCGGCCGCCGAAGACGACGGCCACGCGCGGCTTGCGGAGCTGCTGCTCAGGGCTGTGGGAGGGGTTCTCGCTGCTCATATCGCGATGAGAGTACCTGGTGGTAGCGCCCGAGTCAGCGTCGCTCGGCCTTGGCGCTTCGCGACATCAGCTCCTTGAGCGCGACGAGCGGCGGCTTCCCGGCGTGGACGATCTCCACAACTGTTTCCGTGATCGGCATGTCGACATCGTGGCGCCGCGCCAGATCCAGCACCGACTCGCAGGACTTGACGCCCTCGGCGGTCTGCCGGGTGACCGCGATGGTCTCCTGGAGGGTCATCCCCCGGCCGAGATTGGTGCCGAAGGTGTGGTTGCGGGAGAGCGGCGAGGAGCAGGTGGCGATCAGGTCACCCATGCCGGCGAGTCCAGAGAAGGTGTGCGGATCGGCGCCCATGGCCACCCCGAGCCGGGTCGTCTCGGCGAGGCCGCGGGTCATCAGGGAGGCTTTGGTGTTGTCGCCGAGGCCCATGCCGTCGGCGATTCCGACGGCCAGCCCGATCACGTTCTTGACCGCTCCGCCGAGTTCGCAGCCGACGACATCGGTGTTGGTGTACGGGCGGTAGTACGGGGTGTGGCAGGCGGACTGGAGACGCTGGGCGACCGCTTCGTCCCGGCAGGCGACCACGGCGGCGGCCGGCATCCGGCCGGCGATCTCCGCCGCGAGGTTGGGCCCGGTGATCACGGCGACCCGCTCGGCCGGCGCCTTGGCGACCTCCTCGATCACCTCGCTCATGCGCTTGGCGGTGCCGAGTTCGACGCCTTTCATCAGCGAGACGAGCACGGTGTTCCTGGGCAGTACGGGCGCCCATTCGGCGAGATTGCCGCGCAGCGTCTGCGACGGGACGGTGAGTACGGTGAACTCGGCGCCGCGCGCCGCCGCCGCCGGGTCGGTCGTGGCACTGACCCCGGCGGGGAGTTCGACGCCCGGCAGGTAGTCGGGGTTGCTGTGGGTGGTGTTGATGGTCTCGGCGATCTCCGGGCGGCGCGCGCAGAGCGTCACCTCGCATCCCGCGTCGGCGAGGACCATGGCGAACGCCGTGCCCCACGAGCCCGTGCCGAAGACGGCGACGCGCGTCACTTGGACCCCTCTTCCGCGGCCTTGCGCCGCTGTTCCGCCCTGGCCTTGCGATGGTCGTACGGGGCCGCGGGCACCGGCTCGCCGCGCACCTCCGACAGCAGCTCCGTGATGGCGGCCATGATGACCTCGGTCGCCTCGCGCAGCAGTTCAGGAGTGGGCTCCTGGCCCTCGAACCGGGAGAGGTCGACCGGCGGTCCGGCCAGTACCTTCAGCGTCTTGCGCGGAAAGAACCGGAAACGCTTCTCCTTGGCGTACGGCGGCATCGCCAGATTGGCGCCCCACTGCGCGACGGGGATCACCGGGGCCTTGGTGAGCAGCGCGACGCGGGCCGCGCCCGTCTTGCCGGCCATCGGCCACATGTCGGGGTCCCGGGTGAGGGTGCCCTCGGGATAGAAGGCGACGCACTCACCGCGTTCGACGGCGTCGACGGCTGCCCGGAAGGCGTCCAGGGCGTCGGTGGTCTCACGGTAGACGGGGATCTGTCCGGTGCCGCGGAGCATCATGCCGACAAAGGAACCCTTGAAGAGTCCTGCCTTGGCGAGGAATCGCGGGACACGTCCGGTGTTGTACTGAAAGTGGGCGTAGGAGAGAGGATCCAGATAGGAGTTGTGGTTGACCGCCGTGATGAATCCACCGTCGGCCGGAACATGCTCCAGACCTTGCCAGTCCCGCTTGAACAGAATAATGAGCGGCGGTTTTGCGATGACGGCCGCCAGGCGGTACCAGAAGCCGATTCTGCGGCGGGACACTCGGACACCTTTCTCTTCGCGCCCGGCTCGCTGCCCGGCTGCCGGGGGTCAAGTGTCGCCCCGGGTCCCTGCTCTGTCGAGAACACCGTACGCCCCGGTCCGGCGGGCGGACCCGCGGGCCGCGAGGGCGCCGGGCCACAATAGAGGGCCGATACACATGGACGGAGAGTTCGCCACGAACACCGACCCCACCGACCGCTGGTCCCTGGTCGTCCCGCTCAAACCGCTGCCACTGGCCAAGAGCAGGCTCGCCGGGGTCGCGGGCGACGCCCTGCGTCCGCGTCTCGCCCTCGCCTTCGCGCAAGACACCGTGGCCGCCGCGCTGGCCTGCCCCGCCGTCCTGAATGTGGCGGTCGTCACGGACGACCCGACGGCGGCGGCGGAACTGGCCGCGCTGGGCGCGCGGATCGTGCCGGACGCGCCGGCGGCCGGCCTCAACGCGGCGCTCGCACATGGCGCGCGGGCGGTCAGGGCGGCCCGGCCGGGCGCCCCGGTGGCCGCTCTCAACGCGGATCTCCCGGCGCTGCGCCCCGGCGAACTGGCCCGTGTACTGGACGCCGCGGCGGAATTCCCTCGCGCATTTCTCGCGGACGCCGCCGAAATCGGTACGACATTGCTGGCGGCCTCACCGAATTCGGAATTGGGTCCGGCTTTCGGCGGTCCGTCCAGGAGCCGCCATTTGTCCTCGGGCGCGGTGGAAATAGTCCTGGCGGAGGTGGATTCCGTACGCCGGGACGTCGACACGGGCGACGATCTGCTGGTGGCCGCGGCGCTGGGGCTCGGCCCGTACACGGCGCGGCGGTACGCGGCGTTCGGACAGCTCCCGGCCGCACGGCCCGGCCACTGAGCGGGGGGATCGGGCGGGGCCGATACGCTGCCGCCATGCAGGCGACCGCGTACACATACGAATCCGGAACCCGCAGCGGGAGTGTGCTGCTGGACGACGGCACCCCGGTGGAGTTCGACGCCGAGGCGTTCGACGCCGGCGGGCTGCGGCTGCTCAGGCCGGGCCAGCGGGTGCGGATCGAGACCGAGGGCGAGGGCGCCGCGCGGCGGATCACGCTGGTGACGCTGTACACGTTCTGAGTCCGCGCGTCCCCCGGTTCTGGCCGGGCGCGCCGGACGAACGCCGCGGGCCGGGCTCCCCGAGGGGAGCCCGGCCCGGCGCGTATGGCCCTGTGCCGCCTACCTGGTGGCGGTCTTCTTCGCGGTGGTCGTGCGCGCGGTGGCCTTCCTCGCGGCCGGGGCCTTCTTGGCCGTCGCCTTCTTCGCCGGCGCCGTCTTCTTGGCCGTGGCGGTGGCCTTCTTGGCCGCCGGGGCCTGCTTGGCCGCGGTCTTCTTCGCCGCGGCGCTGGTCTTCTTCGCCGTGGTCTTGGCCGTCGTGGTCTTCCTGGCGGCCGTCTTCTTCGCCGAGGTCGCCTTCTTGGCGGTGGCCTTCTTGGCCGCGGCCTTGGCGGTCGTACGGGTGGAAGATCCGCCGGAGAGGCTGCCCTTGGGGGCCTTCTTGACTGCCACATCGTTCTTGGGGAGCTTCTTCGAGCCGCTGACCAGGTCCTTGAAGCCCTGACCCGCGCGGAACCGCGGCACCGAGGTCTTCTTGACCCGGACCCGCTCGCCCGTCTGCGGGTTACGCGCGTAACGGGCCGGGCGGTCGACCTTCTCGAAGGAACCGAAGCCGGTGACCGAGACCCGGTCGCCCGCGACCACCGCGCGGACGATCGCGTCGAGTACCGCGTCGACGGCGTCCGCGGCCTGCTGGCGGCCGCCGACCTTGTCCGCAATCGCTTCTACGAGCTGCGCCTTGTTCACGTCTTCCCCTTCGGAGACATTGCCAGAACGAAAGTGTTCAAGCTTTTTCGCACGTTAGGCAGATATATACCGCAAATCAAACACGAAACGGGCTAATCACCCTAGTGCCGCAACGAAGTCGACCTGGCGGAGATCCGCGGAGGTCAGTCACCTTCTGGAAAACGACCCTCGTCGAGGTCCTTCAGCAGACGGTCCAGACGCCTTGCCGCGTCCGGGAGATCGTGCTTCGCCGCGGCCGTGATGACCAGCAGCTTCCGGGAGAGCGCCATCCGTACGCCCTCCGGGACTTGCAGTTCACGCACCTTCGCGTGCGCCAGTTTCAGTTGTCCGGCGACTAACCCGTAGAGCTTGAGTTGGCTGTCGCGTTCCATGCACCGATTGTGCCATCTGGGGCGAGTTGTCGCCGGACGGGGGCTCAACAAGCAACTGCACCCCCTGCCGGGAGGCAGGGGGTGCAGAGGGGTAAAAGCGCTGCTCAGACGGTAATTGTGCGCGGTTTGAAGGACGGCCTCGCGGCCTCGTACGCGGCGATCTCCGCCTCGTTCTGAAGGGTGAGGCTGATGTCGTCAAGACCGTTCAGCAAGCGCCAGCGGGCGTTCTCGTCAAGTTCGAAATCAGCCATCAACCGCGCGCCGTCGGCGGTGGACGCCCGGACCTGTCGCTGCTCCAGGTCGACGGTGATCTCCGCCTGCGGGTCGCTCTCCACGAGCTCCCAGAGGGCGTCGACGGTCGGCTGATCCAGAACCACGGTCAGCAGACCGTTCTTGAGCGAGTTGCCGCGGAAGATGTCGGCGAACCTCGACGAGATGACGGCTTTGAAGCCGTAGTTCTGCAGGGCCCAGACGGCGTGTTCCCGGGAGGATCCGGTGCCGAAGTCGGGACCCGCGACCAGCACCGTGGCCCCGGCGTACTCCGGGCGGTTGAGGACGAACTCGGAGTCCTTGCGCCATGCCTCGAAGAGCCCGTCCTCGAAACCGTCGCGCGTGACCTTCTTGAGCCAGTGGGCCGGGATGATCTGGTCGGTGTCGACATTGCCGCGGCGCAGCGGGACGGCCCGGCCGGTGTGGGTGGTGAAGGCTTCCATGGTTATCGCGCTCCAGCGGGCGTACGGGCGCCGGCATCGGCGTCGGACAGATCGGCGGGCGAGGCCAGACGGCCGAGGACGGCGGTGGCGGCGGCGACCTGGGGCGAGACCAGGTGCGTACGGCCGCCCTTGCCCTGCCTGCCCTCGAAGTTGCGGTTGGAGGTGGACGCGGCGCGCTCGCCGGGCGCCAGTTGGTCGGGGTTCATGCCCAGGCACATCGAGCATCCGGCGTGCCGCCATTCGGCTCCGAAGGCGGTGAAGACCTTGTCCAGACCCTCCTCGACGGCCTGGAGCGCGACCCGCACCGAGCCGGGGACCACCAGCATCCTTACGCCGTCGGCGATTTTGCGGCCGTCCAGGACGGAGGCGGCCGAGCGCAGGTCCTCGATACGGCCGTTGGTGCAGGAGCCTACGAAGACGGTGTCGACACTGATGTCGCGCAGCGCCTGCCCCGCGGTCAACCCCATGTACTCCAGGGCCTTTTCTGCGGCGTGCCGCTCCGAGGCGTCCTCGTACGAAGCCGGGTCGGGGACGTGCGAGGAGAGCGGCGCGCCCTGGCCGGGGTTGGTTCCCCAGGTGACGAAGGGGGCCAGTTCGGCGGCGTCGATGAAGACCTCGGCGTCGAAGACCGCGTCGTCGTCGGTGCGCAGCGTGCGCCAGTAGGCGACCGCCGCGTCCCAGTCCGCGCCCTCGGGCGCGTGGTCGCGGCCCTTCAGATAGGCGAAGGTGGTCTCGTCCGGAGCGATCATGCCCGCTCTGGCGCCGGCCTCGATCGACATGTTGCAGATGGTCATCCGGGCCTCCATCGAGAGCTTCTCGATGGCCGAGCCCCGGTATTCGAGGATGTAGCCCTGGCCGCCGCCGGTGCCGATCCTGGCGATGACGGCGAGGATCAGGTCCTTGGCGGTGACGCCCTCGGGCAGTTCGCCCTCGATCGTGATGGCCATGGTCTTGGGACGGGCCAGGGGCAGCGTCTGGGTGGCCAGGACATGCTCGACCTGACTGGTGCCGATGCCGAACGCCAGCGCGCCGAAAGCGCCGTGCGTGGAGGTGTGGCTGTCACCGCAGACGACGGTGGTGCCGGGCTGGGTCAGACCGAGCTGCGGGCCCACGACATGGACGACGCCCTGCTCGACATCGCCCAGCGGGTGCAGCCGCACGCCGAAGTCCGCGCAGTTCTTGCGCAGTGTTTCGAGCTGGACGCGCGAGACCGGGTCCGCGATGGGCTTGTCGATGTCGAGGGTCGGGGTGTTGTGATCCTCGGTCGCGATGGTGAGGTCGAGCCGCCGGACCCGCCGGCCGCTCATACGGAGGCCGTCGAAGGCCTGGGGGCTGGTCACCTCGTGCAGCAGGTGCAGATCGATGAAGAGGAGGTCGGGCTCGCCCTCTGCGCGCCGGACGACATGATCGTCCCAGACCTTCTCCGCGAGTGTCCTACCCATCGCTTTCCCTCCGGCCGGCCGTGTGCGGCGGCGCTTCTAGAGATATGTGGGCCCGCGTCCGCGCTTCCCCCGCCCGCACGACGCCGGCTGTGGGCTCCTGGTCCGCGAGCCCGTCCTTACAGGTTTGCAAGTTCCCCGGGAAAATGAACTTGCGTTTCACAGAGTGAGACGCGAGTATCGTTTCATGGACAACTCTAGTGGCGTCGGCGTTCTCGACAAGGCTGCTCTGGTACTGAGCGCCCTGGAGTCCGGTCCGGCCACCCTCGCCGGGCTGGTCGCGGCGACCGGGCTCGCACGACCCACGGCCCACCGGCTGGCCGTGGCACTGGAACACCACAGGATGGTGGCCAGGGACATGCAGGGCCGCTTCATCCTGGGCCCGCGGCTGGCGGAGCTGGCCGCAGCGGCGGGCGAGGACCGGCTGCTGGCCACGGCGGGGCCCGTCCTCACACATCTGCGGGATGTGACCGGCGAGAGCGCGCAGCTCTACCGCCGCCAGGGCGACATGCGGATATGCGTGGCGGCGGCGGAGCGGCTGTCGGGTCTGCGGGACACGGTCCCGGTGGGTTCCACACTGACCATGAAGGCGGGCTCCTCGGCCCAGATCCTGATGGCCTGGGAGGAGCCGGAGCGGCTGCACCGGGGTCTTCAGGGAGCCCGGTTCACGGCCACGGCGCTGTCGGGGGTACGCCGCCGGGGCTGGGCCCAGTCGATCGGCGAGCGCGAGCCGGGCGTGGCCTCGGTCTCCGCGCCGGTGCGCGGCCCTTCGAACCGCGTGGTGGCCGCGGTCTCGGTGTCAGGTCCGATCGAGCGGCTCACCCGGCACCCGGGCCGCATGCACGCCCAGGCCGTGATCGACGCGGCCGGCCGGCTGAGCGAGGCGCTGCGCCGTACCGGCTGAGCCCGCCCCTGCCGGTACGTCGCCTCGGACCCGGCTCGGCCCCGGGCCCGCTCAGGCCCCGTCCGGCCGGCGCGCCCCGGCCGCGAGACGGTCGGCCGCGCTCTCGCCGCGGCTCCCCACCGGGACGACTCCGGTGGCCCTGCCGAGCCCGAACTCCGGCATGTTGATGTAGACGCTCTCGTACGATCCGGCCGGGACGACATAGGTCTCGTGCCAGAAACCCACCTCACCCCGGCCCGCCCGCAGCCGGCGGTTGAAGGCCGCCCAGGCCGGCCGGTGCTCCCGGTCCGGCGCGGAGGCGTACGCCAGCAGCTTCTCCTTCGAGTCCCAGTACTGGACGAGATACACCAGCCGCGGTCCGCCCACCAGCGTCGTGGCGCCGATCAGCCCGCTCTCCCGGTCCCGCGACAGCTCCTTGAGCATCCTCGGCATCGCCCGCGCCACCGGCCACCAGCTCCGCACGGCGCGGAACTTGTTGATCCGCATCCCGATCAGGAAGACGGTCACCTCCCCGCCGCCCCGCGCGGTCATCCGTCCCTCGATCGTCCTCGTGGTCATGCCCGTCCCCGTTCGCCGGTCATCGCTCGGAACTGGATAGTGGAACTATCCATGATTAGATAGTTCCACTATCCAGTGGAAGGTGCAACCGGTATGCGCATGGCGGAGCTGAGCGATCGCAGCGGGATCCCCACCGCCACGATCAAGTACTACCTGCGGGAGGGACTGCTCCGGCCCGGCCGCCGGATCAGCGCCACCCAGGCCGAATACGACGAGGACCACCTGCGCCGGCTGCGCCTGGTGCGGGCGCTGATCCAGGTGGGACGGATGCCGGTGGCCACGGCCCGGGAGGTCCTGGTCGCGGTGGAGGACGAGTCGCTCGACCATCACATGCGGCTCGGCGCCGCGGTCTGGGCGCTGCCGCAGGGCTCCGCCGACGCGGACGGCCGGGACGAGGCGGCGCGGACGGCACGCCAACGGGCGGACGCGCTGCTGGAGGAGCTCGGCTGGACCATGGCGCGCCAGGACGGGGACCGCTCCCCCGCCTACCGGACGCTGGTCGCCTCGATCGCCGGGCTCGCCAGGACGGGTTACCCGTGCGACCTCGGGGACCTGCTGGCGTACGGGCGGCTCGCCGGTGAACTCGCCGTCACCGACCTGGACATGATCGAGCGGTACGGGACGGCGTACGAACAGATCGAGGCCGCGGTCGCGCTGACCGTGCTGTACGAGCCGGTGCTGCTGAGCCTGCGCCGGCTGGCGGAGACCGAGGAGTCCAACAGGCGCTTCGGCGAGGGCGGTTGCGACGCGTGAGGGGGGTGAGGGAAGCGAGAAGGCCCTCCGCGTTCGCGGAGGGCCTTCTCGATGGGTACCCCCGACCGGATTCGAACCGGCGCTACTGCCGTGAGAGGGCAGCGTGCTAGGCCGCTACACAACGGGGGCATTGCAGAAACTACTGCGCTGGGCTACCAGGACTCGAACCTAGAACAACGGAACCAGAAACCGTCGTGTTGCCAATTACACCATAGCCCATGGTGATTTCAATCCAGTACCCCCGACCGGATTCGAACCGGCGCTACTGCCGTGAGAGGGCAGCGTGCTAGGCCGCTACACAACGGGGGCCCTAGCGATCCTGCATCGACGCGTCCGGGTGCGACCCGAAAGCATCGGAGAGAAGGATCTGTACCCCCGACCGGATTCGAACCGGCGCTACTGCCGTGAGAGGGCAGCGTGCTAGGCCGCTACACAACGGGGGCGTTGCAGAAACATCTGCGCTGGGCTACCAGGACTCGAACCTAGACTAACGGAACCAGAAACCGTCGTGCTGCCAATTACACCATAGCCCACCAAAACTGAACCCCCAGATGTGGGGGTTTGTTTGGTCTGCGTTTCCCGGCCGGACCTTTCGGCCTTCCCGGGGTGCGCAGGAAGAACATTACCCGATGCCGGACACCGCTCCAAAACGGGTATGTGCTCGCGGCGGTCCTGGCAGCGGCCCGGATCGGTGATCCGTACCGGGCGGTAGACGCGAGCACGGGCGGGGGTGGCCACCGGTCCTGTGACCACCGCCGCCCGTACCGGGCGCGCCGGTTACGCGGCCGGCCGCACCTTCGCCAGCGCCGCGTCGATACGCGACAGCGTGCGCTCACGGCCCAGGATCTCCAGGGACTCGAAGAGCGGCAGGCCCACCGTGCGGCCGGTGACCGCGACCCGGACCGGCGCCTGGGCCTTGCCGAGCTTGAGGCCGTGCTCCTCGCCGGCCGCGAGCACCGCGTTCTTGAGGGCCTCCGCGTTCCAGTCCGCCTCGGCGATCTTCGTACGGGCGGTGGCCAGCAGAGCGTCCGCGCCCGGCTTCATGGCCTTGGCCCAGGACGCCTCGTCCGACACCGGCTCGTCGAGGAAGAGGAAGTCGACATTGGCGGTGATGTCCGAGAGGACGGTGACCCGGGTCTGGGCCAGCGGCGCCAGCGCCTCGAAGGCCGCCGCGTCGAAGGACTCCGGCGTCCAGGGCGCGTACGGGGCCCTGAGCCAGGGACCGCACGCCTCGGTGAACGTCTTCACATCGAGCTGCCTGATGTGGTCGGCGTTGATCGCCTCGGCCTTCTTCAGGTCGAAACGGGCCGGGTTGGCGTTGACGTCCGCGATGTCGAAGGCGGCGACCATCTCCTCCATGGAGAAGATGTCGCGGTCGGCGGAGAGGGACCAGCCCAGCAGCGAGAGGTAGTTGAGCAGCCCCTGGGGCAGGAAACCCCGCTCGCGGTAGAGGTTGAGGGAGGACTGCGGATCGCGTTTGGAGAGCTTCTTGTTGCCCTCGCCCATGACATAGGGGAGATGCCCGAAGGCCGGGATGTCCTTGGCGATGCCCAGCTCGATCAGCGCCCGGTAGAGCGCGACCTGGCGCGGGGTGGAGGAGAGCAGGTCCTCGCCGCGCAGCACATGGGTGATCTCCATCAGCGCGTCGTCGACCGGATTGACGAGCGTGTAGAGGGGGGCGCCGTTGGCACGGACGATGCCGTAGTCCGGGACGTTCTCCGGGGTGAAGGTCAGCTCGCCGCGGACGAGGTCCGTGAAGGTGATCGGCTCGTCGGGCATCCGGAAGCGGACGATGGCACTGCGGCCCTCGGCCACATACGCCGCCCGCTGCTCGTCGGTGAGATCGCGGCAGTGGCCGTCGTAGCCCGAGGGCCGGCCGGCGGCGCGGGCCGCGTCGCGGCGGGCCTCCAGCTCCTCAGCGGTGCAGTAGCAGTGGTACGCGTGGCCGGCCGCGAGGAGCTTCTCGGCGGTGTCGCGGTAGATGTCCATCCGCCGCGACTGGCGGTACGGCTCATGCGGGCCGCCGACCTCGGGGCCCTCGTCCCAGTCGAGCCCCAGCCACCGCAGCGCGTCGAGGAGCTGGACGTACGACTCCTCGGAGTCGCGCGCCGCGTCGGTGTCCTCGATCCGCAGGACCAGGGTGCCGCCGGTGTGCCGGGCGAAGGCCCAGTTGAACAGGGCGGTGCGGACCAGACCCACATGCGGGTTGCCGGTCGGCGAGGGACAGAAACGTACCCGGACGTGCTTGTCCGTACCGATGTGTGCGCTAGCCACGCTTGATCACCCTGTTGGTGAGAGTGCCGATGCCTTCGATGGTGACGGCGACCTCGTCGCCGACGCTGAGGGGGCCGACCCCCGCGGGGGTGCCCGTGAGGATGACGTCGCCCGGAAGCAGGGTCATGGCCTCGGTGATGTGGACGACCAGGTCCTCGATGGAGCGGATCATCTCGCTCGTACGGCCCAGTTGGCGCTGCTCGCCGTTGACCGTGCACTGGATGGTCACGTCGGACGGGTCGAGATCGGTCTCCACCCAGGGGCCGAGCGGGCACGAGGTGTCGAAGCCCTTGGCGCGGGCCCACTGCTTCTCCCGCTTCTGGGCGTCGCGGGCGGTGACGTCATTGGCGCAGGTGTAGCCGAAGATGACGTCCTTCACGCGCTCGCGCGGGACCTCACGGCACAGCCGGCCGATAACGACGGCCAGTTCGGCCTCGTAGTGGACCTCGCTGGAGAAGGAGGGGTACTCGATCGCGTCGCCGGAACCGATCACCGAGGTGGTGGGCTTGAAGAAGGCGACGGGTGCCTCGGGGACCTCGTTGCCCAGCTCCGCCGCGTGCTCCGCGTAGTTGCGGCCGATGCCCACGACCTTGTTGGGGAGCACGGGCGGGAGCAGCCGTACCTTGCTCAGCGGGACCTTGGTGCCGGAGAGCTCGAAGTCGGTGTACGGAATGCCCTTGATGATGTCGAGGACGAGGCCGGCGGAGTCGCCGCTGCCTTCGCCCTCGACCGCGCCGAAGGCGACATTGCCGTCGATGGAGAATCTGGCGATGCGCACGGGATGCTGTCGCCCCTCACTTGCTGGCTGGTCTGGAGACTGACGCTCCAGGCTAGGCCATGCGCGGCGGATCTTCGCGGGCCCGCGACGCGCCCGCGCCGTCACCTCGCCGCACCGCCGGAGTGCCCCCGACGCGCCCGGTGCGGGGCCGGTGCTCCGCGCGCGTCACCGGATGCCGTCCCGTACGGACCCGGCCGGGCGGGCCGGGGCCGGGCGGACGGAGCCATCGGCGCGGGCGTGGAACCTACTTGGCCTCGGGCACGTCCATCAGGATCGTACGGCGGGGGTTGGCGGTCCGGGCCGGCAGAACGGCGCGATGCTCCGGGTGCTCCGCGGGGGCCAGGCCCTCGGCGCCCTTGAGACCTTTGAGGTCCTTGAGGTCCTTGAGGTGCGCCAGTGTGGTGCGCCGGGGGTTGGCTGTGGCGCGGAACGTCTTCGTCGTCTTCATCTGTGGCGTCAGACCCTGTCAGGTAGAGGGGCGCGCGGGGCGCCGGTGCCGGAATTGCCATCCCAGTAAAGCGCCAGGCTAAACATCCGATTCCCGCCGGAACGGGGATCCACCGGCGATCTCCGTGTGAGTTTGCTCACGACTCCACCGGCATTTCTCTCATTACGGACAGCGATGGAGCATCACTGAAACGGACATTGCACTACTGAACGTTCCATTCCGCTGCTGATCATCAGGTCCCGGACACCCCCCACCCGTAAGCAGATCGCCGGAATAAGCCCGGTTTCTCCGTGAACGCTTTCTACGGCTTGTGACTCGCCGCTCACGCCCAGTCATACAGGTCACGGCCCTACCCTCGGCCCTTGTTGGAGATCCTGCACTGTGCTGGAATTCCCCCCACCGCCGCGGGTTTCAAACCGGCGCGCAGAGGCGCAACGCAGCGCCGAGTGGCGGCGGGGAAGGGGAGCTGCGCCGGTCACTCACGACCACCATGGGGAGCGTTCTGCGCCCCACGACGCCGACACCGTCCCGCCGTTCTGCGGCAGGACGCCTGGTCCAGAGGTTGCGACGCTAGTGCAGGGACGTTACAAGAGGGATAGCAGTGCTGCGGCGGAGCAGGAGCCCCGCGGCGGAACCGACCGCGGCTCCTCGCCCCAGCACACCCAGAACCCGGGCCCGGCCCCCTCCGGCGAGAGCGGCGGCCGCGGCGGACACCCCGGGACGGCGCCGGGTGGCGAGGGCACTTCGGCCGCGCCGAAGCAGCCCGTGGCACCACCTGACGCGGGCTCACGAATAGCCCTGCGCAACTGGCGCATCAGCACCCGGCTGGTGGCTCTGCTCACCCTGCCGGTGGTCGCGGCCACCACCCTGGGCGGACTCAGGATCAATGAGTCGCTGAATGAGATTCAGCAGTTGGAGCACATGCAGCTGCTGACCAAGATGACCAAGGAGGCGACCACCCTCGCCGCCGCGCTCCAGGCGGAGCGTGACGACTCGGCAGGTCCCCTCACCAACGGCATGGGCTCCAAGGACTTCAAGGTCCAGGACCGCCGTACCAAGACCGACCGGGCGAAGAAGGCGTTCCTCGACGCCACGGTCGACATCGGGAACACCGATGGCGACGAGGCGCTGGAGAGTATCCGCTCGAACGTCAACCAGATCGCCACCCAGGTCAACCAGATCAATGAGATCCGCAAGGACGCCTACGCCTCGGGGTCGGACTCGCACTCCCTGACGGTGGACGCGTACAGCGGTCTGATCGACTCGCTGCTGAGCCTCTCGCAGGACATGGCCCAGGCCACCAGCAACCCGGACATGATCAAGCGGACCCGCGCGCTGGCCGCGTTCTCGTCCGCCAAGGAGTACGCCTCCATCCAGCGGGCGATCATCGCCGCCGCGCTGCCGTCCACCGACAAGACGCGGGGCAAGCTCACCGAGAACGACCGTCTCTACGGTCTGGCCGCGGCGACCAAGGAGCAGAACGCCCTCACCTCCTTCAGCTCGCTGTACGAGTCCATGGGCGGCGACGCCGAAGAGCTGATGGCTCCGCTGAACGGCCAGGGCAGCTCGGAGATCGACGCCGCGGAGAAGTACGCGGACCGGGTGCTGGACAACTCCGACGGCCTGGCCAAGGCGCCGCCGCGCTCGTATCTGGACTGGACCGACCAGGCGTCCACGCGGATCAACGCGATGAAGACCATCGAGGCCACGCTGCTGGGCGAGATGGAGGGCAAGGCCCGCGAGCTGCGCAACGACTCGCAGCGCGAGGCGCTCATCAACGCCGCGCTGATCCTCGTCGTCCTCGGCGTCTCGCTGGTCGGCGCCTTCGTGGTGGCCCGCTCCATGATCCGCTCGCTGCGCCGGCTCCAGGACACGGCGACCAAGGTCGCCCAGGAACGCCTGCCCGAACTGGTCAAGCAGCTCTCCGAGTCGGACCCGCAGGACGTCGACACCTCCGTCGAGTCGGTCGGTGTGCACTCCCGGGACGAGATCGGCCAGGTCGCCACGGCCTTCGACGACGTGCACCGCGAGGCGGTCCGCCTCGCCGCCGAGCAGGCCCTGCTGCGAGGCAACGTCAACGCGATGTTCACCAACCTCTCGCGCCGCAGCCAGGGCCTCATCCAGCGCCAGCTCTCCCTGATCTCCGAGCTGGAATCCCGTGAGGCCGACCCGGACCAGCTCTCCTCGCTCTTCAAGCTGGACCACCTCGCGACCCGTATGCGCCGTAACGGCGAGAACCTCCTGGTCCTCGCCGGTGAGGAACCGGGCCGCCGCTGGACCCGGCCGGTGCCGCTGGTCGACGTGCTCCGTGCCGCCGCCTCCGAGGTGGAGCAGTACGAGCGCATCGAGCTGTCCTCGGTCCCCGCGACCGAGGTCGCCGGACGCGTCGTCAACGACCTGGTGCACCTGCTCGCCGAGCTGCTGGAGAACGCGACGTCGTTCTCCTCGCCGCAGACGAAGGTCCGGGTCACCGGTCACGCGCTGCCCGACGGACGCGTACTGGTCGAGATCCACGACACCGGTATCGGCCTCTCCCCGGAGGACCTCGCCGCGATCAACGAGCGGCTCGCCTCGCCGCCCACCGTGGACGTCTCGGTCTCCCGCCGCATGGGTCTGTTCGTGGTCGGCCGGCTGTCCCTGCGCCACGGCATCCGGATCCAGCTCAGGCCCTCCGACTCCGGTGGTACGACCGCGCTGGTCATGCTGCCGGTCGATGTCGCGCACGGCGGCAAGAAGGCCCCGGTGGGCAGGCCGGGCGCCGGTGCCCAGAACGGCGGGGGCCAGCCTCCGGCCGGGGCCGGCGGCCAGTTGACCGGCACTCCCGGCGCTCCCGGTGCGGCCGGCGGCGGCCGTCCCGGTCTCGGCGCCGGTTCGCCGCGCGGCCAGGTCGGCGCCGGTACGAGCCCGCGCGCCGCGCTGCCCGCCCGTGACGGAACGCAGGGCGGTCCGCAGGCCGGCGGCCGGCAGGACCCGCCGCGTCAGGACTCCGGTCTGCCCAGCGTCTTCGGCCAGAACGCCTTCGGCGCGCCGAACCAGGGCGGCCAGGGCCAGAACGGACCCGGCCAGAACGGCCAGGGCCGCACGGACTATCCGGGCGCCCCGCTGGGTCAGAACGGCCAGCCGGGCCCGCACACCCAGAACGGCCAGCCCGGCCAGAACGGCTTCAGCGGCCGTGCCCAGAACGCCTTCCAGCAGGGCGGCGCACCCGACCGCGGCCGGCAGCTCCCGCCGCCCGGCGGACCGCGCGCCGAGCTGCCGGGCGGCAACCCGCAGCCGCAGCGGTCCCAGCGCCCCGAGACCACGAGCTGGGGTGCCGAACAGCAGCGTTCCCCGCTGGACGCGCCGCGCGGCCACGAGGAGCACGACTCCACGGGCCAGTACGCGCGGCCGTCGGCCGAGCAGCAGGGCCCCGGTTCCACCGCGGAGTTCCAGCGCCCGGACCTGAACGGTCCCCGGCCCGACGCGGGCATCCCCCAGCAGGGCGGTCCCGCGGACGTCGCGGCCACGGCCCAGTTCCCGCGGCCGGACTTCAACGCCCCGGCGGGCTACCGCCAGGACTACCCGGCCCAGCAGGACTACGGCACGCAGCAGGACTACACCAGCCAGTCCGGCTTCCGCGCCCCGTCCGACTACAACGCCCCGCAGCAGGACTACAACGCTCCGCAGGGCTACGGCGCCCAGCAGGACTACAACGCTCCCCGGCCCCCGGCGCCGGCGCCCGGTTCACAGGGCGGCTACCGCCAGCAGGGACCGCCGCACCAGCAGCAGCCCGAGGCGCTGCCTCCGGCCGGTCCCGGTGACGGCCGTACCCCGCTGTTCGACAACCTGGAGACGAACTGGTTCCACGGCACACAGCAGGGCGGCCAGCAGCAGGCGCCGCACCAGCAGGGCCCGTCCCACCCGGCTCAGCCGCAGCGGCGGGATCCGATGCCGCAGCGCGAGCCCGCCAACCGTCCGGGCGGCCATGGCCCGGGCATGAACGGTCCTGGCGCCAACGGCACCGGGGTCACCTCCTCCTGGCGCACGTCTCCCAACGACGAGCTGGTACGCCAGGCCGAGCGGGTCAAGAAGCCCGCGGCGGGCGGCATCACCACCTCCGGTCTGCCCCGCCGGGTGCCGCGCGCCAATCTGGTGCCCGGCACCGCACAGGAACAGAACAACCAGGCCGGTCCGCAGGTCTCGCGTGCGCCCGCTGACGTACGCGGCCGGCTGACCAATCTCCGTCGGGGTATCCAGCAGGGTCGTCAGGCCGGCAACACCGGCCCGGCGAACAGCGGCTTCAACCTCGGCAACTCTCACCAGCAGGAGCGTTAGTTGAGTCCGATGAGTCAGGCTGCGCAGAATCTGAACTGGTTGATCACCAACTTCGTGGACAACACCCCTGGGGTGTCCCACACGGTGGTGGTCTCCGCAGACGGACTTCTGCTGGCCATGTCCGAGGGCTTCCCCCGCGACCGAGCCGATCAGCTCGCGGCCGTGGCGTCCGGTCTCACCTCGCTGACCGCGGGGGCGTCCCGGATCTTCGAAGGCGGCCCGGTCAACCAGACCGTGGTGGAGATGGAGCGCGGCTTCCTCTTCCTCATGTCCGTCTCCGACGGTTCCTCCCTGGCCGTGCTCGCCCACCCCGAGTGCGACATCGGCCTGGTGGGATACGAGATGGCCCTCCTGGTCGACCGCGCCGGTACGGTCCTCACTCCGGACCTGCGCGCCGAGCTCCAGGGAAGCCTGTTGCACTGAGGCTTCCAGGCACAGCCCCCAGCTCCACCACCGTCAGGCCGCCCATCCGGCCCCCCACCGGCCAAGTCAGACGGCACGCAGACATCTTGCTGTCACGCCCGGAGGATTCATGACCCCGCCACCCGCCTCTCACGATCCGTACGGCGTCTCAGTCGACGCCTCGTACGGTCCTGAAGGCGACCAACCGCTGGTACGCCCGTACGCCATGACCGGCGGCCGGACCCGGCCGCGGTACCAGCTCGCCATCGAGGCACTGGTCAGTACGACGGCAGACCCGGCACATCTCGCCACCCTGCTCCCCGAGCACCAGCGGATCTGCCACCTGTGCCGGGAGGTCAAATCCGTCGCGGAGGTGTCGGCGCTGCTGACGATGCCGCTCGGGGTCGCCCGCATTCTGGTGGCCGACCTGGCAGAGGCGGGCATGGTGGCCATCCACCAGCCAGGCAATGGAGAGGCCGGCGGCACGCCGGATGTGACACTGCTCGAAAGGGTGCTCAGTGGACTTCGCAAGCTCTAGCGGCGGTGCGGCCCGCTCAACCACCAGCGCGAAGATCGTGGTGGCGGGCGGCTTCGGCGTGGGCAAGACCACGTTCGTCGGCGCCGTCTCGGAGATCAACCCGCTGCGTACCGAAGCCGTCATGACCAGCGCATCAGCCGGCATCGACGACCTCACCCACACCGGAGACAAGACCACCACCACCGTGGCCATGGACTTCGGCCGCATCACCCTCGACCAGGACCTCATCCTCTACCTCTTCGGCACCCCCGGACAGGACCGCTTCTGGTTCATGTGGGACGACCTCGTCCGCGGCGCCATCGGCGCCGTCGTCCTCGTCGACACCCGCCGCCTCGCCGACTGCTTCCCCGCCGTCGACTACTTCGAAAACTCAGGACTCCCCTTCGTCATCGCCCTCAACGGCTTCGACGGACACCAGCCCTACACCCCCGACGAAGTACGCGAAGCACTCCAGATCGGCCCCGACACCCCCATCATCACCACCGACGCCCGCCACCGCGCCGACGCCAAAAGCGGACTCATCACCCTCGTCGAACACGCCCTCATGGCCCGACTCAAGTAGACGGCCGGATACGGCAGTTGTCGTACACTTCCGCGGAGGTGGGCTGTGTCTTTCGACACGGCCCGCCTCCGCGTTCATAACATTTCGACAGAGGTTTCACCGGCTCCGGACACCCGACGCACTCGGCTGGTACCGCTGCGCTCATATCGAACCCGCCTTTTGCCGTGACTCGCTCTTTATGCCCGTTTTACTAGAGGCTTGGATCACTCGGAATGGCTGATTCCTGCTGTTTGGAATGCGGCCGTTCCCCGTGCTGGAATTCGACAACTCCCGAGTAGTACGGCCCGAACGAAAAACGGCACAACGTAGGTGCCGACGCCGAGAGGTTGTTGGTCGAGTGAGGCGAAGCAAGACGAGCTCCGCGGAGCAACAGGCGCGGGGCAACTTCACCCCGCCGCCGCGCGCAGCGGTGCCGCCTGCGGCCACGACCGGCACGCCACCCGCGGCCGGCAGCCCCAGTCGGCTCTCCCCCCGCAACTGGCGGGTACGCACCCGGCTGAACGCGATTCTCCTCATTCCCGTGCTGGTCGGCCTGGTGATGGGCGGCTTCCAGGTCAAGGCGTCCCTCGACACCTGGCAGGAGGCGCAGGACGCCGAGGCCACGGCACTTGTCGTACGGGCCGCCTCGGAGTACGGCCAGGCGCTGCTCAACGAGCGGGACCTCACCGCTCAGCCGCTGCTGACCAACAAGCGCGACGCGCCCGCCGTCGCCCAGGCCCGGGCGGCCACGGACGCGGCGAAGCGGAAATTCGACACCGCGGTCCGTGACATGCCCGCGAAGCAGGGCCTCCAGCGCCGCCTCAGCCTGTTCCGGGCCGAAGAGCCCAAGCTGGAAGGGCTCAGGAAGACCGCCTACACGGCGGGGATCGAGACTCCGGACAAGAGCGGCGGCAACGGCGGTCCCGTGGCGACCGAAGAGGGCTATGTGCTGGTCCAGCACTCCCTCATGGAGTTCGCCAACGAGCTGGGTCTCGGCACCGGCAACATCACCAGCTACGGCCGTACCGTCTACGCGCTCCAGCTCGCCAAGGCCGCCGAGTCCCTGCAGCGCGCCATCGGGATGCACCTGCTGGTCAGACCGAGCCAGAAGGACGACGTCAGGGCCGGCCAGACGATGGCCTTCTCCTCGTACGCGTATCTGGAGGACATCGCCCTCGGCGAGTATGTCTCCGGCGGTACCGAGGCGGACACCGTCAAGCTCCAGGACGTCATGAAGAAGCAGACGGCCGAGGGAGCCAGGAAGCTCGCCGCCGCCCAGCAGCAGGCCGCCGCGGCCGGCCAGGACTTCAAGGCCCCGCCGACCCGGGAGGGCTCCGTCCTCGACGGCATGGTCGCCGCGATCGCCACCGGCGCCAGCCCCGAGCAGCTCGCGGGCCGCGGTGTCACGCCCGAGGTGTGGATGGCCGCCTCCACCGCCAAGTTCGACGGCTACACGGTGATCGAGAAGGATCTCGTCGACAAGGCCGTGGCCGACGCCGCGCAGATCTCGGAGAACGCCAGGAACGACGCGATCACCAATGGCGCCGTCGTGGTGATCGCCCTGCTGGCCGCCTTCATCCTGGCCGGCATGATGGCCCGGCAGATGAGCCGCTCGATGCGCTCGCTGCGTACGGCCGCGTTCGGTATCGCCGAGCAGCGGCTGCCGATGCTGGTCGACCAGCTCTCCCGGGCCGAACCCGGCCGTGTCGACACCCGGGTCCAGCCCATCCCCATCGACTCGCGCGACGAGATCGGCGAAGTCGCCCGCGCCTTCGACCAGGTCCACCGCGAGGCGGTCAGGCTCGCCGCCGAGCAGGCCATGCTCCGCGGAAACGTCAATGCGATCTTCACCAACCTGTCGCGCCGCAACCAGTCGCTGATCGAGGGCCAGCTCACCCTCATCACGGACCTGGAGAACAACGAGGCCGACCCGGATCAGCTCGCCTCGCTCTTCAGGCTGGACCACCTGGCGACCCGTATGCGCCGCAACGGCGAAAACCTCCTGGTGCTCGCCGGCGAGGAGCCGGGCCGCCGCTGGAACCAGCCGGTCCCCCTGGTCGACGTGCTGCGGGCCGCCTCCTCCGAGGTGGAGTCGTACGAGCGCATCGAGCTGAGCGGTGTGCCCGAGACGGACATCCACGGCCAGGCCGTGACCGACCTGGTGCACCTGCTCGCCGAGCTGCTGGAGAACGCCACCACGTTCTCCTCGCCGCAGACGAAGGTACGGGTCACCGCGACCCGGCTGCCCGACGGCCGGGTGATGATCGAGATCCATGACAAGGGCATCGGCCTCACCGCCGAGGACTTCGCGGACATCAACCACAAGCTGGCCAACCCGCCGACCGTGGACGCCGCAGTCTCCCAGCGCATGGGCCTCTTCGTGGTCGGCCGCCTCGCCGACCGGCACGGCATCCGCGTCCAGTTGCGCCCCTCCGGCGAGCAGGCCGGTACGACCTCCCTGGTCATGCTGCCCGACGCGATCACACACGGCGGCGGAGGCGGCGAGCCCGCGGCGGCCGACGACTTCACGGTCTCGCAGATCATCCCCGACCAGCAACTCCCGCCGGAGGAGCAGGTCTTCCCGACCACTCCGATGCTGACCGCCGCGGAGCTGGGCTTCGACGACTCCCGTTACGAGGAGCCGCGGACGGACGACACGCGCCGCCTGGATCCGGTCAACCGCACGCTGCGACGCGAGGAGCGGCGGGCCGCGCTGGGGACGCCGTCCGGCGGCGGACAGCCGCCCTTCGGCGGGCGGCGGGACAGTGGCTACCGCGAGGAGACCGACGGCCAGTACGCGCCGCAGGAGGCGTCGTACGAGCAGGGCTACGCACCGCCGCGGGCGACCGGCTACGACGAGTACCGGGCACCCGAGACGTACCAGTCGTCCAACGGCTATCAGGAATCCCCGGGGATCCCGTATCCGGAGGCCGCGCAGCCCGAGCCGCAGCACTCCGGCGGACCGTACGAGAGCGGCTTCGACGCCCATGCCCATCAGGGCGAGTGGGGCGAACAGAGTACTTATCAGGGCACGTACGAACTTGAGCAGGGACCGGAACCGGAATCCGGCCACAGCGCTCCCGAGATCGTTCCCGAGCGCGTAGGCTTCGACCGTCCGGGTCCCTCCCCGAGCACCAGCCACGCGCTGACCGACGCGGGACTGCCGCGCCGCGGCAGCGGCCAGCAGCAGTGGGCGCCCACGGGCCAGGACGAAGGACAGACCGCACGGACCCCGCTGAACGGGCAGAGCGGTGCGGACGGTTCCCAGGACTGGCGGTCGACGAACGACGACCGCCAGCAGCGGGCCGAGAAGCTCCGTGAGCCCAAGGCGGGCGGGATCACCTCGTCCGGTCTCCCCCGCCGGGTGCCCAAGGCCAACCTCGTCGAGGGATCGGCGGAAGAAACCCCGCAGGGCGGCCCCCAGGTCTCCCGGGCCCCGGAGGATGTGCGCGGCAGGTTGAGCAACCTGCGGCGCGGCGTCCAGCGGGGACGCGACGCGGGAGCGGACACGAACGGACCGGGCCACGGCCCGGGCAGTACCTACCACCAGGAGCGTTAGTGTGAGCCCGATGAGCCAGGCGGCGCAGAATCTCAACTGGTTGATCACCAACTTTGTGGACAACACCCCTGGGGTGTCCCACACCGTGGTGGTCTCCGCCGACGGACTCCTGCTGGCCATGTCCGAAGGTTTCCCGCGTGACCGAGCCGATCAGCTCGCGGCCGTGGCGTCCGGTCTCACCTCGCTGACCGCGGGGGCGTCCCGGATCTTCGAAGGCGGCGCCGTGAACCAGACAGTCGTCGAGATGGAGCGTGGTTTCCTCTTCATCATGTCCATCTCCGACGGCTCCTCGCTGGCCGTACTCGCCCACCCCGAGGCCGACATCGGCCTCGTCGGATACGAGATGGCCCTCCTGGTCGACCGCGCCGGCACGGTCCTCACTCCGGACCTGCGCGCCGAGCTCCAGGGAAGTCTGCTCAACTGACGGACAGTGCGCTGAGCGCCGCCGCACCGTAGGGTGCGGTGGCGCGACCCCACAGGGACATGGACCGGCGGTCGGAGGAGGAAACGTGGCTACACCCCCAGGCGGGCACCCTTATGACGGTGCCCAGCAGTTCCCTGGTGAACACGCCCGGAACCGCTTCAATTTTCCCTCCACGCCGAGCAGACAGAACACCCAGCACGTCCAGAACAACCAGAACAACCAGAACAACCAGGGCGGACAGGGCTACCAGGACGGTCCGCCCGGACCGCGGCAGCCTCTCCCGCCGCAGCGGCAGCCGTACAACGAGCCGCAGGGGCCCCGTATCCAGCCGGTACAGCCCCGGCGCGCTCCGGCAGCCGATCCCCCCGCGGGCACACACAATCCGTTGGTGCGCCCGTACGCCATGACCGGCGGCCGGACCCGGCCGCGTTACCAGCTCGCCATCGAGGCACTGGTCAGTACGACGGCGGACCCGTCCCAGTTGCAAGGGCAGTTGCCCGAGCACCAGCGGATCTGCCACCTGTGTTTTGAGATCAAATCGGTCGCCGAGATCTCGGCGCTCCTTTCCATCCCCCTCGGCGTAGCCCGGATCCTCGTAGCCGACCTGGCGGAGGCCGGACTTGTCGCCATCCATCAGCCCGGCGGCGACGAGGCCGCCGGGGGCCAGCCAGACGTGACACTGCTCGAAAGGGTGCTCAGTGGACTTCGCAAGCTCTAGCGGCGGTGCGGCCCGCTCAACCACCAGCGCGAAGATCGTGGTGGCGGGCGGCTTCGGCGTGGGCAAGACCACGTTCGTCGGCGCCGTCTCGGAGATCAACCCGCTGCGTACCGAAGCCGTCATGACCAGCGCATCAGCCGGCATCGACGACCTCACCCACACCGGAGACAAGACCACCACCACCGTGGCCATGGACTTCGGCCGCATCACCCTCGACCAGGACCTCATCCTCTACCTCTTCGGCACCCCCGGACAGGACCGCTTCTGGTTCATGTGGGACGACCTCGTCCGCGGCGCCATCGGCGCCGTCGTCCTCGTCGACACCCGCCGCCTCGCCGACTGCTTCCCCGCCGTCGACTACTTCGAAAACTCAGGACTCCCCTTCGTCATCGCCCTCAACGGCTTCGACGGACACCAGCCCTACACCCCCGACGAAGTACGCGAAGCACTCCAGATCGGCCCCGACACCCCCATCATCACCACCGACGCCCGCCACCGCGCCGACGCCAAAAGCGGACTCATCACCCTCGTCGAACACGCCCTCATGGCCCGACTCCGGTAGCCATGGGCGTTCCCACGAGGTCCCCCGCACTCAGGACGTGCGGGGGACCTCGTGTGTTCCGTGCCCGCGCGCGCCGGGTACGCGAGGGCCCCCGCGCTCCGGGGCCGGAACGCGGGGGCCGTGACGCCGATGACGCGGGGACTCAGCCCTGCCAGCTGTGCGGGGCGCGGAAGCCGGGGGTGCGTTCGAGCCTGCGCCAGCCGGCCGTGGAGCGGCCGCGGTGCGCGGGGACCTCGGGCTGGGCCGCGGCGCGGGCCAGCAGGACCGCCGTGATGGCGGCCAGTTCCTCGGGGCCGGCGTAGCCCTTCTCGACACGCAGCACGGATTCGTTCGTCGGTTCTGTCATGGAGGTGGTGTCTCCGTCTTCTCGGCGGGAGGAGTCTTCTGGCGGGAGGGGCGCGGGGCGCCGGGTCACTGCGGAGGGTTGCCGTGCTTGCGGGACGGCAGGTCGGCGTGCTTGGTACGGAGCATCGCGAGCGCGCCCGCCAGCACCTCACGGGTCTCGGCCGGGTCGATGACATCGTCGACCAGGCCGCGTTCGGCCGCGTAGTAGGGGTGCATCAGCTCGGCCTTGTACTCCTTGACCATACGGGCCCGCATGGCCTCGGAGTCCGCGGCCTCCGCGATCTGCTTGCGGAAGATGACATTGGCCGCGCCCTCGGCGCCCATCACGGCGATCTCGTTGGTCGGCCAGGCGTAGGTGAGGTCCGCGCCGATGGACTGCGAATCCATGACGATGTAGGCGCCGCCGTACGCCTTGCGCAGGATCAGGGAGATCCGGGGCACCGTGGCGTTGCAGTACGCGTAGAGCAGCTTGGCGCCGTGCCTGATGATGCCGCCGTGCTCCTGGTCCACGCCGGGCAGGAAGCCGGGGACGTCCAGCAGGGTGACGATGGGGATATTGAAGGCGTCACACATCTGGACGAAACGGGCGGCCTTCTCGGACGCCTCGATGTCCAGGACTCCGGCCAGCGACTGCGGCTGGTTGGCGACGATGCCGATCACCTGGCCGTCGAGCCGGGCCAGAGCGCAGATGATGTTGCGGGCCCAGCGCTCGTGGACCTCCAGGAAGTCGCCGTCGTCGACCAGTTCCTCGATCACCTTGTGCATGTCGTACGGGCGGTTGCCGTCCGACGGGACCAGGTCGAGCAGGACGTCGGAGCGCCGGTCCGCGGGGTCCTCGGAGGAGACCGAGGGAGGGTTCTCGCGGTTGTTCTGCGGAAGCATCGACAGGAGATAGCGCACCTCGGCGATGCAGGTCTCCTCGTCGTCGTACGCGAAGTGCGCGACGCCGGAGGTCTCGGCGTGCACATCGGCGCCGCCGAGGCCGTTCTGGGTGATCTCCTCACCGGTGACGGCCTTGACCACGTCGGGGCCGGTGATGAACATCTGCGAGGTCTCGCGGACCATGAAGACGAAGTCCGTGAGGGCCGGGCTGTAGGCGGCGCCGCCGGCGCACGGGCCCAGCATCACGCTGATCTGCGGGATGACCCCGGAGGCGCGGGTGTTGCGCTGGAAGATGCCGCCGTAGCCGGCGAGCGCGGAGACGCCCTCCTGGATACGGGCGCCCGCGCCGTCGTTCAGCGAGACCAGCGGAGCGCCGGCCGAGATGGCCATGTCCATAATCTTGTGGATCTTGGTGGCGTGGGCCTCGCCCAGGGCGCCGCCGAAGATCCGGAAGTCATGGGCGTAGACAAAGACGGTGCGGCCCTCGACGGTGCCCCAGCCGGTCACGACGCCGTCGGTGTACGGCTTCTTGGCCTCCAGGCCGAAGCCGGTCGCGCGGTGCCTGCGGAGCTGCTCGACCTCCTTGAACGACCCCGGGTCGAGCAGCAGCTCGATGCGCTCACGGGCGGTCAGTTTGCCCTTGGCGTGCTGGGCCTCGGTCGCGCGCTCGCTGGGCCCTCGGCGCGCCTGCTCGCGCAGGGCGTGCAGTTCCGCCACCCGCCCCCGGGCGTCGGCTGGGTCGCTCGGCGTCTCGTCCACTACGGTCATGTACCAACCCTACGAAGACCACACAGGAAAACACGCCGTCGACTCCACACAGTCTCCTGACGGTATTCCTGGTGGGCCTGGACAGAACCCGGCCCGATGCGGGGCTCCAGGACAGCAAGGTACCCCCACCGCTTGTGGGATTCCCCCTAGATGTAAGCCCCGGGCCATCTCCCGGCCACGGCGGGCGCCGCACGCGGCGGACCGGTCCGGAGACCGGACAGGCCCGTCGGTACGCCCGAGTGGGTGAATCGCGCGGGGGCGAGAGCGCTCTCAGCCGGACCTCTTGACGCCCTTCTCCCGCCTCGCGAGAGTGGTCCGCGACGCAGGCGCGACCCCCACATACCGCGCATTTCCGCGTTCCCCCCACATTCCAGGAGAACATCCGTGATATCACGTCGACTGTTCCTCACCGGCACGGCCGCCACCGCCGCGGCGGTCACCTCCCCGCTCTGGGGTCCCGGGCTCGGCTCCCGGGCAATGGCCGCCGCGGACACCTGCGAGATCGCCCTCCGGAACACCTCGCTGCCCGGCTCGGTCAACGCGTACGTCACCGGCCACGAGCAGGGCACCGACCGCTGGGTGCTGCTGCGCGCCGACGGCACGGTCTACCGGCCGGACTCGCCCGCCGCGCCGGGGACCCCGCTCCCGGTGGACTGCGCCATCCCGCTCGGCGCCCCGGGCGGCGCGCCGGTGGTGCTGACGCTGCCGCAGATGTACGGCGCCCGGGTCTACTTCGTACGCGACGACACCCTGGACTTCTTCCTCAACCCGGGCCCCGCCCTGGTCGAGCCGGCCTTCGCGACCAGCGCCGACCCCAACTACGGCCGCACCTGGTCGTTCTGCGAGTTCACCTTCAACCCGGACCAGCTCTACTCCAACATCAGCTATGTCGACCTGGTGACGGCCCTGCCCATCGGCATCACGCTCGAAGGCGACGCCACCCACACGGTCGCTCCGCTGCCCGAGGGCGCCCTCCAGCGGATCGCGGACGGGCTCACCGCCCAGGCGGCCGTCGACGGGCACCCCTGGGACCGGCTGGTGCTGCGCGGCGCGGACGGCGGCGTCCTGCGCGTGATCTCGCCGCAGAACCTGGCCGGAGAGGCCCCCTTCGCGCGTGTCTGGGACAGCTATGTCGACCGGGTCTGGGAGAAGTACGCCGCCACGGATCTGACGATCGATCTCCAGGGCGGCCGGGGCGTGTTCACCGGCCGGGTCAGCGGTGACACCCTCACCTTCAGCGGCGGCCACACCTTCGCCAGGCCGACCTCGATGGACATCTTCACCTGCGACAGCGGGCCGTTCGCCAACAACCCGGGCGACTCCGACGACAAGAAGGGGCTGCTCGCCCGGCTGGCGGCCGCCTTCAACCGCTCGACCGTACTGAGCCACGCCGTCCAGCCGAACGGCGCCACGGCGGCGGACTACTACCAGGACCCGGTCACCAACCACTTCGCCCGGGTGGTGCACGCCAACACCCCGATCGGCTACGCCTTCCCGTACGACGACGTCCAGCCGGACGGGCAGCCCGATGTCTCGGGCGCCGCGCACGACGGCAATCCGCGCCGCTGGACGGTGTCCCTCGGCTCCTGAGCCGCCACCACGCGACGGTTCCCCGTCCTCCGCTCCGGGGAGGACGGGGAACCGCGCGTACGGCGCCGGGCCGGAACGGGCTCAGCAGCCGCCGCAGTTGTAGAAGGTCACGTCCCAGTGGTTGCCCTCGTCGGCGTAGACATTGCCCGCGCCCGACTGCCACTGCGGATAGCCGTCACCGCGTACGCCGATGTAGGTGAAGGTGTTCTTGACGTAGTTGGTGAGACAGGTGGACTTGGCGAAGTCCAGCTTGTAGCCGTTCCAGTGCGAGTACGTGCCACTGGCGTGCCCGGTCTCCGTGCCGCCGGTGATGTTGAGGCCGCAGCCGACGGCGCCGCGCAGGGTCTGTGCTCCCTGAGCCGTGGTCAGGTTGAGCTGGTCGAACGAGGTACAGGTCGGCGTGTTGCGGTTGGAGCAGCCGCCCGACGAGGACCAGGTGATCCCGGACGAGCTGAACATCGAGGTCGCGGTGGCGTGCGTGATCTTGGTCGCGGCCTGGGCCTCGGTGGCCGAGCCGAGCACCCCGAAGCCGGGGGCGAAGAGCGCGCCGAGGACGAGGGCGAGCGCGCTGAGGACGGTGCGGATTCTCATGGGGGGTTCCCTCCTGCGGAAGACCGTGGTCGCGATGGAGCGGCTGTGCAGGTGGAGCAGGGAGATCGTGCCCGATGTCTACGCGCGTCCGCCAGAGGGCGTCGCCATCAATCGGATGACGTTGTTGAATATTGAACGAGATCGCGCTACAGTGCACTTCGTTGAAGGTTAAACAACCACTCTTCAGGGAGAGAACCATGGCTTTCTTCGGCCGCAAGAACAGCGCCCAGGTCGCCACCGCCGACCGCGAGATCGACCCGGCGCTGGCCGCGCTGACCGGCGAGTACACCATCGACCCGGCGCACAGCACGATCAGCTTCACCGTCCGGCACGCGATGGTCACCAACGTCCGCGGCACCTTTGTGGAGCACGAGGGCTCGCTGACGCTGGACGGCACGAACCCGGCGGCCTCGTCCGCGGCGATCGACGTCTCCATCTCCAGCGTCGACACCGGAATGGCCGACCGTGACGGTCATCTCCGCAGCGCCGACTTCTTCGACGCCGAGACCTTCCCGAAGATGTCCTTCCGCTCGACCTCCGCCGAGCACGTCGGCGCCGACACGTACCGCGTCACCGGCGACCTGACCATCAAGGACGTCACCCGGCCCCTCACCATCGACCTGGAGTTCAACGGCTCGGCCACCGATGTGTACGGCAACGAACGGGTCGGCTTCGAGGGCAGCGCCGACATCCTGCGCTCCGACTGGGGCCTGACCTGGAACGCCGCGCTGGAGACGGGTGGCGTGCTGGTCAGCGACAAGGTGAAACTGAGCTTCGACATCTCCGCGATCAAGAAGGCGCCCGAGGCGGTCTGAGCCCGGTGAACACCGAGGTGGGTGAGACGGGCGGCGGGGGCCTGCCCCGAAGGGCACGCGGGGCGCGCGGGTCCGGCCGCGGCACCGCTACAGTCCGCTCCCGCCGTCGAACCCACCGCCGTCGCCGAAGCCCCCTCCGCCACCGAAGTCGCCGTTGCCGAAGTCGCCCGGGTCCTGGCCCGGGCCCAGGTGGCCGCCGTAGCCGCCGTCTCCGTAGTCGGCCGCGTACGCGGGACTGGCGATCATCGAGCCCAGCATTGTCCCCACCAGCAGTCCGGGAAGCAGCCCGCCGCCGAAATAGCCGCCGGCCCAGGGCCCGTACACGGGCCCGGCCTCCCAGTACGGACGGGGTCCCCGCTCGGTCGGCACCGTACGGGTCATCGGTTCCTCGCCGTCACCCAGTCTGGTCGCGTCGGCCGCGCAGACCGGCACGGCCCGGGGGACACCGGCGGGCGGCGCCCAGTCCGCCTCGGTCACCGCGGGTCCGTGGCGCGGGTCGAAGAAGCACGGCGAACGCCGTTCCGGAAGAGGGGCGCCCTTCCTGCGGGCCTCCAGCACGGTCAGCGAGAACCTGCCGTCCTCCAGCGCCTCGGTCACGCCGCGCACATCACCGGGCCGTTCGGCGGAGACCATCCGCGATTTCGCCTTCTCGTACGCGTCGAGCGCGTGCTCGTAGTCCGCGCGCATCGTGTCATCGGCGCCCGCCTCCGCCGGATGGAAGTCCAGCCGGTCGAGTTCCTCGCCGAAGGCGGTGATGTCCTCGTCCACCACGACCCGTAGCTTGCCCATCGCCTCCCGGTCGCGTTCGGCCTGCTGACGGCGGTTGTGCCGGACCGCCGCGTAGGCGCCCGCGCCGCCCAGCACCACCAGCCCGCCGAGCACGATCAGTCCGGTGGACGAACCGCCGACGTCGCCCGATTCCAGCTCCGGTCCGGCGCCCCAGGACGACGGGGCATGGCCGCGGGTCTGCGGCAGCGCCCGGTCGACAAAGGTGTGCAGCTCGGTCGCTGCGTCGGCGGAGCCGCCGGTGCTGACCCCTTCCGTGAGATCGCGGACGGCCCGCTTCGACAGCACGGCCGCGTCGGCGCCCGCGTTGAAGGCGTCACCGAGCTGGATGGCGTAGAGGCCCATCACCCCGGTGTCGGCCCGCACCGCCTCCAGCACGTTCTGCGGCGGGAACTCCGCGGCCCTGGGCAGTACGGCCACGAAGACCGGCTTGTCCGCGTCCTTGATCTTCTTCGCGAGCGCCTCGGCGTCGGCCGCCGGAAGCCGGCTCGCGGCGCGCGGGTCCACATAGACCGGGCTCTTCCTGAGGGCCTCCGCCACGGCCGCGGGGCCGGTGTCTGCGGTGCGGTCGCCCGGCATCGCCGTGAAGGCGGTGGCCGACAGGGCGAGCAGCAGCCCGAGCAGTGCGAGAAGCAGCCTGGTCCTCATGCTTCAACGCTACCCAAAGCGGGGCAAACTCGGACAGGCGGAGAGGTGGTGCACCCGGACGGCCGTCCCTCTTCCACGGCACGGTTCAGCGGACCGTAGTAAGGGTCCGCCAGATCCTCCAGGACGAGTCCGAGACTGGCCG
>NZ_JBEYIF010000018.1:122106-143435 GCF_040635655.1 Streptomyces sp. NPDC006923
TCGGCGGCACGGCCCATCGTGTACGCGTGGTAGTCGTCATCGTCGAATCGCCGGACGGCCGTCCGGGTGCACCACCTCTGGATGTTCCGGTCAGCCGGCCTTGTAGGCCGCTGTCAGCTTCGCCACCGCGCCGGTCAGATCACCGGTGAGGAGCAGATGGTCCGCCTCCGCGAAGGGCTTCGCGGACGCCTCCGTGAGGTGCCGGGCGATCTTCTGCTGGACCAGCAGCCTGGCCTGGCCGACCAGCGCCCTGCCCTCCTCGGACTTCCCTCGGCCCGCCTTCTCCAGCACATGGGCCGCGAGCCCGAGGGCGGCAAGCGTGAGCTGACCGCCGGCCGGCGGCTGCTTGAGCGTCGTCAGACCCCAGCCGTACGGGAACTGCGGGTCGTACGAGGTGTCACCGACGTTGATCGGCAGCGACTCCACCGACTTCGGCCAGGTCAGCGGAAGCTGACCGGTGAAGGGCTGCTTGCCGTAGAGGACATCGGCCACGCCGTCGCCCTCGGTGCCCGGCAGCCAGGACGCCACCAGCGCGTCGATGTCGCCGAGCCGGTCGCCGATGAGCTGCGGACGGCCCGAGACGATCAGCACGGCGCACTTCATGGCCGCGCAGACCGTGTCGACGGCCTTCTGGTCCGCCTCGGACAGCTCCAGGTCATGGCCGTTGCCGACATCGCCGATGCCTTCGGCGTACGGGGTCTCCCCGACGACGACCACGCCCACGTCGTATCCCCCGGTGGGCTCCGAGGCGGTCTTGGAGTAGGTGAGCGTGGCGCCGGGAGCGGCCTTCCTCAGCCCCTCCAGGACGGTCGTCCCGGTGGTGGTCCTCCCCGAGGCGCCCTGCCAGGTGATGGACCAGCCGCCCATCTGGTTGCCGAGGTCGTCGGCGTTGGAGCCGGCCACGTACACCTTCTGGGAAGGCTTCAGCGGCAGGACCCCGCCGTCGTTCTTGAGCAGCACCTGGGACTTGGCGACAGCGTCACGGGCCACCGCGCGGTGTTCGGGCGAGCCGATCTTCGACTGGTTCGTGGTGTCGGCGTACGGCTTCTCGAACAGGCCCAGCTTGAACTTCTGCTCCAGGATGCGGGAGACCGCGTCGTCGATCCGGCGCTGGCTGATCCGGCCCGCCGTCACCTCGTCCTGGAGTGTCTGGACGAAGGTCTTGTACGCCGTCGGCACCATGATCATGTCGAGACCGGCGTTGACGGAGGTGCGGACGTCGCTCGCGTAGTCGCCGGGTATCTGGTCGATCGCCTGCCAGTCGCTGATGACAAAGCCCTTGAAGCCCATCCGGTTCTTCAGCACGCCGTTGATCATCGCGGCGTTGGCGTGCATCTTCACCGGCCCCTCGTCGTCACCGAGGATGTCCAGCGAGGAGTACGAGGGCATGACCGTGCCCGCGCCGCGCTTGACGGCCTCCGCGAACGGGGCGAGATGGACCGCTTCCAGTTCCTGCCGGGTGACCTTGGTGATGCCCTGGTCGATGGTGTACGACCCGGTGGTGGACGAGCCGTACTCCGTACCGCCGTCGCCGACGAAGTGCTTGGCGCTGGTCAGCACCTTGTCGTTGCGGTCCAGGTCCTTGCCCGACGCGGCGCCCTGCATGCCGTTGATGACCGTCTCCATGGCCGTGACCAGGGCGGGGTC
Source organism: Streptomyces sp. NPDC006923 (assembly GCF_040635655.1). Lineage (NCBI taxonomy): Bacteria > Bacillati > Actinomycetota > Actinomycetes > Kitasatosporales > Streptomycetaceae > Streptomyces > Streptomyces sp. NPDC006923. Next base: position 123,754 of record NZ_JBEYIF010000018.1, read on the forward strand.
CTCACCGAACGCCTCGTAGGTACGGCCCCAGCGCTCGTCGCGCGAGACACAGACGCAGGGCGCGAAGTCCCACGGGATACCGGTGGCGCGCACCTCGTTGGCCGTCACCGCGCCGGTCTTCCCCGCGACGTCCGGATCCCGGGTCGCTCCGATACCGATGTTGTGCGGCATGATCGTCGCGCCGACGACATTGTTGTGGCCGTGCACCGCGTCCACGCCGTAGATCAGCGGGATCTGGTAGCGGGTGGCCTGCGCCCTGAGCTGGTAGGCGTCGATCATCTTCGACCAGGCCGCCGGTGTGTTGGGCGTCGGCACGGAACCGCCGCCCGAGAGCAGCGAGCCCAGGTCGTAGGTGGCGATGTCGCCCTGGGACGTGAGCGCGTTGCGCTCCGCCTGGGTCATCTGCCCGGCCTTCTCTGCGGGCGACATCCGGGAGAGCAGGTCCGCGACCCTCTTCCGCACCGGCAGCCCGGCGTCGAGGTAGGGCAGGCCGTGCGCGTCGATGACCACCTGAGGGGTCTCGGCCGGGGCCTTGGCGCCGGTGACGGTCAGCGTGAGCGGGACGGTCTCCGCGCTCTCGCCGCCCCGGTCCTTCAGGGTCGGGACGTCGACCGTCCGCGAGGTGCCCGACGCGCTGCCGGCCGGGAAGGTGACCGTGCCGGAGACCGGCCGGTAGTCCCTGCCCGCCTCGGCGGTGCCGCCCTCGGTCGTGTAGGCGACCGTGACGGGCTCGTCCACCGGGACGGATCCGGTCGTGCCGACCGAGATCCTGACCTTGGCGGTGCCGCCCTCGGTGACCGGGTAGACGGCGGCGTCGGTGAGGACGCTCGCCTTCAGGGCCGGGTCGGCCTTCCCGTACAGCTCCACCCCGTCCAGCGCGAACCGTCCGGCCCCGCCGGTGGGCAGGGTGACGGCGTAGCCCCACATCTGGGTCAGGCCGAGGACCTGGTCGATACCGCCGACCGGCTGATAGTCGGCGCGGTACTGGAAGTCGGCGAAGGGGATCTCGACGAGATGCCAGCCCTCCCAGTCGTCGGTGAACGAGGTCGTCCACAGCTCGGAGGCCTCGCCGTTGGCGCCGCCGTCCTTGATCTCGAAGTTGATCTTCTTGCCGGAGCCGGGCGGCAGGGGCGCGGTGTTCTGGCCGTACCACCAGAAACGGATGCCCCGGTGGGCCGACCAGTCGTGGGACGGCTGGTCGAAGGCGAAGTCATGGCTGAATCCGCCGTAGCCGCTGATGTCGTACTCGCCTTCGAGGACCTTGGCGCCCTCCGGGGCGTCGGCGCGGTCCTTCAGGGCGAGCGTCGGCGGATCGTCGGTGTCGCCGCCCCAGGTGAAGAGTCCGCCCGCGGGGGGCCCCGCGAACGGGACCTCTCCCTCGAAGCGGTCGACGGCCACCGGGGCCGGGTCGTCCGCGGCGGCGGACGGCCCGGCTCCGGCGAGTGGCAGCAGGCCCGCCAGGACGGCGGCGGCGACAAGCGCCGCCGTCCTGGGGCCGCGGCCGGGTCTCACAGGTGTGCCTCGCATGGTGCTCCTTCGTACCGTTGTCACTTCTGCTCGACCCGCACCCAGTCGACCTCGGCCTTGATCCCGCCCTGCGCGATACGGTCCACGCTCGACTGCGGAAGGCCCCAATAGGGCTGGGTGACCTTGTTCCAGCCGGCCGGATAGGCGCCGCCCAGAGCGAGGTTGAGGATCACGTACTGGTTGTGGTCGTAGACCCACTTGCCGCGGGTGGACTCCAGCTTCTGGCGGGATATCTCCTGCACCACGCGGTCGTCGACGGTGAAGCGCATTCCCTCGGGCAGCCACTCGACGGCGTACGTGTGCCACTGGTCGGCGCGCCCGCCGTCCGGGAAGGTCTGCGTCTTGCCGACATTGCCGTCGGCGGAGTAGCCCGGTCCGTGCAGCGCGGTGCTGGTCCAGTCGCCGTAGCCGATGTTCTCCATGATGTCGGTCTCGCCGGAGCCGGGCCAGGAGACGGCCGGGTCGTCGACGTCGCTGCCCAGCATCCAGAACGCCGGCCAGTAGCCGTCGCCGACCGGGAGCCTCATACGGCCGCTGACCTTGCCGTAGGTGAAGTCGAACTTGGTGTTGGTGTCGATACGGCCCGAGGTGAAGTCGTACGTACCGCCGCCGGGCACGGTGGTGCAGCCCTTGCAGTACTTCGACTGGAGGACCAGGGCGCCGTTCTCGGTGCGGATGTTGTCCGGCGAGTCCACATACGCCTGCGACTCACCGTTCACCGAGCCCATCTCCTGGCCGGTCCGCACCACGCGCCACTTGTTCCGGTCCAGGCCCGAGCCGGTGAAGTCGTCGAAGAAGGTCGTGCGGTAGGCACCGCCCGGGTTCTTCGGCAGGGCCGGGTAGGCCGCGGCCGCGCTGCCGCCCGTGCCCCAGACCTGGAACTCGTACAGCGAGTAGCCGAACTGCGCGGTGGACGGGGCGGGGTTGAAGAAGGAGCGGCGCTCCTTGCCCAGCATCCGTACATAGCGGCCGGTGGCCGGGGTGGGCAGGTTGACGGTGTCGCGCCGGCCCACGGCCTCGGCCGGGGACTTGACGTCGGCGCGGCGGGCCGCGACCTCGGCGGCGGACGGCCGGTAGACCGTGCGCCAGGTGCGGTTGTCGTCGGAGACCTGGAGTTCGTAGTCGACCGCGTAGGCCGCTTCCCAGTAGAGGTCGACCGATTCGATCCTGGACTGGGCGCCGAGGTCGACACCGACCCAGCGGTCCGCGTTCCAGTCGCTCGACCAGCGGGACTGGTCGGCCTTGAGATCGGCGGGCCAGCCACCGTCCGTCACATAGGCGGGTGAGTTGCCGGCGTGCTGGTAGAGATTGCCGTACGCCGGGTGGTTGAGGGCCAGGTTGGTGCGGGTGGTCGAGGCGGGGGCCTGCTCGCCGCCGTACACCTGGAAGGAGAAGAGGGAGTAACCCCAGGCGGTGGCCCGCTGGACACCGCGCATCCGGACGTAGCGGGCGGTCACTTCCTGGGGATAGGTGTGCGCGGTGACGACTCCCCCGGTGCCCTCGGTCTCGGTGTAGAAGCTCGTCCAGTTGGTGCCGTCCTTGGAAGCTTCCAGGACGTACTGCTTTCCGTAGGCGGCCTCCCATTCGAGCTTGACCTGGTTGACGCGGATGACGCTGCCCAGGTCGACCCGGATCCAGGCGTTGTCCGCGAAGTCGCTCGACCAGCGGGAGGCGCCGTTGCCGTCGAAGGCGGCGCCCGCTCCGGAGTCGGCGTTCTCACTGCCGGAGGCGGTGACGGAGGCCGGGTTGGCCGCGTAGGCGGCGGCCGCGCGGTCGGTGTTCCAGGCCGCGGCGGCGGCCACAGCCCGGTCGGGGCCCGGCTGGGGGGCGCTGAACGCGAGGGGGGCCGACAGGGCCACCAGAGCGGCGGTGGTGGCCATGAGGGTCATACGTGAGGGCATCGGTGCCTCCGTGTGGGGGTGCGGGTGGGGTGGGGCCGTTCCGTTCGGCGGGGCTGGTTCCGGGGGGATGGGGACTGGTTCCGGGGGGTGGGGGCTACCGCTGCTCGGCCAGGGTGGGGCCGATCGTGTCGCGGTACCACTTGGCACTGTCCTTGAGGCCGGGGAAGGGCAGGGGGAGTTCGGCGCGGGCCCGGCCCGTGGCGGGCGGGTGCGACCGAGGGGGCTCAGGAGGCGGCGGCAGCGGGGCCGCCCGGCTCGCGGCCCCGTCCTGTCGCCTCCGCTACGGCGCCGACTGCCGCACCACGAGATCGGTGGGCAGCACGGCCGGTTCGTCCGGTGGGGAGGCCCCGCCGAGGTGTTCGAGCAGCATCCGGGCCGCCGTCTCACCCATCTGCCGGGTGGGCTGGCGGACGGTGGTCAGCGGCGGCTCGGTGTGCCTGGCCATCGGCAGGTTGTCGAAGCCGACCACGGCGATGTCGTCCGGCACGGTCCGTCCGGCGGCCCGCAGAGCACGCAGCGCGCCGGCCGCGCTGATGTCGTTGTGCGCGAACACCGAGTCGAACTCGACCCCGTTGTGCAGGAGTTTCTCGACCGCCAGCCGTCCCGACAGTTCGGTGAAGTCCCCCACCACGACGCGGTCGGTGGGCAGGACCTCACGGAAACCGGCGAGCCGGTGGCGTACACAGCCGAAGTGCGGGGGGCCGGTGATGACGAGTGGTTTGCTTCTGCCGTCGGCCAGCAGATGGCGGGCCGCCGACGCCCCTCCCTCGTAGTTGGTCGTCACGACGGAGGGGAAGTCCTCGGGATGCCTGCCGCGGTCGTCGATCAGGACGATGGGCAGGCCCTGGTGGTGCAGGCCGATGATGGTGTCGACGGTGTTCTCCGGCTCGACGACCAGCAGCCCGTCGAAGGCACGGGCCGAGACCTGGCTGGTGAAGCGTTCCACCGACTCGGCGCCGCGGTTGCAGGTGAACAGCAGCAGTCCGTATCCGGCGGCCTCGACGGTGTCGACCACTCCCTGGAGCACCTCGCCCATCCACGGCCAGGTCAGCGAGGGCACCAGCATGCCGACCGTACGGCTGCTGCCGCGGGCCAGTCCGACCGCGCCCGAGCTGGGCACATAGCCGAGCTGGGCGATCACCGCGCGGACCCGTGCGGCCGTGCCGCCGTCGACCTCGCCCTTGGTGTTGATCACCCGGGACACGGTCGTCTTGCTGACACCGGCCTCACGGGCGACATCGGCGATCGTGACACGCATCGGAGCCTCCACGTCGAGGGATGGAACCGGTACCGCAACCGGTACCGGAACCGGTACCGGCGTTGGGGCGTGAGTTAACCGGCGCGCAACACAGCCGTCAATACTTCACGCCGAGATTGGTCCGCACCTTTGTTACGTACCAGGCCGACCGCAGGTCAGGGGTGTTGTGCGTTCAGGTTGTGAAGGTGTCACCTCTTGACGGAAGTTCGCCGGGGCAGTTCACTCACGCCGCAACGACCACGCACCGCATCAGCGCACCACCCCCCACAACTGCCGAGAAGGGCAGCAGACTTATGTCGAGATCCACTGGCACCGCGCGGCGTCTGACGAGGGTCCTCCTCGCCGGCGCCCTCGCCACCGCGGGGCTCACCGGCCTTTCGGCCGGTACGGCCCAGGCCGCGGGCGAACAAGTCAACATCTGGCTCACCACGACCGACGACGCCGGCGGGCGCCATGTCACGCGCGGTCTCCAGCAGCAGACCCCGGTCAGCTTCCAGGCGGGCAACGGCGGCAGCGGTACGAACATCAGCGTCGACGAGGCCACCCGCTACCAGACGTTCACCGGTGGCGGCGCGTCCTTCACCGACACCGCGGCCTGGCTGATGAAGGGCAGCGGCGCGCTCTCCCAGGCGACCCGTGACGACACGATGCGCAAGCTCTTCTCTCCGACGGAGGGCATCGGGCTCTCCTTCAACCGCAACCCGATGGGCGGTTCGGACCTCGCGCGGTTCGGCTACACCTACGACGACATGCCGGCGGGCCAGACCGACCCGAGCCTGTCCAGGTTCTCCATCGCCCATGACCTCCAGGACGTGCTGCCGCTGACCAAGCAGGCCAAGCAGCTCAATCCGGCCCTGACCACCGTCGCCTCCCCCTGGACCGCGCCGGCCTGGATGAAGGACAACGGCCAGCTCAACGGCGGCTGGCTGAAGGCCGAGTACTACGGCGCCTATGCCGACTACTTCGTCAAGTACCTCCAGGCGTACCGCGACCAGGGCATACCGGTCGACTACGTCACCGCGCAGAACGAGCCGACCTGCTGCTCCAGCTACCCGTCGATGAGCTGGAACGGCTCGGGTCTGGCGTTCTTCACCAAGAGCAATCTGCTGCCGAAGCTCCAGAGCGCCGGCCTGCCGACCAAGGTCCTGGCCCACGACTGGAACTGGGACACCTACGACGCGTACGCGGCCGAGACGGTGAACGACCCGGCGGTCCGCAACCACCCGAACTTCGGCGGGATCGCCTGGCACGGCTACGGCGGGAACATCGCCAAGCAGACCGAGGTGCACAACCAGTATCCGCAGGTCGACGCCTTCCAGACCGAGCACTCGGGCGGCACCTGGATCGCCAACCAGCAGCGCGAGGACATGAACAACATCATCGACTACACCCGTAACTGGGCGAAGTCGGTGACCAAGTGGTCCCTCGCCGTGGACCAGAACCGCGGTCCGCACAACGGCGGCTGCGGCACCTGTGACGGTCTGATCACCGTCCACAACGGCGACAGCCGGCACGGCCAGGTCGACTACAACATCGAGTACTACACGATGGGCCACCTCACGAAGTTCGTGAAGCCGGGCGCGCAGCGGATCTCCTCCACCGCCAGCGGCACCGTCCCGAACGTCGCGTGGCGCAACCCGGACGGCTCCAAGGCCCTGATCGCCTACAACGACGGGTCCGGGGCCCAGACCCTGCGGGTCAACTGGGGCGGGCAGAACTTCAGTTACTCGCTGCCCGGCAAGACCTCGGCGACGTTCACCTGGTCCGGCACCCCCTCGGGCGGCGGCGGCACCGGCACCTCCGGCGCGTTCACCGGGCTGGGCGGCAAGTGCCTGGACGTGGCGGCCGGCTCCAGCGCCAATGGCGCCGCGGTGCAGCTCTACGACTGCAACGGCTCGACGGCCCAGAACTGGACGGTCGGTACCGACTCCACGATCAAGGCGCTCGGCAAGTGCCTGGACGTGACGGCCGCGTCGACGGCGAACGGCGCCAAGGTCCAGCTCTACGACTGCAACGGCAGCGGCGCCCAGCAGTGGACGTACAACGCCTCCACCGGGGACATCGTCAACACCGCGGCGAACAAGTGCCTGGATGTGACGGACAACACCTCGGCGAACGGCGCCCGCGCGCAGATCTGGACCTGCACCGGGGCCTCCAACCAGAAGTGGCGCCTGCAGAGTTGAGGCGAGACTGACAGACACCGCGGCGCGGGCCCAGGTCGTTCCTCACCTGGGCCCGCGCCCGCGCGACCGGGCTACTCGGCGGGCTCGACTCCGGCCCGCAGCAGTCCATAGGTGTACGCGTCCTCCAGCGCCTGCCAGGAGGCCGCGATCACGTTCTCCCCGACCCCGACCGTGGCCCATTCCCCGCCGCCGTCCGCCGTGGTGATCAGCACCCGGGTGGTGGACTCCGAACCGTGCCGGCCTTCCAGGATGCGGACCTTGTAGTCCACCAGCTCCAGCTTGGCGAGCTGCGGGTAGATCTGCTCCAGCCCGACCCGCATGGCCCGGTCCAGGGCGTTGACCGGACCGTTGCCCTCCGCGGTGGCGACGATGCGCTCGCCCTTGGCCCACAGCTTCACGGTGGCCTCGTTGGCATGCGTACCGTCGGGGCGGTCCTCGACGATCGCGCGCCAGGATTCGGTACGGAAGTAGCTGCGGGGCCGGCCTTCGGCCTCCTCGCGCAGCAGCAGTTCGAAGGACGCGTCGGCCGCCTCGTAGGTGTAGCCGCGCAGCTCGCGCTCCTTGACCCGGCCGACGACCCGGCCGACCAGGTCGCGGTCGCCGCCGAGGTCGATACCGAGTTCCTTGCCCTTCAGCTCGATGGAGGCGCGGCCCGCCATGTCGGAGACGAGCATCCGCATGGTGTTGCCGACCTGCTCGGGGGCGATGTGCTGGTACAGGTCGGGGTCGACCTTGATCGCGGAGGCGTGGAGTCCGGCCTTGTGGGCGAAGGCGGAGACGCCGACGTACGGCTGGTGGGTGGAGGGCACCAGATTGACGACCTCGGCGATGGCGTGCGAGATCCGGGTCATCTCGGCGAGCGCGCCGGCCGGCAGTACGCGCTTGTCGTACTTCAGCTCCAGCGCGGCGACGACCGGGAACAGATTGGCGTTGCCGACCCGCTCCCCGTAGCCGTTGGCGGTGCACTGGACATGGGTGGCGCCCGCGTCGACGGCGGCGAGCGTGTTGGCGACCGCGCAGCCGGTGTCGTCCTGCGCGTGGATGCCGAGCCGCGCCCCGGTGTCGGCCAGCACGGTGGCCACGACGGCCTGGACCTGGGCGGGCAGCATCCCGCCGTTGGTGTCGCAGAGGACGACCACATCGGCGCCGGCCTCGGCGGCGGCGCGTACGACGGACTTGGCGTACTCGGGATTGGCGCGGTAGCCGTCGAAGAAGTGCTCGCAGTCGACAAAGACACGGCGGCCCTGTTCCCGCAGGTAGGAGACGGTGTCCCGGACCATCGCCACGTTCTCGTCGAGCGTGGTGCGCAGCGCCAGCTCCACATGGCGGTCATGGGACTTGGCGACCAGGGTGATCACCGGCGCGCCGGACTCGACCAGCGCCCGGACCTGGGGGTCCTCCGACGCCCTGGCCCCCGGCCGCCGGGTCGAGCCGAAGGCGACGAGCTGGGCGTGCCGGAAGTCGACCTCCTGGCGCGCGCGGGCGAAGAACTCGGTGTCACGCGGGTTGGCGCCGGGCCAGCCGCCCTCGATGAAGCCCACGCCGAAGTCGTCCAGGTACCGGGCGATGGCCAGCTTGTCGGCGACCGTCAGATTGATGCCCTCGCGCTGGGCGCCGTCGCGCAGCGTCGTGTCGAAGACATGAAAGCTGTCGTTGTTCACCGTGGGCCCCGTGGACTCAGTGGTCATGGTGCGTTGCTCCTGTCGAGTGGATGGTCTGGCTCCACTTGCCCCCGTCTTCGCGCGGCTCGTCTCCGTCCGGGGTAGGGCCGGAAAACGAAAAAACCCCTCGCGGGTGCGAGAGGTTGGCGCGCGGGTCTGAGGCACGATGGCCGCGCCGTACATGGTGGTACGAGGCGGTCACTGCGGACCGGCGCGCTTGCTGCCGATAATGATGGCGAACGAGAGCACGAGCCGATTTTCGCATGTCTCGTCGCCGCGTGTGCGGTTGTCTCACCATGCGGTCGGTCCGGTGAGACGGCGGTGAGGCAGCGGCGGTGGCCACCGGGCACCCGGCCCGGGCGCGGAGAACCCGTTCGGCGTAACGGGCGGGCCCGCGCTCCGGGACGGTCCGGAGCGCGGGCCCGCGCCCGCAAAGGGCCTCAGCCCACGCGGTGCAGCCAGCCGTGCGCGTCGGCCGAGGCGCCCGTCTGGACGTCCAGCAGCGCCTTGCGCACCCTCATCGTGACCTCGCCGGGCCGGCCGTCGGCCACCGTCCAGCCGCCGCGGGCCGAGTGGACCGTGCCGACGGGCGTGATGACGGCGGCCGTGCCGCAGGCGAAGACCTCGGTGATCGTGCCGTCCTCGTTGCCGCGCCGCCAGTCCTCGACCGAGATCCGGCCCTCGGTGGCCTCGTATCCCAGGTCCGCGGCGATCCGCAGGACCGAGTCACGGGTGACACCGGGGAGCAGCGTGCCGGTCAGTTCCGGCGTCATCAGCTTGTCGCCGTAGACGAAGAAGAGGTTGTTGGTGCCCATCTCCTCGATCCAGCGGCGCTCAGTGGCGTCCAGCCAGACGACCTGGTCGCAGCCGTGCTTGGTGGCCTCGGCCTGGGCGATGAGGGAGGCCGCGTAGTTGCCGCCCGCCTTCGCCTCGCCGGTGCCGCCGGGCGCGGCCCGGACGTACTCCTCGGACAGCCACACGGAGACGGGCTTCACCCCGCCCGCGAAGTACGCGCCGGCGGGCGACGCGATGACCATGAAGAGGAACTCGTTGGCGGGGCGGACACCCACGCCGACCTCGGTCGCGAACATGAAGGGCCGGATGTACAGGGACTCCTCACCCGTACCGGGCACCCACGCGCTGTCCTGCCTGATGAGCGCGTCCACGGACTCCAGGAACAGCTCGACGGGCAGCTCCGGCATCGCCATCCGCCGGGCCGAACGCTGGAAGCGGCGGGCGTTCTCCTCGGGGCGGAAGGTGGCGATGCCGCCGTCGGCCTGCCGGTACGCCTTGAGTCCCTCGAAGATGGTCTGCGCGTAGTGCAGCGTCATGTTCGCCGGGTCGATCGACAGCGGCGCGTAGGGCACCAGCTCGGCGTCGTGCCAGCCGCGCCCCTCGGTCCACTTGATCATCACCATGTTGTCGGTGAAGTGGCGGCCGAATCCGGGGTTGGCCAGGATGCGCTCCCGCTCCACGTCGGACAGCGGGTTCGAGGAGGGCTTGAGCTCCATCGTGGTCGTGGGCGTGGTCATGAATACTCTCGTCCTTCGCGGGTTGTGTGTGACGGGCCGCGCTCACGCCGCTACGGAGACTAGGTCCTGTCCGGGCACCGCGGGCCGCGGCGTCCGGACAGGACCTAGGACGTCCGAGCATTCCCGCATGCCGTAGCCCAGGCTGATTATCGCTCGGGCGGGACAGTGGAGGAAACGGGGTGAATGCGGCCCAGGCCTGATGGTGGCACCCGGCGGCCGCACAGGAAAGCCGCCGGGCTCCGAAGACCCGGCGGCTGTGAGAAGTCGACGGGTCAGCTCGCTACTCGTACGGCGAGCGCGTCACCGATCTGGTCGGTGGTACGAGCGGAGTCCGCCGAGCCGTCCCGCCCGGCGAGATCGGCCGCGACGGCCTCCTCGATCCGGACCGCCTCGGCGTCGAAACCGAGGTGCCCGAGGAGCAGAGCGACGGAGAGGACCGTGGCCGTGGGGTCGGCCTTGCCCTGGCCCGCGATGTCCGGCGCGGACCCGTGGACCGGCTCGAACATGGACGGGAACACGCGGTCCGGATTGATGTTCGCGGACGCGGCCAGGCCGATTCCACCGCTCACGGCGGCGGCGAGGTCGGTGAGGATGTCACCGAAGAGGTTGTCGGTGACGATCACGTCGAAGCGCTCGGGCTGGGTGACAAAGAAGATCGTCGCGGCGTCGACATGCAGATAGTCGGTCGTGACGTCCGGGTACTCCCGGCCGACGCGGTCGAAGATGTTCTTCCACAGGTGGCCCGCGTAGACGAGGACGTTGTTCTTGTGGACCAGCGTCAGCTTCTTGCGCGGACGGGCACTGGCCCGCTCGTACGCGTCCCGGACGACCCGCTCCACGCCGTACGCCGTATTGAGACTCACTTCCGTGGCCACCTCGGCGGGGGTGCCCGTGCGCAGTGAACCTCCGTTGCCCGTGTACGGGCCCTCTGTGCCCTCGCGGACGACGACGAAGTCGATGTCCGGTCGTCCGGCCAGCGGAGTGGCCGTGTTGGGGAAGAGCTTCGACGGGCGGAGGTTCACATAGTGGTCGAAGGCGAAGCGCAGCTTGAGCAGCAGCCCGCGCTCCAGCACGCCGGACGGCACGGAGGGGTCGCCGATCGCACCGAGCAGGATCGCGTCATGACCCTTGAGGGCCGCGAGCTCGGCGTCCGGCAGGGTCTCCCCCGTGCGGTGCCAGCGGCTCGCGCCGAGGTCGTACTCCTTGGTCTCCAGCTTCACATCCTGCGGGAGGACGGAACTCAGGACCTTCAGGCCCTGGGCGACGACCTCCTTACCGATGCCGTCACCGGGGATCACTGCGAGATTGATGCTGCGAGACATGTCGGCACCCTACCCCGCGTCCCAGCCAATGACATGACGGGTCCACTCCTTGGACACGCGGTGTCCTCAGTGGCCGGTCGAACCGCCGTTGTCCCTGCGGTCGAGGGCGCGCTGCAGAGCGGCACTGGCGTTCTTGCGGTCGGACTCGCTCGTACGAGGAGTGTGACGGACGCGGCGGACAGTGGTCTCGGCCATGATGATCGACTCCTTGAGGCAGCAGGCCACGCGACAGAGCGGCGTGGGGCATCGACGAGGCGCCGGAAGGGGCGGGGGGCCGGGCGCCGCAGGGGTTGCCTGCCTGGGGGCGCCTGCCCGCGACCGCCGTTCGCTGGATGGAGCGAGACGTTCGGCTCTTCCAAGCTAAGCGAGGGAGGCCGCCCTGTCTCCACGATTACTCGGACTTCCTACTATCTGAGACGGCGGCCGGTCCCGTGGGCGTGACCGCGGGCGTGGCCGGGACTCTCCGTACCGGCGCCCCGGCCGGCGGGAGGACCGTTTCCACGCGCCGGGCGGGGGCACCTGAGCTGCGGAGGTCAACTATGAACGCACAGACGATGTCACTCCGTGGTCAAGGCAAGGCGCGACAAGCGGCGAACAGTCCGGCCATGGCCGCGGCGGCCCGCTGGGGCTTCGTCGCGCGTGGAGTGATCTACCTGCTCATCGGGGTGCTCGCCCTGCAGATAGCCTTCGGCGGAGGCGGCGGCAAGCAGGCCGACCGCGGTGGCGCGCTCGCGGAGATCGCCTCGAAGCCGATGGGGTCCGTCCTGCTCTGGGTGCTGGGCGTCGGGCTGGTCGGCATGGCGCTGTGGCGGCTCTCGGAGGCGCTGTTCGGCGCGGCGGGACCCGACGGTCACAAGACCGGCAAGCGGCTGCTGTCGGCGGGCCGTTTCGTCTTCTACGGCTTTGTGGCCTACTCCGTCCTGGCGTTCGCCGCCGGTGACAAGAGCAGTGGCAGCGGCTCCAGCGACCAGCAGTCCCAGGACGTCACGGCGAAGGCGCTGGACCTGCCGGGCGGCCAGTGGATCGTGGGAATCGTCGGCGTGGGCATCGCGATCGCGGGTGTCTGGGTCGGCTCCCGCGCGGTGATGCGGAAGTACCACAAGCATCTGAAGCTCGCGGAGATGTCCCGCGGGGCCCGGAAGTTCACCGATGTGACGGGCGTCGGCGGCGGCGCGGCGCGCGGCATCCTCTTCACGGCGGTGGGCGCGTTCGTGGTCCAGGCCGCGGTCGAGTACGAGCCGGACAAGGCCAAGGGCTTCGACGACACGCTGCGCTCCTTCACCGACACCCCGGCGGGGCCGTGGCTGCTGGCGGCCGTCGCGCTGGGTCTGGCGCTGTTCGGGATCTTCTCCTTCGCGATGGCGCGCTGGCGCAAGGTCTGACAGCGGCGGGTGTTTCCGCGCCCGGCGGGGTGTTGCCCCGCCGGGCGCGTCCGCGTGAAACCGCCCCCGGGCCGGCGTGGGGGCCGGCCCGGGGGCGGGGCAGGGGGGTCTTTCGTCCGGGCCGCGTGCCGGATCGGGCCGGCCCGGGGAACGGCCCGATCCGGGGCGGAGCCGTCAGCCCATGTGCGGGTAGCGGTAGTCCGTCGGCGGGACCAGCGTCTCCTTGATGGCGCGGGTCAGCGTCCAGCGCATCAGGTTCTGCGGGGCGCCCGCCTTGTCGTTGGTGCCGGACGCGCGGCCGCCGCCGAAGGGCTGCTGGCCGACGACGGCACCGGTCGACTTGTCGTTGATGTAGAAGTTGCCGGCCGCGTAGCGCAGCTTCTCCATCGCGTCGGCCGCGGCGGCGCGGTCGTTGGCGATGACCGAGCCGGTCAGGGCGTACGGCGAGACGGACTCCAGCTGCGCCAGCACCGTCTCGTAGTCGGCGTCGTCGTAGACGTGCACCGCGAGGATCGGGCCGAAGTACTCGGTCGTGAAGACCTCGTTCTCGGGGTCGGTGCAGACGATGACGGTCGGCCGGACGAAGTACCCGACGGCGTCGTCGTAGGTGCCGCCCGCGACGATGGTGCACGTCGGGTCGGCGGCGGCGCGGTCGATGGCGGCCTTGTTCTTGGCGAAGGCGCGCTCGTCGATGACGGCGCCGATGAAGTTCGTCAGATCGGTGACATCACCCATGGCGATACCGTCGGTCTCGGCGGCGAACTCCTCCGCGAAGCCGTCGTTCCAGATCGACGCAGGGATGTACGCGCGCGAGGACGCGGAACACTTCTGGCCCTGGTACTCGAAGGAGCCCCGGGTCAGCGCCGTCTTGAGGATCGCGCGGTCGGCGCTCGGGTGGGCGACGACAAAGTCCTTGCCGCCCGTCTCACCGACGATCCGCGGGTAGGAGCGGTACTTCTCGATGTTGTTGCCGACCGTCTTCCACAGGTGCTGGAAGGTCTTGGTCGAACCGGTGAAGTGGATCCCGGCCAGGTCGGGGTGGTTCAGCGCCACCTCGGAGACGGCGATGCCGTCACCCGTCAGCAGATTGATGACGCCCTTCGGCAGGCCCGCCTCCTCCAGCACCTTCATCAGCAGCACGGCGGCGAGGGTCTGCGTCGGAGACGGCTTCCAGATCACCACATTGCCCATGAGCGCGGGCGCGGTCGGCAGATTGCCGGCGATGGCGGTGAAGTTGAACGGCGTGATCGCGTAGACAAAGCCTTCGAGCGGCCGGTGGTCGAGACGGTTCCACACGCCCGGCGCGTTGGCCGGCGGCTGCTCGGCGAGCAGGTCACGCGCGTAGGAGACATTGAAGCGCCAGAAATCGACCAGCTCGCACGGGGTGTCGATCTCGGCCTGCTGGACGGTCTTCGACTGACCGAGCATGGTCGCGGCGGCCAGCGTCTCGCGCCAGGGGCCCGCCAGCAGCTCGGCCGCGCGCAGGATGATCGCGGCGCGGTCGTCGAAGGCCATCGCGCGCCAGGCGGGGGCCGCGGCCAGGGCGGCGTCGATCGCGTCCTGGGCGTCCTGCGCGGTGGCACCGGCGAACGTCCCGAGAACGGCCTTGTGGTTGTGGGGCTGTACGACGTCGACGCGCTCGCCGCCGCCCATCCGCTTCTCGCCGCCGATGGTCATCGGCAGGTCGGCCGGGTTCTCGGCCAGCTCCTTGAGCCTGGCTTCGAGACGGGCCCGCTCGGGGGAACCGGGGGCGTAGCCGTGCACCGGCTCGTTGACCGGCGTGGGGACCTTGGTCACAGCATCCATGAGTGCCGAATCTCCTTAAGCAGTAGGTCAGTTGGGGGTTCAGCCGCGGCTGACCAGCGAACGCAGGAAGAACGCGAGGTTGGCGGGGCGCTCGGCGAGGCGGCGCATGAAATATCCGTACCAGTCGGTGCCGTACGCGATGTAGACCCGCATCCGGTGTCCCTCGGCGGCCAGCCGGTGCTGCTCGGCCTCGCGGATGCCGTACAGCATCTGGAACTCGTACTCGTCGAGCTTGCGGCCCGCGCGGTGCGCGAGGTCCTGGGCGATCGCGATGACGCGGGGGTCGTGGGACCCGACCATCGGGTAGCCGGATCCGGCCATCAGGATCGCCAGGCAGCGGATGTACGCCCTGTCCACCTCGGCCTTCTCCTGGTAGGCGACGGAGGCGGGCTCCTTGTAGGCGCCCTTCACGAGGCGCACCCGCGATCCGGCGGCGGCGAGCGCGCGGCAGTCCTCCTCGGTGCGGAAGAGGTACGACTGGACGACCGCGCCGGTCTCCGGGAAGCGCTCCCGGAGCTCGGCGTGGATGGCGAGCGTCGAGTCGACGGTGGTGTGGTCCTCCATGTCCAGGGTGACCGTGGTGCCGATCTCCGCGGCGGCCTCGACGACGGTGGTGACGTTCTTCAGCGCGAGGTCGTGCCCGCCGGGCAGGGCCTGGCCGAATGAGGAGAGCTTCACCGACATCTCGGCGCGGGCCCCGAGCTCCATCGGCGCGAGCGCCTCGATCAGCCGCAGATAGGCGTCCCTGGCGAGCATGGCCTCGGCCGGATCGGTGATGTCCTCGCCGAGGACGTCGAGCGTGACCTCCAGACCGCGGCCGGTCGTGGACCGGATGACAGGAGCCGTCTCCTCGACCGATTCACCGGCGATGAAGCGGTTCACCACGGGCTTGGTGACCGGGGCGGCCGAGACGACACGGCGCATTCTGTCGCTGCGCGACGCGGCAAGGATCACGGGACCCAGCACAGGGCACCTCCACGGAGAGATCGAGCAGAGCCGGACGGAACGGAGATGATCAGTTCCGTACGACACGGAGAACCACTGTGAAACCTAGGGATCGCTTCGATCCTCTGCCATCGACACCTGTCACGCATCCGTGGCGGGGATCTCAGACATCTGTCTGAGCGCGGTGCGAGAATGTTCGGATGAAGGGCGATTACCAGGAGCTGGTCGACGAGATCTCGGTGCTGCTCGGGGTCCCGGCGACCCTGGAGAACCGGGACTTCGGGCTGATCGCCTTCGGTGCGCACGACAGCGAGGACGACGCGGTGATGGATCCGGTCAGGACGCGCTCGATCCTGACCCGGAAGTCCACCCCCGCGGTCCGCGCCTGGTTCGAGGGCTTCGGCATCGCGCGTGCGTCCGGCCCCGTCCGTATCCCGGCCGCCCCGGACGCGGGGGTCTTCCGCGGCCGGATCTGCCTGCCCGTACGCCATCGGGGCATGGTCCTCGGCTATGTCTGGCTGCTCGACGACTCCGACCCGGGCCCGAGCACCGCACGGCTGGACGCGGCCATGGAGGTGACCGCGCGGATCGGTGACCTGCTCGCCGAGGAGGCCAAGGCGGGTACGGACCTGGCGCGGGAGCTGCGGGCCGTGCTCCTGGCGGAGTCCGGCTGGCAGCGCGACATGGCGGTGGCCGCGCTGCGCACGGCGCTGGGGCCGGGCGCGGACGGTCTGCATGTGGTGCTGTGCGTGGCGCCGTGGCGGGACGAGGTGCCGGGGATCCGGGCGGTGCCGGGGACGGCGGCGCTGTGCACCCTCCCCTACGCGGCGGGACGTACGGCCCCGGGTCCGCCCGGGACGGCCGGCGCCTCGGGGGCCCCTGCCCCGGACGGGCGCACCGCACGGGCGGATCCGGACGACGGCGACGCACTGGCCCTGCTGGTACGGCTCCGCTCGACGGACGCGCTGGCGCCCGCGCTCGGGGCCGTGGCCCGGCTGCGCGAGAGCGCGGGCGGCGGGGCCGCCGCCGGGGCCGGAGCGCCCCGCCGGGGCCTGGCCGGGGTGCCGGCGGCCTGGCACGAGGCGGTCTCGGCGGCCCGCGCCTCGGTGGCCCAGCCCCGCTTCGGCCCGGTGGCGCAGTGGCCCGCGATCGGCCCGTACCGCATGCTGACGGAGCTCTCCACCGAGCCGGATCTCACGGTCCGTCCGCTGCTCAGCCCCGCCCACAGCGAACTGGCCCACACGGCCGAGGTGTTCCTCGACTGCGCGGGCCAGGCGGGCCGGGCGGCCTCGCTCCTCGGCATCCACCGCCAGACGCTCTACTACCGCCTGTCCCGTATAGAACAGCTCACGGGCCTGGACCTCGCCGAGGGCGAGGACCGCCTGCTGCTCCACATGGCCCTGAAGGCGGCCCGGCTCTGAGCACGGAGCCCCGTGACCGTCAGTCGTCGCCGGCCATGATCGCCCGCAGACCGTCCGTCAGTTCCCCGGCGCCGGGAGCCGTTTCCGGGTCGATCAGCCACTGCGCCATCACACCCGTCAGCAGCGCCTGGTAGACGGTCCCGATCAACCGGGCCTTCTCCGGGTCCTGTTCCGGATCGACGTCCTGGAAACTCCTCGCGAGACCGTGACGGACCGACAACTGGGGCCCGGCCAGTGCCTTCTTGAGCTCCGGTTCCCGCTCCAGCCGGGAGACGATCTCGAACTGGAGCCTCCAGAGCGCCTTGCTCTGCTCGAAGGCGCCGATGACCTCCTCCCAGACCGCCGCGAGGCGCTCCGGCGCACCGCCGGCCGGTTCGGCCCCCGAGCCACGGGGGCCGAACGAGTCGCCCCACTCCTCCGCCACGGCCACAAAAGCCTGGTTGAGCAGGGCCTCCTTGGAGCCGTAGTGGTAGCCGATGGAGGCCAGATTCGTGCCGGACGCGGCCACGATGTCCCGTGCGGTGGTCCGGGCGTAGCCCTTCTCCAGCAGGCAGCGTTTGGCACCTTCGAGCAGATCCTCACGATGTCCCATGCCGGGAGCGTACTGCTCTGCCATACAGGCGTCCCAGACGCTTGTACCAGACAAATGTTTGAGACGGCTGTACCAGAGACGATGTCATGGCGTTCTGACCCGTACCGCGCGCGGCGGCCCCGGAAACGCCGAAGGACCCGGCGGATACCGGGCCCTTCGGAGAGATACGGACGAATCAGGGTGCTCAGTCGGTCAGATTCACCGTACGGGCCGAGGCCGCGCCGATCTCCTCGGAGATCTCGGCGAGCACCGCCGGAGGTACGTTGTCGTCGACGGTGAGGACGACCAGCGCCTCGCCGCCCTCCTCCGCCCGCGAGACCTGCATCCCCGCGATGTTCAGTCCGGCCTCGCCGAGGATCCGGCCGACCGTGCCGACCACACCGGGACGGTCGTCGTACCGCAGGACGACCATGTGATCGGCCAGCGCCAGATCGATGTCGTACTCACCGATGGCGACAATCTTCTGGAGGTGCTTGGGACCGGCCAGTGTGCCGGAGACCGCGACCTCCTCGCCGCCGGAGAGCGTGCCGCGCACCGTGACCACATTGCGGTGGTTGGGAGACTCGCTCGATGTGGTGAGCCGGACCTCGACCCCCCGCTCCTGGGCGAACAGCGGGGCGTTCACATACGACACGGTCTCGGCGACGACGTCCTCGAACACGCCCTTGAGCGCGGACAGTTCGAGCACCTTCACATCGTGCTGGGTGATCTCGCCGTACACCTCGACATCGAGACGGACCGCCACCTCGCCCGCGAGCGCCGTGAAGATCCGGCCGAGCTTCTCGGCCAGCGGCAGGCCCGGGCGCACGTCCTCCGCGATGACCCCGCCCTGGACATTGACCGCGTCCGGCACCAGCTCACCGGCGAGCGCGAGACGTACGGACCTGGCGACCGCGATGCCCGCCTTCTCCTGCGCCTCGTCGGTGGACGCGCCGAGGTGCGGGGTGCAGACGACCTGGTCGAACTGGAACAGCGGGGAGTCCGTGCAGGGCTCCTTCGCGTACACGTCCAGACCGGCGCCGGCGACGCGGCCCTCCTTGAGCGCGGAGGCGAGCGCCTCCTCGTCGACGATCCCGCCGCGCGCGGCGTTGACGATCCGGACGGTCGGCTTGACCTTGTGGAGCGCCTCGTCGCCGATCAGGCCGAGCGTCTCGGGGGTCTTGGGCAGGTGCACGGTGATGAAGTCCGACACCTCCAGCAGCTCGTCGAGCGTGAGGAGCTTGACACCCATCTGGGCGGCGCGGGCCGGCTGTACATAGGGGTCGTACGCGACGATCTTCATGCCGAAGGCGGACATGCGCTGAGCGACCAGCACACCGATCCGGCCGAGACCGACCACACCCAGCGTCTTCTCGCTCAGCTCGACGCCCGTGTACTTCGAGCGCTTCCACTCGCCGTTCTTGAGGGCGGTGTTGGCCTGCGGGATGTTGCGCGCGGTGGCGACCAGCAGACCGCAGGCCAGCTCGGCGGCGGTGACGATGTTCGAGGTCGGCGCGTTGACGACCATCACGCCGGCCTTGGTGGCGGCGGAGACATCGACATTGTCGAGGCCGACCCCGGCACGGGCCACGACCCTCAGTTTGTTCGCGGCGGCCACGGCCTCGGCGTCGACCTTGGTCGCGGAGCGGACGAGAATCGCGTCCACATCGGCGATGGCCGGCAGCAGCTCCGCACGGTCGGCGCCGTTGCAGTGCCGGATCTCAAAATCCGGACCGAGCGCGTCGACGGTGGCGGGCGAAAGCTCTTCAGCGATGAGTACGACAGGTTTCGAGCTCACGTGAGTCCTCACAAGTCCCATTGCGGACGGCCGTCCCGACGGCCGCAGGCGGTGGAGGGGTGCTAGCTAGCCGCGTGGAAGACGCACGACGCTGTGGGCCTGACGCGTATGTGTTGTGCAGTGTAGTGCTGTCAACGGGCGACTTTCCCGCGCTCGCGGCAAGATCACCCGTACGTGCGGCCCAGCGTCTGCGTCCCGTGCGTATGGGCCCCGGCCCCTGTCGGCCGGAGGCCGGGACCGGGGCCCATACGCCCACCGGTGTTACGCGTCGTCGTTGTCGACCCAGCTCATGAGCTTGCGCAGCTCACGGCCCGTGGTCTCCAGCAGGTGCTCGCTGTCGGCCTTCTTGTACTCGTTGTACTTCTTCAGACCGCC
>NZ_JBEYIF010000019.1:0-132582 GCF_040635655.1 Streptomyces sp. NPDC006923
GAAAGGGCAGCCACTTCCTTGCCTTCCTCGGCCTCGCCGCAGCCCTCACCTGCTACAAAAGACTCGCGAAGCTCGCCACGTGAGACATCCTCTAATTGCATAGCGCGGCGCCCCGCCGGGGTCTCCTCCGGCGGGGCGCTGTCACGTCTGACGGCAGTAGTTGACGGCAACGTCAGCGGACGGGGGCTGCACAAGGCGGCGGTTCGTCGCCGTCGTCGCCTTCGGGCCGGTCGCCGAGGGCGCAGCCGAGGAGGTCGATGGCTTGGCGTTGGAGGCGGAGTCGGACGTGTGCGTACACCGTTGCTGTCACGCCGATGTGGGCATGTCCCAGCAGTTCCTTGATGACGACGAGTTCGACGCCCTGTTCCAGGAGCAGGGTCGCCGTCGAGTGGCGGAGGTCGTGAAACCGGATCGGCCGCAGGCGGGCTTCGCGGAGCAGGGCGTTGAAGTGCCGGGTGAGGGTGGCGGGCTCGATCGGGTGCCCGTTCGGTCGCGTGAAGACGTGCCCGCTGCCCTGTCAGCGCGAGGCCGCCTCCTCCTTCTCCTGCGCTTGCCGGGCGCGGTGCGCGCGAAGCGAGGCGACGCAGGAGACTGGCAGCGCGATGCGCCGCTCGGAGCTGATGGTCTTGGTCGGCAGGGTGGCCAGACCACGGCTGTGGGTGCGTTGGAGGGTGCGGCGGATGCTGGCCGTGCCGCTGTCGAGGTCGAGGTTTTCCCAGCGCAGGCCGAGGAGTTCGCCCTTGCGCAGTCCGGTGCGCAGGGCGAGTTCGAACAGCGCGGCGAGCCGGTGCCCGTGGGCAGCGGCGAGGAAGCGTCGGGCTTCGTCGGTGGTGAGGGGGTTGAAGCGGCGGGGGCGGGGTGTGCCGGTGCGGACGTTGCGGGCAACGTTGCGGGGGATCTCCTCCTCGCGCACGGCATGTTCCAGGGCGGATTTGAGTACGGAGTGGATGTAGGCGAGCGTCAGCGGTGAGAGGCGCTTGCGGCAGCACTGGCCGATGGCGCAGCAGCGCGGGCGTCGGCTGGCTTGCGCGTCGGGGTCGCGTCGGGCGTCGGTGTCGCGTGCGCAGCACTGGCAGACGGTCCGCAGATCGTTCAGCCAGGTCCGGACGTCCTTGGCGGTGAGTTTCGCGAGCTTCTTCCGGCCGAGGCCCGGTATGAGGTACTGCTCGACGACGGTGGTGTAGCGGGTGTGGGTGGTCTCGCGGAGGTGGTGGACGGCGACGTTCTCCAGCCAGTACGTCAGGTAGGCAGCAAGGCTGCCCTGGTTGCTGACGACGGGGACGCCGCGGTTGCTGGCGGCGATCTTCTCGGTGAGCTTGGCCAGCGCCTCGGTGCGTGTGCTCCCGTAGACGCGGACGCGGCGACGGGTGTTGCCGGGGGCGAGGACGTATCCGGCGGCTTCCCAGCGGCGGTCCTTGCGCTGGTAGACGGTTCCGTCGCCGTTGGCTCGGGTGCGGCGGGAGGCTGGGGTGTCGCGGGGTGTGGTCGTCATGCGGCTTCCTGGTCGAGGCGGGTGTGGATGAAGTTGGTGAGGGCGTGTGCGGGGATGCGGCGGGCGCGGCCGAGGGTGATGGAGGCGAGTTGGCGGGTGCGGATGAGGTCGTAGACGGCGGTGCGGCCGAGTTGGAGGCGTTCCATGACCTGGGGGACGGTGAGGAGTTCGATGCCGGGCGGTCACGCGACGGCCCCCGCCCGGACGGCGCTGGCCAGCGGATCAGTGGGGTGACCGACCGGGTGACCGGCGCGGTCACCTGGGTGCTCCGAGTGCCGGGTTCGGGTTGGTTGCTCCGGTCGGGTCTGCCGTGTTGTGGCCAGAAGGTCGGCGAGGTGTTCGAGTTCGGGCAGGAGGCCGGTTCCGGCGTACTGCCAGTGGGAGATGACCAGCGTGGTGTCCGAGTCCACGCGCTGACCGGCGGTGTTGCCGTGACCGGGACGGTGACCGGAGGCCAGGTCAGCGGAGTGTTCGGCGCGGTCACCGACCGGACTGCCGTCCGTCTGACCGGCCGGCGTCTGAGCCGATGCCGGGGCTGTGGTCTGGGTGTCGGGTCGACCAAGGCGCCAGGCGGTGCGTTCGGCTCGGAGGTGGGTGAGGGTGGTGGAGTAGTGGCGGGTGCGGGTGGAGAAGTGGCCTCGGAAGCCGAGCATGTGGGCCCATTGGCGCAGGCGGCGGTGGGCGTGCTGAGGTTTGGTGGCGAGGTGCCAGGCGGTGTGGATCATGTGGCGGGCGTGGTCGGTGATGTCGTGGCCGGCGAGTTCGGCGAGGAAGCGGAGTCGGCGGTCGAGGGTGCCGGTGGTGGTCTCGGCTCCCTTGGTGGCGTACTTGGCGATGTAGGCGGCGACGTGCCGGTCGGTGACGGGGCCGTCGCCGGTGAAGTCCGTGCTGCGGATCGCGCGGACGTCGATCTGCCGCCCGAACCGGAACACCAACCGCCCTGCCCGATCTGAGTCTTGGGGCGGGGAGGCGGGGACGTGTCCGGCGGGCTGCGGTTGCTTCGGCGGTTCGCCCTCGTGGTGGACGCGGGTGCGTCTGGCGGCGGCGCGGACGGCGTGGTCGAGGAGCTGGGTGGTGGCCCAGGCGGGCGGGGTGCTGGTGGGGCCGGTGGGTCCGTCGAGGCGGACGACGGCGTGGAAGTGGACCTGGCCCCGTTTCTGGTACTCGGCGACCTTGGCGTAGGAGAGCGTGGCGTGGTGCCGCAGGGCCCGCTGCGTGAGCCCTGCAGCCTTGGCGATCTCCCGACGCAGGTGGGTGGTGAAGCGGGCCCACAGGGCCGGGGCGTGCGCGTTCCACAGCACCGCGCCCGCGTAGTTGTACCGGTCGGGGGTCGATCGTGGTGCCGAGGATCGGGTCGTCGCCCGGGTGGGTGTGGCCGCAGTGGCAGCGGCCGGTGTCGGGCTGGTTGTGGACGGGCCCGAAGCCGGGTGCGGTGAGGGTGGCGAACACGCGCGGGTGCGCGGCGACGCTTGCCGGGACGGTCTTGCCGCCGCGCAGTCCGGCGGCGATGAGTTGGTAGGTGTCGTAGCGGTAGACGGTGGAGCAAGCGGGGCAGCGGGTGGCGCGGCGGTTGCCGCAGCGGACCAGCAGTTCGCCCGCCGGGAGCTGGCGGGTGTCGAAGTGGTCGAGGATCGCACCGGTAACGGTGTCCAGGCGCGTACGGTGCCCGGTCAGGCGGATCGGGTGCGCGCAGCCACCGAGCGTGTTGATCTGTCGTGCGAGGGGTGCGAGTCGGCCGGTGGCGGCGAGCTTCGCCAGCCTGGCGGTGAGCCGGGCGCGACGCTCCGGCGCCGACCCCCTGCCGCCGTCGAGGCTGT
Source organism: Streptomyces sp. NPDC006923 (assembly GCF_040635655.1). Taxonomy (NCBI): domain Bacteria; kingdom Bacillati; phylum Actinomycetota; class Actinomycetes; order Kitasatosporales; family Streptomycetaceae; genus Streptomyces; species Streptomyces sp. NPDC006923. Next base: position 3,310 of record NZ_JBEYIF010000019.1, read on the forward strand.
GGCGGTGGCGTCTGTCGGGCAGGTCGACGTCGTGAACGCCGACGACGGACGCGAGGCGGCTGGAACGGTCGCGGGATACGGGAGTTGAAGCTGTGCGGGCATGCGGAAAGCGGCCTTTCGGCGGGAGCGCGGAAGCGGTACAGCACGGGGCGACGTAGGCAGGCCGAAGTAATCGGCTCACAGAGGAACGGGAGCGCCTCGAAGTTGGGCGCGGGGGCCGGGCCAGGGGGCCTGGTCGGCGGGGCGCGGTGGTGATCACCGGCGGGTGTGGACCACTAGAACCAACGATCCCGGCGGGGCTTCACGTATGCCATCACGTGCTCGGCTGTGATCGAACCCGAACTGATTCAGCTCTGACCGCTGCTCCCAGAGGCCCAATCAACCAGCTTCTCGAACTCTGCCCTCAACTGGTCGGGATGCACGTCGGACAAGTACTTCTCGCAGGGAGAAAGGTCGACCTCATAGTCGATAGTCGACACCTGAACCTCGCCTGAATTCCAGACTGTCAGGTAGAATCCCCTCCCCTCTTTCTCCACATAAACCCCGAAGGACTGCTTCTCCGAATGCTCTGCGGAATCGAACACCTCAAGCGTAATTCCTGCTCCTTCAAGCCGCGGACGAGACTCATGGATTCTCACCCTGAGCAGGTCAGGCAGAGCTTCATTCATTTTCTGTCTACAATCCTGAGGTTCTCGAATGAAGGCATTTCCGGCGGCGGAAGGCCACGCTTGGCATTGAGTTTCGCGTAAATCGGATGCTGCGGTCCGGGTATCTGAGCCCACCCGGGTTCACCAGCAGGCTTCAGACAGGAACACGGCACATCGAACTCCGCGTAGATCGACCCTGGCGCAGCCTGCTTCCGGTAGGCATCAGAGTTAGCGGGATGCGCTACGTACGTGGAAGTGCCGCCACTTCCCGCTTGCACCTTTCCCGTGTCGCTCATCGCTTGATACTCATCTTCCGACATCCATCGACCCACGGTGGTCTTGCAATTGTGAACGAGGACCGGCGTGGCCCCGGCCAGCACATAGTACGTGTGTTACGCGACCCCTCTCTATCTGCGTATTCGCAGATCAGCGCCGGTTTCGGGTTCCGCTGGTGTCCGTGGTCGTACGGGGGGAATCCGCGGGTGTTGCCGTCGCTACTGCCGTCAGGGGTACGGGAATTATGTCGTGCTGGTGCTGGTGCTGGTGCTGGAGCGGCTGCGACGCACGAGGACCTTACTGCCATGCGCCAAGTTCGGCACGGAGTGTGGCGCGGGTGGTCTGCTCGTACAGCTCATGGCCGGTGCTGACACCACCGCACCCAGCGGAGGGCCCCGAACACCGCCCGATCGACCCCACCAACCTCACCCGCACCTTCCTCACGCTCCTCCGCAAGGCCAGCCTCCGCCGCATCCGCTTCCACGACCTCCGCCACTCGACCGCCACCCTCCTCCTGGAACAAGGCGTCGACCTCGTCGTCATCAAAGAACTCCTCGGCCACGCCCACATCGGCGTCTACGCCCACGTCCGACTCCGCCTCCAGCACAACGCCATCGACACCCTTGGCACTGGCTCGGCAGCCGGAGAGCGCTGAGACAGTCAGCTCCGACAGCAACGAACCGCCGCCCTGCACCGGTCTCGTCCGCTGACGTTGCCGTCAACTACTGCCGTCACCCCACGCTGAAGCCCCGCCAGGACACACCTGACGGGGCTTCAAATTCACTATGGCTACTGATCCGCCCGCACCCGGAAGACCTTGCCGCCCTTGATTGCGTCAGAACTAGGAGATTCCTGCATCAGGGGGCTTGGCTCTGTGGCGAGGATAAAAACTTCAGCCCAGAAGATATATCCCGCAACGATATAATCAAGCGGATTATCCTCGGAGACTCGAAAAAGTTTACTCTCTCGCCATCTACGCCGGGCCCTCCGCTCTTCAGTTCGCAAAACATCTGGGCCCGCATCCGACACGCTGAGGCCTGAATACTGATCGGCCAGCGAGATCCGGGAAACATCCTGGAATAGGACATCGAAAATCCTAGGGACGCCCCCTTCCTCGCCATCCAAGAATCCGCGAAGCAGGATCTTGCTGTGGCCTACCTCAATAGCCCACGGTTTGAAGATTCCCCGCAGCTCCAGAGGGAGATGACCATCTACCAGTTGGTATGTCACTTGAACTTGACCCCAGTCCAGTTTTCAGCACGTCGATTCCATCGATAGAAGTCCACTTTCCCCATGAGGCCGGCTGCATCAACCTGCATCAACTCCCACTGAGTATGCAAACGCTGCGCGGGGGCCGTCTCCTGTGCGAGTTTCAGAGCCTTTGCCGGTCCCTGACTCGCGCCGGGGAGACCGTCGAGCATGAAGGATATTCGCCCTTCACCCCTCCCCGTCCTAGCAGTTGCGCCCAGAACCTCATCGCGCCAAGTTGCATCCGTTGCTCCGAGGAGGTGACGAGCTTCAACGATCTCTGCGAATCCCTTCAGATCGTGAGCTCGCATACCAAGGGCGACATGATCAACTGGCCCTTCTGTGTTGCAGTTGTGAACCAGGACGGGCGTGGCCCCCGCCAGCACATAGTACGTGTGCTACGCGACCCTGCTCTACCTGCTTCTTTGCAGGTCAGCGCGTGTTTCGGGTTCCGCTGGTGTCCGTGGTTGTGCGGGGAAATCCGTGGGTGTTGCCGTCGCTACTGCCGTCAAGGGCTCGGGCCGCGCGGTCGCGTTGCTGCTGGCGTGCTGTCGGCGCAGGGGGACTCTACTGCCACGCACTGGGCTCGGCCCGGACGACGGCGCGGACGGTCTGTTCGTACAGTTCGTGGCCGCTCTGGGCGCAGTGCTCGGCGATCCAGCGGGTCAGCTCGTCCGGGGTGTGCAGCGTGCCTGACGTGGCGCCGCAGTTGTGCTCTTCGCCGGTGACGCAGACCGCCTCGAACTTTGGCAGCGCCAGAGGGTCGGGGACGGTGGTCACGTGGTACTCGCGGAAGCGGTAGCGCCCCCGAGGGGCATCGCGTACTGGTGCGCCGGCGTTCGGAGAGTCAGGCATCCTCGGTCGCCTCTTCCTGATCCGGGATGCGCTGTCCGCGCGAGTCCGCGACCCTGAGCGCGTCCGTCAGGGCTTCTGTCAACCGGCGGGCCAGCCAGCGGTATTCGGTCGCCGACAGGGTTTTCGCGCCGGGCGCCGTGGCGTCGCGGGCGTACTCCAACACTTCCTGGCCCATGCTGAGCTGTACCGTCTCGATGCTGTCGGCGAGGGCGGAGAGGTAGCCCCGGCCGTCGGTGCTCAGGTAGCAGGGCTTCCCCTCCGGGCTGGTCCACGGCAGTAAGCGGGGTCCTCCCGCACCCGACGCGGCCTCGTACAGCTCTCTGCCACATATGCGGTCGGCTTCGCTCCTGGGCTGGCTCACTGGGTACCCCCGGCCTGGGTCACTGATGGTGGACACAGTGACCGTAGGCACTGACTGATCGTCACCCCAGGCTGTAGCCATGGCAGTTCGCGACTCTTGGTTCACGAACTGCCACGCTGCGTGGCAGCTACCCGACAACGCCCAGGTAGTCGGCCATTTCGCGCATCTCTGTCGTGAGGGTGCGCTTGCGCTTACCCAGGATCTCCTGCATGGTCTCGGCGGCACCGTTCTGGTGCCGCAGCCACTGCGGGGCGGCTTCCCTGGCGCGGGTCAACTCGTCCATGGCGGCGGACAGGTCGCCGGTCCGGGTGTGGGCACGCGCCACATCGAGGGTGAAGCGGTTCCCGTCGTTGGTGCTGGGCCTGCCCAGGCGCTTCCACGCCTTGGGCGACAACTCCTCCTGCTCGCCTGCCTTGCGCACCACCGCGCGGGCGTCGCCGACGACCATGTCGTCTTCGAGTGCCTTGACCGCGACGGTGACCGGCCCGAAGACGGACCAGTGCCGGGAGACGTTGCGATGCGCCGTCCCGACCGCGGTTGCCGCGACCCGGGCGGCCTGACGGTACTCCTTCGCCTCGTCAGGACGGTTGTTCCTCGCGGCTGCGGCGGCGGCCTCCATCGCCAGGCCGCCCCACACCGCGTAGTGGTCCGGCTCGGCCCCGGTGATCTTCGGCTCCACCGCGTCCATGCTCCGGGCTGCGACCTGTTCCGCCTCGTCCAACCGGCCCTGGCGCACCAGCAGCCAGCACATGCAGCCGACACCGGAGCCCGCCGCAAGCATGTCTCCGGCCTGACGGGCGTCCATGATGGCGCCGCGCACAGCGGCATACGCGATGTCGTACTGCCGTACCTGGGTGAGGTAGGTGCCGGCCAGACGCAGCGCCTCTGCGCGGGCCAGCAGGGCCTGCCGGTGCTCGTCCCCGCTGTCGTAGTAGGCGACGGCCTGTGCGGCATCACGCAGCAGGCCCGGCAGTTGGGCCGCCACGCTCTTGTAGCTGTCGGAGAAGTACAGCACCCGTGCGTCTTGCAGCGTCCGCCGGAAGGTGCGCAGGTTCGGTTCTTCACCCACGGCTTCGGCGCCTTGGTCCACAAGTGCGACGGCCGGGGTGAGGACGGCGCGGAGCTGGATCAGATTGACGCGGTTCGGTTCCTCGCTCCGCCCGACGGGCTCCGGGGCATCGGACGCCATCAACGCGGCCGTGGTCACCCCCAGCGCGCGGGCGAGCGCATGCAAGGTCTCCATGCGGATGGTGCCGCCCTGCTCGGCCTTGCGTACCGTGCCCGGCGATACGCCTGCGGCATGGGCCAGTTCCTCCTGGCTCATCCCCGCGCGACGCCGGTACTTGCGGACGTTGTCGGCCAGCTCCGTAGTCATCAAGTCACCACCTCCCACTCCACGGTACGCCCAGCCGGCACATCAGCCGGGGGCGATCCGGCAGACACCAACCCTCATGAGTGCCCGACCACGTGGCGAGCTCCGGAGCACCGGCAGAATCGGGGCCTGAGCGGGTGGGGGTCCCTCGTCGGTCGGGCAGCTTCGCCGTGCCAGGGTTCCCCGGGGGCCGCCAAGGCTCACTTCGTGACGCGGGCGCTCGGCCTTGGCGGCCCCCGGGGGTTCCTGGTACGCCTCCGGTGACCGGGCGGCGAGGGACCCCTCTCGCGCCCCGACCTCACACCACGACGAAGCCGCACCCGTAAGTCGGCCCCCTGCCCCTCAGAGGGAAGGCCGGGGTCTGGGGCAGCGCCCCAGGTGGTTCGCTGTCCTGGCTGTTGCGCGCCCGGACCGGCGGGGTCGTCGCCCGCGGGGCGGAGACAGGAGCGGGCGGCGGCCCCGCAGGGCCGGAGCGCGCGCGGGCCGCGTCAGCGGGCCGCCTTGATCAAGTAAAGAAACTCTGAACAGCTCACCCACTGCGACGGCTGGACAGGGCCGCCTGATGGGATGTGGACGCTTGTCAGCGGCGCTTCTTCGCCTGGGAGAGCTTGTCTTCGAGTTCCTTGCGGGCTGCTGCGGGGTCGTCGTGGAGCGGTGGCGCGAGTTGGCCTCGGCGGGCCAGTTCTCTGGTGATTTTCCGCCCCTTCTCGACCGCCGCCTTGTAGGCGTCGCGGGTTCGGTTGAGCTCGTCGTGGAGTTGGCTGGCGAGCGCCTTGAGCTCGGCGTCGGAAAGGTGTGAGAACTCGCCGGCCGTACTCCGGGCCTGGCGTTCGAGCTCCTCGCGCTGGAGGTGCTGAACGACTTTGGAGCTGTAGTGCTTGCCCGGCGTGGGGGCGGTGCGGACGAAGACGCCACGTCCCTTGACTGCGTAGATCAGCCCCTCGCTCTTCAGGAGGCGGAGGGCGTTCTGCGCGGTGGAGTTGGCGATGCCGAACCGCTCTTGCAGCTCACGCGCCGAGGGAAGTTGACTGCCCGGAGGGAAGACCCCTTCTTCGATCTCTTCGCGCAGGGTGTCCGCTGTTCGGGCGAAAGGAGGACGGTTGTCCTCAGCTCGGGCCGAGCGCCACCCGGGCGGGAAGGGGCCATCCTCTTCTGCCTCCCCATCGGCCTCTCGCCCCTCGATGTCCTTCTCGTCGAGAGGCAGGCTGACGTAACTGCCCCGGCCGAGCACGGAGTAGACCAGCCCCTCCTGCCGCAGGACGCGCAGGGCGTTCTGAACCGTGGAACTGGCGACGCCGAACCGCTCTTGCAGGTCACGTGCCGACGGCAGGCGCTCGCCGGGCTGGAGTTCGCCGCTGAGGATGGCGGCCCGCAGCACTTCGGCAGCCTGGAGATAGGGGGGCCGCGGGTCCTCGTCCAAAGGCAGTGTCATGAGCCAACCGTAGCGGCCGTAGCGCCTACGACGCATGCCCGCGTGGCCGACCTGATCGACCGTCCCACCCAATCGAGCGTTGCGCCTGTATCGCCGTAGCGCTACGGTCAGGGCGAGTCGATCAAGCGACTCCATCGAACAAGGGGTGTGATGGCATGGCCATGACTCGAATTCGTGTTGCTCTGCTTGCGTCGGCGGTGTGCATCGCGGGCACCGACCCGACGCTGAAGATCAAGGACCAGCAGACCGGGGAGGTCGCCACCGACCGGGAGACCGGGGCGTCGCTGTACACGGTGACCGTGATGCTCATGGAGGACGGCCGGGCCGAGGTCCTGAAGATCACCGTCCCGGAAACCGGCCTGGCCGCCGGGCTCAAGCCGGGCGCGATGGTGCGGCCCGTCGAGCTGTTCGCGACCCCGTGGGCGCGGATCTTCAACGGTCAGCTCTCCGACGGCGTCGCCTACCGGGCCGCCCGTCTGGAGCTGGTGACGGTGGAGGCGTCCCAGTGATCCGCTTCGGAAATTCCGTGCCGGAATGCGCGCCGGACGCGCTGCTGGCCGTGGCCGTCCTGGTCGGTGTGTGGCTGCTGGTGACGGTGGTGCGCTACGTGCGGGCCGACCGGGGCACGCGGGTCAGCATGTGGCAGGCCGTGCGGGTGCGGTGGGGCTGGGTACGGCTCGCGCGGATGGCCGGGCTGACGGTCACCGACAAGACCCCGGGACTGCTCGCGCAGATCGCCGCGCAGAAGGACGGCCCCGCCCCCGCGCCCCGAGTCCTGACGCCGAAGATCAAGGTGAAGCCGGACCGGTTCGGGGTGATCGTGCGAGCCAAAACGCTGCCGGCGGTCGGCGTGGAGGAGTAGCAGAAGTCGGCGCGGTTCCTCGCCGACGCCTGGCGGTGCACGCGGGTCTCCGTGCTGCCGGACGGCCCCGGGCGGGTGGTGATCCGGGGCGTGCGCTCCGACCCGCTGACCACGCCGACGACGCACCGGCCCACCGGCCTCCCGCCCGTGGACCTGACGCGCTGGGAGCTGGGCATCGACGAGTACGCCGCGAAGGTGTGCGTGTCCTTGGCCAACGTGCCCGGGGTGACGGTGGCCGGCGTCCCCGGTGCGGGCAAGACCTCCGGGGTCAACAAGTTCGCCTGTGACTTCGCGCCGTCTCCGTCCGTGCAGATCGCGACTGCGGACGGCAAGGTGTCGCGGGCCTCGGAGGGCGACTACGCCGACCTGGTCAAGCGGATGTTCGCGTTCTGCGGAGACGACCTCGATGAAGCCAACGCGCTGTTCAAGCGCCTGGTGGAGCTGCGCAAGCGGCGCTCGGCGACCATCCGGGACGTGCTGGGCGTGAAGAACATGTGGCACGTCGGCCCCTCACCGCAGTGGCCGCTCACGGTCCTGATCATCGATGAGGCGCACACATACTTCCGCGAGTACAAGGGCAGCGACGCCACCACCAAACGGCTGGCCGCGTTGACGGCGGAGAACGCCCGGCTGGTGGAGGACCTGGTCAAGAAGGGCCGCAGCGTCGGCATCCTGGTGATCCTGATCAGCCAGAAGACCACCGGCGACGCCATCCCCACCTTCATCCGCGACGTGTGCCCCATCGGGCTGTCCTTCGCGCAGAAGACCGTGGAAGCCGCGGTGGCCGCACTCGGTGACGACATCCGCAACTGGCCTGATGCCAGCCCGGTCACCTTGCAGGACCCCGTCTACGTCGGCGTCGCGGTGATGGCGATGCAGGGCCGACCCGGCTACACCCGCATCCGCACCCCCTACGTCTCCGACGCCGACGCGGCCCGCGTGGCCGTAGCCACCTCGCACCTGACCGCCGACCCGGACCTGTGCCTGGACGCCCTCCTCGCCTCGACCGGCCGGACTACGGCACCCCTGCCGTTGCTCACCAAGTAGCCCCGAAAGCGCACACCGGAAAGGAGGTTGAGGACATGGCGGAGGAACGGTTCACCCGGCGCACCGTGACCGTGGTCATGGCGGTCATCGCGGCTCTGGCCTTCGTCTTCTCCTTCGGTAATGTCTGGGCGCTCGCCCTGCGGCTCGGCGTTCCCCGCCCGATCGCGCCGCTGATCGCTCCCATGGTGGACCTGTCAGTCGTCGGGCTCCTGGTCGCGCTGCGGTTCCTCGCCCTGCGCGGCGTCCCCAAGGCTGAACTGAGGGCCGGCACCCGGCTGCTGCACCTGTGCGGCCTGCTCACCCTCGCGCTGAACACCGCTGAACCGCTGCTGGCCGGACGCTACGGACGGGCCTGCCTGGACACCGTCGCTCCGCTCCTGCTCCTCGGCTGGGGCCACGTCGGCCCCGCCTTCCTCGCCCAGTTCCACACCCACACCCGCCCCAATCAGCACCTGGAGGCCCCCGCCGCCACTCTTGCCACCGATTCGGGGCCCGACGTCGCGCCATCACCCGAATCGGCACCCCCGACGCCCGCCCCGGACATCGTCGCCTCCCCGATCGAGGAGCTGGAGTCCGCTCCGGCCGCCGCTCCGCCGGTCGCCGTCACCACGACGGGCCGACCTGCTTCCGGCCCTGCCCTTCCGGCCGCCCTGCTGGGCGCGGCCCGGCGTATCGCGGACACCCACCGCGCCGAGCACGGCCAGCCCATCACCGCCGCCCACCTGGGCACACGCATGGGCGTCGCCCTGCCGGTGGCCACCGCCGCACTCGCTCAGCTCTGAGCCCCGGCCTCACCGGCCACATCCCCCTCGCTGAAGCCACGCCCGCCCCCGGGCCTGGTTCGTCATGCCCCGAGTAGCACCAACACGCTTCTCAGCCTGCCTGGTGGCTACTCGGGGCCACCCACCCGAACAGAAGGGACACGCCCCGAATGGTCACCCTGGGCCTGCGCCACGTGGCAAGCCCCGCCGTACGGGACCTGCTCCACCTCGTCAACCACCCCGACTTCGACCGCGCACAGCAGCAGATCGAACACCTCGGCGGCTGCACCGAACCCGTCCGCCTCACCGGCCACACCACCACCGTCGACAGCAAGACGGGTGAGGTACTGCGCTCCTACACCTCCTCCGAGGAGCCCACGGGCAGTCTGCTCACCGCGTGCGGCAACCGCCGCGCCTCCCGCTGCCCGGCCTGCTCACGCCGCTACGCCGCCGACACCTACCACCTCATCCGCGCCGGCCTCTCCGGCGGCAAGACCGTGCCAGACACCGTCCGCACCCACCCCCGCGTCTTCGCCACCCTCACCGCACCCTCCTTCGGCCACGTCCACAACCGCCCCACCACCCCCGGCGGCGACACCAGGCCCTGCCGCTGCCACCAGCTCCACGAACCCACGGACGCCCTGCTGGGCACGCCGCTGAACCCTGCGACGTACGACTACGCGGGTGCGGTCCTGTTCAACGCCCACGCCGGAGCCCTGTGGGCCCGCTTCACCACCTACCTGCGCCGCGAACTCGCCGCCCGGCTCGGCCTCACCCAGAAGGCCGCCCGCGCCGTGCTGCGGATCTCCTTCGCCAAGGTCGCCGAGTACCAAAAGCGCGGCCTGGTCCACTTCCACGCCGTCATCCGGCTCGACGGCCCCGAGGGAAGCACCACGCCCCCACCCCCGTCTGCGACCGTCGCCGTGCTCACGGACGCCATCCGGGCCGCAGCCCTCCGGGTCCGAGTGGCCGTCGCGTCGGACGCGATCGGGGAGCGCGAACTCACCTGGGGCACACAGCTCGACGTGCGCGAGATCGCCGCCTTCGGTACCGACGCCGAACTCACCGACCAAGCCGTGGCCGCCTACGTGGCCAAGTACGCCACCAAGTCCGCCGACGCCTCCGGCACCCTCGACCACGCCCTGTTCTGCCGCCCGTGCCAGGGACGCGGTGCCACTCTCCTGCCCCACGGAACCCCGCTCCCCTGCACCGCCTGCGACGGCACCGGACAGGCCCGGCCCCTGCCCCGCCTCGCCGTCCCCCGCCACGTACGGCAGATGATCCGCACCTGCTGGGAGCTGGGCAGGCTGCCGGAATTCACCGGCCTCAAGCTCTGGAAGTGGGCGCACATGCTCGGCTTCCGGGGCCATTTCTCCACCAAGTCCCGCCGCTACTCCACCACCCTCGGCGCGCTGCGCGACGCCCGCCGCACCTGGCGCACCGAACAGGCCCACGCCCACGCCGGCCTGCCCGAACCCGACCCGACGACCACGCTCGTCGTCGGCCGCTGGGACTACCTCGGCTCGGGCTACAGCCCCGGCGCGGCACTCCTCGCCGCCGGTGTCTGGCATCGCAAGGAACTGGAACGGCAGTTCGCGGCCGAAGGGGGCTGCTGATGACCTCGCCCCCGCTCGCCGTCCTCCGCACGGAGGTGTCCCCGGCGCTGGATCTGCTCACGGTGCCCCAGGTCATGGCCCGCCTCCAACTCGGCCGCTCCGCCGTCTACGACCTGCTCCGCACCCGGCAGCTCGCCTCCATCACCCTCGGCCGCGCCCGCCGCATCCCCACCCACGCCCTCACCGACTTCATCCGCACCCGCCTGGAACAGGAAGCCGCCTGATGACCGCACCCCGCTCCGCTCCGCCTCGCCGCTCCCGTGCTCGCGCGAACGGCGACGGGACCGTCTACCAGCGCAAGGACGGCCGCTGGGAAGCCGCCGGCTACGTCCTCGCCGCCAACGGCACCCGCAAACGCGTCCGCGTCTACGGCACCACCCGCAAGAACGCGGCCGACAAGCTCGCCGAGAAGATCGCCGACAGCAACCGCGGGCTGCCGGTCGCCACTGCTGACAGCACGCTCGGTGACTACCTGACCTACTGGCTCAGCAGTGTCGCCGTTCACCGGCTCCGCGAGAACACCCACACCCGATACGCCGCCTGCGTCCGCCTCCACCTCATCCCCGGCCTCGGCACCAAGAAAGTCGCGCGACTCACCGCCAAGGACGTACGCACCTTCCTCGATCGGCTCCGCACCACCTGCCAGTGCTGCACCCAGGGACTCGACGCCGAGCGGAAGAGGTGCTGCGCGGTCGGCGAGTGCTGCCAGAAACGGCTGTCCGCCTTGACCGTGACCTACGTGCATTCGGTGCTCAAGTCCGCCCTCGAACATGCCGTCCGCGAAGACGAGCTGCCCCGCAACGTCGCCCGGAACGTCAAGACCACCGCACCCCGGCCCAGGCGCTTCCGGCCCCTCACGGCGACAGAGGCTCGCCAGTTCCTCGACGCGGCTCGCGCCGACCGGCTCCACGAGCTGTACGAACTCGCCCTGCGCACCGGACTCCGTAAAGGTGAACTCCTCGGCCTCCACTGGGAAGACCTCGACCTCGACGGTGGTACGGCCAGCATCCGCAGCTCACTCCAACGCACCCGGAGCAGCGGTCTGACCCCCCTGCCCACCAAGACCCGCGCGTCCGAACGCCACATCGCCCTTCCCACCGAGTGTGTCCACTCGCTGAAGAGCCACCGGCAACGTCAGGAGGTAGAACGCAAGGTAGCCGGGGTGGGCTGGAAGGACAGCGGGCTCGTCTTCACCACGCCGGCCGGCGGACCGCTCGACCCGGCCAACATGACCCGCCGCTTCGGCCAGCTCCTCAACCGAGCCACCCTCCGCCGCATCCGCTTCCATGACCTGCGCCACTCGACGGCCACCCTGCTCCTGGAGCAAGGCGTCGAACTCGTCGTGATCAAAGAACTCCTCGGCCACGCCCACATCGGGGTCACCGCAGGCGTCTACGCCCACGTGAGACTCCGTCTCCAGCGCCAGGCCATCGACACTCTGGGTAACGCCCTCAGTCCGACGAGCGGCCGACGGGACGACCCGCCTGCCGCAGCAGCTGTCCGCTGACGTTGCCGTCACCGTTGCCGTCAGACACCCCGGAAGCCCCGCCGGAATAAAGACTCCGGCGGGGCCGCCTTCAGGTTTGAACGCTGGCGCCAAACTTGGTTGACTTAGTAAGGTACAAGGATGACACAACGGTTTGCCGATATCTTGCAGGGCCTCATGGACAACCGCGGACTATCACCCCGGGCTGTTAGCCGCGCATCGGCACGGGCTGAATCGACCGTTCTGCAATTGCTCCATGGGAGCGTTCCACCGTCACCGGAAATAATGAAAGATATCGCGCCAGTATTGCAGATCTCCGAAGCCGATTTGCTCGTAATTGCTGGCCTTGCGTCAACGCCAACCGCCAGCACCCCCAGGCCCTACCGCAATTCGACCGAGATCGGCGAGCTAGTTTCGATTGCGAGCTCGCTATCGGATGGACGATTTCGGCGATTGATCGACGTTGCCCGCAACCTGAAGTCGGAAGATCATAACTAACCCACAAGTCCACCCCCCGCCCGTCCACTTGGACGGGCGGGGGGTGGACTTGTGAGAACTCAACCGAAGTTGAAGGGATCCCACCTCGCTCCACCCACGTTAAAGCCATTTCTGTTCAGAGCATCTCGCGCCACCGACTCCATCCCAGATCCATTCGGCCTATAGTGGCCGGAGAAGTTACCGAATTCTGTGATGGATCCGTTTGATACGTCAAACGTGCCGGCCATGGTCACAGGCCTACCTCCAGAGAGGCTTGTATGCCCCGCCCATATGCCCTCATCGAAGACGCTCTCGTGAAACGTTCTCACTGAACCACCCGGCATCACGACGTAATGGTAATTGCCGTCTTGCAGATTTCCTCCCCTAGTCACCACTGCACTCTCGGGGAGGGGGGCCTGCGGGGTGGCGTCCGTGCCAGGGCGTCCCGCAACGTACATCCTGCTCTGAACAGTGCTTGGACTGCAATTGTGCACAAGCACCGGAGTTTTACCCGCCAGCACATAGTACGTGTGGAGGTCACTGACGGTGAGGTTGTGGACCGTTTCGTCCGGGGCCGTCCAGTGTTCGACCGCTGTGATCTGGACGAGGGTGCCGGCGCCGGTGCGGAGCCACTGGCCTGGGCGGAGGTCGGTGGCGTCGATCCATTCGGCGAGTTCGGGGACCCAGAAGGGGTGGCCGTCCGTCGCCGTTACCCCGGCTGTTGCGGTGCCCTTCTCGCCGTCGGTGTCGATGACGACCTTGACCAGGTGCTTCAGACCCTGGCCCTTGATCTCCGCGGTGACCGTCTCAACGCGGGTCTCGCCCGTTCCCGGGTCGGTCGCGACGACCTTGTCGCCCGGCTTGACCTGGTCGATCGGCTTCGTGGTGCCATCGGCCATCAGGACCTTCGTGCCCGCCACGAAACTGTTGTCGGGCGCCTCGCAGGAACCACCCCCGCCCGCCTTGCCCGAACCGCCGCTCCCGCTGGAACCGCCCCCACTGGTGCGGGCCGTACCGCCCGAAGTACCGCCCGGCTTGGCACCACCGGCCTTGGAGGCGCCCCCGCCTCCACCGGACGCCTTCTGCAGGGAAACCTTCGGAGCAGCCTTCGCCTGGGCCTGTTTCTGGACCGCGTTACCGGTCTTCTTGGCCTGCGCCGCGGCCCGGTCAGCGATCCTCTTCGCCTGTTCCGCCGCCTTCTTCTTCGCCCTCTGAGCGGCTTCCCTCTTCGCCTTCTCGATCGCCGCCTTCTTGGCCCGAAGCGCCGCCGCCTCCGCCGCCTTCGCCGACTTCAGAACCAGCTCCGCCGCCTTCTTGGCCACACGGAAGGACTGAATGGCACTGATGGTGCGGTCGACCGCCCTCAGCACCGAAGGAATCTTGCCCAGCTTGCTCCAGGGAATCGCCCCGACGATCAGGCTGCCGCACGACCACATGTCCCCGCCGAAGCAGGACAACGCGTCGTTGATACCGATGAAGTCCTTCAGGGTCTCCCACGCCACCGCGAGGATCACCGAGGTGAGGGACTTACCGCTCATCGCCTGGGCCTGGGAGACCTGGGCCGCCGAAAGACCCGCACCGGCCAGGGCCGCCGCACGCTCCGACGCCGTCAGGGAAATCGCCAGACCCGTCGGATCGGACATCGTGACAGGGTTGTTGTGCGCGTAGGCATAACCATTGGACTGAAGGACATCGTTCAAGTCCAGAACCGGATCCGCCGACAAGAAGCGGCCCACCAACGGGTCGTAGAGCCGTGCTCCCAGAGGCTGGAAGCCTGAGGAGTCGTCGCGTGTGGCGCCCAGGAAACCTGTGTGTGACTGGAAGTTGACGCCGACCGCGCTCGTGCCGCGCTGGTTGCCGAACGGATCCTGCTTGCGGATGCGGACCGAGTTTGTGCTGTTCAGTGCGACTTCGGCGTAGGTGCTGCCCTGATGGTCACCCGCGAGCGCCACCAGTTGCTCGTCGTTGCCCTGCCCGTATCCGTAACGCATGACTGCGCCACCGGGTGCGGAGTACGTGCGTTGCGTACTGATCAGCGCGCCGCCCCGCGCGGTGGTGACCTCGGTGTCGCCGAGGGAGAGCGTGGCCTGCTTGCCCTTGATGGTGAGCAGTCGGGAGCCGTCGGGGCCGTAGATGTACCGGGTGTCGTTCTGCGGCAGCCACTGCTGTTCGGCCTTGCCGGTGGCGCAGGCGGCCAGGACGACAGGGGTCGAGTTCGCCGAGCCGGCGTCCTTGACCACCAGGCACAGACCCGACGTGACATGGGTGAGCTGGCCGGACGCCGTCCGCTTCAGCTCCTGCGCCGCACTGCCGTCGCACTTCTGGAGCTGCGCCGGCGACCCGGCCGTGTTACCGGCCGGCTGGAGGCACCAGTCGTCATAGACACCGAGCGTGCCCCGGTCCGGGTCGTTCTGGGCGGTCCCCGGAGTGGGAGTGAACCGCCAGGTCTGGCCCGGGGTCGCGTTGCAGGCGTAGAGGTGGATGACCTGCGCGGCGACCGGCAGGCCGCCCTTCAGGTCCAGGCACTTGTCCGCCAGGCCGACGTACGGGGTCTTGCCGCCCGTGCCCTGGCCGGTGATGCGCTCGACCTGACCGTCGTAGGTCCAGGACAGTTCCTGCTTGTCGCCGTTCTCGGACGAGGTGATGGACTTGGTCTCGCCCGTGAGCTCGTACAGGCGCTCCGCCTCGGCCTTGACCTGGGCGCCCGCCGGGGTGGTGTAGGTCTTCGAGACCTTGGTCAGGGTGTGCGGCTGGGTGCCGCCCTCCTTGCCGTACGCGTACGAGGTGACCGCGTCCTTCGCCGTCGCGCCGGTCAGGTCCTTCTCGGTCAGCTTCTTGCGGTTGCCGACCAGGTCGTACTCGTACTCCTGCCAGTAGCCGGAGTTGTCCTTGCCCGCCGCCACGTTCAGCGATCCGTCGCTGTTCTTCGGGGCGGTGCAGGCGGTCTGCTCCTTGGCCGTCCAGGCCGTCGTGAGCTGGCCGAGCGGGTCGTAGGAGAAGCACTGGCGCTCGGCGATGCCGGTGGAGTGCTCGCGGATCGAGGTGACATTGCCGGACGGGTCGTAGGTGTACGCCCGCTTGGAGACGAGGTTGCCGGTGACGACGCTCTGGTCGCCGGTCTGCTCGCGGTAGACCGACTGCTCGGTCAGTTCACCGCCGGACTCGTCGTACGTCGCCTGCGTCCACACCCGGTACGGCTGCGCGCCGAGAGTGGAGCGCAGGACCTGGCCGTACGCGTCGTAAATCGTCTCGGACCCGTACCAGTCCTTGCCGGAGATGGAGAGCGGCTTGCCGTCCTCGTTGTAGCGGACGACGAGCTTCTCGGAGTCGAAGCGGCCGGCCTTCGGCAGCGTCGCTTCCTGGAGCATGCCGGTGTCGGTGTAGGAGTAGCCGTAGGTGTACGACGTGTCCAGGCCCCAGTCGGTCTTCAGCGAGTCCGGGAGGGTGAGGGTGGTCGAGGTCGGCTGGTAGTCCTTGGTGTAGCCGTCGACCTTCTGGGTGTACGCCTCGCCGTCCGTGTAGCGGGTCGCGGTGTACGGCATGCCCTTGCCGCCGGGCGCGCTGTCGTAGGCGAAGGCGGCCAGCAGCTTTCCGTCCGAGCCGTCGAGACGCTGCTCGGTGGGCCGGGACAGCAGGTCGTAGTTGTTCCAGACGGTGACGTTCCGGGCGTTCTTGGTGGTCCGGACGCGGTCACGGGCGTCGTACGTGGTCCTCGTGGTGCCCGTGTCCGGGTCGGTCGCGGTGAGCTGGCGTCCGCGGTGGTCGTACGTCCAGCTCCACGGGTGCTGGGGCTGGGCCGAACTGGTCGCCCTTTCCATGCGGCCGTGCTTGTCGTACGCGTACCGCGTCGAGGTGAAGCCGTCCGGGGCCTGCGGGTTGAAGGTGTCGACGCGGGAGGTGCGGCCGAGGGCGTCGGTGTAGACGCGGTAGTCGGAGGTGCCGGCCGGATTGACGACCTTCGACCAGTCCTGGCCGTACTCGTAGCGGGTGGCCCGCTCCTGGACCGGCTGTGAGGTGGCCTCGCCGGTCAGCGGGTCCGGGACCTTGAGGACCGGGGTCTCGGCCAGGACCCGGCCGAGGCCGTCGTACGTGTAGCGCGTGATGTTGGGTACGGCGGTGTCGGCGAGCGGGGTGAACAGCTCACCGAGCTTCGCCTCGTGGGTGAGGTAGGCGTTGTTGGTCTGCCAGACCTCACCCGAGGAGTTGTAGAGGGTGTCGGTGATCAGATGACCGCCGCCGTCGGCCTCCTCCTGTGTCTGCCGCTCGCGGCCGAGACCGTCGTAGAGGGTGACAGACGTCTCGATCCGGTCCTCGTGACCGCGGGCGTAGGTGGTGACGTACGGGGGCTTGCGGTCGGGGTTGTTCTCGTCGTAGAGCGGGATGGTGTAGGTCGCGCGGAAGTCCGGGACGGGCGAGGAGGACGGGGTACGCCCCGCTCCCCACGCCTCGGACATGCGGCCCAGCGGGTCGTACTTCGCCTCGCTGACCTGGCCGTTGGCGTCCGTGGTCCGGAGTGTCGTCGAGCGGCCCGGCTCCAGTTCCTGAATCTGGGAGTGCCCCGCCGCGTTGGTCTCTGTGACCGTGAAGACCTGCCCGGTGGGCGGGTCGTAGGTGATCGTGCCGAGGTTGCCGTCCGGGTCGTACTGCTTGATGACGCGACCGACCTCGTCGAACTCGCTGCGGCCGTCGGTCTGGAAGCCGGTGCCCTCGCCGTTCAGGGACCACGTCTGGGTGGCCTCGCCGAGGGCGCCGGCGGCGAGGGCGGTGCCGTAGCCCTGGCTGTCGTAGGCGGTGCGCGTCGCGCCGCTCAGCGTGGACAGGTCGGCGAAGTCGGCGGCGGCGCAGGTGGTCGGGGAGACCAGGACCTGTTTGGTGAGGCCGATGAGGTTCCTGGCGTCCTGGTGGAGGTACTCCAGCCTGGTGCAGGACTCGTCGCCGCTCTTGCCGGTGTCGCCGAGGGACTCGACCTGGGTGGGCAGTCCGTACGTCGTCTCGTAGGCCGTCTTGCTCCTGACGACCCGCTCGGTGCGGGTGTCGTCGCCGGTGCCGGAGGAACGTGTGTACGCGACCTCCTCGGGCTCGGTGACCCGCCAGGCACGCAGCGGGCTCAGGCCGTCGTCGCGGTCGCGCTTGGCCAGTTCGGTGGCTTCGGGGACGGTGACACTGCGCGAGAGCCAGTCGGTGTCCGCGTCGGAGGCGCTGGCATACGACAGTTCCTCGGCGATTCGGCCGGCGAAGGGCTCCCGGTCCTTGGCGATCTCGGCGCCGGTGATGTCGTTGACCGGGACCGTGTCACCCATGCCGCGGAAGTAGCGGGTGACGGACTTGGATTTCTTGCTGCCGATCGACGTCTCGTCCGCGCCCGTGATGACGGTGGTCTGCTCGAAGCCCGCGAACTGGGAGTACGTGCGGGTGGACTTCTTGGTGAACTCGGCCTCGGCCAGCTTCCAGCCCGCGTTCTTGTAGCCGTACGCCGTCTGCGTCGCGAACGCGCCGTCGACGTTGGGCAGTTCCTCAATGGTGTCCACCACGTACTTGTGGAACCAGTCGATGTCCTCGACCTCGGGGTCGGGGTTCCAGTACGACGGGTAGCACAGCCGGTCGTTGGCCTTCAGCGCCGCGGTGTCCTTCTTGCCGGGCAGACCGGTGCCCGAGGCGCACGCCCCTTCGGGCCGCTTGTACGTGACGACGGTCTCGCCGCCGTACTCGTTGATGACGCGCGCGATCCGCAGCCGGGAGAAGCCGGGACGCGCGTCGTTCTTCACGCGGTTCGGCATGTCCTCGGCGTTGGACTCGAAGCGCACCGGGTTCAGGGGGATGCTGTCGTCGGTCGAGCCCTTCCGGGCGTAGCCCGTGCGTTGGATCGACTCCAGCCACAGGGCCGTGTTGGCACCGGTCTTCAGGACCGGGAAGCTCTGCCGCAGGGTGTACTTGTCGACCACCTGGCGGGCGTCGGTGGTGGTGAGGCGCTGGGACGAGGTGGTGATGGTGGTCAGCCGCTTGCGGGTCCAGAACGACGGTCCGGCGTTCCAGCACTTCTTGCCCGCCTGGCAGCGCAGGTCGGCCGGGGTGTCGTACCAGATGCGGTACTTGCCCGGGTCCTTGTCGGCGAAGTTGTCGTCCGAGCAGGTCAGCGCGCCCTCGGCGAGGCAGCGCTCGGCGACCGTGAAGCCGACGCGTGCCGTGGCCGGGGAGGTGAAGACACTGCCCTTGACGTTGCGTTGGCCGTAGTCGATGTGGCCGAGCCAGCCGCCGCGGTCGTAGCGGACGGGGGCCTTGAAGTTGAAGTTGCGGGCGTAGTAGTTCTCTTCCTTGTTCCACCACAGGGACATCGCGTTGCCGTGGACGTCCTCGACGTAGTCGAGGTTCCAGCGCCATGCCTGGGTGCACCAGGAGCCGGCCCAGTCACCCGCCTTGTAGCAGTCCTCGCCGGAGTGGTTGCCGTACACCGGCACGGTCAGCACCGAGTCGGTGACCGGCTGGCCGGACGACCAGCCCGGGAGCTTGTGCTTGCCGAAGTGGTACCTGACGCCGTCCCGGGTGGTGACGCGCCAGTACTCGCCGTCCTTGGCGCCGTTGCCGGTGCTGTCGTCCTTGATCTGCTCGATCTTGGCGCCGTCGCCGTTGGCGGTGGTCCACTTGCCGTCGTCCCACACCAGCTCGGTGGTCGTGCCGCCGAGGGAGAGGGTGGCGTTGTTCGAGCCCCAGCACAGGTCCGCGGTGCGGTGGGTGGCGTTGTTCGAGCCGGACTTCTTGGAGTCCTCACGGCACGACGCGTACGTACGGGTGATCGAACCCGGGTTGTAGTCCCAGCCGTCGCCGATCCAGGAAGCCTGGTTGTTGGCCGCTGAGGTGCGGCCGTCCACCGACTGGGAGGAGTAACTGAGGTTGACCTTCGGCGTCAGACCGCCCGCGGACTCCGGGACCTGCGCCTGGTAGCCGTAAGTGAAGGCGCCGGAGGACGAACCCGCCGACCAGGCACCCGAGGAGAGCAGCGGGGTGGCGGTGTAGTCGCCGGAGGCGGAGGAGCCGGTGTCGAGGGCGCCGACCACCTGGGGGCCGGAGGCGTCGACGGCCGGGAGGACGGAGGTGGCGGTGGACGCCTTACGGGCGGAAGCACCGGAGGCGGACGCGCCCGCGTCACCGGACAGCAGTTCGGCGACCGGCACCGAGCCCGAGAGGACCTTGCGGGTCGGCGACTTCTTGGCGGCGGCGGTACGGGTCGGCGCCTCGGCGGCCGGGACCACCTCGACCGAGCTGCTCAGCCGCTCGGGCTTCTCCTCGGCCTTGCCGGACAT
The DNA here is from genome assembly GCF_040635655.1 of Streptomyces sp. NPDC006923. NCBI lineage: Bacteria > Bacillati > Actinomycetota > Actinomycetes > Kitasatosporales > Streptomycetaceae > Streptomyces > Streptomyces sp. NPDC006923. Next base: position 23,048 of record NZ_JBEYIF010000019.1, read on the forward strand.
GGTCGTGGTGCCCTCGGCGGCGCAGTCGCCGGTGTCGGGGGCGTCCAGGACGCAGTCGGGCAGCAGCATCAGTCCGAAGCGGTCGGCGGCCTGGGGCCCGTAGAGGTCGGCGAAGGCCGTGGTGTCGACGGCGAGCGCGACCTGGGCGGCCGGATCGGCGGAGGCGGGCGGGGTGACCCGCATGATCATTCCGGAGACGCCGGCGTCCTGGGACGTGGCCGGCGGCGCCAGGTCGACCTTCCAGTCGCCCGCGAGAGCGGCCGGGTCGGTGCCTTCGGGCACGCCGACCGCGATCGGCAGGTCGTCGACCGGGACGGTGGAGCCGGGCGCGGTGTCCTTCGTCAGCGTCGCGACGCCGCTGTCCTCCGTCCACGGCGTGACGGCGGTCGGCGTGTACGGGTCGACCGGGACCTCGGGCGCGGTGGTGAGGCTCTTGTCGGCCTCCTCGTCACCGTCGACCGAGGTGTTCTCCGGCAGTTCGGGCAGCTCGACCGACCGGCTCATGCCGGGACCGGGCACCGCGAACGCGCTGCCGCCCAGGCAGGTGACGGTCAGCGTCATGGACAGCAGGAGGACGGTCGCCATGCGGGCATGCCGCCGGCGCCGTCGTTGTGATTCCGTCCTGACCAGGCCTCTTCGACCCAGCCAGGACAGTGGACCTTGAACACGCATACGCGACGACCCCACCCAGGCGATGCAAAAAACAACAGAGGCGGTCCGCACCTTCTGTCATGAGCGCCGCAGGTTTCAAGGGCATTGTGTGAAGCACGGACCACGCTCTGTGATGCCACTCACGGGAGAATCACGGCCACATCACCTCTCGACGGTCCAATGGTTCATACCAACCGAGAATCATCACTAGCGCCACACATCCACCGACCAAGATCACCGGAATCCGACATTTGCGATGGACGGCCAAGAGCACACCAAGCCTCCGTCACAGATTCATAAATTCTTTACCTATGGACACACTGTGTGAGTCGTGTGATCGTTTCCGCGCCCGTGCCTTCATCCGCCTGGTTCACCCGGGAGTAGACCGCCGTGTCCGCGCCGCCCCGCCTTCTCAGCCCCTTCGTGCGCACACGCACCCGGCTGACACTCAGTCTCGGCCTGGTTCTGGCCGCCCTGACCGCTGCCCTGCTGCCCTGGTGGCAGGCCGACGAGCCGTCACCACCCCAAGCCCGCAAGGCACATGACCTCCGCAGGACGGCGACTGCTCCCCGCGACGAGGCCGCCGCGGCGGCCGACGCCCGGCGCACCGGCAAGGCGGTCGTCGTCGACACGGCCACCACCGCCACCGCCATGACCTGGGTCCAGCCGGACGGCCAACTGCGCACGCAGATGGCCGCACTCCCCCGGCGCGCGAAGAACGCAGAGGGGCGGTGGGCGCCGATCGACAACCGCCTGCGCCGCACCGCCGGCGCCACCGACGGCCTGGGGATCCGCCCGGTCAACCCGGCCGTACCGGTGCGGTTCGCCGACGGAACGTCCACCGCCGGAAAGACGCGCGCGAACCGGTCGTACGTCAGAGCGCTCTTGACCGACGATCAGATCCCGCCCGGGGATACGGTGTTGGCGGAGACGGTCGTCCATGGCCACGTCATCTCGTACACCTGGCAGGGCGAGTTGCCCGAGCCGGTGCTCGACGGACCGCGCGCCCTCTACTCCGAGGCGATGCCGGGCGTCGACCTGCTGCTGGTCGCGCGGGAGGAAGGCGGTTTCGCCCAACTGCTCATCGTCAAGGACCGTGAGGCCGCCCGGAACCCGGCGCTGGTGAAGATGTCATACGGACTGCGGTCCTCGACGGCCGTCTTCCGGTACGACACGACGGCAAGCCGGATCCTGGTGCTGGACCCCGACGGCAAGGAGATCGGGTCCGTGCCGACGCCGTTCGCCTGGGATTCCAGCGGGCGTGACCCTGAGGCGCCCGAAGAAGCGCCCGAGGAGACCGACGAGGGGACGAACGGGGAAACGGAGGCGGGCACGAACGAGCCGCGTACCTCGGTCGCCGCCCCGGAAGACGTACTGAAGCTGTCCGGACTGACCGGAATCGAGCCGGGGTCCCGGCAGGCTCCGGCCCCGATGGAACTGGCCGGAGACGGTACGGGGACGGCGCGGATCGACGTGAAGGTCGGCGAGACCGGACTGCTCAGCGATCCTGAGGCCCAATTCCCGGTGTTCGTCGACCCGACGCTCAACGCGGGCTGGCAGGCCTGGACCGTGGCCTACAAGCCGTACCCGAACACCAGCTTCTGGAACGGCACCAACTTCAGCTCGGGCACGTCCGACGCACGAGTGGGCCACGAGAACGAGACCGGCGGCACCGCCCGCTCCTACTGGCGGATGAAGTACAGCACCACGCTGAAGGGCGCGACGGTCACCTCGGCCGCGTTCAAGGTGCTCAACAACCACTCCTGGTCCTGCGCCGAACGGGAGTTCCAGTTCGGGCTGACCGGTGCGATCTCCTCGGGCACGACATGGAACAAGAAGCCGGGCTGGACGGGCACGGTCCTGAAGCAGTCGTTCGCGCACGGCTGGTCGTCCAGCGACTGCCCCGACGCCTACGAGTCGTTCGACGTGAAGTCGGGCGCGCAGAAGGGCGCGGACAGCGGCTGGTCCACCATCACCTTCGGGATGCAGGCCTCCAACGAGGGCGACACCCAGACCTGGCGGAAGTTCAAGGCGACCTCGGCGGAGCTGACCGTCGTCTACAACCGCAAGCCGGCCGTGCCCAGCAGCGTCACCTCCACCCCCGGCAGCACCTGCAAGACCACCACGGGCGGCGCGACGGTCGGCAAGAGCAACCTGGTCCTGTCGGCGAAGTCCACCGACCCCGACGGCAACCTCAAGGGGCTGCGCTTCCGGTTCTGGAAGTCGGGCGCCAGCACCCCGGCCGGCACGCTCGTCACCAGTCTGTCCAGCGGTAAGGGCACACTGACCATCCCGTCGAGCACCCTGGTGGACAAGGGCGTGTACTCCTGGGACGTACGCGCGGAGGACTCCGGCGGCCTGGTCTCCGCGTACTACCCCACCAGCGGAAACAGGTGCACCGTCACAGTCGACGGCTCCGCCCCGCCCCCGCCGACCGTCGAGAGCGATGCCTTCCCCGAAGCCACCGACGACGGCCTGACCTGGGCGACCGTCAGGTTCCCCGGCACCGGAGCCGTCACCTTCACCTCTCCGGACTCAGTGAAGTTCCAGTACGGCATCGACGGCCAGGGCTGGACCGATGTGACGGCGACCAAGGGCACCGCCACCATTCCCGCCCTGAAGCCCCCGCACTCGGGCCCCAACTCGCTCCAGGTGCAGGCTTACGACACGAACGGGAACAAGAGCGCCGTCACCAACTACACCTTCTACGTCCAGCCCGGCGACAAGGGCGACAGCCCCGGTGACACGGGCGGCGACGGCATCCCCGACATCCTCCAGGTCAATGGCGACGGCGACCTGTACAACTGCGTCGGGCTGCCCGGCGGCTCGCTGAACGACTGCCTGGGCGCCTCGTACACCTCGGACAAGCAGTTGCACCCGGCCAAGCACTGGTACAACCCCTCCACCGGCGAGGCCGCGCTGATCACCCATTACGGGGACGCGTATCCCGGTGACGGCATCACCGACCTCTTCGCCGTCACGCCGGACGGCACCTTCTGGCTCTACCCCGGCGACGGCTACGGCAGCTTCGACATCGGCAAACGGATCAGAATCCTGCTCCCCGCCGACGCCCCGGCCCCCGCCAACTGGACCCAGATCAAGGCGGTCGGTGACATCGACGGCGACGGCCTGCCCGATCTCGCCCTGCGGGCCGGCCCGGCTTTCTGGGTCCTGTCCGGCTACACCGGCGCCACGTTCCGGACGGCCACGCTGATGAACGTCGACGCGTGGGCCCGCCGCGACATCGTCAACGTCGCCGACATCAACGGCGACAGCGTGCCCGACCTGCTGTGGCGCAACCTGGACAACGGCAACATGTACGTCCGCCACGGCAAACCCGGCAAGGCCGGCGGCGTCGACCTCGAATCGCTCAAGCTGGCCGGGAACTCCGCCAACGGGGACGTCTCCTACGGAACGAACTGGACCGAGGTGAACATCTCGACGGCTCTCGGTATCCCCGACGTCAACAACGACGGCATCCCCGACATCTGGGCTCGTTCGGGCACCGACGGTCAGATGCGGATCTACTACCCGTCGAAAACCAACACGGAGGCGCCGGTCAAGGTAGCCCTGGCCAAGGACTGGAGATCGATGAAGGCGCTCGGCTGACACCGGCGCGGGCAGGGGTGGGGCTTTGGCGGCAGGCCGCAGTTTCTAGGGGTTTGTTCCAACACGTGGTCGGTCTGATCAGGCCGCGAGTAGCTTATGCAGGCGCTCGGCTGGGGTTTCCCAGTCGAGCGTTTTGCGTGGGCGGCTGTTGAGTTCTGCGGTGACGGTGCTACACCCGCATCCGCACCCCCTACGTCTCCGACACCGACGCGTCCCGCCTCGCCGAGGACACTTCCCATCTGACCGCCGATCCCGGCCTGTGCCTGGGTGCTCTCCTCGCCTCGACCAGCCGCACGATCCTCGATGACGAGCCGGACGACGCCATTGCATCGCTCGCCAAGTAGCCCCAAAAGCCCATGCCAGGAGGGAGGTTGAGCATATGGCGGAGGAACGGTTCACCCGGCGCACCGTGACCGTGGTGATGGCCGTAATCGCGGCCCTGGCCTTCGTCTTCTCTTTCGGCAACGTCTGGGCGCTCGCCCTGCGGCTCGGCGTTCCCCGCCCGATCGCGCCGCTGATCGCTCCCATGGTTGACCTGTCCGTCGTCGGGCTCCTGGTCGCGCTGCGGTTCCTGGCCCTGCGCGGCGTCCCCAAGCGTGAGCTGAGGGCCGGCACCCGGCTGCTGCACCTGTGCGGCCTGCTCACCCTCGCGCTGAACACCGCTGAACCGCTGCTGGCCGGACGCTACGGACGGGCCTGCCTGGACACCGTCGCTCCGCTCCTGCTGCTCGGCTGAGGCCACGTCGGCCCCGCCTTCCTCGCCCAGTTCCACACCCACCCCACCCCGCACCTGGAAGCCGTCCCGCTCACGCCCACCCCTGTACCGGTCTCCCCAATGCGGTGCCCCCGATCCCCGAATCGGCCCCGCCCGTCGCGCCCACCCTTGCACCTGCTCGGGCCGTGGCTGAGGAACCCAACCCCGCTCCCACCTCGACTCCGGCCGCCACGCTGGTCACCGTCACCAAGACGGCCACGACCACCTCCCGCCCGGCTCTGCCTACTGCTCTGCTGGATGCGGCCCGGCGTATCGCGGACACCCACCGCGCCGAGCACGGAACACCGATCACCGCCGCCCACCTGGGCACGCGCATGGGCGTCGCCCTGCCGGTGGCCACCGCCGCACTCGCTCAACTCTGAGCACCGGGCCACCCCGGCCGCATCGCTCTCGCTGAACCCACGCCCGCCCCTGGGCCTAGTTCGTCATGCCCCGAGCAGCACCAACACGCCTTCCAGTTCGGCTGGTTACTGCTCGGGGCCACCCGCCCGACAGAAGGGACATGCCCCGAATGGTCACCCTGGACCTGCGCCGGGTGGCAAGCCCCGCCGTACGGGACCTGCTCCACCTCGTCAACCACCCCGACTTCGACCGCGCACAGCAGCAGATCGAACACCTCGGCGGCTGCACCGAACCCGTCCGCCTCACCGGCCACACCACCACCGTCGACACCGCAACAGGTGAGGTGCTGCGCTCCTACACCACATCCGAGGAACCCACGGGCAGTCTGCTCACCACGTGCGGCAACCGCCGCGCCTCCCGCTGCCCGGCCTGCTCCCGCCTCTACGCCGCCGACACCTACCACCTCATCTGCGCCGGCCTCTCCGGCGGCAAGACCGTGCCAGACACCGTCCGCACCCACCCCCGCGTCTTCGCCACCCTCACCCTGCTATCCTCCGGCCCCGTCCACAACCGCCCCACCACCCCCGGCGGCGACATCCGGCCCTGCCGCTGCCACAAGCTCCACGAACCCACAGACGCCCTGATCGGGACGCCGCTGAACCCCGCGACCGACGGCTACGAAGGCGCGGTCTTGTTCAACGCCTACGCCTCCGCGCTGTGGGCCCGCTTCACCACCTATCTGCGCCGCGAGATCGCCGCCCAGCTCGGCATGGCCCAGAAGGCCGCCCACGCGATCCTGCGGATCTCCTTCACCAAAGTCGCCGAGTACCAGCAGCGCGGCCTGGTCCACTTCCACGCCGTCTTCCGACTCGACGGCCCGGACGGCAACAACCAGCCCGCGCCGCCATACGCCACCGTCACCGTGCTCACCGACGCCGTCCGTGCAGCCGCCGCGCGGGTCCGCGTCACGGTTGAGTCGGACGCGGTCGGGGACCGCGAACTCGCCTGGGGCGAACAGCTCGACGTACGCGAGATAGCCGCCTTCGGCACCGACACCGAACTCACCGACCAGGCCGTGGCCCGCCTACCTGGCCAAGTACGCCACCAAATCCGCCGACGCCTCCGGCACCCTCGACCACGCCCTGTACTGCCGCCCCTGCCAGGGACGCGGAGCCACCCTCCTACCCCACGGAACCCCACTCCCCTGCACCGCCTGCGACAGCACCGGGCAGGCCCGCCCGCTGCCCCGCCTCGCCGTCGCCCGCCACGTGCGCCAGATGATCCGCACCTGCTGGGAACTGGGAAACGCCCGGAGTTCGCCGACCTCAAACTCTGGAAGTGGGCACACATGCTCGGTTTATGCGGCCACTTCTCCACCAAGTCCAGCTTCTACTCCACCACCCTCGGCGCGCTGCGCGCCGCCCGCCGAGCCTGGCGTACCGAACAGGTGCGCGCCCACGCCGGCCTGCCCGAGTCCGACCCGACGACAACGCTCACCGTTGGCCACTGGGACTACCTCGGCTCGGGCTACAGCCCCGGCGCCGCACTCCTCGGCGCCCACGTGTGGCACAGCCAGGAACTGGAACGGCAGTTCTCGGCCGAAGGGGGCTCTTGATGGCCTCACCCCCGCTCGCCGTCCTCCACGCGGAGGCTGCCCCGGTGCTGGATCTGCTCACAGTGCCCCAGGTGATGGCCCACCTCCAGCTCGGCCGTTCCGCCGTCTACGACCTGCTCCGCACCGGCCAGCTCGCCTCGATCACCCTCGGCCGCGCCCGCCGCATCCCCACCTCAGCGCTCACCGACTTCATCCGCACCCGCCTCGACCAGGAAGCCGCCTGATGACCACACCCCGCGACACCCTTGCCTCCCGCCGGACCCGTGCCAACGGCGACGGAACCGTCTACCAGCGAAAGGACGGCCGCTGGGAAGCCGCCGGATACGTCCTCGCCCCCGACAACAACCGCAAACGCAGCCGCGTCTACTGCACAACACGGGCGGAGGCACTCACCAAACTCACCGAGAAGATCGCCGCCAGCAACCGCGGCCTCCCGCCCCCTCCGCGCAGGGCGGCCTGGCCGCGTACCTGACGTACTGGCTGGAGAACGTCGCCGTCCACCAGCTCCGCGAGACCACCCACACCCGCTACACCGCCGTCGCCCACCAGTACCTGATACCGGGCCTGGGCCGGAAGAAGCTCGCGAAGCTCACCGCGAAAGACGTGCGCACCTGGCTCAACGAGCTGCGGACCGTATGCCAATGCTGCGCACGCGGCCTCGACACCGCCCGCGACCAGCCCCAGTGCTGCGCCGTCAGTAAGTGCTGCTCCAAGCGGCTCTCCCCGCTGACACTGGCCTACGTCCACTCCGTGCTCAAGTCGGCCCTGGAGCACGCAGTTCGCGAAGAAGAGATTCCGCGCAACGTCGCCCGCAACGTCCGCATAGGCACCCCAAGGCCCCGCCGCTTCGAACCCCTCACAACCGAGGAGGCCCTCGCGTTCCTCACCGCTACGAACGGCCACCGGCTGAGCGCGCTATTCGGATTCGCCCTGCGCACCGGACTGCGCAAGGGCGAACTCCTCGGCCTGCGCTGGGAAGACCTGGACCTGGCCGGCGCAACCGCCAGCATCCGACGCACCCTTCAGCGCACGAATTCCAGTGGCCTGACCGCCCTACCGACCAAGACCCAAAGCTCGGAGCGGCGCATCGCCCTGCCCACCGAGTGCCTGCAATCCCTCGAACAGCACCGCGACCGGCAGCGCCAGGAGCGCGAAGCGGCGGGGCAGACTGGAAAGCAAGCGGCTATGTCTTCACTCGGCTCGACGGCAGCCCGATCGAGGGAGCAACCGTCACGCGGCACTTCAACACCCTGCTCCGCCAGGCCGCCCTCCGCCGCATCCGCTTCCACGACCTCCGACACACGGCAGCGACCCTCCTCCTGGAACAGGGCGTCGACCTCGTCGTCATCAAGGAACTCCTCGGACACGCCCACATCGGCGTCACCGCCACGGTGTACGCCCACGTCCGACTCCGCCTCCAGCACGACGCCATCAACCTCCTGAGCCGCGCCCTACGCGACCCCTCGGGGGCCGCCGATGGCCCTGACGACCGCGACGAACCGCCGCTTTGTGCAGTATCCGTCCGCTGACGTTGCCGTCAACTACTGCCGTCAAGAAGTCAAGAAGCCCCGCCGGAGCAGCATCCTCCAGCGGGGCTTCTTCGAATTCACGACCCGGCTATGCACTATTCAAAGCGCACCGTGAATCTTTCATCTAGCCCGAAAGATTCATCTTGATCCATAACCCTGATCAACACCGAAGAAAACCTCTCAAATACTTCGATACCCAAGGCGGCCTTGCTGGCCTCAGAGTGTTCCCAGATGAGCTCAACGGGACGCTCCACATCGGCGGAGAGACGATCCCACAAGGCATCGAGATTCCTCCCGTAGTATGGGCCGAAATCCAGTTTCCGCGACAGGGCATCATGGATGTCCGACTCGGATCTGATTTGCGACCCGTCGATGGTGACCCGCATTCTCCTACTTCCAGTTCGGCAGCTGATAGGCGGTCTCGTAGTGGTCAGATGTGACGTACGCTAGACCGTCATCCGAATAGAGAAGACGCCAGCCGGGTTGCTTCGCCCTTGACATCATGGGGTTGAGACCCAAGTCCGCTTCTTGCCAGGTGCGACCCGGAGCCCTGGGAACAACGCCCTTCGAATTCTCAAACACATCGCCACCTATCTGCCCACCAGGAATGCTGTTGCCTAGCGCCTTTCCAGGCTTCCAGCCCGCCGCCTCAGCCTGGGCCTTGGTCACATAGTTGGACGGAAGCTCACCCGTTTGCTGGAGGCTCTCAATCAGCGGATTTGCAGCCTCTCCGGTAGCAAGATTGTTCCCCAACTGAATGCATGTCGAGTTATGAACCAGGACCGGCGTATTTCCCGCCAGCACATAGTACGTGTGGGGGCGGGGTCGCCGTCATCTGCAACTTTGCTGGTCAGGCTCCGATTTGACAGCTATTCCACGTCCGTGCATGTGCGCTGAAGTCTGCCGGTGTTGCCGTCACTACTGCCGTCGACGGTCTAGACCGCTCAGGGGATCCTCGGGATTTCGAAGTCCATGTCAAGCGGCTTCGTCGTGCGGAGTGAGACTAATGGTCAAATCGGCGCCAAGGGCTCGGGCCAGGCGGCGCAACAGCGGAAGGGTGGGCACCGTGCCGCCGGCTTCGAAGCGGGAGATCTGCGGCTGTTTCATACCGCACCGCTCAGCCAGCTCGGCCTGGGACAGCCCGAGCTCGGTGCGCCGGTCGTCTGCCGCACCTGCATCGCCCACTCCCGCATCGAGGAGTGCTCAGGCTGCGGAGCCCGCCGAGAGCCGGCCAGCCGTGACGACCACGGCCGACCACTGTGTCCGAACTGCCTGGTCAACGCCCCGGCGAATCTGGAGACCTGCATCAACTGCGGCAGACGAAAGGTCGTCAGCACCCGCACGCCGGACGGCCCGCTCTGCTCGAACTGCCCCTCCCTGCCCACCGCGGCTTGCAGCATCTGCGGCGAGGAGAAGCCCTGCGGCACCTCCCGCATCACGGGCCAACCGTGGTGCCCGGACTGCCAGCGCCGCTCAGCACCGTGCTCGGCCTGCGGAAGCATCGCGGCGGTCGTCGCTGGCACGCTCGACCAGCCCCTTTGCGCAAACTGCACCGCCCCTGAGGTCTGGCACACCTGCCCCACCTGCAGCGATCCCGACTATCCGCACCCCGGTCAGTGCGTTCGCTGTCTCATCAACCAGCGTCTCAACGAGCTGCTGCGCCCTCCGTCTGATGCCCTCCATCCCGGTCTCGAAGCCCTCCGGCACAACATCGCCACCACCGACCACCCCACCACCGCCAGGCGGTGGCTGAACAAGCCGTCCGTCTCCCCGGTTTTGGCCGACCTCGCGGCCGGTCGACGGGCCCTGACTCACGAAGCCCTCGACGAACTGCCCGACAGCGCGCCCCTCACCCACCTCCGCCAAGTCCTGGTCGGTGTCGGTGCCCTGCCCGAGCGGGACGAGTACATGGTCCGCCTCGAACGCTTCCTCACCGGCCTTCTCGCCTCCCAGCAGGACCCCGGCCAGCGCAAAGTCCTCCACCGGTACGCGATGTGGCACTTGGTCCGGCGGCTTCGCCGACGCAACAACGGCCGTCCTCTTACCCCGCAGCAGTTCATATCCGCGCGTCAACGCACCCACGCGGCCGTCGCTTTCCTGAACTGGCTGACCGCCCACGACCTCACCCTGGACACCTGTCGGCAGGCCGACCTCGACCGGTGGCTCACCGACGACTCCGCCACCTACCACCAGACGGCCGGGCACTTCATCCGCTGGGCTCGCACCAACAAGCTCTCTACCGTCCATCTCCCCGCTATCCGCTGGAACGGCCCCACCCAGCCACTCGATGACGAGCATCGCTGGGAGGTCGCCCGCCGGCTCTTGCACGACGTCACCCTCAAGCCCGAAGACCGCCTCGCAGGACTCCTTCTCCTCCTCTATGCCCAACGGCCCTCGGCAATCCACCGGTTGACCATCGAAGACGTCGAGGTCGGCGCCCAGGAAGTACGGCTTCACCTCGGCAATGCTCCTGTCCAGTTGCCCGAGCCCGTCGCCGCACTGGCCCGTGCGGTCGCCACGAACCGCAAGGGCCACGCGACCATCGGTGCCTTGGCCCCGTCTCCATGGCTCTTCCCCGGCGGCCAGCCCGGACGCCCGATCAGCACCACCCAGCTGACACAGCGGCTGAACCAGATCGGCATTCGCCCCAACCAGGCCCGCAGCACCGCTCTCTTCCAACTCGCCACCGAAATCCCCGCCGCGATCCTCGCCCGCACCCTGGGCATCCACACCGACGTCGCCGTCGCCTGGCAGCGCCTCTCCGCGGGCGACTGGGCCACCTACGCCGCCGAGGTCAGCCGCCGCACTTCACCGCACCAACGGCCGGTCCACGAACAAGGAGCAAAATCATGAGATTCGACAACCACCGCGTCGTCATCACTGCTGCCGGCCGCGACTTCGGGCGAACTCTGGCAATCCGGCTCGCAGACCTCGGCGCCGAGGTCTTCCTGTCCGCACGCAGCCTCGCTGCCGCTGAGCGTGTCCGCGACGAGATCCGAGACCGAGGCCATCAGCGGGTCCACGCCTATGCCTGCAACCTGACGGATCCCGCCTCAATCAGCGACTTCGCTTCCAGCGTCACCCAGCACACCGACCACGTCGACATCCTGATCAACAACGGCTCGCGCTACCTCGAAGGGCAGGACCTCCAGTCAGCTTCCGACGCCGATGTCGTCGACACCATCGCATCCGGCGCCACGGGCACGGTCCTGACCGTGAAGAACTTCCTCCCGCTCCTGCTCAACTCGGACAAGCCGGATGTGGTGACGATGATCTCCGCATGCGGAACGGCCGGACATCACCGCTCGGACGCACACGACGCCTTCTACGCAGCCAAGCGCGCACAGGCCGGATTCACCGAGATCCTCTCCAAGCGCCCACGGCCCCAGGGAGTCCGAGTGATATCGCTCTACCCGCCAGACTTCGACAACACCGACCCGCTCTCCGAGGAGTGGAAGTCCACTCCTCGGGAGGCCAAAGATGCCCTCACCGCCCAGTCGCTCGCGGAGTGCATCCTCTTCGCAGTCGCCCAGCCCCGTGACTGCTTCATCAAGGCATTCCACTTCGAACAGGTCTGAGCGCTCGCATACTCAAGCAAGGCTGACGTCGGCTCTCGGGCCGCACACAGGAGGCTCCGGATCGGAGGCATTCGGACAGTTCCGATACCCGACGTCACCATTACACGTCCGACTCCGCCTCCAACGCCAAGCCATCGACACCCTCGGCAACGCCCTGAACGGCACCGAGGAGCCTCCCAATGATCCACCTGCCGCCGTGCTCGTCCGCTGACGTTGCCGTCACCGTTGCCGTCAAATGCCCAGGAGCCCCTGCCGAGTAACGACTCGGTAGGGGCTCCCAATGTGCGTCCAAGCGAGCTCAGAACTCTCCGGCAACTCCCTTTACGCCGCACCGGGGACGCCTGCGCCTACGACAGGTTGTGCCAGGCGTGGCTACAAGTTCCCTGGCACTCCGTTTCCCTTCGTCGCGCGTCAGCCACGGAGAACGTCGAGACCAGTACACGAAAGGCCTTCACGTTCTCAGAGTCCGGAAGATTGATGATTTTCGCCATCCTGTCGGGAAGCGGCTCTCGAACGATCATCACGGCCGGATTGGCTGTGGGTTTCACTCCTGATCTCGCAAGCCCTTTACGGCCGTCTTCAACGGTCGCGTGAGCTTGCATTGAGTAATTGACCACCTCGCGAAGCACGGCCTTCTGCTGGGCGGACTCAAGAGCGGAGAACCACCTAACCCCCTCTTCTAGCTGGACTAGGCCCTGAGCGATTTCATTAATAATCCGCTCCGATTCTTTCATCCGCCTCACTGTCCCCTCGGTAGGAATATGACGTGCGGCTTACTCGTGTCCAGTTCCGTATAGTACCGCGCGTTAGGGTTGTAACTCTGATAGAAGTCACGGCCACGACCGCTACCTTCTCCGGCCCCGGTTCCCCGGGGCAGAGAGTTCTGGACGCTGTGACGGGATCGCGATGGTCCACTCAGGATGTAGTCCCAGTCCGAGGTCGGATTAAGGTTTCCGTTCCCCGCTCGGCTCCCTACAACAATGATCGGCTGCCCCTGTTTATCTGCAGCATTCTGGATGCGCTTCGCGTCGGTCGGGCTTATACCTGCCTCGGACCATGTCCTAAGACCGCAATTTGCATTGTGAACGAGGACCGGCGTCTCGCCCGCCAGCACATAGTACGTGTGCAAGTCTTCGACCGTGAGGTTGTACATATCAGCCTCACCGACCCGCTTTGCAACGCGAAGCACTCGCGCATGGCCGTCGTCGGCTGTGTTCAGGGAGTCACCGGCCGCGAGCCGGTCGGCGCGCGTCCAGGTGTGCGTGGTGCCGTCCCAGAATGGATGCTTGGCCGTAGCATGAAGCGTAACAACCTTGTTATTCGCGCCAAGAATTGTCAGGTCGATGAGGTCATCATCACGGTGTTTGAACTGTGCAGCGACGGCTCTGCTTCCCTCGCGCTTTCCCGTTTTTGGGTCCGCTGCTGCGACCTTGTCGCCTGGCTTGATTTTCGCGATGGGCTTTGTCCGCCCATCCTTCATCAAGACGCGAGTGGAAGGAGTAAAGCTACACAGAGCTCTTTCTGCCCGACTGAGGGCACGGGCAAAGCGCACGGAGCCACTCACAATCGGGCCAAGATCAAGGGTGGATATGGCCTCACCCGTGACGTAGCACGCATGCTCGTCGTGAGTTGCCACACACTGCGCCCACGGGACCGCGACCGTCATGTCACCAAGTGCTGACAGCAGCTCCTTATCCGCCGCCTTCTGGGCATCCCACTCGGCCTGGGTGTGACAGACCGTCACACTCCCGTATCCGACTCCATTACATTTGTTAGGAGTGAAAAAATATTCATAGGCTTCTCTGATCTCTTCCTCTCTCTGTCTTGCAGCCCGCTTTCCCTTCTCATTTTCCTGCGCTTCTTCGTAGGCTGCGTCAGCCTTTTCCTTTTCGACCGACGGTGAAGTCTTGTGGCCGCTGCAGAGCTCGGGGTTCACGTCGCACTTGGTGCGGCCCGTGGGGTCGCTGTAGGTGACCGGGTTGTTCTCGGTGTAGCTGTACGCGTTGAGCTGCTGGGGGTCCGCCGTATCCAGGACTGAGTCGACGCTCATGAAGCGGCCGGTGTCGGGGTCGTATTCGCGGGCCCCGAGGTGAGTGAGCCCGGTGGTGGCGTCCTGGGTGCCGCCGACGAAGCCCTTCTGGCCGGGCCAGGTGGCGGGCGGGGTACCGCGAGAAGCGCCGAAGGGTGTGGAACGGCGTTGCTTCATGGCCAGGTCGGACGCCGCGATGGCAAGTTCTGAGGTTCCGTGGTGGTCACCGATGAGGAAGGTGAGCTTGTTGTCGTCGGTGCGAATGGCCTGGTTACCGCCGCCGAGGTCGTAGTAGCGAGTGGCCTTCGCTTTGGTCGCGCCCTTGGTGAGGGTTAGTTCGGTGGCACCGAGGTAGAGAGTGGTTTCACTTGCGGTCCGGGCGACCAGGCGATTGCCGTCGGCACCGTAGACGTAGGAGGCGAGGGTCTTGGTGCCGCCGCTGCCGTCGGGTGCGGTGACCTTGGCCAGGTGTCCTTCAGCGTCCCATTCGAGGGTCTGCTTGTCTCCGCTGATGGTGCGGGTAGCGGTATTGCCCGTGGCGTCGGGGGTGTAGCTGGTTCTCGATGTGCCGTCCGGGCCTGCCGTGTCGACCTGGGTGAGGAAGTGGGGATGGGTGGCGCCGGTGCCGGGGTAGGCGTAGGTGCGGTAGATGTCCTTCGCTGCCGAGCCGCTCGTGTCGTGGAGTGTCTCCGACTTCCGATTGCCGCTGAGATCGTAGGTGTAGGACTGCCAGTAGGGGGCGGGTCCGCCGAGGGCGGATGCTCCGGGTGTCGCGCAGGTGGTGGCGTTCTGCGCCCAGGCTTCGGTCAGGCGTGCGAGGTAGTCGTACTGGAAGCACTGGTTGTCGGTGCCGTCACGGGAGACGTCACTGATGGATGTGACGTTGCCGGCCTCGTCGTAGCCGTACGTGGAGGACTTGTCGGTGCCCGGCACGTCCTCGCGGTCGACCTGGGCCTTGTCCAGGCGCTGGGTGCCCCATTGGTACATGTTGCTGACCAGAGTCTTCTTGCCGCCGCTCTGGTAGGTGAACTGTAGCGGCTTGCCCGTGAGGCTGTACTTGGTGTCGGTGAGATAGGTGATTCCGCCAGTTCCGGTCAGCGTGACGGGGCGTAGCGTCTCGTCGTAGGTGGGGACGAGACCGTCCGCAGCGAGGGAGCCCGCTGCGGGATACCCGGTCGACTGGAGGGTGCCGTCGACGTTGTACTTGATGTTCGATTGGTAAGCGCCGGCCAGTCCCTCCTCCCCCGCGACCGCGGGGATGGTGGTAGTGATCCGGTTGGGCCGGTAGAGAGTGTCGTAAATGTTGTAGGTGGTGGTGTAGGCAGATCCGGTTGCCCCGCCCACGTAGCGAGTGGCCGAGGCGAGCTGGCCTTCGGCTCCGGAGGGGTCCCAGACATGCTTGGTCAGCAGGGGGCCGGTCGCGCCGCCGTCGTGGGTCTCGGTCTCGCGGCCGATACCGTCGTACACGTGCGTGACGGTCTGCTTGCGGGCATCAGTGGTGGAGGTGAGCACGTTGCGGTCGTCGTATGCCGAGGTCGCATCGCCCTTGTCCGGGTCGTGCACACCAGTCAGGTTGCCTCGCTGATCGTAGGTGTACGACCAGGTATTCCCTGAGGGGTCGGTGAGTTTCGCAAGTTTACCGGCGGGGGTGTAGTCGTAATGGGTGGTGTCGGCCGGCCCTGTGGGGTTGACCGCGTGGTACTGCAGCAGGTCTGTGGTGTTGCCCCGCACGTCGGAGACGGTGGTGGTGGGGGTGGCTCCATGGGGAGGCGTGACGTTGATGCGGTCGCCGCCGTAGGTGGTGCTGGTGGTGGCCAGTACGGTGCCACCGTCGCCGTTGCCCGCCACCTGCTGGGACTTGATTACGCGTCCTAGCCCGTCGTAGGTGTTCCACGCCTGGGTCTCAACCGCGAGCGCGTTGTCGAGTACGAGCAGTTCTGTCGAGGGTGCTCCAGTGTTGTAATACGTGGCGAAGGACTTCGCTGTCAGGCCCCGCTCGTCGTAGAACGTGTCGTCGACCAGCCGACCGCCGTCCGGGCCCGGAGCCTGAGTCTGGCGAGGGCGCAGGAATCCGTCGTAGAGGGTGTACGCGGTCTGCTGAGCGCCGGCGCCCTTGAGGGTCTTGGTGGCGATCGCGACCGGCTTGTTATCGGTGATTGAGTAGCTGAACTCGTAGTTCGGGGTATCGCTGTTGGCTTTGGACCGGTTGGGCAGCCAGCTCTTGAGGCTGCGGCCCAGAGCGTCGTAGGTGGTGTCGGTGCGCTTGTTGTTGGTGTCCAGGACAGTGACCGGTAGTCCGCGCAGCGTGTCGTAGGTGGTCTTGGTGGACTGCGCCGTGGCGGCGGTACCAGGGACGGCGGGTGGGCCGGTCACCGTCATTTCCGTCGGGAAGCCGGTGGTGGGGCTGTAGACGGTAGTGGTGGTCCGGCCGTCCTTGCGGTCGGTACGCACCGGGGCAGCGGTGCCGGTCGCCGTGACGATGCCGGTTATGTCGGTGGCGGTCAGCGGACGACCCGTGGCGGTGTCGTACGTGGCACCCGCCTCCGTATAGGTGGCGGTGGTTCCGTCATGCGACTTGAGCGTGGCCGTGTGGGTTGCGTCGCCCCGCGTGGGCGCCGCTCCATAGCCCTGTCCGTCGTAGGCGGTGCGGACATCAGCGATGACGTTCTTGGACCGGTCAGGGGTGGCGTCGCATGTGACCGCCACGGTCTCGACCCTGGCGACGGACTGCAAAAGCCAGGAGGTGGCATTGTCCGCGTACGTCGTGCGGGTGCACTGGTCGTCGCTTGAGGTGCTCTCGTCACCGAAGGCATCGGTCTGAGTGATGCGCCCGGCCGTGTTCTCGAACGTGTTAACCGTTTCGGTCCGGCGCCATTTGGCGCCTGCCCCGTCATCAAGAGAGGTCCAGGTGCGGGTTTCGGCGGCGCCGGTCAAGTTGGCGGTGGTGGTGCCCCAGTCACGCACGCGCTTGGCCGTCTCGTGATGCCACGGAGTGCTGACGGTCTTGTTCAGAACTCTGCCGCCAGGGCCGGTGTAATGCTCGGTCTTGTACTCGAAGCCGGCCGCGGAGTCGTGGTCAGTGATGGTGCTGCCGTTGTCATCGGAGACGCTCACCGACTTGGTCCCACCGGAGAGGGAGGACTTGTCCCCGTCCATGCCGCGGAGAAAGTAATGATCCGTCTGCGACTTCATACCGACCGGATCCTGGCCACCCGTCTGCTCCCGGACATGACCGTAACCACGCCAGGTGGACCAAGTCTTGTACTTCTCCTTGGTCAGCCCGTCATCGTCGTCGTAGTGCCAGGCAGCCCCGTCCAGATACGAGTAGCGTGTGACCATGTCCGGCGACGACTTGGTGCGGTCGGTCTGGGTGAGCGATTCGACGACGTACTTGTTGAACCATTGCTTCGACGGATTCTCGTCGCCCTGCTTGGTGAAGAAGACGGGGTAGCAGCGTGTGGTATTCGATTCGGGTGTCGGCAGGTGGTCAACATCGCACGCGGCGGCGGAATAGTTGACGTTGAGCTGACCACCGGACTCGTCCACGACTTGGGAAATGCGTTTTTTGATGAACGGTGCGGTGTCGTCTCCGGGGATGTCCAGCCGATTGGCGTGCTGATCGTAGCCGAAGGTGACCTTCGGCAGCGTAATGTTCGGGGTCGCTGACTTGCCGGTGTGCTGGATCGACGAGAGCAAGAGCTGGTAGTCGATGTCCGACATACCCCAGCCCTGGTCCAGGTGCCAGGTGTCAATTGGCGAGTAGCCGGTACCGTCCGGCTTGAGAACCTGGGTGGTGACGTCCGTCAGACGCGTGCGGGTCCAGAAGCTCGGCGCCGCGGACTTGGTGCAGTCGACCCCGGACCTGCAGTTCAGATCCCAGGGGGTGTCGTACCAGTAGAAAGCCTTGTCATTGATCGTGGCGGCGTCGCAGGTCACACCCGGCTCGGGCAGGCACCGCTCGGCCGAGGCGAAGTCGACGCGTGCGAGTGCCTTGGCCGAGTAGTTGGAGGTGCTGCGCAGCCCGTAGTCGATGTGATCCAGAGAACCGCCGCGGTCGTAGGAGGTCTCGTCCGCCGGGTTGAGATTGCGCGCGTACGCATTTGTCTCTTTGTTGTAGAAATAGCCGATGGAGTTGCCGTGTGCGTCGACGGCGTAGTCAAGGTTCCACCGCCATGCCTGCTGGCACCAGGAGTCGGCGAACGCAGTCGCGTGGCACGGCTCATTGGCGTCATCGCCGAAGACCGGCACAGTCCATGTGGAATTGGTGGTGGGGTTGCCCGATGCCCATCCCGCGAGGCGGTTGTAGCCAAAGTAGTAGCGTGTGCCGTCCGTGGTGGTCACTCGCCAGTATTCGTCGTTGCGAGCGCCATTAGCCCGTACATCGTTACTTGAACCGTAGATACGCTCGACCTTGGTGCCGTCGTCGCCCTTGATCTTGAAACTGTCGGCACCCGTCGGGATGAGCTCGCCCGCGTGACCGTTGAAAGAGATGGTCGCGTTGTCGTAGGCCCAGCACAGATCGCCCGGTTTCTGCCCGTCGGCATTCTTCACCCCGTCGTCCGCACACGACTTGTACGAGCGCTCGATCGAACCCGACCAGAGGTTGAAGCCGTCGCCCACCCATGTGGACTGGTTGTTACTAGTGGCGGTTCGGCCGTCGATGACACTGGACGAGTACGACAGATTCACGGACGGCGCGAACTTCCCCGGTATACCCGGGACCGGCATGTCGTAGGACCAAGAAAAGTCGCCCGTGTTGAGATCCGTGCTCCACGCGGCTGACGGAGACAACGATGTTGCCGTGTAGTCACCTTTGTCGCTCGAAGCACCTGCGGCCAGCGCGAACAGCGAAGCCTGGCCGGAGGCGGCCACGTTCACAGCATTCGCGGTGAGGATATGTGTGGCCGTGTCATTACGAGTCGTGACGGCAGTGTGAGTGGCGCACCCGTCCTTGGCCAGCGTGGTGGCCGCGCAGGCGGGAAGTTGCACCAGCTTCGCTCGGGCCGCGTATCCGCCACCGTACGCCTGGGCGAAGGCGGAGTAGTCCACGCTGATCCCTACAGCATCCCCTGTGGTGCCAGGCTGGCGCTCAAGGGAGAAGAGCATGCCGTCTACGCCGGCTCGTCGGGCAGCCTCATGGTCCAGCACCCGAACCGTGGCCGCACCCACAAGTGGTTTTGTTCTGTTGGCCTTTGACGTGGCGGGGGTGGTCAGTGAAACCGGGGTGCGTCCGGCTCGGGTGCGCGCGGTCCTTGTTCCCGGCTGGAGCGTCACATCTGCGGAGGCCGCCGCCGGCCAGGACCCCTTCGGAGCGTGCTGGGGCGTGCTCGGCGCGCCGTCCGTCCGGCGGGGCAGCATCTTCGCGCCGTGCCCGCTCAGAGGTTTCTCCGACACGGGTACCTTCGGCAGGTCATCGGCAAGCGCGGTCGGTGTGACCGCGCCCTGCAGCAGGCCACCGATCAGTACCACCGAGATCGTCAAAGCAGTCCTGCGCCGTAGCCGCGTCCGAACCCTCACTGCCATTCCTCACTCCTTTGCCTGCCCGTCCTGAGCCACGCGCGACGCACACGGCCCGCACCCCCGTGACGGGGCGTCCTGCTTGAAATGACCTTGATCCGGAGTAACTGCCGATCAGCTCCACCGCCGACCGGGAACTGCGTTGCCCGTCTCCGGGCGGTGCGCTTGTGGTGCGGTCGCCGTGGCGAAGAGGTCTCAGGGCGCAGCGCGCCCCTGAGGAAAGCGATTACGGTCCGGGGTTGGTGGGCAGTTCGTTGCCACTTGCCAGGTTGCGGATCTGTGTCTCGGTGAGCGCGCCCTGGACGGCCCAGACGTCGTCGATCACGCCGGGCCAGAACTCGCCCCACCTCCCTGCGACTTTGACCCGGCCGAGTTGCAGTCCTCCAGCAGCGTCGAAGGCCGACGGCACGTTGCTGTTCCAGGAGAGATGACCGGTGCACACCGGCTCGTTCTGCGTACCGTCTCCGTCATCGTCGGAGCACACGACCGCCTGCAACTCGCCATCGACGTACAGGCGCATCTCACTGGCGAAGGCGTCATACACCACCGCCAGGTGATTCCAGTTAGTCGTGTTCTGGAAGTTCGAATGCTCGGCGACGGGCCGACTCGCATCGGGCGCATCCTTGTCCGGCATCTGTAGCTGCCAGGTTCCGGCGTTCGCTGGGTCCTTCGGGTCGGGCACATAACGCACGATGAACGCCGATTCGCTGACACCCGGCTGGGACATCACCGCCACCGGATGGTCCGGACGGGCAGCCGTACTCACCCACGCGGCTGCGGTAAAGCTCTCCGAGGTCCGCAGGGACGGCAAGGTGGCAGCGGCAAAACCGCTGATGCCGTCCAGGACAAGTCCGCCGGGGCCCACATAGTTGGAGCTTCCGGAGATATCGATGGACGCCTGGCCACCCAGCGTCAGGGGACGATTCCCCGAAGAGTCGTCAGGCGATACCGCCGGACTACCCGTGGCCGAGTCAAGCCTCCATCGGCCCTTCACCACCGGATGCTGGTAGAAGAGATTCTTCACCTCCTCGTCGGAGAGGACCCGGTCATACATCCGCGCGTCGTCCACATCGCCCTTGAAGAAACCACCGGTACCCGTGGCGTACGGAGCCGCGCCCAGCATGACGGGGCCGGTCGCCAGCCATGGCGTGGTGAACGGCTGGGTCGAACGCAGGAAACCGTTGACGTAGAGACGTATTTGACCTGCGTCCAGGTCGTAGACGCCAACGACGTGTGCCCACTCGCCCAATCCCCCGGCGGCGCAGTTGCTGTGCTCGGGACAGACCGGATATGTGGCTCGCGCGAGGGGAGCATCGGTGCTGTCACCGCCGGCCCGCATGAAGACCCAGCCACCCAGAGACGAGGAGTGGTAGAGCTCAAAACCACTCTGTGTCTTGCTTCCTTGAGTCAGGACGGTCATCGCCCGGTCCTCTTTGTCCTTGGGCAAACGCGCCCACAAGGAGACAGAGAAGCTCTGGAAGGTGTCGAGGACCGGTCGGCCGGTCGACGCGTACCCGTCCGTGCCGTTCAGGTTCAGAGAGGTGCCGGAGGCTCCCGCACCACCAAGCAGCGCACCACCGTGCAGACCAGCACTGATCTTCTGCGCATGGCCGGCGACGGATGGGACCGAACCATCCTCGTCCAGTGACCACACCGCCTTCGCCGGGCGCCCGGTGGCCACCGGCTTCTTGTCGTGCAGCTCCGCCACCTGTGCATCACTGAGCTGGTAGTCGAACAACTGGGCCTCGTCCAGGTCACCGGCGAAGTAGTTGCTCGACGTTCCGTTGAGCGATGTCGCGCCCAGGTGCAGGGACCTGCGCGCGTCCCAGGGGCTGGTGAACGCGGTGGTGGCGACCAGCTTCCCGTCGACGTACAGCTTCAACTGGCCCTGGGTGTTGTCGAAGACACCGACCAGATGGGTCCACTGCCCCAGCCGGGCCGTCGTACAGGCGGTGTCCCCGGCGGCGCAGGCCGGCTGCGTCGCGCGCGCGGCGGCAGCGCCGCTCTCCACGTCCGCCGAATGCCGCAGGAAGTTCCAGCCGCCCAGTGCGGAGGAGTAATAGAGCTCGAACCCACTGTTGTGGTTTCCGGACTGCGCGGCGGCCACCAGGGAACGCCCCTGATCGGTGCCGGGAAGCTTGGCCCACAGCGATACGGAGAAGCTCTTCGCTGTGTTCAGGACCGGTGAGACTGTCGCGGCCTGCCCGTCCTTGCCGTCCAGGTGCAGACCTGTACCCACGACCCCTTCCCCGCCAGTCTTCGCGCCACCGGACAGATCCGCGGGCCAGGCACCGCCCTGCCCACTCACCGTGTTCGCCCCGGCGTTTTCGTCCAGGTCCCATGCCACTCGCTCCGGCTGACCGGCGCGCACCCGGAAGTAGTAGGTAGCGATGCTGCTGCCGTTGCCCGCCGCGTCGAACGCCTGCGCTGTGATGAAGTTGACCCCGGACTTCGTCGGCATGAACGTGATGGTCTTCGCACCACCACCAGACGTGTTCAGCGTGTGCGCGCTGCTGGGCTGAGCGTTGACACCGAACCAGTACTTCGTCACATCTGTCTGCGTCGTGTCGATGGTGAAGGTGCCGTAGCGGCCCACACCGTCCGCCCACGGGTCGTCTGGGTCCTCGGCGACGGAAGCCGGATACTCACCGGACGTCACGGACGGCTGGGGAGGCACGCTGGTGTCGTACAGCACAGCGCAGTCGGTCGCCGAACCCTCGAAGGACCATGGAGACCACTGCGCGCCATCGTACGAGCGGGCGTGCCAGCCGACTGCCTTATCTCTGGGGATGCTGGCCGGCATCGCAAGGGAAAAATCGGAGCCGGACTTCTTCGACGTCGATTTCGCCGAAGTCCAGCGTGCTATACGCCCCTTGCCATCACCGGCATCCCACGATCCCTGGAACTGCACGGCCACGCTGTCCCCGTCCGGGTCGGTGACATTGTCCGCACGCAACGTCGGCAGAATCCGTACACGCCGCACCGTCGAGGAGCAGGTTCCGCCGGGGTTCTGGGTGAGCTGGGACATCTTGATCTGGGCGGGCGGCTTGTTGTATTGCACGCGCAGGTAGGCGTCGTCGGAGAAACGCTTCCAAGCTTCCGGGTCTGTCTCACTCTTGGCACGCAGGCCGAAGGTAGTGGTGGACCAGCCGAAGGAGGCGGCCTGCTGCACCGCCCGCAGCGCCCAGAATTCCACATCGCCACTCGAACAGTCGCTGCTGTAGCCCTTGGCCTCCCTGCGCGTCTGCTGCAGATCTGCCCAGAAACCACTCGCCAGTTGGGAGTTCCAGGTTGTGGATTTATTGACGCCCTGGGTGCGCCACAGCTCCACGTCCGTCTTGACGCAGCTGTAGGAGTGGGTCTCGTGTGCCACGAACGTGGCATCCAGGATCGCTTTACCCGCAAACTTCTCTGTGGGAATCGAGTAAAAGAGACGCTTCACGTCCTCCGGAGCGCAGCGCGCATCGCCCGCGCAGTAGCCCGCTCCGGCGTCGGAGTCGCCATTGAAGTGCCATTGCGACGAGGAGGCCCAGTAGCGCGAGACCATGGTCCAGTTCGAGGCCTTCGGCGAGTACCACTGCGGGTCGATGTAGACCGGGTATGTGGCGTCCTTCAGAAGCTGCTGATCCGGGGTGAGTACGAGCTCGTCACCGCTGGAGGTGACCTCGACATCGAGGGGCGCCACCTGTGCCGCCTCGCCCGGCCCGCCGGATGCGTCCAGCTTGGCTGACGCAGCCTTTCGGGAAACGGACGTTCCCTCCGCAGTACTGGAATCCCACATCAGCGGCTGCGGCGCCTCGAACACCGGCCCACCGGCCCCGGTGTCCATCGCCCGCAGGCCGCCATCGGTCGTCTCCTGGACCGTCATGCCGTCGGTGTGCATACCAAGCCGCAGCTCAGCCAGCTGCGGATTGGCGGCTGCCTGCGGCGTCTTGACCACCAGCGTGTGCGAGACACCGTCGACATCGGCTCGCACCTTGAGGTCCACGTCCGGCAGGACGGAGGGGTAGGTAGCCGTGGAGCCGTCGATCACCGGCGTGGGCAGCGCGGTCGGCCAAGACAGAGACAGCTCCCGGCCGGCCCGCTCCAGCGCGATCAGCGGCGCACCGCCCCCGCCCGAAAAAGCGATACCCACGGATGCCGCTTCCGGAGTAACGGAACCGTCCGCTCGCTTCCGCAGCGAGGTGTCGATGTCCCGCCACTCACCATTCACACGGGTGCGGACCGGTCGCAGGTGCTCCAGCGCCTCCAGACGGCCATTGGGTTTGGCAAACACCTCACCCGTCTCCGTGCGCTCCGCAGTGACCTCGACATCCTTGCCTGTGCGCCTGGCCTCGGCCAGCGCCGCGTCCTCCGTACCAGCAACGGAACCGCCGCCGCTGGCCGCACTCCCGGCCTTCAGAGCCACGGAGGTGGGCGCGACTGCAGCCGCAGGAACCGCAGTCAGTACGCCTGCGAACAGCAACGCGCTGAGCAAGCCCCCCAGGCCCCGCACCGCCGGATATCCACGCAGACGTCCGCCCATCACGCACCCCTCCCCGAAATCTCCACACATCCAACACATGCAGGACGCACGGAAATCTAAGGCCGGACTGAGAGCACGTCCAGATCCATCAATCCGGGCAAACCCCAACCTTGATCACGAAAGCCCGAAGTTCACGTAACGTGATTAACACAACACTTGAACAATCGGAATTGCCCCAGCAGATTCTGATCATCCAAAGAGCAAACAGCCAGCAGATACACCCCTCAGCTCTTCCCGCGACCTTTGAGCTCCCCCTGAGGTCGTTCGTCTGACAGCCTGTCCTTGGCCAGGGACGAGCCACTCGTTGCCACCGCGGATGGGGGCCGCCCACGGATGCGAATGCCCCGCCGCACCGTTGAGCGCCAGATGCGAGCGGCCGTCGCCAACGCCCTGGACGGGTCACCACCGCGCCCGCCCACACCCCGTGTCATCACCCCCGTGTCATCACCACGGACACGGGTGCGCGGGGCGCGGGCCGTGCGCGTGGTCAGGTGTCCCGCTCGCCACCGGTCCGCCCCGAACGGCCGGCGTGACTGAAGCTGGGCAGCGCCCGCACCAGGTCGGAGGGGAGGGCGAGGCCCTCGTCGGTGGACGGGTTGACCGCCAGCCACAGATCGTCCTCCGGCCAGTTCTCGGCCAGCTCGACGACGGATATGCCCAGCGCGGTGTCGGGATCACCGCCCGCTGCCACCAGAGCGTCCTCGGACGTGAAGGCGGGGACGTATCGGTTGCCGTCCTGTTCGATCACCGGCAGAGCCACGGCGCCGTCGGGACGCTCCTCCTCGCCCTCGACGTGCGGCGCCTGCGGCAGCAGGGCCACGCTGTCCGCGAGATCGGTCAGGGTGGCCTGCGTGTCCGCCGCGGCCTGGCGCTCCGCCGCGTCGGCCGCGGCCCGGCTCTCCCCGGTGGCGGGTGCCTCGGTCGGGGGTGCGTGTTCGTCGGGAGTGGGGGTGGTCATGACGTGTCCTCTCGTCGGCGTTGCTCACGGGCCACCCGTTCGACACGGGCGGACACGAATTGCCGCAGTCGCCGCCGGATGCCGCCCAGCGGCACGGGGCCGGGGCAAGCGTGGCAATACACCCAGGCTATGCCGCCCCACGTACTGCGCGAAGTTTTCGCCGGCCCCCGAAGCGATCGTGGCCGTGGTCCGATCACCCGCGCCCCGGGATGTTCCGTCGGCGTTGGGTTTTCTCGGGCAACCGTCCCGGTAAAAACGCCTCGCGCCGAGCGGCGGACGAGCGCGTGGCTCCGCACGCTCTCAGCCGCCCGGTGACCGGGTGGTCACCAGCCCGCCGCCACCGGCCGTCGGCCCGCCCGCCCGCCCGCCCGCCAGGGGTCCCGCGCACGGATGCGGCCGGACACGGCCTGATCCACACTGAATGAGGGGCAGGTTCACCCGGCCGTTGGGAACGCTCATGCACCTCGTACGCGACTTGATGAGCACCGGACCCGTCACCGTCCCTCCGTATACGTCGATCACATCCGTCGCGTCCTGTATGCGCGACGCGGATGTGGGCTGCGTACTCGTCACGTCCGACGGCGCGTTGCACGGAATCCTGACCGATCGCGATGTCACGGTGCGTATCGCGGCCGAGGGCATGATCGCCGGGTCCGCCACGGCGCTGTCCGCAGTCTCGGGCGTCCCGGTCACCGTCTCCCCGGACGCCTCCGCGTGCGAGGCGGCTTCCCTGATGATGACGCACTCGGTGCGCAGACTTCCGGTGGTGGACGAGGGACGTCTGGTCGGGCTGATCACGCTCGGCGACCTCGCCACCACGGCGCACGCCCAGGAGGTCCTGGTCGCCCTGAACCGCGCGGAGCCCAATCACTGATCCGGCGCGCCCCGGGACACGACGACCCGCCGGCGGACGGCGGTCCGGGATCAGCCGCTGATCCGCTTCGCCACCCGGCGACACGCCGCGGGAGGGACCTTCACGGGCGTGTCGCGGAACGGCGGAACAAGCGGACGCGGGAGGCGGTCCGGCCCTCTCCCGAGAGCACCCGAAAGGCCCATCCACGGGCTGGGCCGGTTGGCGCAAGGAGAGGCCGTCCGCTGCGCCTATCGGGGTGAAGTCGCCGCGCATCGGGATGAAGTTCGGCGATTCACGGTATGGCGTGCACCACTGAGCGCCCAATATCCGCTACCAACGCGGCATGACTGAACGTTTCGACTTCAACTTCGAGCTCCGCGACTCACTCACCGCGCGCATCGGGCGCAAGGCCGAATGGCCCTACAGCATCCTCGTCGCGCGCGACCTTCTCGACCTGATCCACACCCAACTGGGACAGACGGACATGCTCCGCTTCCTGCGCTGCGCGGAGGCCGCCTCCAGGGCCTTCAAGGATCCTCGCAACCGGGCCAGTCTGTACAGCGACCATCTGTCCCAGGCCCTCGCCAGAGACTTCGCCACCGAGCACGACAGGCGGCAGGACGCCGTCTGGAACATCTTCCTGGCGGCACACCGGATCACCGGCCAGGAGCAGTGTGATCTGCTCGTCGGCTGCGCGATCGAGGCGCTTCAAGTAGATCTGGCCCTGGTCCCGTAGCCGCCGTCGGCGCGCTTCCCGCCGGAACGGGACGCCCTTGGTCCCTGAAGCGGGACCAGGGGCCCCGTCCGTCAGGCGTGGTGGGCCCGCCGTCCGACACCGGCGGGGACGCGGTCGGCGGCGCGCAGCGCCTCGTCCATGTGCCGGACACGGCTCAGATTGTGGCGGCGCGCGGAGAACACCCAACTGCCGAAGACCAGCCCGAACAGCAGCCACAGCACCGCCGTGGTCCAGACGCCCTGTACGGCCCACACGACCGGCAGCAGCACCAGCACGGCGAACAGCGGGACCAGCGTCCACGCGTACCTGGTCATCTGCCTCCGCCGGTACGCCACCAGCCTGCGCATGGACTCCCGCTCGCGGGGGTCCTCGGGGATCTGGCAGCGCCGCAGCTTGCGCTCGACCGAGACGTGTTCGCCGGCCGAGGCGCCGCCCATGGCGGAGCGGTCCTGGCGCCGCCGTATGAGAACGAACACCATGGCGAACGCGGTCCAGACCACGCTCTGGACCAGCCAGTGCGGAGTGGAGAGCTCCGGACGGATCAGTTTGGTCGCCCCCGCGACCAGCAGCAGGAGGAGTACGGCCTGGGCGGGCACACTCCGGTCCAGCCATCGCTTCATACCCTGCATCGTCGCGAACTCCCTTCGCCCGGTGAGGCGTTGTCCCCTCTCGGGTACCCCCACCGGGGACGGGCATGGCAGGCAGGTCATGCCAAGGACGGACATGGCCGTGATCGGCCCGATGAGTCCCGTACGGCTCCGGGCGGTTCTGCCCCGCGTACACCGGCCCCGCCACGCGGCCTTCAGGGCAGCACGGCGATCCCGTCCAGCTCGACCAGGGCCTGTTCGTCCCAGAGCCGTACGACCCCGATCACCGCCATGGCGGGATACTCACGTCCGGCCAACCGGCGCCATACACGGCCGAGTTGGGCCGCGTGGGCGCGGTAGGCCCCGACGTCGGTGGTGTAGACGGTCACCCGGGCGAGATCGGCCGGGGTGCCGCCCGCCGCCGCGAGAGCGCCGAGCAGATTGCCGAGCGCCGTCTCGAACTGGCCGGGAAGACTCCGCCCGACGATGTTCCCCTCCGCGTCCAGCGCGGTCTGGCCGGCCAGGAAGACCAGCCGGCCGCCGGTGGCGGTGACGGCGTGCGAGAAGCCGGTGGCCGGGGCGAGCCCGGCGGGGTTGATCCGCTCCAGGCTCATCCGTACAACTCCTTGGCGATGATGGTCCGCTGGACCTCGGTGGCGCCCTCGTAGATGCGCGGGGCGCGGACCTCGCGGTAGAGGTGCTCCAGCAGATGGCCTCGCTGGAGGGCGCGGGCGCCGTGCAACTGGACGGCCGCGTCGACGACGTACTGCGCGGTCTCGGTCGCGTAGAGCTTCGCCATGGCGGCGCGGCGCGGCACCCCGGGCGCGCCCGCGTCGTACGCGGCGGCGGCCGCGTACACCAGCAGCCGCGCCGCCTCGGTGCGGGTGGCCATCTCGGCGACCTGGTGCGCGACCGACTGGAGGTCCTTGAGCGGGCCGCCGAACGCGTGGCGGCTCGCGGTGTGTTCCAGGGCCGCGTCCAGCGCGGCCGCCGCCATGCCGACGGCGAAGGCACCGACGCTGGGCCGGAACAGGTTGAGGGTGTCCATGGCGACCCGGAAACCTCCGTCCACCTCTCCGAGGACGTCCTCTCCGGTCACCGGTACCGCGTCGAAGCCCAGCGCTCCGATGGGGTGCGGGGAGAGCATCTCGACCGGACGGCCGGTCAGTCCCGGGCGGTCCGCCGGGACAAGGAAGGCGGTGATCCCACGGGCCCGCGCGCCGCCGCCCGTACGGGCGAAGACGGTGTAGAAGTCGGCGTGGGGGGCGTTGGAGATCCAGGACTTCTCGCCCGTCAGCAGCCAGCCGTCGCCGTCCGGTACGGCCCGCAGGGTGAGCGCCGCGGCGTCGGATCCCGCGCCCGGCTCGCTCAGCGCGAACGCGGCCACCGCCCGTCCTGCGGTCACCTCGGGCAGCCAGCGGGCGCGCTGGTCCGCGGTGCCGGACCGGACGACCGGATAGGTGCCGAGGCCCTGGAGCGCCAGCGCGGTCTCGGCCTCCGTGCAGCCGTGCGCGAGGGATTCGCGCAGCAGGCACAGATCCAGCGCGCCCGAGTCGAACACCCTTGCCAGCAGGCCGTGTTCACCGAGAGCGGCGATCAGTTCCCGGTTGACCCGGCCGGGTTCGCCCTTGGCGGCGAGTGGTCGCAGCCGCTCCCCGGCCAGGGCGCGCAGCTCGGCGCACCAGGCGGTCTGTACCGGATCGAGTGAGAATACGGGCATCCGAGCCCCCACTTCGCCGCAGGTCTATCGCGGACCGTTGACTGTCGTCATCATCACGATACGCTCGATGGGCGACCCCACCACGACAAGGGGGCGGACCATGGAGCTGGCACCGTCGGCCCACCTCGACACTTTTCCGCGCGACAGTCTGCCGCCCCCGGAGCAGTGGCCACTGCTGCTCCCGATGCCTCCGGATCCGCCGTCCCCCGACCGCCTCAACTCGGCCGTGGAGCTGCTGGATCGCACCGTCGATCGCTTCGGAGCGGACCGTCCCGTCTTCCGGACGGCGGCGGGAGAGGTCTGGACGTACGGCGAGTTGCTCGGGCACGTCGACCGGATCGCCCATGTCCTGACCTCCGAACTGGGCGTGGTGCCGGGAAACCGGGTGCTGTTGCGCGGCCCCACGACACCGTGGCTGGCGGCCTGCTGGCTGGCGGTGCTGAAGGCCGGCGCGGTCGCCGTGACCGTCCTCGCCCAGCAGCGGGCCCCGGAACTGGCCGTCATGTGCGCGATCGCACGGGTCGGTCATGCCTTGTGCGACATACGGTCGGTGGACGATCTGATCGGGGCCGGCGTGCCGGGGCTGCGGATCACCACCTACGGCGGAGCCGCGCCGGACGACCTGCTGCGGCTCGCCGAGCGCGCGCCGCCAGAACCGTACGCGGCGGTGCGGACCGCGCCGGACGATGTGGCGCTCATCGCCTTCACCTCGGGGACGACGGGCCGGCCCAAGGGGTGCGCGCACTTCCACCGGGATGTGCTGGCCGTCGCCGACACCTTCTCGCGCCGGGTGCTGCGGCCGGAGCCGGACGATCTCTTCGCGGGCAGCCCTCCGCTGGGTTTCACCTTCGGACTGGGTGGGCTGCTGATCTTCCCGATGCGTGCCGGTGCCTCCGCGTTATTGCTCGAACAGGCCCATCCACGGGCGCTGCTGGCCGCGGTCGCGAAGCACCGCGTGTCGGTCCTGTTCACCGCGCCGACCGCCTACCGGCTGATGCTGGACGAGGCAGGCGCGTACGACCTCTCCTCGCTGCGGCGCTGTGTCTCGGCGGGCGAGAATCTGGCA
The DNA here is from genome assembly GCF_040635655.1 of Streptomyces sp. NPDC006923. Classification (NCBI taxonomy): domain Bacteria; kingdom Bacillati; phylum Actinomycetota; class Actinomycetes; order Kitasatosporales; family Streptomycetaceae; genus Streptomyces; species Streptomyces sp. NPDC006923. Next base: position 53,138 of record NZ_JBEYIF010000019.1, read on the forward strand.
GCCGAGACCTGGCACGCGTGGTACGAGCGGACCGGGCTGAGGATCATCAACGGCATCGGCGCCACCGAGCTGCTCCATATCTTCCTGTCCGCCGCCGACGAGGCGATCAGACCGGGCACGACCGGCGTGCCGGTGCCGGGGTGGCAGGCACGCGTGGTGGATCGTTCCGGCGCCCCGGTTCCCGACGGGGAGCCGGGGCTGCTTGCCGTCCGGGGCCCGGTGGGCTGCCGCTATCTGGCCGATCCGCGCCAGGGCGACTATGTGCGCGACGGCTGGAACCTCACCGGAGATGTGTACATCCGCGAGCCGGACGGCTACTTCCGCTATGTGGCCCGAGTGGACGACATGATCGTCTCGGCCGGTTACAAGATCGCGGGCCCACAGGTGGAGGAGGTGCTGCTGGCCCATCCCGATGTGCGGGAGGCGGCGGTCGTCGGCCGCCACGACGAGCTGCGCGGCCAGATCGTGGCGGCGTACGTGGTGCTCAGGGACGGGGTGGCGGGCGGGGAGGAAACGGCTGACAGGCTGCGGGAGTTCGTTGTGTCCCGACTGGTGCCGTACAAGTGTCCGCGCGCGATCACCTTCCTGACCGCGCTCCCCCGCACCCCGACCGGCAAACTCCAGCGGTTCCGGCTACGGGGCCCCGGACCCGTCTGACACGGCGGGACGCCCGTGGTGCCGCCTCCTCTAAAGTGATCACGTGGCCGAGCAGCACACCCCTCGATCCCTGATCTTCACCCTGTACGGCGCGTACGGCCGGGCGCCGGACAACGCACCGCTCCCTGTCGCCGAACTGATCCGTCTGCTGGGTGCCCTCGGTGTGGACGCGCCCTCGGTACGTTCGTCGGTCTCCCGGCTCAAGCGCCGTGGCCTGCTCGTTCCCGAGCGTACGGCGGAGGGCGCGGCGGGCTACGCGCTGTCGGCCGAGGCGCGGCAGGTGCTCGACGACGGCGACCGCAGGATCTACGCCCGTCCCTCGCCCCGGCTCTCCGACGGCTGGCTGCTCGCGGTCTTCTCGGTGCCCGAGGCCGAGCGCCACAAGCGCCATCTGCTGCGGTCGCGCCTTGGCCGGCTCGGTTTCGGGACGGCGGCGCCCGGTGTGTGGATCGCGCCCGGCCGGCTCCACGAGGAGACCGGCCACACCCTGCGGCGGCTCCAACTCGACCCGTATGTCGACCTGTTCAGCGGCCGGCACCTCGGCTTCGAACCGACGGCGGGGGCCGCGGCCCGCTGGTGGGACCTGGCGACGATCGCCGGGCAGCACCAGGACTTCCTGGACGCGCACGCGCCGGTGCTGCGGGCCTGGGAGGAACGCGGGGTGGTCTCGCCGGAGGACGCCTACCGGGACTATCTGCTCGCCCTCGGCGCCTGGCGCCGGCTGGTGTACACGGATCCGGGGCTGCCCGGGGAACTGCTGCCGACGGACTGGCCGGGGGAGCGTTCCGCCGAGGTGTTCGCCCAGCTCCACCGGCGCCTGCGGGACCTGGGAGCGGCGTTCGTCACGCGGCAGGCCGCCGCGGAGTGAGGCGCGGCCCGGGGCCGTCCGTGCGGCCGGCCGGAGGGGGGCGGCTGCCCGCGCGGTACGGCAGCGGCCAGGGCGCGCCGGGCCCTTCGTATCCCTGCGCGGCGGCGGCGTGCAGGGTCCACTGGGGATCGTGGAGATGCGGACGGCCGAGGGCGCACAGGTCGGCGCGGCCCGCCAGCAGCAGTGAGTTGACGTCGTCCCAGGAGGAGATGGCTCCCGCCGTGATGACCGGCACGGACAGCGTGTTGCGGATCCGGTCCGCGAAGGGCGCCTGGTAGGAACGGCCGTACTCGGGCCGCTCGTCGGGGACGACCTGTCCCGTCGAGACGTCGATCGCGTCGGCGCCGTGCGCGGTGAAGGCACGGGCGATCTCGACGGACTCCTCCCCGGTGGTCCCGCCCGGTGCCCAGTCGGTGGCGGAGATCCGGACCGTCATGGGCCGGTCCGCCGGCCAGTCGGCCCGTACGGCGTCGAAGACTTCGAGGGGGAAGCGCAGCCGGCCTTCGAGCGAACCGCCGTAGGCGTCGGTGCGCCGGTTGGTGAGCGGGGAGATGAAGCCGGAGAGCAGATAGCCGTGCGCGCAGTGCAGTTCCAGCAGGTCGAAACCGCTGCGCTGGGCCCGCCGCGCCGCCGCCGCGAACTCCTCACGGATGGTGCCGAGTTGCCGCGTCTCGAGCTGGTGCGGGAGCTGGCTGACGCCCGGCCGGTACGGCAGCGGTGAGGCGGCTGCCAGCGGCCAGTTGCCCGCCGGCAGCGGCTCGTCCATGCCGTCCCACATGAGGCGGGTGGAGCCCTTGCGTCCCGCGTGTCCGAGCTGCACACCGATGGCCGTGCCGGGCGAGCGCGTATGGACGAAGTCGGTGACACGGCGCCACCCGTCGGCCTGCTCCCGGGTGTAGAGGCCGGTGCAGCCCGGGGTGATCCGTCCTTCCGCGCTGACACAGACCATCTCGGTCATCACGAGTCCCGCGCCACCGAGGGCGCGCGCCCCGAGATGGACGAGATGGAAGTCGTCGGGGACGCCGTCCGTGGCGGAGTACATGTCCATGGGCGCGACCACCACACGGTTGCGCAGGGTGAGACCGCAGAGCCGGAAGGGCGTGAACATGGGCGGGGTGCCGGGCGGACAGCCGAAGTCCTCCTCCACGAGCCGGGTGAAGCCGGGGTCGCGCAGCCGCAGATTGCCGTGGGTGACCCGGCGGCTGCGGGTGAGCAGGCCGAAGGCGAACTGGCGCGGCGGCCGTCCGGTGTGGGTGGCCAGTTCCTCGAACCAGCGGAGGCTGGCGGCGGCCGAGCGCTGGGCCGACTCGACGGCCGGGCGGCGTTCGCTCTCGTAGGCGGCGAGCGCCGACGGCAGGTCCGGCTCCTCCTCGATCCGGGCGGCGAGCGCGAGGGCGTCCTCGACGGCGAGCTTGGTGCCGGAGCCGATGGAGAAGTGGGCGGTGTGCGCGGCGTCGCCGATCAGCACCGTGTTGCCATGGCTCCAGTGTGTGGTGACGACGGTACGGAACGCGGTCCAGGAGGAGGCGTTCGAGCGCAGCGGGCGCCCGTCGAGCGCGTCCGCGAAGATCTTGGCGCACAGCTCGGTGGACTGCCGCTCGTCGAGTTCGGGGAACCCGGCGGCCCGCCAGACCTCTTCGCGCATCTCGACGATGACGGTGCTGGCGCCGGACCGTGCGCGCGGCCCGCGGTCCCCGGCGGGTGACGGGCGGGCGTACGGATAGCCGTGGAGCTGCATCACCCCGTGTCCGGTCTCGGCGGTCTCGAAGCGGAACGCGTCGAAGGCGAAGTCGGCGGCGAGCCAGATGTAGCGGCCGCGATGCGTGGTGATCCGTGGGGCGAAGACCCCGGCGTGGGCATCGCGGGTGAGGCTGTGTACCCCGTCCGCGGCGATGACCAGGTCATGGGCGGCGGCGAGCCGGGCGGACGGCGGGGCCTCGGTGCGGAAGCGGAGCCGTACGCCGAGGGACGCGCACCGCCGGTGCAGGATCCCCAGCAGCTCCCGCCGCCCGAGCGCGGCGAAGCCGTGACCGCCCGAGGTGAGGGTGATGCCCCGGTGCACGATGTCGATGTCGTGCCAGCGGACGAGTTCGTCCTGGAGCGCCCGGTGGCCCACCGGATCGGCGTGCTCGATACCGCCGAGTGTCTCGTCGGAGAGGACCACCCCGAAGCCGAAGGTGTCGTCGGGGGCGTTGCGTTCCCAGACGGTGATCTCGCGCGCCGGGTCCCGGCGCTTGAGCAGGGCGGCCGCGTACAGTCCGCCGGGTCCGCCGCCGATGACCGCGATACGCGGTGCGCCGGCCATGGCTAACGGCCCTGCCAGGTCGCGGGCCGCTTCGCGGTGAAGGCCGCGTGGAACTCCGCGTAGTCCGCGCCCTTCATCAGCAGTGCCTGGGAGGCCGCGTCCAGCTCGACGGCGGCGGCGAGCGGCATGTCCAGTTCGGCGGTGAGCAGCGCCTTGGTCTGGGCGTGGGCCAGGGCCGGTCCGTCCGCGAGCCGGCGGGCCAGCTCCGCTGCCCCGGAGCCGGCCCTGCCCTCGTCGGTGAGCTCGCTGAGCAGGCCGATCCGTTCGGCTTCGAGAGCGCGTACCGGCTCGCCGAGCATCAGCAGCCTGGTCGCGTGGCCGAGGCCGACGACCCGGGGCAGCAAATAAGCCGCGCCCATGTCACCGCCCGAGAGACCGACCCGGGTGAAGAGGAAGACAAAGCGGGCGGAGGGATCCGCGATCCGGAAATCGGCGGCGAGCGCGAGGACGGCGCCGGCGCCCGCGGCGACCCCGTGCACGGCGGCGACAACGGGGAAGGGGCATTCACGGATCGCGCGGACCACCTGTCCGGTCATCCGGTTGAAGTCGAGGAGCTGGGCGGTGTCCATGGCGAGGGTCGCGCCGATGATCTCGTCGACGTCGCCACCGGAGCAGAAGCCCCGGCCCTCACCCGCGAGGACCAGGGCGCGTACGGAGCGTTCGCGGGACAGCTCGGCGAGCAGATCGCGCAGATCGGCATAGGCGCCGAAGGTGAGCGCGTTGAGTTTTTCCGGGCGGGCCAGGGTGACGGTGGCGACGCCGCCGTCCCGTGTCAGCCGTAAATGGCGCCATTCCCGGGTGCGGGGCGCGGAGCCGGAGAAAGGGCTCATGGAGTGCGGCCTCCTTCAGCGGATGCTGATCGCCGGCGGGTGCCTCTGTGCCGGTCGCACGGGCCGTCGTACCAGCCCTCACTTCGACGGTATCACCCATATATGACTTCCGTCATGAGTACGCGATAGCACTCCTGTAGGATCCGGGTGCCAAAAGTCCTGTCCGACATGTGGCAGAGGTCCCAAATGCAGCAGGCTGCCGCCTCTTGTGGAACCTTTCACGCTCAGTAAGGCTGGGGGGCATAGCAACACCAATAGGACTTGAACCCCGATCGGACCAGTCTTCGTGCCCGAAACCACACACTCCGTCTCCTGGCGCGTGGCGTTGCCGCACAGCCCGCGCGCCGTGCCGATGGCGCGCGCCCTGGTGCGTACGGCACTCGCGGAACTGGAGCAGGCGGCCGACAGTGACACCGCGGAACTGCTCACCGCCGAGCTGGTCGCCAACGCCGTGAAGCACACGAACGGCGACGGGCCCATAGAGCTGGTGGTGGAGCTGCTGCCGACCGGCTGCCAGGTCGAGGTGCACGACCGCGACCCGGCCCCGCCGGGCAATCTGTCGCAGCCGGGCCACGGCACCATGCCGGACCCGTGGCAGGAACACGGGCGCGGACTGCTGCTGATCCGCACGCTCAGCGAGGACTGCGGCCACCGCCCCACCGATCACGGCAAGGCGGTGTGGTTCACCCTCGCGGCGGAGGCGGCCTATTCCTCCGAGGACGGTCAATACGCCGCGGGCGAGGCGACCGCCTGAATCCGGCGGGCCGTCCGGCGCCTCACTCCGCGCGCACGCCGGAGAGGTCGTCGGTGGCGAGCGTGGCGACCAGCACGGCCTTGATGGTGTGGAGCCGGTTCTCCGCCTGGTCGAAGACGACCGAGTGCGCCGACTCGAAGACCTCGTCGGTCACCTCCAGCTCGGTGAGGCCGTGGCGCTCATGGATCTCGCGGCCGACCGCGGTGCCCAGATCGTGGAAGGCCGGCAGGCAGTGCAGGAACTTCACGGCCGGATTGCCCGTCGCGCGCAGGACGTCCATGGTCACGGAGTACGGCCCCAGAGCCGCGATGCGTTCGTCCCAGACCTCCTTGGCCTCCCCCATCGACACCCAGACGTCGGTCGCCACGAAATCCGCGCCGGCCGCGCCTTCGGCGATGTCCTCGGTGAGGGTGAGCCGGGCCCCGCTCTCCTCGGCGGCCTTGCGGGCCAGGGTGAGGATCTCCTCGGCAGGCCAGTAGGCGCGCGGCGCGACGATCCGTACGTCCATGCCCAGCAGCGCGCCGGTGAACAGGTACGAGTTGCCCATGTTGAAACGCGCGTCCCCCAGATAGGCGAAGGCGATCTCCGTCAGGGGCTTGTCGGTGTGCTCGGTCATGGTGAGCACATCGGCGAGCATCTGGGTGGGGTGCCACTCGTCGGTGAGGCCGTTGAAGACGGGCACGCCCGCGTACGCGGCGAGTTCCTCGACGGTCTCCTGCGCGTCCCCGCGGAACTCGATGCCGTCGAACATCCGGCCGAGGACCCGGGCGGTGTCCTTCGCCGACTCCTTCTTCCCGATGTGCGAACTCGCCGGGTCGATATAGGTCGTGGCCGCACCCTGGTCCGCCGCCGCCACCTCGAAGGCGCAGCGGGTCCGGGTCGACGCCTTCTCGAAGATCAGTGCGATATTCCTGCCACGCAGCCGCTGGATCTCGGTCCGCGCCTTCTTCGCGGCCTTGAGCTCGGCGGCCAGGTCGATCAGACCGCGGAACTCCTCGGCCGTGAAGTCCAGCTCCTTGAGGAAGTGGCGGCCTGCGAGGTGTATCGCCATGATGGCTGCTCCTGGGGCAGGAAGAGTGGGCTTCTCATATCGGGACTCCGGAACTATATACGACGTTCCGTATTGCTATACAGATTCTTCAGGGCCGTGCTCCCGTCCGCTACACGGCCGCGCGCTCGATCGGACAGCTCATGCAGCGCGGCCCGCCGCGGCCCCGGCCCAGCTCGCTGCCGCGGATCTCGATGACCTCGATGCCCTGTTCGCGCAGATGGGTGTTGGTGGTGACATTGCGCTCGTAGGCGATGACGACGCCGGGCTCGACGGCGAGCACATTGCAGCCGTCGTCCCACTGCTCACGGGCCGCCGAGTGGACGTCCTGGGTGGGGGTCAGCACCCGGATCCGGGACAGCCCGAGGGCCGCCGCGATCGCCCGGTGCATGTGCTCGGGCGGATGGTCGGTGACCTTGAGCTCACCGCGCCCGCTGCCCGGTTCGATGGTGTACGAGCGGAGCATGCCGAGGCCGGCGTACTGCGTGAAGGTATCGGCGTCGATCATCGTCATCACGGTGTCGAGATGCATGAAGGCCCTGCGCTTGGGCATGTCGAGCGCCACGATCGTGGTCGCGGAACCGGCCGCGAAGAGCCCGCGGGCCAGCATCTCGACGGCCTGCGGAGTGGTCCGCTCACTCATCCCGATCAGCACGGCGCCCTTGCCGATCACCAGGACGTCGCCGCCCTCGATGGTCGAGGGATAGTCGTCCTGCCCCTCCGACCAGTGGTGGAACGGCTCTGCCCCGGGTCCGGTGAAAAGCGGATGGTGCTTGTAGATCGCCTCGAAGTGCACCGTCTCGCGCTGCCTGGCCGGCCAGCGCATGGCGTTGATGGACACCCCGTCGTAGATCCAGGCCGAGGTGTCCCGGGTGAACAGATGGTTCGGCAGCGGGTCGAGAAGGAAGTCGTCCGGCTCCATCGCGTGGAAGCGGACGGAGGTCGGTTCCGCGTGCCGGTCCAGGAACTCCCGCTTGGTCATCCCGCCGACCAGCGCCTCGACCAGCTCGGCCGTCGGCAGCCGGTCGAAGACCGCCCGGAGATGGCCGGTGGCGAGCGGCCCGTACTCCTTCTCGTCGAAGACCCGGTCCAGTACGAGCCGCCGCGCCGCCGGAAGATCCAGCGACTCGCGCAGCAGGTCGCCGAAGAGATGGACCTCCACTCCCCGCTCGCGCAGCAGCTCCGCGAACCCGTCGTGCTCCTCCTGGGCGCGGCGCACCCAGAGCACGTCGTCGAAGAGCAACGCGTCCTTGTTGCCGGGAGTGAGCCGCTTCAGCTCCAGATCGGGCCGGTGCAGTATGACGCGGCGCAGTGGCCCGGCCTCGGAGTCGACATGGAATCCCATGCCCCCATCCTCACCGCACGGGGTGTGATTCACGCACCGGTCCCCCGCCAAGGGGCGCTCCGGTGCCGCGGACCGTACGGCCCGCGGCACCGCGGATCACAGCCTCGGGTCCACCGGCTCCGACTCCAGGGCCAGGACCGCGAAGACCGCCTCATGCACCCGCCACAGCGGTTCGCCCTCCGCCAGCCGGTCCAGCGCCTCCAGGCCGAGGGCGTACTCGCGCAGCGCCAAGGACCGCTTGTGGCCGAGGGACCGGTCGCGCAGCCGCCGCAGATTCTCCGGGCGGGTGTATTCGGGGCCGTAGACGATCCGCAGATACTCACGGCCGCGCACCTTGACGCCCGGCTGTACGAGCCGGTCCTTCTTGTCGCGCACAAGCGCCCGCAGCGGCTTGACGACCATGCCCTCGCCGCCTCTCTCCGTCATCTCCAGCCACCAGTCGACCCCGCTGCGGACCGACTCCTCGTCGGCCGTGTCGACGATCAGCCGCCGGGTGACCTGGAGCAGACCGGTGGGGTCGTGCTCGACCAGCCTGTCCAGCCAGGCGAGCTGCTGGTCGTGCGGGACTCCGGCGAGGCTGCGCCCCCGCACCGCCAGCACCTGGAACGGCGCGAGGCGCACGCCCTCCAGGCCCTCCGTGGCCCAGCAGTAGCGGCGGTACGCGTCGGTGAAGGCGGCCGCGTCGGCGGCGCGGTCGCGCTGCGCCGCCAGCAGGGCCCCGGTCTCCACGCCCCTGGCCGCGGCGGCTTCCAGCGCCTCGGTCACCGCCGGGAAGGCGGCGCCGGCCGCGGCGCCCACCGCGGCGTACTGCGTGCGCAGCAGGCCGGTCGCCTTGAGCGACCACGGCATCAGCTCAGCGTCCAGCAGCACCCAGTCCGTGTCGAGTTCCTGCCAGAGTCCGGCGGCGGTGACCGCCGCGCGCAGCCGCTCCAGGATCTCCTCCGTGACCCCGGGGTCGTCGAAGAAGGGCCGTCCGGTACGGGTGTGCAGCGCGCCGGTCGGTCCGTCCACGCCGAAGCGCGCCCGCGCCGCCGCCGCGTCCCGGCAGACCAGCGCCACCGCGCGCGAGCCCATGTGCTTCTCCTCGCACACGACCTGGCCGACGCCGTCCGTCCGGTACTGGGCGAACGCCTCGGCCGGGTGCTCCAGATACTCCCCGCCGGAGGTCGCGGTGGGCGCCATGGTGGGCGGCAGGTAGGCGAGCAGCCTCGGGTCGACCGCGAACCGGCTCATGACCTCCAGCGCCGCCGCCGCGTTCTCCTCGCGCACCGAGAGCCGGCCGAGGTGGCGGGTCTCCACGGTCCGCCTGCCCCGGACGTCCGCGAGGTCCAGCGGGCGGCCCTCCCTGCCGCCGGGCGCCTCGGTGGCCAGCGGCTTGACCGGCTCGTACCAGACCCGCTCGGCCGGTACGCCGACGAGCTCGCGCTCCGGCCAGCGCAGCGCGGTCATCCTGCCGCCGAAGACGACTCCGGTGTCCAGGCAGATGGTGTTGTTGATCCAGGAGGCGTTCGGTACCGGTGTGTGGCCGTACACCACAGCCGCCCGGCCGCGGTAGTCCTCGGCCCAGGGGTAGCGCACGGGCAGGCCGAACTCGTCGGTCTCGCCGGTGGTCTCGCCGTACAGGGCGTGTGACCGGACCCGGCCGGAGGTACGGCCGTGGTACTTCTCGGGCAGCCCCGCGTGACAGACGACCAGCGCGCCGCCGTCCAGGACGTAGTGGCTGACGAGGCCCTCGATGAACTCCCGCACCTGGGCACGGAATCCGTCGTCCTCCTTCTCCATCTGCTCGATGGTCTCGGCGAGCCCGTGCGTGTACTGGACCTTCTTGCCCTTGAGCCAGCGGCCGAGCTTGTTCTCGTGGTTTCCCGGGACGCACAGGGCATTGCCCGACGCGACCATGCTCATCACGAGCCGGAGCACACCGGGGCTGTCGGGGCCGCGGTCGACCAGGTCACCGACGAAGACCGCGGTGCGTCCTTCGGGGTGGACGCCGTCCGCGTAGCCGAGCGCGCCGAGCAGGGTCTCCAGCTCGGACCGGCAGCCGTGGACGTCCCCGATGATGTCGAAGGGGCCGGTCAGATGCGCGAGGTCGTTGTAGCGGCGTTCGCGTACGACATCGGCGTTCTCCACCTCCCGCTCCCCGCGCAGGAGGTGCACCTTGCGGAAGCCCTCGCGCTCCAGTCCGCGCAGTGACCGGCGCAGTTCGCTCCGGTGGCGCTTGATGACATGCCGGGGCATCCCGGCCCGGTCGGGACGGCCGGCGTTGCGCGCGGCGCAGACCTCTTCCGGCAGGTCGAGGACGATCGCGACGGGCAGCACGTCGTACTCACGGGCGAGCCGCACGAGCTGCTTGCGGCCCTCGGGCTGCACATTGGTGGCGTCCACGACGGTGAGACGGCCGGCCGCGAGCCGCTTGCCGACGATGTAGTGGAGCACGTCGAAGGCGTCCCGGCTGGCGCTCTGGTCGTTCTCGTCGTCGGCGACCAGTCCGCGGCAGAAGTCCGAGGAGACAATCTCGGTGGGCTTGAAATGATTCCTGGCGAAGGTGGACTTCCCCGAGCCGGTGGCGCCGACGAGCACCACGAGGGAGAGATCGGGCACCGGGAGAGCGCGTCGGCCGGTGGTGGCCGCGGTGGGCACGGCTGTCGTGGCACCGGCCGTGCCGTCGGTGGTGGCCGTGCTGTCAGTGGTGGCCGTGCGGCCCGCCATGTCGTTGCCGGTCATCCGGTCCTTCCCTCCTTCGCGTATGTGGCAGCCGTGGCAGCCGTGGCAGCCGGAGTGTCTGTTGGGCCGGCCGGACGGCGGGCCGTGTCCGTCACGCCGCCGGCGTTCACGGCCCGCCGTCCCGCCGGTGCGGTCCGGATGTCCGTGGCCCCGTCGTCACTGAAGACAGCCATCTGGGTGGGCGGCCCCACCTCGGGGTCGACCGGTCCCACGGGCAGATGCGCCACCCGGTAACCGTGCCGCCGGCCGACCTCGTCGGCCCAGCCGCGGAATTCCTCGCGGGTCCACTCGAAACGGTGGTCCCTGTGGCGCGCGTGCCCGGCGGGCAGCGTCTCCCAGCGCACGTTGTACTCGACGTTGGGCGTGGTCACGATGACGGTCCTGGGCCGCGCCGAGCCGAACACCGCGTACTCCAGGGCCGGCAGCCGGGGCAAATCGAGATGCTCGACCACTTCGCTCAGCACCGCGGCGTCATACCCCTTGAGCCTCTTGTCGGTGTACGTCAGTGAGCCCTGCGTCAGCGTGACCCGGGCGGCCTGGCGCTCACTCATCCGGTCCAGCCTGAGCCGGCGCGAGGCGATGGTCAGCGCGCGTACCGACACGTCCACGCCCATGACATGGCTGAAGCGCAGGTCCTTCAGCAGTTCCCGGACGAGCCGGCCCTCACCGCACCCCAGGTCCAGCACCGTGCCCGCACCGGCGTCCCGCAGCGCCGCCAGGATCGCCTCGCGCCGCTGCTGGGCCAGGGACGGCTCCCGCTCCGGGTCCTCCGTGCCCGCCCCGGTCTCGTCGCCGTCCGGCCCCTCGGGGACCTCCTCCACGGCGTTGTCGATCGCCTCGACCTGGATGTCGTCGGCCTCGGCGAGCCGCACCAGTTCGAGCCGGTCCTGGGCCTGCCGGGTCAGACCCCAGCGACGGGCCAGATAACGGCTGACGATCAGACTCCGCTCGGGGTGTTCGGCCAGCCAGCCCTCGCCCGCCCGCAGCAGCTTGTCCACCTCGTCGGGCGCGACCCAGTAGTGCTTTGCGTCGTCGAGCACCGGCAGCAGGATGTAGAGCTGGCGCAGCGCGTCGGCGAGCCGCAGCTCGCCTTCGAGGACGAGCCGCACATAACGGGAGTCGCCCCACTGCGGGAAACGCTCGTCCAGCGCGATGGGCCGGGCGTCCACGGATGTCCAGCCGAGCGGCCCGAAGAGCTTGCGGACCAGCTCGGCGCCACCGCGCGCCGGCACGGCGGGCAGCTCGATCCGCAGCGGCAGCGGGTTCGCGGCCCGCTCGGGAAGCGCGGCGCAGACGCCGCGCAGCGCGCTCTTGAAGACCGCGCTCAGCGCGACCGCGAGCAGCGAGGAGGCCGCGTACGGACGGTCGTTGACGTACTGCGCGAGCGCCGCGTCGGGGGCGCCGCCCCGGCCCTTCCCCCTGCCCCGGCGCACCAGGGCCACGGGATCGACCTCCAGCAGCAGAGCCGCGGTGCAACCCGCTGACGCCTCGGGATACAGCACATGCGCCGTGCCGTGGGACGTGGAGAACGTCTGGGCCCGGTCGGGATGCTTGTGCAGCAGGAATCCGAGATCGGTCGCGGGACGTTCCGGGGTGCCGGTGGTGCTGATTGTCAGGAACACCCGGCCGAGTATTGTCCGTCCCGCCTGCTACGACCAGGGGTTTTCGTCCGCCGCCGCGCCTGTCAGCGCACGCAGCGCGGCGATGTCGGCGGGCCCGACCCGGCAGCATCCGCCGACCAGCCGGGCGCCCGCGGCCTGCCAGGCACGCACCCGGAGCGGATCGAAGGTGGGGTGCCCGTACCAGCCTCTCGCGGCCGCGTCCCACTGCTCGCCGCTGTTCGGATAGACGACCACGGGCTTGCCCGTGACCGCCGCCGCCACCTCCACGGCGTGGTCCGCGTCGCCCGGCTCACAGCAGTTGATCCCCACGGCGATCACCTGATCGTTGTCGGCCGCCGGAGCGAACGCGTCGGCGAGCGGCTGTCCGGCCCGGGTGCGCTCCCCGGCGATGGAGTACGAGAGCCACACGGGCACCCCGGAGCCTCCGGCCGCCCCCAGCAGCGCCACCGCCTCGTCGATGTCCGGCACGGTCTCCAGCGCGAGCACATCGGGACCGGCCGACGCCAGGATCTCGATCCTCGGCCTGTGGAAACGCTCCAGCTCCCGCACCGACAGCCCGTACCGCCCCCGGTACTCACTGCCGTCCGCCAGCATCGCCCCGTAGGGACCGACCGAGGCCGCCACCCACACCTCGCCCTCCCCGGACTCGGCCGCCCGGCGCGCCAGATACACACTGCGGGCCAGCAGGGTCCCCGCCCGGTCCCGAGACATCCCGCGCCGGGCGAAGCCCTCGTAGGTCGCCTGATAGCTGGAGGTGATGAGCACCTGCGCGCCCGCCCGCACATACGCCGCGTGGGCCGCCTCGATCTGCTCGGCGCCGTCGACGAGGAGGCTCGCCGACCAGAGGTCGTCGGACAGATCGCAGCCCTGGGCGCTCAGTTGGTTGGAGAGGCCGCCGTCAAGGACGACGGTCCCTGCGGCGAGGGCCCCGGCGAGTGTGCGGGCGGGTTTCACGGTTGCTCCATTACTCCGGTCCGAGGCGCCGGGGCCCGGCTCAGCCGAGCTGGGACTGAACCTGCGTGGAGATCAGTTCCAGATGGTCGAGGTCGTCCAGATCCATGACCTGGAGGTAGATCCGAGAGGAGCCGACCGCGCCGTACCGTCCGATCTTGTCGACCACCTCGGCGGGCGAGCCCGCCAGCCCGTTCGCCTTCAGCTCCTCCACCTCCCGTCCGATGGCGGCCGCCCGGCGGGCCACCTCGGCGTCGTCCTTGCCCACACAGACGACCAGCGCGTTGGAGTACACGAGATCGTCCGCCTTGCGTCCGGCCGTCTCGGCGGCGGCCCGTACCCTGCCGAACTGCCTCTCGGTGTCCTCGATCGAGGCGAACGGGATATTGAATTCGTCGGCGTACTGCGCGGTGAGCCGGGGAGTACGCGTCGCGCCGTGCCCGCCGATCAGGACCGGCACCTTGGCCTGGGCCGGCTTGGGCAGCGCGGGCGAGTCGGTGAGCTGGTAGTACGTGCCGTCGAAGGAGAAGGTCTTGCCGGTCTCCGTGGCCCACAGACCGGTCACAATGGCGAGCTGCTCCTCCAGCCGCGCGAACTTCTCCTTGGGGAACGGGATCCCGTACGCCTTGTGCTCCTCCTCGAACCAGCCCGCGCCCAGGCCGAGTTCCACCCGGCCGCCGGACATCTGGTCGACCTGCGCGACCTGGATGGCGAGCACACCGGGCAGCCGGAACGTCCCGGCGGTCATCAGTGTGCCGAGGCGGATCCGCTTGGTCTCACGCGCCAGCCCGGCCAGGGTGATCCAGGCGTCGGTGGGACCGGGCAGCCCGTCGGCGGCCCCCATGCGCAGGTAGTGGTCGGAGCGGAAAAAGGCGTCGAAGCCCAGGTCCTCGGTGGCCTTGGCCACCTTCAGGAGCGTCTCGTAGCTCGCCCCTTGCTGGGGCTCGGTGAAGATTCGAAGATCCATGCCCCCATCCTGCACCTTCGGCCGGCCCTCCTCGACACCGTCCCGGCCGGCGGTCGATGCCCCGTCGGCCCACCGCGCGGCGAAGCCCGGCCACCCGCCGCCCGGCCACCGGCCAGGTCTCCGTGGTGTCACCGCCGTGCCGGCCCGCCGGTCTCACCGGCGAAGAGCGCCGGGCGGCCCGTCCCGCGCCTGTCCCCGCTCGCGTGGCTCCCGTTGTGCCCGTTCCCGTGCCCGCTCACTCTCCCGGTCCATCGCCACGAGCCGGCGCAGCATCGCGCCCACCCGGTCGTTCGACTCGTCGGCCGCGTCGATCGCCTCGATGCACTGCCAGTACAGCCCCTCCTCGTCCGTCTCACACGCCAGCGCCACCAGCGCGATCCCGACCTCGCCCAACAGCTCCCCGAGTCCGGTCAGGGCGCTCCGCGGGTCCGCCACTCCGGAGAGCCGCCGCGCCCGTATCCCCGCGCTGCCCGGTCCCGGCTGATCGGGCAAGCCGCAGCCGCGTCCGCCCGCCTCACTGAGCTCTCGCGCCTCGCCCTTCAGCTCCTGCGGCCCCGTCTGCACAAGCTGGTTACCGATCACCTGCGCGAGGGCCTGGGCCTGCCATGCCTCCGCGATCACATCCAGCGCCTCAGCGCTCCCGGTCAGGGCATGCCGGCTCAGTCCAATGAGCCGCTCCGCGTCCATTCGCCGCCCCCGTTCGTACGACATCCTGCCCACTCACTCCACTACCCAGAGTGAGTGACCGGCGACTGAAAAGCCAGAGGTATGCGGAAATCTGGGGACAGCGGGCTCATTGTGCATAACTCCGTCACTCCACAGAGTGACGATCATGCCGAACTGGGCGGATCCGAGGGCGGTTTGGGGGGAAAGCGGTCCTCATTCCGGTCAATCTTCGCCGCGAGCGCGGCCAGCGCGTCGATCCCCAGCACCTCGCAGAACTGAAGGAGATACGCCAGCACGTCGGCGACTTCGTCCGCCACCCGATGAGCCGACTCGGGGTCCTCCATCACCCGTGCCGACTGCTCGGGCGTCAGCCACTGGAAGATCTCCAGCAGTTCCGACGCCTCCACGCTCAGCGCCGCCACCAGATTCTTGGGCGTGTGATACCGCTCCCAGTCCCGTGCCGCCGAGAACTCGGCCAGTCTGCGCTGCAGTCCCGCTACATCCAGTTCCGTCACGGGTCCAGGTCTACCACCGTCACTCCCGCCGCCGCGCGCGCGTAGGAGGCGTCCCCGACCGACCCCAGCAGCCTGAGATCGCCCTCCGCGCAGACCGCCGCGGCCAGCGAGAGCAGCTCCTGTGCCTGCCGCCGGTCCAGGCTCCGGTCGAATCCGTCGGCGAGGACCGTGAGCGACCGCAGTTCCTGAGGCACCTCGCCCACCCGGCCCGCCGCCAGCACCCCCGGACCGGTGAGCAGCACCAGCGCCAGCGCCAGATACCGCAGCTCGCCCTCACCGAGCCGTTCCACGGGGGTCGCCGCCCTGGCCCCGGAGGGGTCCCTGGCGAGCAGCGCCCGTACGGTGCCGTCGGCGAACCGCTCCACGGCCAGCTCCGTCACCGGTCCCGCGCATCCCGCCCGGACCGCCGCGGCCAGCCGGGCGTCCCGCCCGGCGCACCGGTCCCAGGTGCGCTCCAGTACCGCCGCCAGATTCTCGCAGTCCCGCCGCAGCCGCTCCTGTCCCATGGCCACCGGCCGCCGCATGAGCTGCGGTTGCGGATCGCAGACGAAGAGGGACCGGAGCGCCACCACGGTCTGTTCGGCGGCGGCGAGCACCTGCCGCTGTCCCTCCGTCCGGCCGGCGACCCGCAGCGGCAGCAGCGCGGTGGCCAGCCGGTCGTCGGGCAGCGGAGCGCGGGTCACGGGCACGGCGCCGGCCGTGTGCCAGGCCGCCTGTACGGCGCGGCGCCCGGGATCGCGCAGCGCGGTGGTCAGCAGCGTCCGGCCGCCGCCGGTCAGGCGTTCGCCGACGACACGCAGTTCGGGTTCGGCCTGGACGGCGAGATCGAGCCGTACGGGTCCGGCCGGGCCGTCGACGGTGCAGCCGATCCGGAAGCCGCGCCGCCCCTGTGCGTCGGCGGCGGCCCGTTCCGGAACGCAGGCCACCGGATCCGGGAAGACCTCCCGGAGCGCGGCGCCCGCGCCGAGCCGCGCGAGGGACTCGTATGCCCGCAGCGCCGTGGTCTTCCCGCTGCCGCTCGCCCCGGTGAAGAGCGTCATCGGTCCCAGCGGGAAGGCCGCGCCGCGGTGCGAGGTGAAGGCGGAGAGCCGCAGTTCGGTGACGGTGGGACGGGGGCGGACGGCTCGGATGTCTTCCATGGCCGGACCGTATGCGGGACAAAAGGCGCCGAACCGTTCCGCCTGGCCGTCCTTCCTACGATCGGGGGACGACGTCCGCCGCGATGCCCTCCACCTCCGTGCCATGCGGGGCCAGCAGGAAAACATTCTTGTCGACCCGGTGCATGCCGCTGCCCAGACCGAAGACCACACCGCTGCTGAAGTCCAGAATCCGCTTGGCCACATCGCTCTCGGCGCCGGTCAGGTCGAGCAGGACCGGGATCTGGGCGATGAGATGGTCGGCGACCTCCCGCGCGTCCGCGAAGACCTGCACCCGGAGGACGATGAAGCGGCGATTCTCCACCTCGTAGTCCCGGGGAAGCGCCCCGTGGTCGACCCGCGAGGGCCATTCGTTGCGGCCCCGCAGCGGGACGACCTGGGCCAGTCCCTCCCACTGCTCGTCGGTGACGTCGTACCCGTCGTACCTGCTCACCGGACCACCTCGCCCGCGCGCTGTGTCTGCATCGGGCCATCCTCCCGCCCCTCACCCGTTCGGCCCATCAGCGACACGGCTCCGCGGTGAATCCGGCCGAACACCGGGACGGACAACGGCCCATATCCGCCCACATGCACACACGGTCGTCCGCCCGAGTGCCCGGCCGCCGGCGGCGGAGCCACCGCCGGGGCGCGGTAGCCCGACCGTACCGGGCACGGCCCGTCACCGGGGCGTCGCGTGCTCCCTCTTCACCTCCAGGCCCGCCGGCGCCTCGATGTGCGCCGTACCGTCCGCGTCGACGGCGATGTCCAGACGGCCGCCCGCGATGTCGAACCCCTCCACCCTCAGCGGCCGGTACGCCTCCGCGAAGGCGGGCGCGACCGTGATCGTGCCGCCCGGGACATCGGCGGTGAGTCCCAGCACCGACTGGAGGACCACCACGGAGGAGGCCGCCGCCCACGCCTGCGGGCGGCAGGACGCCGGGTAGGGCGACGGAGAGGCGCCGCTCGCCGCGCCATGACCGGCGAAGAGCTCGGGAAGCCGCGCGCCGAAGCCCGCCGAGGCGGTCAGCAGGCCCTCGGACAGCGATGCGGCGGCGGCCGGGAATCCGGCCCTGACCAGCCCGTGGACCG
The DNA here is from genome assembly GCF_040635655.1 of Streptomyces sp. NPDC006923. Taxonomy (NCBI): domain Bacteria; kingdom Bacillati; phylum Actinomycetota; class Actinomycetes; order Kitasatosporales; family Streptomycetaceae; genus Streptomyces; species Streptomyces sp. NPDC006923. The sequence continues at coordinate 70,615 of NZ_JBEYIF010000019.1, forward strand.
CGATCGCGGTGTCGTGCGGCCAAATGGAACCGATGTGATAGCCGTACGGGTTGTAGCCCACCGAGTCGCTGCTCAGGGTCCGCAGACCATGGCCCGAGTCCAGGTCGGGCGTGCTCAGCCGGGCGGCCAGCAGGGCGCTCTCGTCCCGGTCGAGCAGACCCGTGCCCAGAAGATGGCCGAAGCCCGACGTGACCGAGTCCACCGGCCGCTTGTCCCGGTCGAGGGCCACCGCGGGGTAAGGACCGCGCTCGTCCTCCACCCAGAAGCTGCTCCGGAACCGGTCGCGCAGCCGGCCGGCCCACTCCTCCCACTCGTCGGCGCCCGGCCGGCCGAAGGCGCGCAGCAGATCGGCGCCGCCGCGCGCCGCCTCGTACGCGTACGCCTGGACCTCGCAGAGCGCGATCGGCGAGGCGGCGAGGCGGCCGTCCCGGTGCCTGATGGAGTCGCCCGAGTCCTTCCAGCCCTGGTTGGCCAGGCCCCGCCCGGTGTGGTCGATGTACTCCAGGAAGCCGTCGCCGTCCGCGTCACCGTGGTCGCGCATCCAGGCGAGGGCCGCTTCGGCGTGCGGCAGCAGCTCTTCGACCTGGTCGGGAGCGAGACCCCAGCGCCAGGAGTCGTGCAGCAGAGTGACCCACAGCGGGGTGGCGTCGACCGTGCCGTAGTAGCGGGCGGGCAGCGCGAATCCGTCGCTGAACCGCTGGGTGGCGCGGCGCACCTCGTGCAGGATCTTGCCGGGCTGCTCCTCGGTGTCCCGGTCGGAGACCGCGCCCTGACGGCGGGCGAGGGTGCGCAGAGTGCCTGCGGCCAGGCCGGTGCCCAGCGGCAGCAGCATCCGGGCCGCCCACAGGGAGTCCCGCCCGAAGAGCGTGAGGAACCACGGGGCTCCCGCCGCCAGGAACTGGTCGCCGGGGCGCTCCGGGTCGGCCAGCCGCAGCCGGTCGAGGTCGGCCGCCGACTGGCTCAGCCAGTGGTCGAAGCGCCGGTCCGCGCTGCGCAGCCGGGGGGTGCGCCAGGGCACACCGCCGGCCGGCGGCGCGGGGAACTGGTCACCGTCCTCGTGAGCCGCGTCACAGCTCAGTACGGCCGTCCACGCCGCCCCCGGCGCCAGCTCGATCTCGTACTCCAGCCGTCCCGTGTCCGGGTCGACGGCCGCGGGCGCCGGTGTGCTCGTGAGGCGTACGGCGAAGGAGTCGCGGGACCAGCCGAGCCCGTCCTCGGTGGCCGTGGCGGCGGCGGGCGGCTGCGCCTTTCCCAGCTTGACGCGCTCCATGGGCGCGAGGTCGGTGACGGCGGTGACGATCAGCCGGGCGCGGACGTGCCGGCGTCCTGCGTTGCCGACTTCGAGGGTCTCCTCCAGGTGTCCTGGGGTGACATGGCGCCGACGGTACAGCGTGACCGCCGGGTCCGGCGTCTCCTCGCCCAGCCCGCGCAGCACACCCCGGAAGGCCGCCCGGTCCGCGCCGTCGAGCGCTCCGTGTGCCGGGGCGATCGTGATGCCGTCGGCCTCGACGGTCAGCCGGGCCAGGGCTCTGCTGTCGCCGTGGTAAAAGCCGTCGGCGCCGCCGGTGATCTGCCCGTCCGGCCGCGAGACCGCGAAGCTCGGCGCGTACAGCGTCACGACGGCGTCGTGCAGGAATGGCTGGAGGCCCTCGGCCGCGGGGCCGGCCCCCGCGACGGAGTTCGTTATCTCGTGGGTCTTGACAGTCGTATCCAAAACAGCAGAACCTCTCAGGCATTGGAGCGTTCCAAGAAGCCTAACGACGACTTCAGGTCGTTGACAATGTCATTGGAACGCTCCAATCAACTCGTCCATACGCCGCACCGGTTCCGGAGACTGCCATGCCCCGCTCCCCCAACTCCCCCTCGCCCAAGGCGGGTCCGGTGACCCTGGCCATGGTCGCGAGGCGGGCCGGGGTCTCTCCGCAAACAGTCTCAAATGCCCTTAATTCGCCCGATCTGCTGCGACCCGAGACCCTGGAACGGGTCCGCCGCACCATCGAGGAGATGGGCTATCGCCCGCATCGGGCCGCTCAGACCCTGCGCACCCGCTCCAGCAAACTCATCGGCTACGGGATCCGTCCCACCGCCCCCGGCACCTCGGCCCCGGTCATGGACCGCTTTCTGCACGCCCTCTCCCAGACGGCGGACGAGGCCGGTTACCGGGTACTGCTGTTCGCCTCACCGCCGGGCACCGCCGGTCTCGACGGCTACGAGGAACTCCTCGACCTGCACCATGTCGACGGTTTTGTGCTGAGCGGCACCGAACGCGGCGACCAGCGCCAGGCGTGGCTGGAGAAGCGCGGTGTGCCGTTCGTGGGCTTCGGCCGGATGTGGTCGGGCCGGCAGATCGGTGACTGGGTGGATGTCGATGGCGCCTCCGGTACGGACGCGGCCGTCGAGCATCTCGTGGGCCAGGGCCACCGCAGGATCGCGTTCCTCGGCTGGCCGCGCGGCTCCGGGGTCGGTGACGACCGTGCCGAGGGCTGGCAGCGCGCCATGCGGCGGCACGGCCTTCCGGTCCGCGGCCGGCGGGCGCAGAGCGTCGACGACCTCTCCTCGGCACGGGCCGCCGCGGGACCGCTGCTCGACGCGGGCGCCACGGCGGTGGTCGCCGCCAGCGACATGCTGGCGCTGGGCTGCTACCACGCGCTGCGTGAGCGGAGCGCCGTACCGGGCAGGGATCTCGCGGTCGTCGGCTTCGACGACTCCCCCACCGCGTCGCTCCTCTCCCCCGGCCTGTCCACCGTCGCCCAGCCACTGGAGGCCGTCGGCCGCGAATGCGTCCGTCTCCTGCTGGCACGGATGTCGGAGCCCGGCGCTCCGCCCGAGCGCGTCCTGCTCGAACCGTCCCTCGTCGTCCGCGACAGCACGCCCGCACCGGGCCACTGAGCACCCCCTCTGCCCGCCCCGGGCGCCCCGGCACCGCCGCCGCCCCGGGCCCGTGATTCACGGCACGCCCTTCTCCGGGCTGCTGAGCCGCACGTCGTATCCCTTCTGGAGGAATTCATGGTCACCCGCACGACCGTCGCCGCCCTCGCCACCTGCGCGGCGCTGCTGGCCGCCACCGGCTGCTCGTCCAGCTTCGGCGACGCCAAGGAGCCCGAGCAGGACAAGAGCGGCAAACAGGAGCTGACGGTCCTGATCGCCACCTCGGGGGACGCCGAGACCCAGGCCGTCAAGGCCGCCGCCGCCGCGTACGCGAAGGAGTCCGGCAACGCGGTCACGGTCTCGGTCGCCAAGGACATGAACCAGCAGCTCGCCCAGGCGTTCGCCGGGCACAAGCCGCCGGACGTCTTCTACGTCAACTCCGACCAGTTCGCGAACTACGCGAAGGGCGGGTCTCTGTACCCGTACGGAGACCGGATACCCGACGCCTCGGACTTCTCCGAGCAGCTCAGGACCTCCTTCACGTACGACGGCAAGCTGGTGTGCCTGCCCAAGGACACGTCCACCCTCGGTCTCGCCGTCAACTCCGATCTCTGGAAGAAGGCCGGGCTGACGGCGAAGGACTACCCGAAGAGCTGGCAGGAGCTGCGGAATGTCGCGGACAAGCTCACCGGCGGCGGTGTCACCGGCCTGGTCACCAGCGACGAGTACCAGCGGCTCGGTGTCTTTATGAAGCAGGCCGGCGGCTGGCTGACCAGCACGGACCAGAAAAAGATGACCGCCGCCACCCCGGAGAACGCCGAGGGCCTCGCCTTCGTCCAGTCCATGCTCACGTCCGGCTCGATGAAGTACGCGAAGCAGGTGGACACGAGCTGGGGCGGCGAGGCGCTCGGCAAGGGCAAGGCAGCCATGACCATCGAGGGCAACTGGCTCGACGGCGGGATGAAGCTCGACTACCCGGATGTGAAGTACGACGTGGTGCCGCTGCCCGCGGGACCGGCCGGCCGGTCCACGCTCGCCTTCAGCACCTGCTGGGGCGTCGCCGCCGAGAGCGCGCACCGGGCGGCGAGCGTCGATCTCGTCACGTACCTCAGCTCCGCCGACCAGCAGCTCGCCTTCGCCGACGCGTTCGGTGTGATGCCGTCGCGGACGAGCGCGCTCACGACGTACGCCGAGCGGCAGCCGCGCGCCAAGGCATGGGTGGAGGGCAGCGCGTACGCCCAGGGCCCGGTGACCATCGCCGGCTTCGACAAGGTGCTGAGCCAGTTCAACACCGATCTCCAGTCGCTGCGTACGGCCGACCCGAAGAAGATCCTCGCCGACCTGCAGCGCAACGGCGAACAGGCGATCGCGAAGGGCAATTGAGCCCCATGCGCATCCGCACGACGCCCGCCGGCCGTACGCCTCTCGAAGGCCGTACGCCGCACGCACCCGGCGGGACCGGCACCACCGGCACCACCGGCACGACCCGCGCCCGGCGCGCGGCCCGGCGCCGGGAAGGCGCCTGGGGCTGGCTGTTCGTCAGCCCCATGGTGCTGATCCTCGGCCTGTTCCTGGTACTTCCCATCCTGATGGCGCTGTGGGTGAGCCTGCTCCACTGGGACGGCCAGTCCAATCCGTTCAGCGGCCAGGCCGACTTCGTGGGCCTGGACAACTACCGGACGCTCTTCACCCAGGACGGTCTCGACCGCACTCTCTTCGCGACCGCACTGCGCAACAACGCCTACTACGTGCTGCTGACCGTGCCTCTCCAGACCGGTCTGGCACTGGGCCTGGCCCTCATCCTCAACCAGCGGCTGCTGCGTGGGCGCGGCGCGCTGCGTACGACGTTCTTCCTCCCGTCGGTCACCAGCTCCATCGCCGTCGCCACGATCTTCCTCTTCCTCTTCCAGGGAAGCGGGGCCGTCAACGCCCTGCTGTCATGGATCGGAGTGAAAGGACCGAACTGGTTCGCGGACCCGCGCGGGGTGCTCTCCCTGATCCTGGGCGGCCTGGGGATCGTCGATCCGGACCACCCCACCGGGGTGCTGGCCGACCATTCCTTCATGGGCCTCTCGTGGTTCGAGTGGCTGTCTGGACCCTCCGTCGCAATGTGCACGATCATCCTGCTGGCCGTGTGGACCACGTCCGGCACCTTTATGCTGATCTTCCTCGCCGCGCTCCAGGACATCCCCCGTGAGCTGGAGGAGACGGCGGCCCTGGAAGGGGTCAACCGGCGTCAGCTCCTGCGGTACGTGACGCTGCCCGCGCTGCGTCCGGTGCTGTTCCTGGTGCTCACGCTGGGGCTGATCGCCACCTGGCAGGTCTTCGACCAGGTGTACGTGATGGGCCAGGGCGCGCCCGGCAATACGACTCTGACGCCCGCCTTCCTGTCGTACTCCTCGGGCTTCGACGACGCGGACTTCGGCCAGGGATCGGCGATCGCGTTCGTCCTGCTCGTCCTGATCCTCACTCTGACCGCCTTCCAGCGCTGGGCGCTGCGGGAGCGCGGCACACGTACCAGGAGGAACCGATGAGCGCCGCCGGTACGGCCGTGGGCGACCGGGCCGAGCGGGCCCGGGCGCGCCGCGCCTCACGCGAGCGGGCCCTCCCCGTGCTGGGCCGCTTCCCTCTTGCGCTGCGCGTGCTGGGTTACGCCCTGGTGACCGGGCTGGCCCTGCTCTATCTGCTGCCCTTCGTCCTGCAGTTGGTGACCGGGTTCAAGACGGACCCGGACGCCGCCGCGAACCCGCTGTCGCTGCTGCCCACCACTCCGACGACAGCGGCCTACCAGCGGCTGTTCGGGCTGAGCGAGTCCGCCGACGGGGTGCCCTTCCTGCGCTGGCTCGGCAACTCGGCACTGGTGGCGGTGGTCGTCACCGCGGGACGGGTGCTCTTCGACTCGATGGCCGGGTACGCGCTGGCGCGGCTGCGGTTCCGGGGCCGTTCCGTGCTGTTCGTCTTCGTGGTCTCGGTGATGGCGGTGCCCGGTGTGACACTGCTCATCCCGAAGTTCCTGGTGCTCAACACCTTCGGGATCTTCGACACCTACACCGGCATGATCCTGCCGCTGCTGGTGGACGCCGCGGGCATCTTCATCATGAAGCAGTTCTTCGAGTCGGTGCCGCGTGAGGTCGAGGAGGCGGCGCGGGTCGACGGGGCCGGTGTGTTCCGGATCTTCTGGTCGATCGTCCTGCCGATGGCCAGACCCGCGCTGATCACTCTGACCATCCTGTCGTTCCAGGGGTCCTGGAACGAGTTCACCCACTTCCTCGTCGCCACCCAGTCCAGCCAGTACGAGACGCTCACCACGGGCCTGTCCCGCTTTGTCTCGGGCGGTCTCGGCGGCGGCACGCAGTATCCGCTGAAGCTTGCCGCGGCCCTGCTGTCCACCCTTCCGGTGGCCGCGCTGTTCTTCTGCTTCCAGCGGTACTTCGTCAACGGCGCCAACTCGGGGGCGGTCAAGGAGTGACGCGACGCGCGACCGGAGCGCGCGACGGACGTCCTGGGCCCGGCCGGAATCCCGGCCGGGCCCGCCGGGCACCCCCGCCGGCTTCTTCACTGCTCCGGGCGCCGGGGCAGCCAGGGAAAACGCCGACCGCGGTGGCGGGCCGGGATCGGAGCCTCGGCGGGACCGGCCCCGGGCCCCGCCGGGCGCGCGGTCTCCTCGCCGGGGCGGCCGGGGCCGTCCGTGGGCGGGTGCAGCCCTTCCTTGTCATAGGTGGTGGCCGCGATCACCGCCATGAGCTGTTCCTCGGTGAAGTCCTCCGAGCCCGGCACATGGGGGACATAGCCCATGAGCACGCCGTCCTCGATGACCTCGGCCCGCAGTCCCACGCCTTCGTCGAGGTCCCAGACCGCCTCACCGCCGTCGGCGAGCACGATCTGCACGCCGAACTCGTAGACACCCAGGTGGGCCAGATGGGCCATGACGCCGCGGGCACGCAGCGACGAAACGAGACGGCCGGCACGTTCCTCATCCATTCGGACGACCAACTCTCCGCACGGCGACTTATGAACCGATATGTCCGCTGCGGTCATGGTAGGCGGACCCGCGCCGCACGATCAACGGCACGGCCGTCCCCCGTCAGCCCGGCCCGTGCCCGGCACGCCCCTCCGCCCAGCCGGAGAGTTCGGGCTCGTCCAGCGAGCGAACCCACAGGTCGACCAGATCCGCGACCTGCTCGCCGGGCCAGGGGCCGACCCCCAGGACGCGCGTGCCCGCCCGGACGGCGGCCTGGATACCGCAGAGGGAGTCCTCGACGGCCAGGGTGTCCGCCGGTGCGGCACCGCAGAGCCGTGCGGCGGTGAGGTACACGTCCGGATGGGGCTTGGGCCGGATCTCGCCCCCCGGTACGACGACATGGTCGAAGCGGCCCAGCAGGCCGGATCTGCCGAGTGAGGACTCGACGACCTCCCTCGGGCAGTTGCTCGCGACGGCCAGCGGCGCGAACTTGGCGCACGATTCCACCAGTTGGCGGGCGCCGGGCATGATTATGGGGTTGCCGGCGACCAGTACCCGGAAATGCGCGAGAAGCCGGCCGGTGATCTCACCGGCGAGTTCCGGCCGGCCCGCTTCCTCCGCCATGAGGCGTCCGCATTCGGTGTAGTGCAGTCCTTTGGCGCGCTCCGCGAAACCGGCGCCCGGCTCGCATTCGTACTCGCGCAGCGCGCGAATTCGCGCGTCCTGCCAGTGCCGTTCGGTGTCCATGAGGGTGCCGTCGCAGTCGAAGACGACCGCCGCGGGAGTCCAGGAATGGATGCGATGAAGTGTCATCCGATTGCTTTCCGTTCAGGAGAGCCCGGAAAGCGGCGGCACTCGCCGCCACGACGGCACAAAACACCGCGTGCGCGTTGGTCAGCCACTCTCGGGCGGGTGCGGTCCCGGGCGGGCGCAGCCTTTGAAGGCCGTTTTCGGCGTCCGCCGAAGACATAACGATCGCTACGCTAGAGAGGAAAACTCCTGGTAGTCAAGTGACTGCGGATAGTATTTCTAGCTGTTTAGCTGTAGCCGAGGATGCCGAAAGCCTTCTGTTCACCGTCCTGGAAAAACCGAAAGACGCAGGTCGCGTGGTGCGGCACGCACAAGACCCGGGCGGGCGGGCCGAATTCGACAAAGCGCGCGGCTTTCAGCCGTCCGGACGCAGGACGCAGCAGGGTTCCCCCGCTTTCCACGGCCGCGGCCTGACGGGCCGCCTCCAGCAGGACCATCCCCGGCACATGGTCCGTGACATGGTCGAAGAAGAAGGGATGCGCCGGATCGGCCGGGGCCACCAGGACTCCGCCGCCGTCGAGCCCGATGACGACATCGCCCTCCCCGGCGACGCCGACACTCCGGGCATCGGGGCGGGTCATTCGCGCGGCCTCCGCCCCGGGGACAACGGACTCCGTACGCCCTTCCCGCCGGGCGGCGTACTGATCTCCGTCCAGGAAGCGCGCGCCGCCTCCGGCCTGCGCGAAAGGCACGCCGTACGCGCTGAAGCGCACATGCAGCCGCAGTCCGGTGACCGCGTCGTCCGGCCCGCGCCGGACCTCGCTCACCCGCACCAGACAGGTGACAGAAGTGGCGCCGGTGACGGCCCGTGGTTCCACCGACGGATCGATCCCGAAATACAGATCACTGATGAGCGATCGTGACGACATGGGGACCGCGAAATAACGCAGCGGAATATAGATGCCGAGCTGCCGCAGTGTCTCGACGATCACCAGGGGGCTGTGCAGTCCCGCCCCGTCACGCGGAAAGGTCGGATGAGATCTCGACCATGAGGCCCCGGCCTCGAAATCGCCGCTTTCGAGCCTGCGTACATCCGTGAGAAGCACCTCCGCGACGGAGCTCCGGTGCACCATTTCCCGGGCGACCGTACGTGACCAGGTCAGTGGCCGCACGTCGCCGGCGATGTCGCCAACCGATGTATCCATGCGATAAGAACATCGTAATTCTTGTGAAGATGCACCTGGTCCGCACCCGGTCCGTGAAAGCACTACATTGCGTGATGTCATCGGCGGCACGGGAATCCGGGGTGCATATGCGGGTTGGGGCGAAGCGGGTACGTGCGGAAACAACGCGCAGGTTTCTCCTGGAGGCGGCGGCACACCTGTTCGATGAGCGGGGTTACGCCGGCACCAGCATCAGCGACATCAGCGCGCGGTCGGGCCGTACCAGCGGGGCCATCTACTTCCATTACGCCAGTAAGGAGAATCTGGCCCTGGCCGTGGTCGAGGCACATTTCGCGGCCTGGCCGAAGCTCATCGACCAGCACAGATCGGCCGGACTTCCGGCGCTCGAAAGACTGGTCGGGCTGAGTTTCGCCGTAGCCAGGGCATTCCGCGACGATGTCGTCATCCGGGCCGGATCCCGTCTCTGGGCCGAGCGCAAGGCCATCGACGTCACACTGCCGCGCCCTTTCGTCGGCTGGATCGAGACGGTCACCGAACTGCTCGAAGAGGCCCACAGGGAAGGCGAATTCGCCATTGGCGTCACTCCCGAGGCGGCCGCCCACGGCCTGGTGTCCGCGTTCTTCGGACTGCACACCGTCTCCGACGCGCTGGAGGGCCGCCGGGGGATCGAGGACGGTCTGCGCGATCTGTGGCTGCTGCTGCTGCACGCGCTCCAGACGGATCCCGATCCCGCCTCGCTGCTGGCCCGGGTGCGGGAGCGCGAGAGGGAGGCCGCCACCTGAGGCGGCCCGTCCTCACCCGTACCCGGCTCGCGGTCACCTCACCGTGCTGAGGGCGTGGTTCAACTCGACGACATTGACGCCGTCCTGGCCCAGGAAGCCGATGTCCCGGCCCTCGGCATGCTCGGCGACCAGCCGTCGTACCACCGCCGGACTCAGTCCGCGCGCCCTGGCCACCCGGTTGACCTGCTGGTCCGCGTACGCCCGCGAGATGTCCGGATCGAGGCCGGAGCCCGAGGCGGTCACCGCGTCGACGGGCACGCTGCGCGGCGGGACACCGTCGAAGGCGGCCACGGCGGCCCTCCGTTCCCTGATGGTCCTCACCAGTACGGGGTTGTTGGGACCCAGATTGGAGGCTCCCGAGCCGGCGGCGTCATAGCCGGCGGGCCCGGCCGCCGAGGGCCGGGGCTGGAACCACCTGGGGTCCGGCCGGCCGGCGCCCCGGCCCGCCCGCTCCGGCAGGACGAAGTTCTGGCCGATCAGGCGGGAGGCCACCGGTGCCCCGTTCTCCTCGATCAGCGAGCCATTGGCCTGGTACGGGAAGACGGCCTGGGCGATACCCGTGATCAGCAGCGGATACCTGGCACCGGTGATCACGGTGAACACCAGCAGCATCCGCAGCGCCGACAGATGACGGCGGATTACGGGACGGAGCACAAGGGGCACGGCGGTCGTCTTCTCCTGTGAGTCGGCGTGAGCCCGGCCGGCCCGGACGACTGGCCGGCAGGACGGTCGGCACGGTCGGTCGGCACGGTCTGCCGGTCAGCGCAGACCGGGAATGAACTGGACGATGAGGTCGATCACCTTGATTCCGGCGAACGGAAGGATCAGACCGCCCACTCCGTACAGCCAGATATTGCGGCTCAGCAGCGCGGACGCCGACGACGGCCGGTACCGGACACCGCGCAGGGCGAGCGGGATCAGCGCCACGATGATCAGCGCGTTGAAGATGATCGCGGCGGAGACGGCCGAGGCCGGGCTGTGCAATCGCATGATGTTGAGGTGGTCCAGGCCGGGATAGACCACCGCGAACATCGCGGGGATGATCGCGAAGTACTTCGCGACATCGTTGGCGATGGAGAACGTCGTCAGCGCACCACGAGTGATCAGCAACTGCTTGCCGATCTCCACGATCTCGATGAGCTTCGTCGGATTCGAGTCCAGATCCACCATGTTCCCGGCCTCCTTGGCGGCCGAGGTACCGGTGTTCATCGCCACACCGACATCCGCCTGCGCCAGCGCCGGGGCGTCATTCGTCCCGTCACCCGCCATCGCCACGAGCTTGCCGCCCGCCTGCTCCCGCCTGATGAGGGCCATCTTGTCCTCGGGCGTGGCCTCGGCGAGGAAGTCGTCCACCCCCGCCTCCTCCGCGATCGCCCGGGCCGTCAGCGGATTGTCACCCGTGATCATGACCGTCCTGATGCCCATCCGGCGCAACTCGTCGAACCGCTCCCGCATCCCCTCCTTGACGACATCCTTGAGGTGGATGACACCCAGCACCCGGCTGCTCCTCGTGCCACCGCGCCCCGTCAGCTCGGCGACGACCAGCGGAGTACCGCCGCTCGCCGAGATGCCGTCCACGATGCCGCCGATGTCGGCGCCGGTCCCCCCGCCGTTCTCGCGCACCCAGCGCATCACCGCCGCCGCGGCGCCCTTGCGCAGCGAACGAGGACCGTCCGGTCCTGTGAGGTCGACGCCGCTCATCCGGCTCTGCGCGGTGAAGGGGACGAACACGGCGCCCGCCAGCTCTCCTTCGCTCCGGCCGCGCAGCGCGTACCGCTCCTTGGCGAGAACCACGATCGAGCGGCCTTCCGGCGTCTCGTCGACGATCGACGAGAGCTGCGCGGCATCGGCCAGTTCCTCGATCCCGACCCCCTCGGCCGGCAGGAACTCGGCTGCCTGTCGGTTGCCCAGGGTGATGGTGCCCGTCTTGTCGAGCAGCAGTGTGTTGACATCACCGGCGGCCTCGACCGCGCGTCCCGACATGGCCAGCACATTGCGCTGGACGAGCCGGTCCATGCCCGCGATTCCGATCGCGGACAGCAGGGCCCCGATGGTGGTCGGGATCAGCGCGACCACCAGGGCCACCAGGATCACCAGTGGCTGCTCGGCCCGCGCGAAGACCGCGAACGGCTGCAGCGTCACCACGGCGATCAGGAAGACGATGGTCAGCGACGCGAGCAGGATGTTCAGCGCGATCTCGTTCGGTGTCTTCTGCCGGGCCGCGCCCTCGACAAGGGCGATCATCCGGTCGATGAAGGTCTCGCCCGGCCGCGAGGTGATCCGTACGACGATCCGGTCCGACAGCACCTTGGTGCCGCCGGTCACGGCCGAACGGTCGCCGCCCGACTCCCGGATCACCGGCGCCGACTCGCCCGTGATCGCCGACTCGTCGACGGAGGCGACCCCTTCGGCCACATCACCGTCCCCCGGGATGGTCTGTCCGGCCTCGACCACCACCAGATCGCCGGGGAGCAGCTCGTTCGCCGGCACCTCCTCCTCCGCCGTGTGCTGTGCTCCCGGCCGCCAGTCACGGGCGAGCCGGCGGGCCCTGGTGTCGGTCTTCGTCCGGCGCAGGGTCTCCGCCTGCGCCTTGCCCCGGCCCTCGGCGACCGCCTCGGACAGGTTGGCGAAGACACTTGTCAGCCAGAGCCAGGCGGTGATCACCCAGGCGAAGACGCTGGGGTTCCTGATCGCCGAGAGGGTGGTCAGCACCGCGCACACCTCGACGACGAACATCACCGGGTTGTGGACCATCACCCGGGGATCGAGCTTGCGCAGCGCGTCGGGGAAGGAGCCGGCGAGTTGTCCGGGATCCAGCAGTCCGCCCGAGATCCGGCGGCTGTTCACCGCCGGCGGGTCCTCGGGGGCCGGGGACCGGCCGGTCGCGGACATCAGCGCAGCCCCTCCGCGAGCGGGCCCAGCGCGAGCGCGGGGAAGTAGGTGAGGCCGACGACAATGAGGATCACAGCGGTGAGCAGGCCGACGAAGAGCGGCCGGTGCGTCGGCAGTGTTCCCGCGTTGACCGGGACCGGCTGCTGCTCGGCGAGGGATCCGGCGAGCGCGAGTACGAACACGATGGGAAGGAACCGGCCGATGATCATCGCGAGGCCGAGGGCGGTGTTGTACCAGTCCGTGTTGGCGGCGAGCCCGGCGAAGGCCGAACCATTGTTGTTGGCGGCCGAGGTGAAGGCGTACAGCACCTCCGAGAAGCCGTGCGGCCCCGGGTTGAGCATCGCCGCCCGCTCCCCCGGCAGCGCCATCGCGACACCGGCGCCGGCCAGGACGACGGCGGGCGTGGTGAGGATGTACAGCGACGCGAACTTCATCTGCCGGCCGCGCAGCTTCTTGCCCAGATACTCGGGCGTGCGACCGACCATCAGACCCGCGACGAAGACCCCGACGACCGCCAGCACGAGGATGCCGTAGAGACCGGAACCCGTACCGCCGGGAGCAATTTCACCCAGCATCATGTTGAGGATCGTCATCCCGCCGCCGCCGGGCGAGTACGAGTCGTGGAAGGAGTTGACGGCCCCGCAGGACGTGAGTGTGGTGGCCACCGCGAAGAGCGCGGAACCCCAGACACCGAAGCGCTGTTCCTTGCCTTCCATCATCCCGCCTGCCGCGTGCCCCGCCGTACTGCTCACGCTGTGCAGCTCATTGGCCGTGACGACGGCGACGGAGGCCGTCCAGATCAGGGCCATGACGGCGACGATCGCGTAGCCCTGGCGGCGGTCGCCGGTCATCGTGCCGAAGGTGCGGGGCAGCGAGAAGGCGATCACCGACAGCAGATAGATCTCCAGCCAGTTGGTGAAGCCGTTCGGACTCTCGAACGGATGCGCGGAGTTGGCGTTGTAGAAGCCACCGCCGTTGGTGCCCAGCTCCTTGATGGCCTCCTGGGAGGCGACCGGGCCGCCGGGGATGTTCTGGCTGTCCCCCGCGATGGTGGTGACCGGCTGGAAACCGTGGAAGTTCTGGATCACACCGGCCGCGACCAGCACGATCGCGAAGACCACGGACAGCGGCAGCAGGACACGCAGGACGATCCTGGTGAGGTCCACCCAGAAGTTTCCGACCCGGTCCGTCTTCTTCCGGGTGAATCCGCGGACGAGCGCGGCCATCACCGCGATGCCGACCGCGGCCGAGACGAAGTTCTGGACCGCCAGTCCCGACATCTGCACCAGATGGCCCAGCGCCGACTCACCCGCGTACGACTGCCAGTTGGTGTTCGTGACAAAGGACGCCGCCGTGTTGAACGACTGGCCGGGATCCATGGCGGGGGTGTTCAACGACAGCGGCAGAGCGCTCTGGAGACGCAGGAATCCGTAGAGGAACAGCAGCGAGACCAGCGAGAAGGCCAGGACGCTGCGGAGAAAGGAGGTCCACGGCTGGTCCGCGTCCGCGTCGACTCCGCCGGCCCGGTACAGCGCCCGCTCCAGGCGCCAGTGCCGGGGTGAGACAAGGACATACGCGATGTAGTCGCCCAGCGGCCGGAAGGACAGCGCGAGCGCCGCCACCAGGGCGAGGATCTGAAGCCATCCCGCGAGAGTGCCGTTCATCGGGGAAGCACCCTAGAACCGCTCGGGGAGGATCAGACAGACCACGAGATAGCCGGTCAGGATCACCGCGACGGCCAGTCCGACGATGTTATCGACGCTCACAGCCGGCTCACCCCCCTCGCGACCAGGCCGAGGAGAGCGAAGACAGCGACGATCACCACGAGGTGGATGAGGTCGGGCATGGTGGAGACACCCCGTGGGATCGGGCGGGACAGGACCTGGTCCGCGGCCGGGCGACGCGGACCGGGCGCGACGCCGGCCACCGGACCGGCACCTGTGGGCAGCGGGACTCCGACGCTATCGCCCGGCGCCCCGGCGGGCCCTTGCCACGCCGGAGCCAATCGAGTGGCACCCGGCCCCCCGGCGGCGCCCGCGGTACCGCGCCGGCACGCGGCGCGGCGCGGAACGGAGGCCGCCGGGGCGGGCACTCACCGTCCGGGGGGCGTCACCCGGTGGTCAGGCGCGAGCACTCGGCGACCACCTCCCGCAGGCTCCCCGTCCGCCGGAACACTTCACGCTGCACACGCGCGCCATTGCCGCGCCGCAGCAGCTCGGTGATGGCGTCCTGCACCGGTATGAGATCCCCGCTGTCCTCCAGAGCGTCCCGCACATGGTCGAAGAGGGCCCGCACCGCGGCCTCCGCGGGCACGGGCCGCATGGTGGCGGGATGGATCAACTGCCGCTCCAGCCCGGACCGGGCAGCCGACCAGGCCGCCAGCCGCAGCAGCCCGACGCCCTGGCGGGCGGGCGGCTCACCGGCCTGCCACTCCCGGGCCGCGGTTTCCACCAGAGCACGCGCGAGGGTCGCCAGAAGCACCGTGTCCGAGGCGTTCAGACAGACGTCGGCGACACGGACCTCGACGGTCGGATAGGTGTTGGAGAGCCGGGCGTCGAAATAGATCATGCCGTCGTCACGCAGTACGCCGGTCTCCACCATGGCCTGGACCTGCGCGTGGTAGCGGTCGGCGGAACCGAAGATCTCCACGGGCCCGGCCGAGGGCCAGCGGCCCCAGACCCGGCTGCGGTAGCTGCTGTAACCGCTGTCCTCGCCCTGCCAGTAGGGAGAGTTGGCGCTCAGCGCCAGCAGGACGGGCAGCCAGGGCCGGATGCGGTCGAGGACCGCCACGCCCTCCTCGTCCGAGTCGACCGACACATGGACATGGCAGCCGCAGGTGAGCTGTTCCTGCGCGGTGAGCCCGAACTCCTTCTCCAGCCACTGGTAGCGCTCGTCCGGGGTGATCGACGGGCTCACCGGCAGCGGCGAGGTCGCCAGCGCGGCCACCGCGGCGCCCACCTCGCCCGCGTGACGCCCGGCCTCGGCGCGCCACCGCTGGATCTCCGCCGCCAGTTCGCCCATCCCGGTCTGGGGATGCGTCGCGAATTCGAGCTGCTCGCGCTGGAGCTCCTTCTCGAAGATCTCACCGTGCCGGCCGTCGCGGGAGGCGACGGCCAGCACAGCGGTGGACAGGGCCCGGGGTTCGTTGGTCTCCATGTCCACCAGGAGGAGTTCCTCCTCCACTCCGACACTGCGCACGGGGACTGCCTTTCCGTCTCGGCCCTGTCGCTGCCGGTCCTCCGGCAGCGATGCCGGGTGCGGCGGAACAGAGGAACTCCTACCAAAATGATGATTGCCGTAGTGCGGCGTGAGCCGCCGTGCCGCACCGCCGTGCCGCTGTCGGCTGACGTGGACACGGCCCTTCGCCGCGCTGTCTGTCGTGTACTCCTTCCCGCGCGTTTCATGCGGAGGGATGACAACACCCGGTGGGCGACGGAGTACGAATTCCTTGCGATCCGGGTATTTTCGGCAGAGGGGGCCGACAGGGGGCGAACCGGAGGGAGCGAGCCGTGACCGACCACGAGAGCGGGGTACCGCCGGAGCAGCTCGACGACGCACTGCTTCTGAAGGAAGTGGAGACCTTGCACCGGACCCGCCACGAGACGCTCCTGCACGGACCCGAGGACGCGCTGGCCACACACACCGCCCGGATGACAGCGCTGGAGAACGAGTATCTGCGGCGCCATCCGCACCGGGTGCCGGACGCGGGCCGCACCCGCGCGGGCGCCCGCGCGCGCGGCACGGACGGTTAGGGCGTACCGGACAGTCGGGACGGAAAAGAGGCCCGCTCCCGGAGAGGCGTACCTCTCCGGGAGCGGGCCTCGGTGGTTCCCCGTCCGGACCGGTCCGGACGTGCATCACCGCGTCGGGCGTCAGGGCCTGGCGTTGTAGTAGGTGACATCCCAGTGGCTGCCCTCGCGCGCGTATACGTTCCCGGCCGGGGACTTGTACGTCCGGGCCCCGTCGCCGCGCTTCCCGGCGTACCTGAATGTGCCGGTGATGTAGGTGTTGAGGCAGGTGGTCAGCGCCATGTCGACCTTGTAGCCGTTCCGGTGGCTGTACGTGCCCGCCGCATGCCCCACCTCGGTGCCGCCGGTGATGTTCACCCGGCATCCGGTGGCCCTCGTGAACGCGATCGCGCCGGAGACCGTCGCCTTGTTGATGTTCGTGAAGGACGTGCAGGTGCCCCTGTTCCAGTTGGAGCAGCCTCCGCTGGAGGACCAGGTGACGCCGGCCTTCCTGAACTGCGCCGCCGCGTGGTTGTGGTTGGCCCACTTCGCGGGCGCGGCGTCCGCGGCGCCCGCCGTGAACAGCACCGCGCCGATGGACGCGATCGCGGCGAGGGCGGACAGGGGTCCGGTCTTCTTCATGCGCACTCCTCTTCTTGTCCGGCACGGGTCGGCCGCGAGGTGTCCGTGCGGGCAGCCCCCGCACGGACCTCCCCTTCGGCCTTTCCCTTCGAGCCAGCAAGATGGTGGCAGCGATCCATGCCAGGGGCATATCCCCTGAAAGGGGTAAAGGGCCCGGCTGCTTTCGGAGCATGACATACGGGCCCATGACGCGAGCCGCCATGAGGGGCACTGCCGGACCCCCGGTCGCCGGGGCCCCCGGTGGAGGCGGGCCCCTTTACCGGGCCGTCGGAAGGCGCTGCCGGTGTTGGCTGAAGAAGCACCACCTGAAGCGTCAGAAGTGCTCCGCCCACCGCGGCCAGGCGCCGGCATCACGGCCGGCGCAGGCAACCGGACCGGAGCGTCACAGAGAAGGCATCCCATGACCGAGAAGACCCGCATCACCACGCCCTTCACCGCCCAGTCCACCGCCGCCGAGGTCGTGGACGGCATTGACCTCACCGGCCGGCGGGCCGTTGTGACCGGTGCGACCTCCGGCATCGGCGTCGAGACGGCCCGCGCGCTGGCCGGCGCCGGCGCGGAGGTGACGCTGGCGGTACGCGATGTGCGGAGCGGCGAGCGGGCCGCCGAGGACATCACCGCGACCACCGGCAACAAGAATGTCCTGGTCGCCCCGCTGGATCTGGCCGATCAGCGGTCCGTCGCCGCCTTCACCGCCGCATGGCACGGCCCCCTGCACATCCTCGTCAACAACGCCGGTGTGATGGCGACCCCCGAGACCCGGACGCCGGAGGGCTGGGAGCTCCAGTTCGCGACCAACCACCTCGGCCACTTCGCGCTCGCCACCGGGCTGCACAAGGCGCTCGCGGCGGCCGGCCGCGCCCGCGTCGTGTCCCTGAGTTCGGTCGGCCATCTGCGGGGCCCCGTGGACTTCGACGACATCCACTTCCACAAGCGCGCCTACGACCCCCATGTGGCGTACGACCAGTCCAAGACGGCCAACGCCCTGTTCGCGGTCGAGGCGCACCGGCGCTGGGCCGACGACGGGATCACCGTCAACGCGGCGCATCCGGGCGGCATTCTCTCCAACCTGACACGCCACCTCCAGCCGGAGGTACTCGACGGCCTGGTGGCGTCCGGCGCCTATGTGTTCAAGACCCCGCAGCAGGGCGCGGCAACCTCCGTACTGCTCGCGACCTGGCCGCCGCTGGAGCGCGTGGGCGGCCGTTACTTCGAGGACTGCAACGAAGCTCGCCGTCATGAGCCCGGCACCGATGGCGGTGTGGCCGACCACGCGCTCGACCCGGTCGCCGCCGAGCGGCTGTGGCGGGTCTCGCTCGACATGATCGCCGGAGGCCGGGGCTCGAACGCCGCCTGAGCGGTGTCCGCACGGAACCGTACGGGCCGGCTCTCAGGGAAACAGCATGATGCCCAGGATGACCACCGCGACGATGATGATGACCACGGTCGTGGTGGTCCGCAGACCGCGGTATCCCGCCGGTGCGCCCTTCGGGCCTCCGCCGCGAGGCCGGTCCTCCGGGAGGCGTGGATTCTTGGGGCGGTCACGTGTGTAGAACTCGGAGTCGGTCATGGCATACACCTCCTTGCAGAGGTCGAGCGGTCCCTACCCGGCCCGGGAAGGTCCCCCGGTAAGCACTCTATGACGATTTGCCCATGAATTGGGCAAAAAGCATAGAATAGTAGATTTCTATCCCCGGTGAGCCTGCCCGTGGATCCTGCGGATCCGTGGCTCAGGCGGCAGACAGGACGACCTTGTTGCACTCTTCCTGCTTGTTCTTGAAGATCTCGTATCCGTGGGGCGCCTCGTCGAGCCGCAGGTGGTGCGAGATGACAAAGCTGGGGTCGATCTCCCTGTTCCTGAT
Source organism: Streptomyces sp. NPDC006923 (assembly GCF_040635655.1). Classification (NCBI taxonomy): domain Bacteria; kingdom Bacillati; phylum Actinomycetota; class Actinomycetes; order Kitasatosporales; family Streptomycetaceae; genus Streptomyces; species Streptomyces sp. NPDC006923. The sequence continues at coordinate 89,284 of NZ_JBEYIF010000019.1, forward strand.
CCGTTCCAGGAGCGGCTGGAGATACCGCTGGACATGGCACTGGCCGGCCCTGAGTGTCAGCGACCGGTTCATCAGTGACCCCATGGGGAACTTGTCGAGCAGTCCGCCGTAGGCGCCGATGACGGACACCGTGCCGCCGCTGCGGCAGGCCAGGATCGCCTCCCGCAGCGCGTGCGGCCGCTCGGTCTCCAGTCGGCTCGCCTGCTTGGCCCGGTCGTAGGCGTGGATGACCGAGGTGGGATGGTGCGCCTCGAGACCGACGGCGTCGATGCACGAGTCGGGTCCGCGCCCGGCCGTCATCTCCTTGAGGGTGTCCAGGACGTCCACCTCCTCGTAGTTGATGGTCTCGGCCCCGGCCCTCTCCCGCGCTATGTCCAGCCGGTAGGGAAAGCGGTCAATGGCGATCACCCGGTCCGCCCCCAGCAGATAGGCACTGGCGACCGCGAACTGTCCCACCGGCCCCGCGCCCCACACGGCCACGGTGTCACCCGGCTTGATGTCGCACATCTCCGCGCCCATGAAGCCGGTGGGGAAGATGTCGGAGAGGAAGAGCACCTGGTCGTCCGGCAGATCATCTTCGATCTTGATGGGACCGACGTCGGCGAACGGCACCCGCGCGTACTCCGCCTGGCCGCCCGGATAGCCGCCGAGCATGTGGGAGTAACCGAAGAAGCCCGCCGGGGCGTAGCCCATGAGCTTCTCCGCCAGACCCGCGTTGGGATTGGAGTTCTCGCAGACCGAGTACATCTCGTTCCGGCAGGCGGTGCAGTGCCCGCAGGCGATCGGGAAGGGCACCACCACACGGTCGCCGGTCTTCAGGTGCCGCACGGCGGGTCCGGTCTCGACGACCTCGCCCATGAACTCGTGGCCGAGGACGTCGCCCTTCTCCATCGTCGGGATATAACCATCGTAAAGATGCAGGTCGGAGCCGCATATGGCGGTTGAAGTGATCTTGACGATGGCGTCCTGGGCGTTGAGGATCTGGGGATCGGGCACGGTCAGCACCTCGACGGAGTTCCGGCCCATCCAGCAGTTGCCTTTCACGATGCCGCTTCCTTTCCGGCCGCTGTCCCCGTCCGGACGCGCCGGCGGGACATGACGGGCTGCCTCAGAGCTTCTCGTGGTGCGGCTGCGCCGGGTGCTGCCTGGCCAGACGCCGGGTGCGGGTGCCTTCGGGGCTGCCCTCCGAGCGGACCACCTCGCCGACCTCCATGACCTGCTTGAAGCGGCGGAGGTCGTCACGCATCTGCTGTTCGGGGTGTTCGCCGAGCAGCCTGGCGACGGCCGCTCCCGCCTTGCCGCCGGGCGGGGCGAAGTCGAGCTCCACCCGCACTTCGGTGCCCTGGCCGCCGGGAGCGTCCCGGAAACTGACCGATCCGGCGTTGTCCACCTGTGCGCCCGTGAGCGAGTGCCAGGCGATCAGCTCGCCCGGGCGGTCGAGGACCACCTCCGCGTCCCACTCGACCCGCTTTTTCACCGGGGCCCTGGCGACCCAGTGCGAGTGCCCGTCACCGTCCGCCCGCACCGCCTCCAGGTGGCTCATGAAGTCGGGCAGGTTCTCGAAGGCGTGCCAGTACCGGTACACCTCGTTCCGTGGCCGGTTGACCGTGACAGCGGCATGCGTGTGCATGCTGTCGCTCCTCCTGGTGCCACCCCTGACGAGCGACCGTACCGCCACGTAGAGGTCGAAGCCGGTGATCGCCGAGACGGCGGCGGTGGCGGTCATGATCTTGAGTTGCCTGCCGGCGCTGCGGTTGCGCAGCGCTCGGACCAGCAGCGTCAGGTCGACCGCGTCTCCGGCGATCCTGGCCCAGACCCAGGGCGCGGGCCGGCGGCTGCCCAGCAGCATGGCGCCCTGGCCCAGCTCCCGTACGCCCAGCAACGGCATCAGGGTCCGGGCCCAGGCGGAGTCGTCGACCCCGCTGATCCGGCAGACGGCCTGCGGCGTCGTGGTCTGCGCCAGGCCGAGGGTGGTGCTGAACCATCCCAGCCCCCGGGCCAGACGATCCGCCGAGTCCTTGTTGTGGTGGGTCATGGCGTCCTCACCTCGGCTGTCCTGTGATGCGGCCGGATGGCGCGGCAGGCGACCCGCGCCGGTCCCTCCCCTGCCCCGTACCCATCAACAAAGACGGACACACGGAACATATGCCGCAATTCATAGGCCCTGAACGGCTGGTACCTATGGCCGGAAAGGCCCCACGGACAGAACGGGCCGTTGAATGTGCCGGCCTCCGGTGTGAACCCGCCACATGACAAAGGGCCTGTTCACGAGTGATCGCGAACAGGCCCTCTTCCCGTGCCGGACTGCCTACTTCTTGAAGCCGTAATCCATCAGCTTCTTGGCGTCCGCGGTGCGGTTGGCCTCCGAGGAGGAGGCGAGGACCGTACCGATGACCGTCTTGCCGCTTCTGGTGGCGGCGAAGACCAGGCAGTACTTGGCCTGCGGGCCCGAGCCCGTCTTCAGGCCGATGGTGCCGGTGTAACTGCCCAGCAGCTTGTTGGTGTTGGTCCACGACATATAGCGGTAGCCGCCGTTCTTCGTCGTGACCTTCTGCTTGGTCGACTTCGTCTTCACGAGCGTGCGGAACGTGGCGTTCTTCATCGCGCTGCTCGCGAGCTTCGTCAGGTCACGCGGCGTCGAGTAGTTCGCGGCGTTCCCTATGCCGTCGAAGGAATCGAAGTGCGTGTTCTTCAGGCCGAGACTCTTGGCGGTGGAGTTCATCTTGCCGATGAACGACTTCACACGCGCGGCCCGGGTGGAACCGGCGCCGTACTTGTCGGCCAGCGCGTACGCGGCGTCACAGCCGGACGGCAGCATCAGCCCGTACAGGAGCTGACGGACGGTGACCTTGTCGCCGACGATCAGACGGGCCGACGACGCGTTCTTCGAGACGATGTAGTCGCTGTACGCCTTCTGGATCGTGACCTTGGAATCCAGATTGAGGTTCTTCTGCGCCAGAACGACCTGGGCCGTCATGATCTTGGTGGTGGATCCGGTGGGACGACGGGTGTCGGCGGCCTTGCTGAAGAGCGCCTTCCCTGTCCCGTTGTTCATCACGAAGCCGCCCTTGGCGACGATCGTGGGCGTCTTGAGTGTGGCGGCCTGCGCCGGGGCGCTGAATGCCCCGGCCGCCAGGACGACTCCCGCGGTGACGGTGACCGCGGACGCGCGACGCATGTCCTTCATCCCGGTTCTCAAAATAAAATCTCCAAATATCCCTACTGCGCGGCCACATGACGATACCGCTTGAGCACGCACCGAATAAGACACCTGGAACGAGTGACCGGATGCACGCCGGACGAAGATCATCGGGATTGCGGGACAGCCCCGAGGCGATCAGACCAGCAGGGCGCCGCCGTCGACCGTCAGGACATTGCCGGTGGTGTAGGGCTGGGTCATGCAGTAGAGATACGCGGCCGCGGCGTCCTCGACCTCGCCGACGCGTCCGACGGGCAGGGCCCCGCCGAGGTCGTCGTACATGGCCTCGCGGTCGGCCTCGCTCATGCCGGACCACAGCGGGCTGCGGGTGACACCGGGGGCGACGGCGTTGACGCGCACCGGCGCCAGTTCCAGCGCCATGGCCCTGGTGAAGGAGTTCATCGCGCCGCAGACGCTGGCGCCCAGGGCCCAGCCCGGGCCGGGGCGGTCGGCGGCGGTGCCCGAAGTGAGGGTGATGGAAGCCCTCGTGGCCAGGTGGGGCAGAGCCGCGTGGACGGCGTTCAGCGCGCCGAAGTAGCGGACTTCGAAGAAGTCACGGGCGCCGTCGAGGTCGAGACCGGCGATCGGCATCATCGACAACGCGCCGCCGGCGGTGTAGACGAGATGGTCGATCTCGCCGGAGCCGCGCAGGAACGCGTCGAGCGAGGCCCTGTCCAGGACATCGACGGCGCTGCCGGTGGCATCGCCGCCCAATTGCGCGACCGCCGCGTCCACTCGCTCCTGCCTGCTGGACGCCACACTGAGCCGGGCGCCGGCCGCGGCGGCGGCGCGGGCGACGGCCAGGCCGATCCCGGATGTGCCGCCGATGACAACAACGCGCTGGTCCCGCATGTTCATGTGCTGTGCTCCTGTGTCAGGCCGGTGGTCCTTGTGGGACCAAGCCTGCGCCGTACGGCGGGTACGCGTCCAAGACCCAGATCGCGCGCCGCGATACCCGGCGGGTATCGCGCCCGGGAGCGCGCGGTCAGGGACAGCCGGCCTGCTCGGCGTGGGCGAGCGCGACGAATTCGCTGATCAGACGGCTGTGGCGGCCCGCGCGCCAGGCCAGGCAGACCCGGTTGGGACCGATGTCGGAGATGGCGACCTGGGCGACATCGGGACGGCGGTAGAAGGTGGCGGTGGACAACGGCAGGACGACAATGCCATGGCCGATGGCCACATGCTCCAGCTTCTCCTCGACGGTGGCGAGGGAGGGAGCGCGACGGACGGCGCCGCGGCCCCGCAGTTCGATGGCGATGTCGCGCCACTCCGGTACGGCGCCGGGATCCTGGAGCAGATGCTCGTCGGCGAGCGCGGCGACGGCGATCTCGCCCGCCCCGGCCAGCGGATGCTCGGCGGGCAGCACCGCCACGCGGGGCTCCTCGAAGAGCGGCTCCACGGTCAGCCCGCGCTGGTCCACCGGCAGGCGGATGTAGCCCACGTCGACGCGGCCGTCGAGGATGACGGCCACCTGGTCGTCCCATCCGGTGCGCCGCACCTCGACGGTCAGGTCCGGGTGGGCGGCGCCCAGCGACCTGACCGGGCCGGTGACGATCAAGCCGGGCATGAAGCCGACGGCGAAGGTGCCGGAGCCACGCGCCGCGCGGCTGACACGCAGCCGGGCCGCGTCGGCCTCGGCGAGCAGTCCCGGCGCGTCGGTGGCGAGTTGCCTTCCGGCGTCGGTCAGTTCGACATGGCGCTGGTCACGGTCGAAGAGCCGCGCGTGCAGCTCCTTCTCCAGGGCGCGGATCTGCCGGGTGAGGACGGGCTGGGCGATATGCAGAGCCGCGGCGGCGCGGCCGAAGTTGAGGTGTTCGGCCACGGCCAGGAAGTACCGCACCTTGCGCAAGTCGAGATCGGCCATGGGCCCATTGTGTCTCGGCCTACGCCTCGGACATAAAAGGACGAACCAGACCGCCTTGGTCCACCCGGCGGGACTCTCCGGTGGGCCGTCGCCACCCGGCCGTACGGTCCGGCAGGCCGCCGCGTGACGGTCTTTTCGCGCCCTTGCGCGTTCGGGGGTTCGTGGCCGGACATGCGCTGCTTGTGTTCATTTCGGGGCGGCCGAGCTGTGTGATGATGCACGGATATGGACCGGCCCCGGGGAGATCCGGGGCCCGTAAGAGGGGGAGCACGGCGTGCGCAAGGACGGGGAGTCCATACCGGACGAGGAATGGGAGCGCTTCCTCCGGGAGGCCGAGGCCGGGACTCAGGGCGCCCCCGAGGAACCGTCGGCACGGGCCCGGATGGTGACGCGGCGCCTGCGGGAGGAGACCGGCCCGCCGACGGGGTGGCGTACTCACCAACCGGCCCGACGGCGGCGGGGCAAGGGCTGGTACATGGTCGGCCTGTTGGCCGCGATCGGCTTGCTCGTCGTGGCGCTGGCTCCGGGACGGGTGGTCGGATGGTTCGGTGGCGGAGACGGAGACAGCGCACCGCTCGCCGCGGAGTCGGAACGTCCGGATCAGCCGCCCGCGACCCGGGCGGCCGCTCAACCGCCCACAGTGGACCAGCCGTTCAGGGGTTCACCCGCGGCGCGGTGGAACGACGGGGCGGCCGGAATCAGCCTGCCCGCGGCCCGGGCGACCGGCTGGATGAGCAGGGAGCAGGTCGCGCAGGCGCTCGACCGGACCCGGAACTTCCTCGTCGCGTCCAGTCTGGATCCCGGTGTACTGCGCGGGGAGCGGCCGGGCGAGGCGATCGCGTTGATCAATCCGCGGCAGCGGGACGTCCAGGACTACCTGGCGAACGCCTTCCGCGCGCCCAGCCGGGAGAACGATCCTCTGCTGCTGTTCAGCCGTTTCAGGAAGACGGAGGTGCGGCTTGCCGGCGACGTGGTCAAGACACGAGGACGCGTCACGTACCGGGAAGGCGAGCGCGGCGCGGTCGAGGTGACGGCCGATGTCACGTATGTCTATCCGGTCGTACGCGCCGCGGCGGGCAGCGACGAGGTCGCGCGTACCATCGTGCGCCGCGAGACCGTGATGAGCTGGGACAACCCGGCGAAGGTGGTCATCGAGCCGGGAACATTTTCCCTCGTCTCCTACAAGGTGGACACCACCAACGGCGGTTGCGGCACCTTCACCGGCTATTTCACCCCCACGTTCAGCGCCGAGCGCGCGGCCACGGGCTCGGGAGACGGCCCCGAGGTCGACCCGTACGACCGGAGCACGTCGATGGACGCGCGCATGCGGGAAGCCGGCGAAGCACAGTGCGGGACCGCCACACGATCGTGAGCGGCGGTGGCTTACGCGGCGCTCCGTCGAGTCGCCGCGAAGCCGACGCCGGGAACCGGCCCGTCCACGGTGCGTAACCCGCACGCCGGCGAGTGGCGGGCCCCTTTCCCGATGCCCGCGAATCAGCCCGGAATACGAGTCCCAACTCCCGTGGGACAAAGGCCCGTTACCGAAAAGGCAATGGCGTCGAGCCGTGGTCCGGATCCGGTCGGTCACCACACACCCACCGCCTCCGACCAGGCAATAGTCCAGACCATCCCATCACCTCGCGGAGGGGCGCGGCGAGATCTTGCGGCCCGTCACAGAAATCTTGCGGCCTGTCACAAAGACAGAAAGCGATTCCACAGCGAGGGTTCATTGCAATCTCTCAATGGCGTCATCCGCGCTTCTCAGTCGATCTTTCTAATCGGGTACGCGCCCGCGATCGAAGTGGGCGTAGCGGGGGCGTTGCCTCCGTGTCGTCTCCTGACCCGAGGTTCCAATGAAATTGATGGTCTTGAACCATCGGTGTACGAGGCCACTGCTCGTGGTGCTCGCCACGGCGACCGCGCTGGCGGCCGCACCCGCCGTCGCGATGGCGGACAGCGGCCGGCCCGCGCCGGTCACCGGCGGAATTCCTTTGATCAACACGGCCGAGAAGATCGGTCCGGGGATCAACCTGCAGCATGTGAAGGCGCTCGACCAGAAGGGCTGGTACGACGCGCAGTTCCTGACCGTGGACCTGTCCGAGCGCGCGGTCGGCACGGACTTGCTGACCTCAGGACCGGTCGCGTCCGGCGGGCCGCTCAGCGACGCCGTCAAAAAGGCCGGGGCCGTCGCGGGTGTCAATGGCGATTTCTTTGACATCGGCAACTCCAACGCGGCGCTCGGTGGCGAGGTTCAGGACGGGCAGCTCGTCAAGACCGCCGACATCACCGGCGGCCGCCAGCACGTCGGCGTCAGCGACAAGGGCATCGCCCAGCTCGTGGACCTCACGGTCAACACGGCGGCGAACTTCGCCGGCACGGACCACCCGGTCCTGTCGATCAACGCCGCGAACGGCGGCGGCATCCCCGCGGACGGCCTGGTCGCGTTCACTCCCGCCTGGGGCGACTACAGCCGCAACGGCGGCCTGACGGGCGTACCCAACGACCAGATCGCCGAGGTCCTGGTCAAGAACGGCTCGGTCGTCTCGGTCACACCGAACGGGCCCGCGGGCTCGGGGACGATCCCGGACGGCGGTTTTGTACTCGTGGGGCGCGGCGCCGCGGCGACCGCGATCCGCGCGCTGCGGCCCGGCGACCCGGCGAAGCTCAGCCACACCCTCGCCAACGACGCGGCCAAGAAGCTGAAGTTCGCGATCGGCCACGGGGGCTCCGTCGTCTCCGGTGGCAAGGTCGTCAACGGCCTCGACACCTCGATCGCCCCGCGCACCGCGCTCGGCTTCAAGGACCACGGCCGGACGCTCGTGCTCGCCACCTGGGACGGTCCGGGCGGCACCGGCAAGGGCGGGGTCGGGATCGACAAGGAGGCACGTGACCTGGTCGCGATGGGCGTGGAGACCGCGGTCAATCTCGACGGCGGCGGCTCGACCACCATGGTCGCCCGCGCACTCGGCGAGGACGAGGCGACCGTCCGCAACGTCCCGTCCGACGGCCACGAGCGCAACGACCCGAACGGCGTGGGGGTGTTCGTCGCGAAGGGCGACGGCAAGCTGGACCAGCTCCTCCTCAAGCCCGCGCCGGGCGCGGCGTCGGCCGACGGTGGCGTGAAGGTCTTCCCGGGGCTGCACCGTGCGCTCGTCGCGGCCGGCGTCGACAACCACCAGACGCCGGTGACGGTCGGTGCGAAGTCCGTGCAGTGGTCGGCGCGGGGAGCCTCCGTCAAGGGCGGCGTGCTCACGGTTCCCGCCAAGGCGCACGGCGGCATCACGGTCAACGCGCGGGCGGGCGGCAAGAAGGCGCAGGAGAAGGTCACCGTCCTCGGTCCGGTCCACAGCCTGGAGCTGTCGTCCCAGCTCCTGTCGATCGCCGACGCGACGCCCGAGGACGCGGCCACCGTCGCCGTGACCGGCCGTGACGAGCAGGGCTACACGACGCCGATCGATCCGCGGGACCTCTCGCTCGACTACGACCACAACGTCGTGGACATCCAGTCCGTGGACGGCAAGCTGAAGATCACACCGCGCACCAGCGCGAGCACGATCCTCACGGTCTCGGTCGGCGGCACGTCGGTCCAGCTCCCCATCACGATCGGCGTGCAGACCAAGACGCTCTACGACTTCGATGACGACGTGCTCGCCCGCTGGAGCAACAACAGCACCGCGGCCACGAAGTTCTCGGTGGACCCGGACGGCCTGCGCATCGACTTCGACGCGATGCGCAACGTGGGCGTCGCGGCGGCGGCGACCCGGCGCATCGCGGTGCCCGGCCAGCCACTGCGCCTCCGGGTGCGGATCAAGTCGAGCATCAGCGTGCCGAGCGGTCTGACCTATCTGGGCTACACCGACGCGGCCGGCAAGAGCAACGGCATCTACGGCACCGCCCTCACCGCGAGCCCCGACTGGCAGTACGCGACGTTCACACTGCCCGCGACCACGGCGTTCCCGATCTCGATCGCCAGCTTCCAGGGCATCAACACGAACGTCGCCCAGCAGAAGGCGGGCACGTTCGTCCTGGACCGCGTCGAGGCCGACGTCCCGACGCCGGTCGACCTGCCCGCCCAGCGGGACCTGGCGCCCGATTCGCTGGTCTCCGACGACGGCTCGCTGCCCGAGGGCCGCGACACATGGCGGTTCGCCACCCTGTCGGACGTGCAGTTCACGGCCGACAACCCGGCGCTGACCCAGGTCGCGACGGCCGCCATCCAGCGGATCCGCAAGACCCGTCCCGACCTGATCGTCCTCAACGGTGATGTCACCGACCGCGGCCTGCCGCAGGACCTCGCGCTGGCCCGCCAGGTGCTCACCGACGCCGGGTGCGATCTCATCCCGGTCGGCCAGGAGCCGTCGGAGAACAGCACACCGAACCCGAAGGCCGGCTCGGTCCCGTGCTACTACGTACCGGGCAACCACGAGTCGTACGGCCTCAACAACGTCCAGAGCGACTTGACGAACTTCACCGCCGAGTTCGGCCGGCCGTACCGTACGTTCGACCACAAGGGCACGCGGTTCATCCTGCTCGCCAGCTCTCTCGGCTCGCTGCGCGCCACGTCGTGGGACCAGCTCCCGATGGTGCGGGAGGCGCTCGCCGACGCCAAGAAGGACCGGTCGGTGCACAACGTCGCGGTCTTCGCCCACCACCCGGTGGACGACCCCAGCGACGCGAAGTCCAGCCAGCTCGGCGACCGCGACGAGGTCGCGCTCATCGAGAACATGCTCACGGACTTCCGTGACTCCACGGGCAAGGGCGCCGTGATGGTCGGATCCCACGCCCAGGTCGCCCATGTCCACCGGGTCGAGGGCGTCCCGTACATGGTGCTGCCGTCGTCGGGCAAGGACCCGTACGGCACACCCGACCGCGGCGGTTTCACCGGGTGGGTCGACTGGTCCGTCGACTCCGGGCGGAACGCCGATCAGCAGTGGCTGGAGGCCGATGTGCGCGCCTTCGCGCAGTCCATCACGCTCAACACCCCGGACTCCCTCGAAGTGAGCAGGACGGCGCAGCTCTCCGGCAGCATCGTGCAGCCGCAGGGTGTGGGGACGGGCACGCGGGTGGTGCCGCTGCGGTACCCGATGTCGGTCGACTGGAGCGGCTCGTCCACCCTGGCGATCGGCAGCGGAAAGGCGGCCGTCGACAACGCACGCAGCCATGGCAAGGTCGCGATCCTCGACCCGCGGACCCGGACGCTCACCGCGCTGCACCGGGGCACCGTGACCGTATCGGTGACGAACGACTCCATGCGCGCCTACACCGACAGCAGTTCGCTCGCACCGATCACGACCTCGAAGACCATCCGGGTCGTGCCGGGCAAGCACGGCGGCAGGTGACGGTCACCACCACCGGCGGGCAGCCGCCGCGGACCGGCTTCTGAGCGGTCCGACGCGGGCGGCGGCCCGACTGAGGGCGAGCACCTGGGTGCTCGCCCTCAGTGCTGTCCGGTCGCGGTGCCGGTCGCGGCGCTCGTCGACAGCGGCGTGCTCACCACCCGGGTCGCGGACACCTACCCCTTGGCGGACGTGGCCAAGGCGCACCACCGACTCGCCGGGGCGGGACGCGCGGAAGAGTCGTCCTGGTGCCGTGACCTCCGGCCACGTCGGGGCCCCTTCGGACGGTGGGCGTCACCGCGTACACCTCAGGCGGCCGGGTCCGTCCGCAGGCCGCGGTGATCACGGCGGGGGCCCGGACGCGGTGAATCCGAGCGTCAGCGCGGCGCGTTGTGCGGGGCCGCGGACGCCAGTCGTGCCGCCGGCGGTAGTGGTGCGTGTCGAGGGGAGGCTTCGAACGCCTGGATCACCAGCCCCGCGAAGCGTCGGGAGGCCATGACCTGGGTGGCGGTCGATGTGGCGTGGATCCCCTTGTTGGCCATGAGGACAAGAATGAGGTCGTCCAGGACGAAGTCGGACCGCAGGTGCCCCGCCGCCTTGGCCCGCTGGGCCAGTCCGGCGACTGCCTTCACCGTGTGCTCACGGCCCGCCGCGACGTCGGCCACCCCCGGGAAGGCCGACAGGAAGGCTTCGGTGAAGCCCCGATCGCGTGCGTGCAGCTCACAGATCTTCTCGATCACCAGGCACAGGCCGCGCCATGGATCAGGATCCGCGCAGCCCTCGTCGACAATGTCGCGGCATGCCCGCAACTGGTCCGCGAAGGCAGCGCCGAGCAGCGTCTGCTTGGTCGGGAAGCGTCGGTACAAGGTGGCGGGTCCCACCCCGGCACGCCGCGCGATCTCCCGCATCGGCACGTCCAGGCCGTCGGCGGAGAACAGCGCCCTGGCCGCGTCCAGGATCCGTTCGCGGTTGTCCAGCGCGTCGGAACGCAGGGCGTGAGGCACTTGGTCGGTCACCACTCTCACTTTACTCAAACGGACGGGGCCGTCCCTTACGGTCCTGGCGTAGAAGCTCACCGAGATCATCGGGGCACCCGGGACCGGTCCCCGGCCGCGGCGTGACGTTCCTTCCCGTCAGGCGGCGATCGGTGGCGCGGGTGAGAAGCAGGGCCGTCGTCGGGCGGTCCGGGAGCAGGGGAGACGGCAGTGAAGGCAATCGTGATCCGGACGTTCGGAGGCCCTGAGGGTCTGGCTGTGGTCGACCTGCCGGTGCCCGCGCCCGCCGCCGGGCAGGTGCTGATCGCCACCGAGGCGGTGGGCGTCGGTGGTGTCGACACCGTGATCCGGAGCGGGGCCCTGGCCGCCTACGGCTTCAAGGAGGGCCTGATCCCGGGTGGCGAGGTGGCGGGCACCGTGACCGCGGTCGGTGACGGCGTCGACACCTCGTGGATCGGCCGGCGGGTCTGGGGCTTCACCGGCACCGGCGGAGGCTACGTCGAACAGGCCGTCGCGCCCGTCGAGGAGATCCTTCCCCTGCCCGGTGGCCTGTCCGCCGTCGACGCGGTGACACTCGGCAGCTCCGGCGTGGTGGGCCACTTCGGGCTTCGCCACGCCCGTTTCGCGCCCGGGGAAACGGTCCTGGTGCGCGGCGCGGCCGGCAGCATCGGGATCATGGCGGTACAGCTCGCGGCGCGCGGTGGTGCCGCCGCGGTGGCGGTCACGACCTCGTCGGCCGAGCGCGGCGAGCGGCTGCGCCGTCTCGGGGCGACCCATGTGCTGGACCGCTCCGGCGACGGAGGGACAGAGGCTCCCCCGGGTTATGACGTCATCATCGATGTGGTGGCCGGCAGGGACATGCCGTCGTTCTTCGACAGGCTGAACCCGAACGGCCGCCTGGTGGCCGTGGGCGCTGTCGCGGGTCAGCCGCCCGCTGACTTCGGTACGAAGATCATGGCGGCGTTCCAGAAGTCGTTGTCCTTCGCCGCTTTCAGCGCGGCCACCGTCACCGGAGCCGACCGGCGTGCCGTACGCGGTGAGCAGTTCGCCGCAGCGAGTCGCGGCGAGATCGAAACGGTCGTGCACGGGCTGCTGCCCCTGGACGGAGCCGTGCTGGCCCACCAGAAGATGGACGCGGGTGAGGTCTTCGGCAGGATCGTGCTGACGCCATAACCCGCGCTCCCCATTTCGCCGCGACGGTTCCCCCGCGACATTTCCGCGCGACATTTCCGCGCGATCCGGTCGCCCCCGCGGACGGATGGCCGGGGCGCGGGCGCGCTCGTGGTCGATCACGGCATGGTGTTCCGGCGACCGTCCGGTACGTCCGCGCCGGCTTCCAGCTTCTGCCAGATCCGGGTGAGCGCGGCGACGTCGTCGGCGTCGAGGGCATCGGCGAAGAACGTTTTGACCGACTCCTCGAAGGTTCGCGCCACGGTCTGGATGTAACGGTGCCCCTCCTCGGTCAGACTGATCAAGGAGATCCGGCCGTCACCCTGGCTCGCGCCGCGCACGAGGTATCCCCCGTCGATCAGGTCCTGCACCAGCCGGGACGCCCGGGTGGGGCTGACCGTCACGAGTTCGCTCGCCAGGACGCGGACGGGCTGGGGTTCACAATCCTTGAGGCGGCACAGGATCTCGAAGGCGCTGAACGAGAGACGGTGGCGCTCCATCAGCACGGCTTCGATCCGGGTGCGCATGGCGGCCTGGGCGTACAGGAGCCCGTACCAGCCGTCCTGCTCCGCCTGGGAGATAACCGTCGATGTCGTCCGGGGCGCCTTCATGGCATCCACACTACCAGGATGCATGCCCCCGAATTTAGGTGCACGCGCACGCATCAAGTACTGTGTCGATGTGAGTCGGCGGGCGCGGGGTTTTCGCGGAAGCCGACAACGTCGGTTTGCCCGGTTCCGGACGATCAGCGGCCCGGGACGACACCCCAACACCACCGGAGGATCACAGTGCTCAGCATCGACGGCGAACTTTCCGAAGCGGTCGCCGCCATCGCGGCCGCCATTCCACCGCCGGCTGTCGTCGGTGACTGGAAGAGCCGACGGACGAACATCGACGGCCTCTACGCCGGGCTCGCTGCCGCCGCGACACACGACGACCGTGTCGAAACGGTCGACTTCACCGTGACGGCTTCCGACGGGCACACCGTCCCCCTGCGCCTGTACAAGCCGCCGAACGTGCCGGACGTCCTCGTCGTCCATCTCCACGGCGGTGGTCTCATCGCCGGAAGCATCGACGGATACGACCATGTCTGCCGGCGCTACGCGGCGGAAGCCGGGGTGGCGGTCATCGCGGTCGACTACCGCCTGGCGCCCGAATCGCCCTTCCCCGCGGCCCTCGAAGACTGCGTCGCGGCGGTCGGGTGGGCGGCCGAACACGTCCGGGAGCGCGTTCCCGGGGCCCGCGTCGCGCTCATGGGCGACTCCGCCGGCGGCGGCCTCGCGGCCGCGGCGGCGCTCGCCTGCCGCGATCGGGGGATCGGGCCGGTGGCCGCCCAGATCCTGGTCTACCCCATGCTCGACGACCGCACCGCGGCCGTCCCGGGAGCCGTCGAGCCCTTCCTGACGTGGTCGGTCGGCGACAACATCACCGGCTGGCGGGCCTACCTCGGCGACACGTACGGCACCGACAACGTGCCCGCGCTCGCTTCGGCCGCCCGCGCGGACACGCTCCAGGACCTGCCCACGGCCTACCTCGAAGTGGGCCAACTGGACCTTTTCCGCGCGGAGACCGTCACCTACGCGACGCGTCTCATGGAGCACGGCGTGGCGGTGAACCTGTCGGTGCGCCCCGGCGCTTTCCACGGCTTCGACCAGTTCGCACCCGACTCGCGGCCGGCCCGGAAGGCGTTCGCCGACCGGATCGCCTTCCTTCAGAGCCTGTGACCACTCACCACACCGGCCACCACTGTCCGCAAACCATCGGATCAAGAGGATTCTCGTGAACATCAAGACTGCCCTCGTCACCGGCTCGACGAGTGGGATCGGGCACGCCACCGCGCTCAAGCTCGCCCAGGACGGCGCCCGCGTCGTGGTCTCCGGCCGCGACGCCCGGCGAGGAGGAGAGGTGGTGGAACAGATCCGCGCCGGCGGAGGCACCGCCCATTTCATCGCAGCCGATCTGTCCGACGCACAGTCCGCGGCAGAACTCGCCGCCCGGGCCACCGAATTCGCGGAGTCCGCCGGCGGATCCCTGGACATCCTGGTGAACAACGCCGCGATCGGGGCCGGCGGACCGACGGCGGGCACCGAGGAGTCGACTTTCGACGCGGTCCTGTCCACCAACTTGAAGGCGCCGTTCTTCCTGGTCGCGAGCCTCGCGCCCGCGATGGCCGCACGCGGCAGCGGGGCGATCGTCAATGTGTCGACCCTGGCAGCCGCACGCGCGCTCCCCGGCCTCGCGGTCTACGGAGCGAGCAAGGCCGCACTCGACCTGCTGACCAAGAGCTGGGCGGCCGAGTTCGGCCCGGCCGGAGTGCGGGTCAACTCAGTGAGCCCCGGCCCGACCCGCACACCGGGATCCGAGGCGGGGCTGGGAGAGGGGCTGCGGCAGTTGGCGGAACAGGCCCCGCTGGGTTTCGTCGCCGATCCGGAAGACATCGCCGCAGTGATCGCGTTCCTTGTCAGCGACGAGGCTCGCTTTGTCACCGGCACGGTGCTCGACGTCGACGGTGGCCGCACGGTCGTCTAACGCCGTGGCGGCGGTACGAGAGCGCCCGAGGCCACAGGCCGGAGGGCTCGGGCCTACCCGGGTGGCGACTGGACGAAGGCGCCCTCCGCTCAACGGAGGGGGGCGGCGTGGAAGAGCCGCAGTTGCTGCATCCGGCCGTCTTTCATGGACATGACCCAGGCGACGGCCGGCGGACAGTGGTCCGGCCTGTCCGGCGGGTTCTCCAGGTCCATCTCCCAGATGACCGTGTCCCGGCCGACGACGGCAGTGCGGAACCGCTGCCGCACACCCGCCTCCAGATCGCAGGCCATGCCACGGATGAGGAAGTCCCGGTCCCCCACCTGTCGCCGTCCCACGTAATAACCGGCATCCGGTGTCCACCGTTCGGCCGTCAGCTCCGCGAACCGCCCCCGACCGGCTGCGGCCAGCGTCTCCACCGCCTCCCGGCCACTCGCCAGGGAGAGCGCGCCGGCGTCCTCGTGCGCCAGGTCCGCGGTCGCCGCCATCGCCCCGGCCAGTTTCGTCCGGGCCTCGCTGAGCCTGCTGCGCACCGTGCCGACCGGCACTCCGCACAGCGCGGCCATCTGCTCGTACGAGGGGGTGCGCGGGCTGAAGTAGCGCAGCATCACCGCCATCCGCAGGACCGGGGACAGTTCGTCGACCGCCCGCCACAGCCAGTCCCGCATCGCGTGCCGGTCGATGATCTCCTCGGGACCCGTCGCCGTACCGAGCACCGCGAGATCCGCGAACGGCGTGGTGTACAGGGCCGAGCGCAGCCGGGCACGGCAGACGTTGCGCACGATCGTGCGCAGCCACGCGCCGACGGACTCCGCCTGCCGCACATCGCCGATGCGCCGCAGAGCGATCAGCGACGCGTCCTGCACCGCGTCCTCCGCCTCCGGTCCGTGGCCCAGCACACTCAGTGCCACCACGCGCATCGCGGCCCGGTGCCGCTCGATCAGCGCGCCGAGCGCGGCGGCCTCGCCGCTCTGCGCGGCACGCACCAGTTCCCCGTCCGGGGGGCCTTCGGGCATGACGCCTTTCATCGGTGCAAGGGTACGCACAGCGGACGCGGCGAACGGCGGAGGGGGAGCCGCGCAGGGGCCGGGGCCCCCTCGGAGGGCCCGGCCCCGGGCCCCGTCGCCGGGGAGTCCTGCGGCGACGGGGCCCGATGGGTCAGCCCTGGTGGGCGAGGTCGGCCGCGGTCAGGCCCTCCAGCGCCATGCCGACCTGAAGCCCCTCGGCCATCCGGCGGCTGACGCGCTGGCGCAGGGTCACCGCGAGATAGCGGGTGAGGAGCTGGGGCTTGGCGGCCAGGTCCTCGGCGAGTTCCCCGGCACGGGGCAGGACCTTGTCCAGGGGGTGGACTTCGGCGACCGCGCCCCAGCGTTCGGCGTCCTGAGCGGTGAAGGACCCCTGGGTGAGGGTGAGGTAGCGGGCGCGGTTGAGGCCGAGGGCCTCCTCCCAGACGATCTGGATGCCGTCGCCGGGCACGATGCCGAAGGTCAGGTGGGGAAAGTCCGAGAAGACAGTGGTGTCGGCGGCCACCACGATGTCGGCCAGCAGGGCGTACTCGCTGTGCACACTGGCCGGGCCGTTGACCGCCGCGATGATGGGCATCTCCAGGTCGGCCAGACGCTGCATGACCCGGCGTCCCTCGCCGATCGTACGGTCCCACTGAGCGGGCTTGGTGATGTCGCCGAGGCTCGCGCCGTCGATGTCGGTCATGAAGCGGTCGCCGGTGCCGGTGAGGATGAGCACCTTGTTGTCGCGGTCCTCGCCGATCTCGTACAGGGCGCGGGGGAAATCGGTGTGCAGCCGGCCGGTGAAGGTGACCGGCCCGTCGCCGGTGTGGAAGCGGACAGTGAGCACGCCCGACTCCGTGCGGTTCATGGCGATGTTCTCGAAGGCGGTGAAGTAGGCGGGGGTGGGATTCGACATGATCAGTTCATTCCTTGCTGTGTGTGCGGTGTGGTGCGGGCTGTGTGGTCCGGGCTGTGCCTGGTCCGGGCACCCGGGTTCGGTTTCGGGGTGGCCCGGGTTCGGGGTGGTGAGTGCGGCCGTCACGCGTGGTTCTGGCGGCGGGCCGGGGGGTCAGAAGCCGGGGAAGAGGCCCTGGAGATCCGCCAGGGTGACGGAGCCGGTCACGGTGATCCCGTCGGCGGGGCGGCTGCGGCCGTAGACCATGCGCAGGACGGCCTCCGCCGGACCGGCCAGCGCCCCGGCGGGCTCGGCGGGTTCGCAGGGGTAGAGGTGGAGCTCGCCGCCGAGGTCCAGCAGCAGTGTCCGCTCGGGATCGGTCAGGTGGACGGACAGTTGCCGCGGGGCCAGGCGCCGAAGGGTGTCACCGTCACGGAACCGGGTCGCCACCAGATCCAGCCGTTCCCACAGCAGGCGTACCTCGGCGGGCGGGATCGTCGCGGCCGTATGCAGGGCGGCTTCGATGTCCCAGGCGTGCACCGACTGCTCCGACAGCCGGTACCCGGCGTAGGCGGGCACGTCGAGGAGTCCGGCGAAGTACGGTACGCGCGCCTCGGCCCGCGTCCGCTCGTCGAGCGAGTCCAGCAGGGCGAGGTGGCGGGCATCGGCCTTCGTCCATGCCTCGCGCTGGGCCGGTGCGGAGAGCGCGTTCCAGCGTTCCCACACCGGCGCCACGTCCTCGCGCCGTACCCCGGTGGTGTCACCGGCCAGACCGCGCTGAAGCAGGCCGGCGCTGATCTCCGCGGCGCTGCCCAGGTGGGACAGCACCTGGGCGATGCTCCAGCCGTCCGCGAAGGACGGCCGGGACAGGTCCGCCTCGGACAGGTCGCCGACGAGCGCGGCGAGCCGGCCCGAGCCGGCGTGGAGCGCCTCCAGCCAGGGCGCGAGCCCGGCGGAAGTGGTGGGAGTGGCAGTGGCTGCGGACGTAGTAGTGGCGGAAGACATGCGGAAACTCCCCGGCTCAAAGGCTCACATCGGATGGCGGCTGCGAACGCCTCTTCAGCCAATCCCATCCGCGTCGCCACCGGCAGTCCCGCGCCAGACGGCCCGTCGAGGGCCGCCATAAGCGATGTCTATCGCCGGGCGCCGGCCGCCGATGGCCCGGGCCACCGCGGTCGTGATGCGATGCACGCATGGAACTCCGGGAGATGCGTGCGTTTGTCACCGTGGTCGAGGAGGGCGGGTTCTCCGCCGCGGCGCGCAGGCTGCACATCAGCCAGCCGGCCCTGTCCCACACGGTGAGCGGTCTGGAGCGGGAGTTCGGCGTGCAACTGCTGGTGCGCAGCAGCACCGGGGTCCGGCCCACCGACGCGGGACTGACTCTGCTGGCCGAGGCGCGCGGGGTGCTGGCCCGGCATGAGCGCGCGGTGACCGCGATGGCCGCGCACACCGCGTCCAGCGGTGGCGTGCTGCGCATCGGCATCCCGCTGGAACTCCCCGCCGAACTGCTCTCCCGTGCCCTGGCCCAACTGCGCGAGACATTCCCCGCCACCCGCGTACAGGCCCTGCACCTGTCCACCACCGCCCAGCTCGCGGCGCTGCGGGAGGGCACCCTCGACCTCGGTCTGCTGCGCGAACGCCCCACCGGACAGGACCTCGACGCCATGCTCGTCGTCGAGGAACACCTCGGAGTGCTGCTCGCCACAGATCTGGCAGCGCGGCTCGGCGAGCCCGGCGGCATCCGGCTGGACGCCCTGGCCGGGCTCGACTGGATCGGCTTCCCGCGCTCCGGCAGCCCCGCCTGGTACGACGCGCTCACCGCCGTCCTGCGCGGCCACGGCATCGACATCGGCGCCGAACCCCCCGAGGGCCAGGCGCTGATCGCCGAGGTCAAACTCGCCGCCGTCGGCACCGGAAGGGCCTTCACCCTGGCCCCGCCCCACTGGTCCCAGCCCCTTCCCGAGACCGTCTCCTGGTCGCCCCTCCTCGGCCACCCCCTCGTACGACGCACCTGGGCTGTCTGGCCCGCCGGATCACACCGCCGCGACCTGGGCCACCTCGTCGCCGCCCTGGAGCAGACACCCGCCTCATGACCGGGCGGGCCCCCGCGACCGGTGCCGCTCGCTTGATCCACCACGGATGACGGGACAGCACTCAGGGCCAGTTGCCGCGCCGGTCGTCCCACTCCCAGCCGTGCTCGAGATAGTCGTCCAGCGCCTTCTCCAGCCCACGCAGCAGGAGGCGGCTGAGCAGCAGGCCGAGGGCACACCCGATCGCCAGCGAGCCCGCGACGGCCGCCGGATGGTCGAGCAGCGTTCCCACCCAGGCGCCGCCTCCCGCACCCGCGGTGGTGACGATGCCGGGGAGCGCGGGCGGCAGCATCTGCGTCCGTACCAGACGGGCGACGGTGAGTCCGATCACGAAACTGCCGAAGGTCAGCCCGAGGAAGAAGCCCGCCATCGGCGGCAGGCGGTCGATACCCATCGTGCCGACCCAGTACCCGAGCAGGGCTCCGAGCGCCGCGCCGGTGCCGTAGCCGAGCCGGCCGATCCCCGCACGGCGCTTCTCGTCGTCGGTGTCCACCACTGCGCGGACGAGTCCGCTGCCGATGGTCGTCCCGCTGACGAAGCCGCCGTACGCGCCCACCAGGGCTCCCGTCCAGGAGCCGATCGGAGCACCGATGAACGCGCCCGTCACGGCACCGCACGCGGCGCCGAGGATCCGGCCGGCATGCAACTGCCAGTTCTGCCCCATCCGTTCACTGTAGGGGGCGTGACCCGGGCGGGACACCGGCCACACACCCCCTTCACCGACGCGACGACAAAGTCCTCAAGCACCGGCGCCTTCCCTCCCGGTTTTCCCGGTCGTCCCGGACGGTCGCGCCTGCCGGGAGCGATGTCAGTGCCTTTCGCTATCGTCCGATCCGGATCAGGAGTACGGAATCCTTCGAGGAGTGGTGAAGATGGTGGCGCTGTCCGGACTGTCGGAGCGCAATGAGTTCTCAGCCGTGGTCATCAGGACCGACTTCACGGACGAGGCCTCTTGGCGGGAGACGACGGCGGAGTTGGAGAGGTCCTCCCACTACGACGACGACCCCGCGGAGTCGTACGACGTGATCGACGCGCCGGAACTGGACGGCGCGGACACCAATGCGATCCTGGCGGCGATATCGGCCCACGAGGAGTTGTGGGAGCAGCTCAGTGTGGTGTTCATCGCCGACAGCGCAACGATGCGCGCCGATCACCACGCCCTGCTCGTGGTCACCACCATGACCCGGGAGGACTTCGAGGAAGAGGAGGATTACGAGGCCATGGTCGAGTTCGGGCGCGAGTTCCGCACGGTGCCGAGCGGGGTCCACTCGATCCACGCCAACCTCGAACTGGCCAACATGGACTTCGAGGAATTCTCGGCGAGCGCGCACGAAGACTCGGAGGGAGTCTTCCGCGCTTTCTCCTGACGGCTGACCGACCCGGCTGCTGGGACTTTCCCTGGCGCGGGAGTGGTTGCCTCCGCTCCCAGGGACGGCCCCGGCCTCACTCGTTTATGACGGTCCGTCGGTTTCTCCGGCGGACCGCTTCGGCTCTTCCGGCGGCCTACGGGCAGGTCGCCGGCGAACCGGCCCGGGAGGCACAGCCACCCCATCGCCTACCGGACCCTCGCAACGGCACGCACCTGCTCGGCCAGCCGCTCCAGTTCGGCCGCCACCGCGGGCGAGGCGCTGTCGAGTCCGCTGTTCACGGCCGTCGGGCTCCGCAAGAAGCGCCGCAGCACGGCCACGAGCAGCCCTTCCGGCAGAGTCCGCAACGCGGCGAACCCACGAGGGACCGGCGGCGTCGGCATGGCGGCCAGGTTCTGCCGCATGAGGCGGAGCATGCCGCGGACCGCGTCCGGATCGTCGGCCAGCGCCACCGGGCCGCCCGCCGCGTTCACCGCCTGCCCGAGTGGCACCTCGAACGCGGCGTGCGTCTTGAGCCAGGTATCCATCCGCGGCTCGGCCTTGGTGTTGATCCCGGCGGTGCGGAACTCCCGTACGATCCGTTCCAAACGAGGGGTGGTACGGCCGTCGGGTTCGCCGATCGGCATCGCGACCCGGCGGGTCATAAAGTTGGTCGCGCGATAGCGGACCACGTCGCCGTCCATCGTGCCGGCGGCCGCGGGAAAGCCGAGCAGCACTCGCTCGTGGCCGATCACCGCGCCCAGCGGTTTCGCGCCCGCCGCCCAGTTGTGCAGGAAGAGCACGTCGCCTTCGACACCGGCGAGTGACTCCAGCACCGCGTCCACCTGATGGGTGCGGACGAAGACGGCGATCAGGTCGTACCCGCCGGCCGGGTGCTCGACCACCGGTACCGGTATCCGCCTGACGTCCGGGCTGTCTCCCTCGGCGAGCTGCACCCCGTGCCGCCGCAGAGCGGCCAGGCGCTGGCCCCGGGCGAGGAGCGAGACGTCGTGTCCGGCCTCATGCAGACGGGCGGCGAACAGGCTGCCGAGGACCCCGGCTCCGTACACGAGCAGTTTCATGACAACCTCTTTCGCGTGCGCGTTTCACTCATACGTTCGTTTGATTCAAACGTCTGTACAGTATGCACACATGGCGCCGCCCGACACCCGCACCCAGATCCTTGACGCCGCCGAGCACCTCTTCGCCGAGCACGGTTACCGCGGCACCTCGGTCCGCGCGATCACCGACCTCGCCGGGGCGAACCTGGCGGCCGTCGGGTACCACTTCGGCTCGAAGGCGGAGCTCCTGGCCGCGGTCACCCGCCGCGTGATCGATCCCATCACCGCCGCGCAGCGCGCCGGACTCGACCGACTGCTCGCCCGGACCCCGGACCCGCCGGTCTCCGAACTGGTGGAGGCATTCGCGGGGCCGCTGTTCGACGAGATGCCGGCCGGCGACGAGGGCGGCGCCCGGACGTCCCGGCTGATCGTGACGATCATCAGCGACCCGGCCGAGGAAGTACGCAACTGGACCGGCCCGGCCGAGGACGCGGTCCGCGATCGCTACCTGGCGGCCTTCGGGCGCGCACTGCCGAACCTTTCCCCGGAGGAACTGTGGTTCCGGATGCGGGGAATCCTCGCCGTGACGGCAGTGGACCGCGTCGAGGTCTACAACCGGCACCCCCCGGCCAGCCTGTCCCCGGCAGCGGGCGAGGCGGCCCGGAGGTGGGCGATCACGTTCCTGACGGCAGCGATGAGCGCGCCACCGACCGGGGCCTGACGGTCAGCGGAAGTCGTCGGCGTGGTCGACGGCCCACTGGGCGTAGGGGTGCGCCGGCGCGCCGGTGATCTTTTCGGCGATGACGGAGGTCAGGGCCGGGATCCCATGGGCGGCGGCCCACTGACTCACAATGGCCTCGGCCACGACCGGGTGCATGGTGCTGCCCACTTCCGCGCGAGCCTGCTCGTCGGAGACGTGGTCGATCCGGATGCGGCGGCCGAGCGCCTGGCCGATGTACTCGACCTGCCGTTGCAGGGTCAGGGATTCGGCCCCGTAGATGGTGTAGGCCTGGTGCGAGTGGCCCGGTTCGGTCAGAGCGGTCACCGCGAGCGCCGCGATGTCCTTCTCGTGCACCGGTGCCGACTGCGCAAGCGGATAGGGAAGACGGACGACATTGTCCGTGCGGATCGATTCGGCCCACCAGGTGCGGGTGTTGGTGGCGAACGTCCCCGGCCTGAGGAACGTCCAGTCCATGCCGGACCGTTGGACGGCCTGCTCGATCGCGCGGTTCAGGCGGGGGACCGGATGGTCGGCGTCGGGGTTCAGGACCGACACCGACGAGAGCAGCACCACCTGCCGGATCCCCGCGGCTGTGGCCGCCGCAGCGACCTTCTCTATGTCGTAGGGCTTCCAGGGATCGAGCATTCCGTAAAGGAACATCGTGTCGGCACCGTCGAGCGCCGCGGGCAGCGTCTCGGGCCGATCCAGGTCGGCGGCGACTGCTTCCCACCCGGCCGTCGAGCCCGCGGCCGGGGTCCTGCTGACTGCTCTGACCTGCTCACCGGCGGCCAGCAGGCCATCGACCACATGACGACCGACGTTACCGCGAGCGCCGAAGACAACTGCCACCATGATGGGGCCTCCTGTTGGTTGTGTATGTGCGTGGGTGCACAGCCGGCGATGCCGTGGAGACTCGCTTTCGCCACGGACAGGCCGACCGTGCGGGACGTGTTGCCGCCACGCGGGTGGCGGTCCGGCGTCAGCGGAATGGGCCGTCGGCGACGATGCGGGGAACACGTCGAGAGCCGGAGCCGCGTCGACCGGGCGTGAACTGGCGCGGGCCATGGGTGCGCCGAGCCGGGCCACCGCGAGTGACGTGGATGAGGGGCGAGGGCCTGCCGTTGTCGGCGCGAGCACCGTCGGCGGGCCTCCTGGTCGCCGGTCAGGGCTGGATGTTCTCCAGATCCTCCAGGAGGCCGGGGCGCTTCGGTTCCCAGCCGAGTGTCCGCCGGGTGTGGGCGCTGGACGAGGGCTGGTCGTTCGAGAAGATCGGGCCGAGCGGGCCGTACGTCTGCGACGGCACCGACTCGACCGGCAGGCCCAGCCGTCGGCCGATGACCGCGGCGATGTCCCGCACCTGGTCTCCCTCGTCGGCCACGGCGTGCCAGGAGGTACCGGCTTCCGCCTGCTCCAGGGCGAGCCGGAAGAGGACCGCCGCGTCGAGCGCGTGGACGGCCGGCCAGCGCTGCGTGCCGTCACCCGGGTAGCCGGACACTCCGGTCCGGCGTGCGATGTCGGTCAGCAAGCCGGCGAACCCGCCCGCGCCCTGGTGGTGGACCGTGCGCGGCAGGCGTACGGCCGCGCTCCGGACCCCGCGCGAGGCAAGGCCCAGGACCGCCGTGACCGCGCGACCGCGGCCACCGACCGGCCCCTCGGTCGGCACCGGGTCGGCCTCGGTGGAGACACGGCCCGGCACCTGGGGCGTACCGGAGACGGTCACGAAGGGGCGGCCGGTGCCGACGAGTTCCTCGCCGAGGGTCGCGAGGGCCGCACTCTCCTCGGCGACATTCTTCGCGAGGGCCTCGGGACTGCTGAAGTCATTGCCGAATGCCAGGTGGATCACCCCGTCGGCCAGAGCGACGCCGGCACGAAGGACGTCCGGATCGGCGATGTCTCCCCGGAGCGGTTCGGCGCCGGCCGCCTCGACAGCGAGCGCGGACGCGTCGGAACGGGCGAGTGCGAGGACGGTGTGGCCGTTGCCGAGCAGTTCGGCGACGACGGCGGAACCGACCAGACCGGTGCCGCCGGTGATGAAGACGCGCATGGAAACCCTCCACAAGTGATGGGACTCTTGTCCCGTCACACGCTACCAGGGTTACGGGACAAGAGTCCCATCACATATGCTGACCCCATGGGTAGGTGGGAACCAGGCGCACGCGAACGCCTCGTCATGGCCGCAGTCGACCTGTTCACCGAGCAGGGGTACGACGCCACGACGGTCGCGCAGATCGCCGAGCGCGCCGGGGTCACCAAGAGCACCTTCTTCCGGCACTTCCCCGACAAGCGCGAGCTGCTGGTGGCCGGACAGGAGACACTGAGCCGACTGCTGACCGAGGGGATCGCCGAGGCCCCCGCCGGTGCCACCCCGCTGGAGGCGGTCGCCGCCGGTCTTGAGCGCGCGTCGAGCGCGATGGGCCCCATGAACCGCGAGCTCGCCCCGCGCCTGAAGGCGGCCGTCGCCGCCAGCGCCGAGCTGCAAGAACGTGACGCCCTCAAGACCGTCAGCCTCGCCGCCGCGATGACGGCTGCCCTGGTCGCCCGCGGCCTGCCCGACCCCACCGCGGCCCTCGCGAGCGAGCTGGGCGTCCTCGCCTTCAAGCGCGGGTTCGCCGAATGGTCCGAGGGCGACCGTGACGGCAGGGACGAGCTCGCCGGGTATGTCCTGGCGGCCCTGGACGAGCTGCGTACGGTGAGCGCGTCGCTGGGCTGATCGGACAGATCCACCCGCTCCGCTCGAATGCTCCCTTCCGGGCTGGGGTGTTCCCTTCCGGGCTGGGGGCCGACAGGCGTTACCCCGCGCTCGGTGCCACGGCCAACGCGTCGACCTCGATCCGGAAGTCCGGGTGAACGAGGCCGGCGACCATCACCAAGGAGCAGGCGGGCGGGTTCTCTGCGTCCTGGTGTTCGTCCCGTACTGTGCGGAACGCGCCCAGATCGCCCCGATCGGTCAGGTAGACCGTCAGTTTGACTACGTGCTCCAGGCCAGAGCCCGCTGCCTCCAGCGCGGTGGTCAGATTCGCGTAGACCTGCCGGACCTGGGCCTCAGCGTCCTCTTTACCGACCAGATTGCCTTCGCGGTCCACCGGCCCTGACCCGAGAGGCGTCGACGGGGCGGGGTTAAGTCGAATTCCATCCCCGCAAAAGGGTCCGGCTCCCCCGTCCATGGGTCGAAACCTTCGTCCCGAAGCCGCTTCTCATCCCTGAAGTTGAGGAAGCGGGCCGTTCCCTCACCCCACAGAGCCGTGTCGCTGAGGGGGCAGGCCGGGAAGTCCGCTCGCAGGAGCCGTACAAGGAACTCCGCCATACCGCAGTCGTGGACCGACCACCCGCCCCGCTGCCGCCCGGTCGCGGAACCCACACGAAGAAACTGTCGTGCAGCGAGCCGGCCCCGAACCGGGTCACGAACTCCCGGTAGTCGGCCGGAAACCCGGCCACACCGAGGCCGACCGAGGCGGCGGGGAATCGGTGGCGGACGTGCGCTTCCCGACCAGTGTCAGGCGTGACTGCGACGCCGTGATGTTCGGCCACAGAGCCTCCGCAAAAACTCGTTGGCGGAACCACGCCAGCCACTGCTAAGTTGCCGGAGGCCGTGCAAGAGAGCGAGGAGGTGGTACCCGTGAACGTATCGACATGGGTGCTCCCCTCCGGGGTCACGGTCGGGCGATAGGTCGTCCGGGAGCGCCGCTCAATGGCACTCCGGAAAGGCACGACCATGCAATTCACTTCTGAACAGCGTCTCGACGACGCTGTGCTCGAGCGCGAATTCACCCTCGGCGAGATCCCCGGCATCCTGTGGACGCCCGGATCCGCATCCGCACCGGCGCCGCTGATCCTGCTCGGCCCCCCTCCTCTCGGGCTGCGCAAGGCGTACCCCCGACTGGTGGCCCGAGCGCGGCAGTCCGCAGCGGACGGCTTCGCCACGGCCACCATCGAGCTTCCCGGAAGCGGCGACCGGCCCCGCCTGCCCGCCGCTGAGCAGGCCCTCGCCGACCTGCGCCGGGCTTTGGAGGCCGGCGAGCCGGTCAGCGATGAGATCATCGACGCTCTCATCCTCCCCCTGGTCGACAGGGCGGTCCCAGAATGGCAGGCCGCACTGGATGCCCTCCTTTCGCTGCCCGAGATCGGCGGCCCGGTCGGGTACTCGGGGGGAGTGATCTCCATCGGGACCCGGCTGGCGGTGGTCGAGCCGCGTATCTCGGCCGCTGTTCTGTTCGCCGGGAGTTTCGTGCCTCGGGCCATGTTCGAGGAGGCCCGGCAGGTCACCATTCCGCTGCACGTCCTGCTCCAGTGGGACGACGAAGGGAACGACCGGCAGGCGGCCCTGGACCTGTTCGACGCCTTCGGCTCCAAGGAGAAGACGCTGCACGCCAATATGGGCGGGCACACCGGCGTCCCGCAGTTCGCGGGGGACGCCGCGGCCCAGTTCTTCGCCCGACACCTGAAGTGACGCCGGGCCGTCAGGCCACCAGCAGCCGGTAGCCGTGTTGGCCAGGATGCTGCTCCTCCAGGGATACGTCCCGGCCCTCCTCGCCTCTGTCCACAACGGGCCCCTGCCAGAGTCCTGGCAGGGGCCCGTGCTGCCCAAACTCCTGTACAGGCGCTGTCAGCTCGTGAACAAAGCCACTCGATCGCATCCATGTCCGGAAACCCCATCAACGGGCTTCTACGATCTGTGCATGAAGGGTCGGCTGATCTGGATCTCCGCCGCCCGGCCGCACCCACGACGTCACCGCCGCCCGCCACGACCACATCCTGACTCACCTTCGTACCGCCGGTCTCGGGCCGCCGGCGGACCTCGGCTTCCGCGGCCTCGGCAACGACGTACAAGCCCCAGTGATCGTCACCGGCTTCCACGCCGGCCGCACCCACAAGCTCACTCCCGGCGAGAAGACCGCCAACCGGGTCCTCGCCGTCGGACGCGCATCGGTCGAGCACGGCTTCGTTCACCTCAAGAACTGGCGGATTCTCACCAGACTCCGCACCGATCCCGTCCGCGCCACCCGTTTTCTGCGCGCTCTGCTCGTTCTGACGAACCTCGAGGTGAACCGCTGACAACGATTGCCCACACCGCACCTCCTGCGCACCCATTAAAAGAGCAGGTCAGGCGCCCCTTTGCGGCAGGTTCAAGGATCGCCACGCACTCCACGTGGCGCGCCATCGGCTCCTTCAGCCGGTACTGCTCACCGCCGGGATTCCAGAGCGCTGATGAGCGCGTCGGCCACGATGGCCGGATCAGTGAGCAGCGTCATGTGATTGCCCGGGATGACCGCGGGCTCGACGCCGAGCCGAGCCGCGAACTCGGCGCCGGGCCGAGCCAGGGCAATGTCGTCGGCGCACTGCACATAAGCCGCGTCCAGCCCGATCTCCGTGACCGGGGGCACGTCGAGACTGTCCGTCATATAACCGCCCGGCTGCGGCAGCAGCAGTTGGCTGACAAGCTTCTGGAGCGGCGTGGGGTCTCCGGGCATGAGCACGCCCTGGACCGCATCGAGGCCGACGGGGACGGTTCCGTCGGGAGTCGCTGCGACAGCCTGCCGAATCATCGCGGCGTACTGCTCGTTCTCATCGATCATCGGCGTGCCCTGCTCGGGGACCACCGCGGCGAAGTAGATCACCTTTGCGACGCGGCCCACGAGCCGGTGGGCCGCGCCGGTGACCGGGTATCCGCCCCAGCTGTGGCAGACCAGGACAACATCGGTGAGATCGCGGCTCTCGACTTCGCTCACCACGTGGTCGACCGCGTCGGCCAGCCGGAGCCCGGCCGGCGAGCCGTCGTAGGTCAGTCCGGGCATGCTCAGCGCCAGAGTCGGGTAGCCGCGCTCGGTGAGTTGGCGAGCGACCGGGTACCAGCTCCAGTCCCCCAGCCATGCGCCGGGAACGAGGACGAAGGTTTGCGTGGGCTTGCTGGCGGTCAAGTCGGACTCTCTATCTCTTACGATGGGCGCCCCAGGGCAGGGGAACGGCGTGCGCTACCCGAGGCGCTCCGGTGTCGATGGGGATGATGCGCTCGCCTCATCGCAAATTACGGTCCGGTCGGGTTATCGAGCGTCACCCGATCCGGGTAATAGCGCGCCGGCGCTCGCCGACGGGTACGTCCTCGAGAACCGCTCAGCGGGTGCCGGGCGCAAGCAGGCCCAGGTCGCGGGCTCGGGCGACGGCCTCGGCGCGGCGGTGGACGCCGAGCTTGGCGTACACGTGGCGCATGTGCACTTTGACGGTGTTGGGCGAGACATTCAGCTGGCCGGCGATGTCCGGCGTGGTCAGGTTGGTCGGCAGGTAGCGCAGTACCCGCAGCTCGCTTCGGCTCAGCGGCTCGGCGAGCGGCCACGGCCCGGCAGTCGACGGCGCGGGCTGGTGACCGGCGAGCAGGCCGCGGATCTCGGCGATCAGGGCGGCGTGGGCGGTGCGGTGCCCGGGGTGGCTCTCCAGCAGACCCGGCACCGGGTGCAGCAGGAACCACAGCAGCACTCCGTCAGGTTCGGCCAGGTCCAGCGCGCGCTCCAGGGCTCCGGCGGCGGCGCGGGGATCACCGAGCGCGGCACGGGCGATCGCCTCCAGCAGGAACGCCTGGGCCAGCCAGCCCGGCCAGGGCAGCTCCGCGGAGCCGTCGAGCACCGGCGCGAGCGCGGCTACCGCCGCCTGCGGATCGTCTTGGGCGAGCCGCAGGGCTGCCAGGCCCAGCCGCATCTGCCCGCCATCGCGGTCCTGGTCGGAGAGACCGGCCAGGACCTGCTCGGCGCGGTCGGTCTCACCGAGGCGGACAAGGGTCTGGACGAGGAAGGACCGGTTCCCGTGGACCATCAGGTTCGGTTCGGTCAGGCGCTCGGCCACCTGGTCGGCGGCTTGGAAGGCGGCCAGCGCGTCGGCGTCCCGGCCGCGCGCCAGCGCCAGCACTCCGCGCAGGGAGCGGATCGCGAGCGCGTCCGCGGGCTCGGTCTCCGCCCGGAGGGTGCGCTCGGCCCGCCGCATCCAGGGTTCGCCCTCCTCCGGCCGCCCCTGCCAGGCCAGGATGGTCCCGACGTTCACGCTCGCCAGACCGAAGGCCGGCCCCTCGGTCCAGCCGTGCCGTTCGGCCAGCTCGGCCGCCCGCCTGCTGTGCTCCAGCGCCAACGGGAGCGAGCGGAAGAACTCGAGAGTCGCCTGGTGGACAAGGCCGGTGAACTCCAGGTAAGGCCGCCCGATCCGGCGCGCGAGCGCGACGCCCTGCTCCAGGTGCCGCACGGCCTCCTGGAACCTGGCCATCCAGAACTCGGTGCTGCCCAGGCTGATCAGCGCCAGCGCGCGCAAGTCCTCGCCCAGGCCGGGCCGCGTCGTCTCGGCCGCCGCCGCCACGTCCTGCAGCCGCTGCGCCTGTTCGGTCACCGCCGCCAGGCTCCCGTGCCAGCGGGCGATCAACAGCCGGACGATCCCCACCAGCAGGTGCGCCTGCCCCGGCCGGCCCTCCGACGCCAGCGCCCGCTCCGCCAGGCACAGGTACCGTTCCGCCGCCGCCGGCGACCCGCCGGCCAGCTCGTCGGCCGCGGCCACCGCCGCCAGCTCCGCGTCCGCCGTGCGGGACTCGGTGGGGAATCCCGCGAGCAGCCCGTGGACGACGGCGGTCTTCCCTTCCAGGTACAGGCCGGGCCACTGGTCGGCGAGCAGCCTGGCAGCCCGCACCCAGTCCCGCGCGGCCTGGGCGTGCCGAATCGCCTCCACCGCCATGCCCCGGCCCGCCAGCCAGTCGGCGGCGGCCCGGTGCAGTGCGGCGACCTCGCCGGGGCGGGTGCGCCGCAGTTGTAGCCGCAGCAGGTCCGCGAACAGGTGGTGATAGCGGAACCAGGTCCGCGAGGTGTCCAGCGAGACCACGAACGCGTTCGCGGCCTCCAGGTCCTGCAGCATCCGCTCGCCGCCCTCACCCCCGGTCAGCAGGTTCGCGAGCTCGCCGTTGACCCGTTCCAGGATGCTGGTGCGCAGCAGCAGCCCCCGCACCTGCTCGCTCTGCCGATCCAGCACCTCGGCCAACAGGTACTCGGCCACCGTCCGCTCACTGCCGGAGAACTCGGCCGCCAGCCGGTGGTCGGGGTCCGCGTGCCCCGCCAGGGACAGCGCGGCCAGCCGCAGCCCCGCGGCCCAGCCCTCGGTCCGCTCGTGCAGCACCGCAACCGCGGGCCCGGGCAGCGCCGGCCCCGCCGCTCTGAACAGTTCCTCGGTTTCGGCCAGGGTGAACCGCAGATCCGGATCGCGGATCTCGTTGAGTTCGCCTTCCAGCCGCAGTTGATGCAGGCCCAGGCGCACGTCGTGCCGCGTGGCCAACACGAAACGCAACTGAGGCGACGCCCGCATGATGAGCAGTCGCAGTTGTCGCAGCGCCTCCGGGTCAAGCTCGTGCACGTCGTCGATCACCAGGTAGTTCCGGTCCTGCAGCGGGGCCAGGTCCGCGAGCAGCCGCTCCACGATCGTCCACCCGTCCAGGTCCGGAGCCGCCGTGAAGGTCCCGACCAGCGCCGAGCCCGCCGTGGTCCGGCGCAGCGCGTCCACGACGCCAAGCCAGAAGCGCTGCGGATCCCGCTCATCCCGCCCCACCGGCACCCACGCCGCGTACTCGGCCAGGCCCGCCTCGGACAGCCACGATCGCAGCAGCATCGTTTTGCCGCTCCCCGCCGACGCCGACACCACCGTCACTCGGGCCGCCCCGCCCAGCCGTCCGAACAGCGCCGGGCGAGCAACCACACCTCCCGCACCGATACCCGCCACTCGCGTGAATGCGGCACCTGTCTCGCTGGATCTCACAGCGCCGATGTTCCCATGAACCCGCGCTGTGCCCCCGGACACCATCGGCCTCGCCAGGTCGCTACGTCCTCGCAGGTCCGCTACGCCGTGGAGCAGACCTCCGCCCACTCCACCAGTTCAAGCAGCTCGCCGTCGGCCCCACTGGGCCATCTGCTGATCACCCGCCGGCCGATCGGTCAGGCCATCCCGACCCGACCTCCATCGCGAACCGAGCCGTTTACGCACCATCCGACGGAGATATTCCTCAGCCCCCTCTATCCGGCTCTATCCGGCGCTTCGCGGTGACAGCCGCCGTGTGATTCCGTCGAACAGCTCCCTCAGCGGCCCGCCCACCTCCCGGCCGAACTCGCTGAGCCCGTAGGTGACCTGAGGCGGCGTCGTCGGCTCGACTTCCCGCCAGACCAGGCCGTCCTGGACCAGCGTTCGGAGGGTTTGGGCGAGCATCTTCTCGCTGATGCCATGGATGCTGTCGCGCAGCTCATAGAACCGGAGATCGTTGCTCCGCAACGAGATCAGCACCCAGATCCCCCACCTGCTGGTCACATGGTCGACCACCCCGCGCGCGGGGCAGTCGGTGTGAAACACGTCATACCGCTCGCTCGTCCCGGCCTGCCTGCGCTGCACGCTTCCCGTCATGACATGAGCTTACTTAAAGGTATGCCCTTACCGAAAGTTAGCCCGACTCTTAACGTGAAGATCACACAGCACTACCGACAAGGAGCTGATCATGATCGTGGTGACCGGGGCTACGGGGAATATCGGCCGGCCGTTGACGCATGCGCTGGCCGAGGCGGGCCAGCAGGTGACGGCTGTGTCACGGCACACGGCCGCACTGCCGAACGGCGTCCGCCACGTGGCGGCCGACCTGACCAAGCCGGCCGGCCTCAAGCCGGCGCTGACCGGGGCGAAGGCGTTGTTCCTGCTGCTGTCCGGTGACCTGCACGCCGCCGGAGCCAGACCTGCCGACATCATCGGCGAAGCTGCGGCCAGCGGGGTCCGCCGGGTCGTCCTGCTCTCCACACTGGGCGTGGTGACCAGGCCCTTCGGCCCGACGCGGATCGCCATGCGCGCGCTGGAGGACACGCTGCGGTCGTCCGGCCTGGAGTGGGCCATCCTGCGGCCGGGCGGCTTCGCCTCCAACGCCCTGTGGTGGGCCGAGTCCGTCCGCACGCGACAGGTCGTCGCCGCGCCCTTCGGCGACATCGGGGTACCGATCATCGACCCGGCGGACATCGCCGCCGTTGCCGCCGCCTGCCTCCAGGACGACCTGCACGCCGGCGGAGTCTACGAGCTGACCGGCCCGGAGGTGATCACTCCTCGCCGGCAGGCGGCGGCCATCTCCGCCGCGCTGGGCTCGCCAGTGAAGTTCCACGAGCTCACCCGCGACGAGGCCAAGGCCGCCATGACCCAGAGCATGCCGGCGGAGCTCGCCGACGACACGCTGGACATCCTCGGCTCCCCCAGCCCGGCCGAGCTGCACGTCAGCCCGGACGTCCACAGGGTCCTCGGCCGCGCCCCGCAATCCTTCGCCGACTGGGCCGCCCGCAATGTCGCCGCGTTCCGCTGAGCGGATCAGCGCCGCTGGAACCGCTGTCATTGTTCGGCGATGCACCGCTGACAGCCGGGGAACGCGAGTGGACGTTTCCGCTGTCCTGGCCCCAAGTCGCGCCAGGACGACGCCGCAGTCACAGCGAATCGACGTGCAATCAACCCCATTGACCTGAGGAGTGAGGGTCGGGAGCATTTTCCGGATACAGAAGGCTCAAGCCAGGCGCATACAGTGCATACGGGGGCCTCACGTGCGCCACCGGGCACACCGTGTGGTCCCCAACTGGTCCCCAAGACCTGCCCAAGAGGGCGCCTGACACCCCATCAGAATGAGCGCCAAGACACCCTTGAGGGCGTCATTTCAGCGTCATGACATCGCCCGTTACGCGCATGGCGCACATCATGCGCACGCACAAACCCGCAGGTCAGGCGCCCTTCGCGACCGGTTCAAGGATCGCCACGCACTCCACATGGTGCGTCATCGGGAAGATGTGCAGCCAGCAATTCACAAGATAACATGCAGGTCAGATGACACTCACTCTCCAGCGGAGCAGGCCCCCGTGCGTCATGCGTGCGTCACCCCCGCCTCTCGGGCATGAGGAAGGCTTCCAACAGCCTGACCGAACACCCGGGCTCGCAAGCCCGGTAGCAGCATGAAGCCCTGCTGGTTCGAAGCGAACCAGCAGGGCTGGCAAGTATTGGGTTGCCTGCAATCACTGCACCCCAGTCGTGGCCAGTACTGTGTCGGTTGGCACTAGGAGCTGCGACTCGAGTCGCGTCCACGCGCCGAGAACCGCCTCGTGCGCATCAGGCGCGAGGTGAGCATATCGCTGGGTGGTCTGATAGCTTTCGTGCCCCAGCAGATGCTGCACCTCATATAGAGACACGCCCTTTTGCACCAGCCACGAAGCGCACGTGTGGCGCATGGAGTGCGGCGAATACTCGGGCACAGCTCGCCGCTTGCCGACTTCATCGAGAAAATGGGCCGCACGAACGGCAGGCCACCACGTCTGGCGCCGCCAATTTCCATCATCGAGCAATCGGCCAGCTCGCCCTTTGGTTACCGTGGTGAAGACAACATCGCCACGATCCTTCCCATGCGTGTGGCGCGACAAGGCATCGATCACATGACCCGGCAGGGGAACTTCCCGACGGCTCTTCGCCGTCTTCGGATACTCCTTGATGCCCGATTTCGTGTTGACCTCGACGACGAATAGGCGCAACCTTGTCCAGTCTATCCTCTTCCCGTGAAGCCCAGACAACTCCCCCCAGCGGAGTCCGGTATAGAAGCCCAGCAGGGCCATCGTCTTCCACGGTTGCGGCAGCTCATCAAGGATCGCTTGCGCTTGGTTGAGCGTAAACCACTCCGGAGGTTTTACAGCTTCCGGCGGCAAGTCGATGCGTCGGCACGGCGTAACTGAAATGAGGTCTTCATCCACCGCAGCCTGCATCAGCGAGTGCAATAGGTTGTAAGAGCGGCGGATGGCCGACGCACCCTTCTTCTCGTGGATCAGCTTGCGAACCCAAGCCTGCACGTCAATGCGTCCTATCGCTCGCATTTCCCAGTCCGCCCAATACGGCATAACGTGGTTGCGTATGGAAGACGCATCCCCACGCAGCGTATGCGGCTCGACAACCCGTGCATCCCACCAGCGGTCATGCCATTCACGGAATTTAATTTTCCCGCCACGCGGATCCCGGTGCACACCCCGACGATACTGAGCTTCTCGCTCAGCCCCCCATTCCCGCGCTTGATCTTTAAGCGCGAAAGTCTCGGTGTCCCGATCACCCGCCGGCGTCCTTACGGTTGCTTGCCACTTCCCCGACGGAAGTTTACGCAGATATGCCATTTTCCCTTTCTCGATTCACCTGACACGTGGACGCGGGTTAAAATCCCGATTAGCAGAGGATGCGGGAGAGCAAGTGCGTCGCTGGATTAGAGCCGTCACGTCGCCTCCGGGAACTCGCACGCGAGAGCGTTCCGTGCCCGTACGCAGATCGATGACAGAAAGCTCCCCGAGAGCTATATACCGATAGACCGAACGTCGACTTACGTCCAATATTTCCGCAACGCTCTGTATCGATAGCAATTTGTCACACATGGCAGGCTCCGGCGGGTAGGGCAAGACAAGGTTCGGCCCGCACGCGATCCACCGCCAAGCAGTCAGTGCGGATGCCCTAAACCATCCGGAGAATCCCCGGTTTCGGTAACCGGGGGTCGTGGCCTATAGTCCGCCGACATGCGGTGGCTACGACGTCGGTCGGTAGCCGAGCGCGGAGTGAACGTCATCCTCGATCAGGGCTACGCCCGTCCTCGGCGAGTCGGCTTACGTTGCGGGTCACGACGCGTTCGGGGCCGCCGACAGCTCGGGCGATGCCACGGGCCACAGCACCCGGGGGGGCCGCGACGTGCGCGAGCACCATCAGGTCTTGGCGATGTCCGTGCTGCACCAGGTCCTCGCCGAAAAGGTCGGCGGCGCAGACACAGAACACAGGACCGTTGGACAGGGCGGCATAGTCGGCTTTCATCTGGGCGGTCCATGCGTTCATGGCGCCGAGCGCCAGGAGGATCGGAACGGTGACGCGGGCCAATCGAAGTGTGGCTTTCGGCAGGTGGGCCTCCTTGCTAGGGACCATGGCGCGAGACGGGAGACAGGGCCAGCTCCGGACGCTGGCCCCCGCTCCGCTTGGAGCATCTCTGACCTGGTGTTTCCTGGGGAGTTGTACGTTGACATGGCCTCCGGGAGAGGTTCCAGTCCCTCGGGGCTCTTTCTCGTCTGCCGTGGGCGAATCCGTGCTCCGACCTGCGGTGGTGAGGGCCCTGCCCATCTCAGCGAGAGGAAAGGGCCGGCGCCTTCGGCCCGGAGCATCTGCGCCACCTCGTCAACCAGGGCCCGGTCATCACCGACTGGGCGACTACCCCTCGCGTTCGCAGCAGGTCTGCAATCCGGTCCGAACACCGCCGCTGTGAACCGACCACCACGGCGCCGGTGCTCCTACGGCGCGACCCGGTTGGTGCGGTGTAAGAAGCCGTCTCTTTTCCGGTCAGGTGGTCGTTTTGGTCGAACAGGGTTCTGGATCGGGTGAGTTGGCTGCTGTGCGTGCATGAAAGAAGGGCCTCCTGGTAGCACGCGGGTGTCGAGTCCGTAAGCACCACAAGAGGCCCTGTTGTCGCAGTTGTACGCGGTCGTGTCCGCGCAGTCCAGCTCGTTGCCTCCGGAGTGTGACTGTCTCGCCCACAGGTTCGGGAACGCGGCCGACCACCCGGACCGCCCGTCCCGCTACGACTCGGACATGAGCGATGCGGAGTGGGTCGTGATGCGGGCCGTGCCGCCGGTGCCGGCGTGGATGGACGGCCGGGGCGGCCGTCCGGAGGGCTACTGCCACCGCCAGCTGATCGACGCGATTCGCTACATGGTCGACAACGGCGTCAAGTGGCGGAACATGCCGTCGGACTTCCCGCCCTGGAAGCGGGTCTGCGCTTTCTTCCGCCGCTGGCGTGACAACGGCCTGGTCCGTGAGTTCCACGACCGTCTCCGCGAGCGAGTGAGGAAAGCGGAGGGCCGGGATGTCGAGCCGACCGCGGCCGTCATCGATTCGCAGTCGGTGAAGGCCGACGCCACCGTCAAGAACGACTCACGCGGCTTCGATGGCGGGAAGAAAATCAACGGCCGCAAACGGCACGTGGTCACGGACTGCCTCGGACTGGTCCTGACGGTGCTGGTGACGCCCGCCTCCACCACGGACCGGGACGCCGCCCGCACAATGCTGCCCCATCTGCGGGAGACCTACCGCCAACTGCAGCTGATCTGGGCCGACGGCAGTTACACCGGCTACCTCGTCGACTGGGCCACCCAGGCACTCGGCCTCGCCCTGGAGGTCGTCAAACGCAGTGACGACATGAGCGGCTTCACCGTCCTCCCGCGCCGGTGGATCATCGAACGCACCTTCGCCTGGCTGATGCGAAGCCGCCGCCTGACCCGCGATTACGAAGCACGGACGGACAGCAGCGAAGCCATGGTTCTCTGGTCGATGACCATGATGATGAGCCGCCGCCTCGCCCGCCTCGCCCCTGCGCGGCAACAGCGGCCGCGGGCCCTGACGCCGGCAGCGTGAACCGGCCCGGCCTGTCCTCAACCAGCCAGCCCCGCTCCACCAGCCGCTTCAGCTTCCCCCGAGCACCCTCGACGCGGGAAGGAAGGGAGCTGTCCCAGCCCAGGGCCACTGCCGTCTGCCGAGCAGTCAACCTGTCGCCGGCCTGGCCGAGGACGGCCATGATCCGCCGGTAGTCCGCACCGAGAACATCCACCGGCACCCCGTCCTCCTTGCGGGCCACGGTCCTGCGCGGCGCCGCCACCACCGGCTCCTCAACCTCGACCCCGGCCCCACCCGCCCCGTCCGGCTCCACATCGGCGGACACTCCCTGGTCGGCGAGGGCCTCCAGATACTGTTCCAGGCCGATCACCCGGTGGTTCAGCACCTCTTCGGCTTCCGCGAGAGCGGTCCGCACCCGCTCAAACTCGGCCCGCAGTTCCTCCACCCGCACCAGAGCCGCCTTCTCACGGCTCTCGAGCACGGCCCGCATCGACGGCATCCGCCACCTCCACACCACCAGGACGAACACGACGGCCTCAGCCTGCCTGGAATATGCGGCGATCATGCTTGACCTGCGGAAACCCGCACATCAAATTCGGAAAAGAGACGGCTTCTAAGGGGCAGTTGGCCGCCCCGCGCTTGGAGCGTGTCTCTTGGATGGCTTGATCAGTTGATCGGATGTGTCTGTCCGGTCAGTGATCACTGATGCGATGTGGGACCGGATCGGTCCGATGATGCTGGCCGATCCGGTCCGTGGACGACGGTGGGCCGACAATCGGCGGGCCCTGGAGGCCATCGCGTGAAAATACCGCACCTGCTCGCCCTGGCACGACCTGCCAGACGAACTCGGGCCTTTACAGAGCGCGCACAAACGCCTGATCAGGTGGGCCGCGGACGGCACATGGGAACGAGCCCTCGCTGCTGTCCTTGCAGCGACGGATGCCGATGGTCGGCCGTCGGCGACGATGCAGCGGCCAGACGCAGCCGTCCGGTCTCGGTCGGGGACGCATTACGGTGAGGCACGAGGGCACTTCTGGTCGCCGGTGTAGATGTCGCAATCCACACCAAGCAAAGGGTCCTCACCCGGTTCAAGTTCAATCAGATGTGAACCCTGTCACCGACCTTCGTGACAGAACACCTAGGTTGGTTCTGCGATGCGGGCGTGGCGTTGGACCAGGTCGAGGGTTTCTCCGCCGAGGCGAAGGCGGGGCACTGTGGCTGGAGGGAACCAGGCGAGCATCACGCCCTCCGTGAGTGGAAGCCGAGCCGGGTCGCCTTCCCAGAGTGCGGTGAAGATTCGGACCGGCACGGTCAGGCCGTCCGGGTCGCGGACTTCTTCGTCCAGGAATGTCTCCAGTCGCTGGGGAATGATGCCGGCTTCCTCCGCCAGTTCGCGCCGGATCGTGTCCTCCGGAGTGCGGTCGCCGGGCTCGTGGCCGCCGCCGAGCAGGGCCCAGCACCCCGGAGCCCAGATACCCTCCCGCATGTCCCGTAGGTGCAGCAGGTACTCGCCGCGGGAGTTGCAAATCAGCGCCGAGGCATTGAGCGGGTTTACCTGTCCGTCCAGACCTGTCGCCTTGGCCGCCAGCTCCGTAAGGGTGACGTCTGCTGCGGGCTGCCAGAGCGCCTGGGCGTTGGGCTTGTTGGGCTTGTGGGCGACGTAGAAGGTGTAGCGGAGATCGGCGATCGGTGCGCCGGAAGTCCGGCTGACTGCGCCGGGACCCGGTGCGATGTCGAGCGGGGCGTGGAGGAATTGCGGGGTGAGGCAGAGGTCGCCGGGGCGGATGCCGGTCTGGTCACGTACGGCGCGCAGGGCGGTGGCCAGCGGACTGCGGTCCCCGTCCTGGTGTTCGGCGCCCGGCAGGCCGGAGCCGGCGGGGGCGTTCTGCGTGTGCAGGACGAGGCGGTCGTGGTCGATGACGACGGCACTGCACGTCACCGGTACCGGGTCCGGTGTCCTGTGTGCTGCGTCGAGGGCGGCTGCCACGGGGGCGAGGCGGGTGCTCTCGGTGGGGTGATGGACCAGGTACGAGGTGAGAACGGTACGGAGATCGCTTGGACTGAACACAGGTGGACCTCGGGGTGATGCGGGTGGTGGCATCCGGCAGGTTCGGGGATCGTCCCACGGTCGTGGTCACGATGAGGTGGGAACGCGCTCGCGGGGGTCTGGGTCGGTGGCCAGTCGGGCGTGGAGGTGGGAGTCGTGACGGGCGCCGGTGTTGTCGGTGGTGGCCTGCCGCATGGTGCCCTCCAGCAGGAGTCCGGCCTTGGCCGCGACGGTGCATGAGGCCGGATTGTCGGTGGAGTGGTGCATGACGATGCGGTGGAGCCCCATGCCGCTGTGGGCTATAGGGGTCAGTGCCCATCCGGCCGTGCTCAGGAGGGCGTTCGCCGCGAGGCCCCGGCCGCGGGCCCAGGGCGCGATCCAGCTGCCGACCTCGGCGTTGCCGTTGCGGATACGCCGCAGGCCGATGTATCCGGTGAGCTCGTCAGTGTCGGGATCGGCGATGGCGAAGTCGGGGATGCCTTCGGACCAGGCCGTGAGGCGGGTGCGCAGCCACTGGGCGGCACGTTCGTCGGCGGGCAGGCGGTGCAGGTGTGCCCCGGTGGCCCAGCGGACGATCTCGGCGTCGGCGAGGGCTCGGGCGACGTGCTGCTCGTCGTCGGGGGAGAGCGGGCGCAGCGTGAGCCCGGTGCCGGTCAGGCGGAGGGGCAGTTGGTGGGGCACGGGTGGCTCCTCGGAGGCTGTTGCGGCCGGGGCTGGGTGGAGAGCTCGGTGACGTACTTGGTGAGGTGGACGTCGGACCGGTAGGCCAGGCGCTGATGGTCCACGGGGATGTTGAAGAGCCCGTTGAGGGTCTGGCCGACCAGGTCGGCGCCGGCGGCTTCGCTGAGCCGGAATCCTGCGGCGAGACGGTGATTGACCTCGGTGATCACGACGGGGACGGGATGGTCGTCGGTGATGAATCCCTGTACGTCGCAGGGGCCTACGGATCCGATGGCCGTGAGGGTGGTCTTGACCAGTTGCGTTGCCTTCTCGTGGTGGAAGGTGGAGGCGACCATCGACATGCCGCCGTGGACCAGGAGCCGTCGACGCAGGACGACGGAGGTGCGGCCGTCGCGGTCGACCAGGCAGTCCGCACTGAATTCCTGCCCGGCGATGCGCTGCTGCACGATCGGGTCGGCAACCAGCTCGCACAGCACGGCCGCCTGCCGGCGGGTGGCGCAGTAGTGGACGTCCTTGGAGCCTTGCCCCCGGCGGGGCTTGACCACGAGTCCGCCGGTCTCGGGCAGTAGGTGTATGTCCTCGGGGCGTGCGGTGAGGGGGGTGGGGATGCCTTCAGCGGTGACGGCTTCGTGGAAGAGGGCCTTGTCCAGGGTGATGGCCGCCGTGCGGGCGGAGGGCAGCCACGTTCGGATGCCTGCGGCGTCGAGTTCGTCCTGCATCTCGATGAGCAGAGGCAGTTCGCGTTCTACGCCCGAGATGATTGCCTCGGGGCGGAATCCGGCAAGGAGGGTGCGCAGGTCGCTTTTGTATTGAGGGCTGTCGGCGCGGGCGGCGATCCGGGAAGAGATGCCCGGGATGATCAGTCCGGGGGCGAGGGGGTTGGAGTCGGTGCCCAGCACGGTGTGGCCGGCGGAGGCCAGGCAGGCGGCGAGGTCGAGGCCGGGGGCGCCGCCGACGCCGGTCACGAGGAGACGCCGGCGGGGGGCGGCATTGTCGGGGAACACGGTCATTCCTTGCTCCTCACAGGGGACAGGAAGGGGAAGGCGGCGCTGGCGCCGCCGGGAGGGATGGGGCTGCTGACGCTCGGGGCGCCGGGGTCAGCGGGGCCGGTCGGCCAGGGCTTGGAGAAGGGCGGTGGCCGACCATCGCGCGTCGTCGGGGGTCATGGCCGGGTGGAAGGGCAGGCTGAGAATCTCCTCGGCGGCCCGCTCGGTGACGGGAAGTGATCGGGTCCAAGAAGCGAAGCCGGGTTGCAGGTGGTTGGGCGGGTAGTGGACGCCCACGCCGATGCCCCTGTCGCGCATGATCCGGTGGACGCGGTCGCGGCCCGGGATACGGACCACGCAGTTGAACGGCACGGCGTGCTCGATCCCGACGTCGACGAGGGCGACGCCGGGGATGTCGGAGAGGGCTTGCGCGTACGCGTTCCACAGGGCGATTCGCCGGGGTGCCACGATTTCGTCGAACCGGGCCAGCTGGATGCGGCCGACGGCCGCGTTGACGTCCGGAATGGTGCCGCGCAGACCGGGCCCCTGGACGGTGTAGCTCGTGGTGCGGATGCGGTCAGCCTGGGAGCTGGTGATGCCGAGGGACCGCATCCGGCGCAGATTCTCGGCCTCTTCGCCGGTGCGCGGCACGATCGCCCCGCCGACCAGGGCCGTCACTTGCTTGATCGGCCCGAAGGAGTAGACCGTCGTGGCCGGTGTCATGCTCCGCCGGGACCCGAATGCCTGTGCGGCGTCCTCGATGATGTGGATGCCTCGGCGCCGCAGTCCGGGGGCGATGCCGCTGAGATCGACCGGCCGTCCGCCGTAGAGGACCGGCAGGACCGCTTGAGTGGCCGGGGTGATCGCCTCCAGTACGGTGGTCGGCTCCACGCACAGGCTGTTGGGGGCGTGGTCGATGAACCGGGGGGCGGCGCCCAGGGCCACGATCGGTTGGATCGTCGCGGCGAACGTCTGGGAGGGGACGATCACCTCAGTGCCCGGTCCGACACCGCACGCCTGGAGCGCGAGGTGAATGCCCACCGTGGCGGATGAGACGGCCACGACGTCGGGCGCACCCAGGTAGTCGGCCAGCTCGCGTTCGAACAGATCTGCCTGGGGGCCGTGGCCGTACTGCCCGGCCTCCACTGCCCGTGCCATGGCAGCAGTCTCCGGGCCGTGCAGGTAGGGACGCGCGTTGTGGCGCACTGAGGCGGGAGGGGCGTCGGTGTTCGGGATCGGCATGTGCTCTCCTTCCGGAGGGGCTTTCACAGGGGGTCCTGCCCGGCCGGGCCGGGTATCAGGGCACGGAGGAGCCGGCGTTGCGGTGCAGGGGGGTCCACCGGTCGGATTTGGCCCGGTACCAGTCGGTGGTCTCGGTGAGCCCGTCCTCGAAGTCGCGGCGCGGGTGGTATCCCAGCCGTGCCGCTTTGGCCCAGGTCATGGCATAGCGCAGGTCATTGGACTGGCGGTCCTGGATGTAGTCGACGCTGTCCCAGCTGGCGCCGCAGACACGAAGGATGTGCTCGGTGAGCTGCCGGTTGGTCAGATCGGTGCCGCCACCCAGGTTGTAGACCTCGCCGGGCGTGCCATGGCGCAGAACGAGGTCGATGCCTGTCGCGTTGTCGCTGACGTGGATCCAGTTGCGGACGTGTTCGCCGCGGCCGTGCAGCCCGATCCGCTCGCCCTTGAGCAGCTTGGTCACGAAGCGCGGAATGACCTTCTCCGGGTGCTGCCGGGGACCGTAGTTGTTCGAGGAGCGGGTGACACACACCGGCACGCGGTGGGTGGCGTAGGCGGACAGGGCCACCAGGTCGCTCGCGGCTTTCGATGCCGCGTACGGCACGGTGGGTCTCAGGGGGGCGTCCTCCGCAGCGGTGCCCTCGGGCAGCGGGCCGTAGACCTCGTCGGTGGAGACGTGCACGAACTTCCCGACCCGGTGGCGGCGCGCGGCGTCCAGGAGGAGCTGGGTGCCCAGGACGTTCACGGTGAGGAAGTGGCCGCCGGCCAGGAACGAGCGGTCCACGTGCGACTCGGCCGCGAGGTGCACCACCGCATCGTGCGTCTTCACCAAGTCGTCGACCAGGTCGGGGTCCAGGATGGTGCCCTCGACGAACGTCAGCCGGTTGGACCTGAGCTCCGGTCCAAGGTTCTCCAGGGAGCCGGCGTAGGTGAGAGCGTCCAGGACCGTGACATGGTCGTCGGTGGTGGACAGGACGTGATGGACGTAGTGCGAACCGATGAAGCCGGCGCCGCCGGTGACGAGTAGACGCATGGCGTTCTCCTGGGTGGGTGGGGTGAACTCCGGGGCACTGCGGTGGCCCGCCGCCGCGGCAGTCGCTCACGTGACGGGGCCGCGGGGATTACTCGACAGCCTTCCGGTCGGCGGCCGGGCCGGGGAGGCTCGCGAGGGGGCACAACTTTTTCGCTCCGCCTCGCGGCG
This sequence comes from Streptomyces sp. NPDC006923, assembly GCF_040635655.1. Taxonomy (NCBI): domain Bacteria; kingdom Bacillati; phylum Actinomycetota; class Actinomycetes; order Kitasatosporales; family Streptomycetaceae; genus Streptomyces; species Streptomyces sp. NPDC006923. Next base: position 132,060 of record NZ_JBEYIF010000019.1, read on the forward strand.
CCGCCGGAATGCACGAGCCCGGTGGACACTGAGTCTGCGCCCGGAGCAGACCGTCGGGGCATCACGGGAGGCACAGATGGCTGTTGCAGCAAGCAACCCATTACTGGCGGGGCTGATCGCGGAAGCTGGGCTGAGCAGCAAGGAGCTGGCCAGGCGGCTTAACGCACGAGCAAAAGCGGCTGGTGAGGCCGCGAGTTACACCCATACAAGTGTCAAGAACTGGACCCACCGCGGGACACGTCCTCGGGAGGCGATAGTCCCCTTCATCACCAGCATCCTGGGCGAGTCGCTCGGGCGCTCCGTGGCCGAGGCGGAGATCGGCTATGCGCCCAAGGACGTGCGCCCTCAGCCGGGAGCCCTGTTTCCCCGTGACCCGGCAACGGCGCTGCGGGGAGTCGCCGACTACTGGAGCACGATGGACCGCAGAGTGAGCTTGTTCCGCTTTGACGGACACCATCGGTGTGGTGGTCAGGCTGCGTGTGCGGTCTCGTATTCGGCGGGGCTGAGGTATCCGAGGCTGCTG